>NZ_JAGPOT010000023.1 GCF_018224015.1 Pseudarthrobacter albicanus
ACACCTGGGACAGCGAGTTCCCCATTTTTGTTCGTGGCGAAGGCAGCTACCTCATCGACACAGAGGGGGGCCGCTACCTGGACGGCCTCGCCGGCCTCTTCTGCGTCAACATGGGCCACGGCCGCAAGGACATCGCCAAGGCAGCCAGCGAACAGATCAGCACCCTGGCCTACGCCTCAAACTGGGGCTCGGCGCATCCGCCGGCCATCGAGGCCGCCGCCCTCATCGCGGACCTGGCCCCCGGCGACCTGGGTACCACGTTTTTCGTCAACTCCGGCTCCGAAGCCGTGGAGACTGCCCTGAAGTTTGCCCGCCAGTACTTCCGCAGCCAGGGCCAGCCGCAGCGCACCAAGGTCATCAGCCGCGACATGGCCTACCACGGCACGACCATGGGCGCCCTGTCGATCACGCAGCTGCCCAAGATCAAGGACCCGTTCGGCGAACTCCTGCCGGGCATCCGCAGCGTCCCGAACACCCTCGGCTTCACCGGCGACTGCGGCCCGGTCACCGAACTCGACTGCTTCCGGGCCATTGAGCGTGTGGTCCTCGAAGAGGGCCCCGAAACCGTTGCGGCGATCTTTGCCGAACCGGTCCAGAACGGCCGCGGAGCCCTCGTGGCACCGGACGGATATTGGCCGGCACTGCGCGCCCTGTGCGACAAGTACGGGATCCTCCTGGTCTCCGACGAAGTCATCTGCTCCTTCGGCCGGCTCGGCCACTTCTTCGGCTACGGCGTCACCGGCGTCGTCCCGGACATGGTCACCTTCGCCAAGGGCTCGACCTCCGGCTACGCACCCCTGGGCGGCCTGATCGTCCGTGAACAGCTGGTCCAGGAGCTGTTCAACTCCTCCACGGGCGGAGTCTTCACCCACGGCGCCACCTGGGGCGGGCACCCGGTGTCCACCGCCGTCGCGGTCGCCAACATCACCGCCATGCGGGACGAAAACGTCCTGGGCAACGTCCAGGAACAGGGCCCCAAGATCAGGGAGGCCCTGGAATCCCTGAAATCCTCGCACCGTTGCGTCAAGGCGGTCCGGGGCACCGGCTTCTTCTACGCGATCGAACTCATGGCGGACAGCTTCAGCGGCCGCGAACTGACCGAGGCCGAGTCGCTGAAGGTCCTGCGCGAAGTCCTGCCCGAGTCCTTCAAGCGGACCAAGGTGATCCTGCGCGGAGACGACCGCGGCGCCACCATGATCATGATCTCCCCGCCGCTCGTGGCCGACGCCGAGGTCCTGTCCGCGTTGCTGCACGGCGTCGACGGCATGCTCAACGACGTCGAAAAGGCCATCCAGCCTTAAAGCCGCGGCTTCCGGTTCCCCCTGCGGAGACCTCCCTGGCGGGGTCTCCGCAGGGCTCGATATGAGAGGTAAGACGATGGCGACGGCGGTTATTAACCAGCGGGGATCGCAGGCAGCGCGGCCCGCGGGGAGTGCAGCGTTTGAGCGCTGGCGACAGGAACTTTCCGGCCGCGGCCGGGTGGTGGGATTCGCCGACGGCGAGGACGCACGCGCCGTCCGCGCCGCCAGTATGCTGGCGGCCGAAGGGATTCTCCAGCCCCGGCTGATCGGCAGGAACGACGAAATCCGGCGGCTGGCCGCCGGGCTGGGCTGTGCCCTGCCCGGGGATGCCATCCTCGACGTCGGTGCGCTGGCCCGCGACAGCGCGGTGGCCGCGCTGATCGGCGAGGCCTATGCCCGCAAGCCCCGGCAGCTGCCCCAGGCCCAACAGGAGCCTGTCCATGTTGCCGCGGCCGCGTTGCGGGCCGGGTACCTTGATGCCTGCGTGGCGGGGGCGGGCGCTCCCACAGCCCTGGTGCTCCGTGCCGCGCTGCGCGTGGTGGGCTTGGCTCCCGGCTGCACCACCCTGAGCAGCTCTTTCCTGATGCTGCTTCCCGACGGCAGGGAACTGACGTTCGGCGATTGCGCCGTCGTGCCGGATCCGTCCGCGGAACAGCTGGCGGACATCGCCGCTTCGGCGGCGGCCTCGCACCAGGCGCTGACCGGGCAGACTCCGAAGGTGGCCATGCTGTCCTTCAGCACCCGCGGCAGCGCCGTCCATCCGCACGTGGACAAGGTCAGGGCCGCGGTGGGGATCCTGCGGACCCTTCACCCGCTGCTGCAGGTGGACGGCGAGCTGCAGTTCGACGCTGCCCTTGTCCCCACGATCGGTGCGTCGAAGGCGCCCGGCTCGGAGGTCGCCGGCCAGGCGAATGTCCTGGTGTTCCCCAGCCTGGATGCCGGGAACATCGGCTACAAGATCACCGAACGCCTCGGCGGAGCCGTCGCCGTGGGCCCCATCCTGCAGGGCCTGTCCGTACCCTTGAACGACCTGTCCCGGGGCTGCAGCGCGGAGGACATCGCCTCCGTGGGCCTGCTAAGCGCCATGCAATCGCTGTCCGCCGCCGCTGCCACCAGCCGGCCCGGGCTTCCGCCCTCAGCGGCCTGAGCATCCGGCCACCGTTTCAATTGCTGCCTCGAAAGAAAGGAGATCCGGCCTGGGCCTGGCGCGTGCCGGCTCCGGATGGATCGCAGACGACCATGACACAAGACGTTGCCACACCCGTAGGAAGCGACAAGCAGGGTGGACTTCTTTCCCGGGGCCTGCGGTACAAGCGGCTGCCCGGGCTCGCGCTGGCAGCCGCCGCCGTCGCCGCTGCGTGGCTCATCCACGCGGCCGTCCCCGTGCTGCCCTTCCTCACGGTGGCCGTCATCCTGGGCATCCTCTCCGCGAACCTGCCCGGGATCAGCACTGCAGTTGAAGGAGTCATGCAGCCCGGGCTGGTGCTGGCCGCGAAGAGGTTCATGCGGCTCGGCATCGTGCTGCTCGGCCTGAAGCTCAGCCTCATTGACGTGGCCGCGCTCGGCTGGGCGACGCTGGGGATCGTGGTGGGCATCGTCCTGCTGACCTTTGTGGGGACACTGCTGCTGGGCAAGGCTCTGAAACTTCCGGGCGACCAGCCCTTGCTCCTGGCCGCAGGCTTTTCCATCTGCGGCGCCTCCGCCATCGGCGCCATGAGCGGGGTGACCAAGACGGACCACCGCGGCACCGTCGTCCCCATCGCGCTCGTGACATTGTGCGGAACGCTTGCCATTGCCGTGCTGCCCGCCCTCAAGGGTCCTCTCGGCCTGGACGATGTCCAGTTCGGGCACTGGGTGGGGGCCGGGGTCCATGATGTGGGGCAGGTTGTGGCGACCGCGCAGACAGCCGGTGCCACGGCCCTGGCCGGAGCACTGATCATCAAGCTCACCCGGGTCCTGATGCTTGCCCCGATGGTCACCGGAGCCGCACTGGTGCAGCGCTACCGCAGCCGGGCGGCGGCCAGCGGCACCGAAAAAAGCAACCTCAAGTTCCCGCCGCTGATCCCGCTCTTCGTGGCCGGATTCATGGCGATGATCGTGCTGCGGACGCTGGGAATCCTGCCGCACGCGGCCCTGGAAGGTGCCGCCATCGCCCAGGATCTTCTGCTGGCCGCAGCCCTCTTCGGGCTGGGGGCATCGGTGCAGATGCGGTCCTTGCTTCACACCAGCGGCAGGGCCATTGTCGCCGCTATGCTCTCGTGGGGCCTCATCGGAGTACTCGCCTATGTGGGAGTGCAACTTATCTAGGAGTGGACGCCATGACCACCACGGAACTCATCATTTCGGCGTTCGTTGTTGCCATCGCCGTAGTGGCACAGGCTGGCACCGGGTCCGGTTTCGGCATCGTGGCGTCCCCGCTCCTGCTGATGATCAGCCCGCGTCTGGTGCCCGGCCCTCTGTTGCTCATCTCTGTCGTGGTCATGCTGTTTGTCACGTGGCAGAATCGGAGGGGCCTGCGGCATCTGGACCTCAAGTCGGCCATTGCCGGCTGTCTGCCCGGTGCATTTGCCGGACTGTTCGTCTTGCCCCTGTTGGACGGCAAATGGACGGGGATGATCATCGGCGGGCTGGTGGTGGCCAGCGTGCTCGCCGCACTCACACGGTTCCGCGCCCCGCAAAGCCGCTTCTCCCTGTTCGTCGCCGGAGTGATCGGCGGGGTCCTGGGGACGGTTGCCTCGACCTCAGGGCCGCCGCTCGTGGCGGTCTACCGCACCGAGGACGCGGACCGCTACCGCGCCAACCTCTCGCTGTTCTTCTTCGTCTCGTGCCTGGTCTCGCTGCTGGTCCTCATCGGGTCCGGTTCCTTCGACACCTCGGATCTGCTGCTCTCCGGCTGGATGCTGCCGGGTGTAGTTCTCGGTGCCCTGGCATCATGGCCGGTGGTGAAGCGGATTTCCGCCGCCGCCATCCGTCCCGCGGCCCTCAGCCTCTGCCTTGCGGTCGGGGTGAGCTTGCTTATCAAAGGCGCTCTTGCCTGACGGGTGCACGGGATCACCCACCGGAAGTAGCTTCAGCCCTGCGGCGCACCCGACAATTCCGGCAATACACGGCTTCGACAGCATGTTTACGCCACCGCCTTCAGGCCGGCAACGCACGCGGCGACCCGCCGAGCAGCAGCAGCCGCGCCGCCGTCGGGCGTTCCACGTTGGTGATCGCGTAGGCGGACGCCAGTACGGCGCCCGCACCCACCCACACCGCATAGGCTGTACCCGTGGGGATGGACTGCATGGCGACTGCGGGGCCGCCCGGTGCCGGCGCACCCGCTTCGCGTGGGCATAGTCAGGGGCCATTTTCCTCGTCACTGTCCTGCGCTCACTCATGGAAAGCTCCATGGATCAGGCGTACCCGCACCCGAGCCCTAAAGCACTGTCCAGGCGGAGGTTTTCAGCTGAGGCAACGTATCCGGCTACGCGGAGGTATTAGACGAGTCAACGCGGTTCCTATCCGGCGATCCGTCGCGGACGTAGACTGCTGGCGTACATTGCCAACAACGTCGCAGGAGATGGACATGAGCTATTCAGGGACCGGTAACGAGAAAGCCGTCACAGCGAGTGATCTTAACCGGACACATGTGGGACTGAGCGTGAGCTTTGAGCCGGACGAATTCACTGTGGTGTTCGGCCGGATCGGCGCGATCGCACGCAAGGAGGGCGGAGTGACCATCGCCTTGGAAGGGGTGGACGGCACCGGCGGCCTGCCCTCGCACTACAGCCTGCCCCCGGCCCACCAGGTGTATGTGCAGCCCGACATGCTCACCAACACCGAGTCCACCATCAAGGACTTGTTCGGCAAGGTCCAGGACAATCTGCGGGGCCATAAGGGGGACCATCGGCCGGACACCATGTAACGCCGGCGCCCCGTCCTGCGGGCAAAGCGCGGCACGGTGGGATTGGCGTGCTCTTCCTATCCAGAGCCGGAAAGACAGCAAGGCCGGCGCTCTGTATCCGGCTACCTTTACGCCCTACAATCGAGTCCTCATGAGCAGCGATATCGGGATGCTCTTCAAGGGGCTGGGGACAGGCGAACGGGGAATACATTGCTATCTTTCCAGCAGGGAAATCCAGACCGCAGCGAATCCAGGAAGCCGACTGCCGCCACCACTGCATCGGTCATCATGTTTGCCTTTGCCGCGTCCGTGCTCGGCGCGGCACCGTCAAATGCGGCAGGCATTACAACCGTCAAAGTCGCCTCCTACAACGTCGACTCGGCGTGGCGGGAGGTGTCCCAGCCCGAAGTCCCCACTTGGGATTCACGCGTTGTCGGTGTCAAGAATGTCATCAATACCGTAAAGCCTGATGTGATCGGCATTCAGGAAGCGCGGAACATCACGGTTGGCCTGCGCACTTACACGCAGGCGTCCGATATTCAGCGGATGACCGGATACGCCATGTACCAGCCTGCCGACGGCGCGACGGTGCCCATCCCGATCATGTGGCGCGGGGGGCTGTTCCAGATGACCGCTTCCGGCTACAAGGTTTTCGAGTTCAAGCCCTATCCGGACTACGGTCGCGCGATGACATGGGTCAGGCTGAAGTCCAAGGCGACGGGCAAAGAGTTTTTCGTCTTCAACACCCACTTTGAGGTCGGCGCCGACGAGCAGGCTGCCCGCATTTCCGAGGCAACAATGCTCGCGGCAGAGATCAAGCGGGTCAATCCCGGCGGGTTGCCGGCCTTTGTGACTGGAGACTTCAACGCCCAGGCAAGCATCTCCGCCCCGCAGGAAACCCAGCTCAACGCTATCGGCTACACGGACAGTTACGGGATTGCTGCTGCAAGGATGCACCCTGACTACAACACCTACAACGGATACACGGTTCCGGCGGTGGGTGACCAGCGTATTGATCAGGTGTACGTCGGTGCCGCCAGCAACATCTCGGTCCAGCACTGGGAGAACTGGACGCCATACGGCAATCAGATTGTCGTTGGGCGGCCGCCGTCCGACCATGACCTGATCTACACCACCGCTACATTCCCGTAGCAACCGGTTGCGCTCAAAGTGCCCCCGCGGGACTGAATTACAAAAAGCGAAGGCGCCTACTTCGCTGTGTTATCAACGATGTAGACGCCTGCTCACTTGGCGGTGACGGTGGGATTTGAACCCACGTTGGCTTTGACACCAAACAACATTTCGAGTGTTGCACCTTCGGCCGCTCGGACACGTCACCAACCTGTATAGGGTACCCGAGCATGGCCCGCATCCCAAAACGGCCCTAAAACCACGGCCCCCGGCGCCGCCCGTAGCGGACGGCTCCGCCGTCCGTACGACCCCGGCGACCCGCCCGGGGCCGGGAGCCCTTCCCCGCGCACCGTCATGGGCACTAGATTCATCAGCAAGATGATCATTCCAGGAGAGCCCACCGCAGCCACCGCCTATTGGACCGTCGGACCCGAAAAGGGCGAGCTCCGGCGCGAGGACCTGCCCGCCCCCGGCCCCGGCGAGGCCCTCGTGCGCACCCTCTACTCCGGCATTAGCAAGGGCACGGAACTCGTGGTGCACAACGCCCGCGTGCCGCAATGCGTGGCCCGGGAAATGGCCGCGCCGCACCAGGAAGGCGCCTTCCCCTCGCCCGTGAAATTCGGCTACCTCTCCGTCGGCATCGTGGAGGAGGGCCCGGCGGACTGGCCCGGCAAGACGGTCTTCTGCCTGTACCCGCACCAGGACCGCTACATCGTCCCGGTGGAGTCCCTCACCGTGGTCCCCGACGACGTCCCGGCCCGCCGCGCGGTGCTCACCGGCACCGTCGAAACCGCCGTCAACGGGCTCTGGGAAGCCGGCCCGCGGCTGGGCGACCGCGTCGCCGTGATCGGCGCCGGACTCGTCGGCGGCATGGTGGCGAAGCTCCTGGGCGCCTTTCCGCTGGCCCGCCTGCAGCTGGTCGACGTCGACCCGGCCAAGCGCACGTTCGCCGAGGCTCTCGGCGTTCAGTTCTGCCACCCTGACGACGCCCTGCCGGACTGTGACATCGTGATCCACTGCTCCGCCTCACAGGAGGGCCTCGAGCGGAGCCTGCAGCTGGCCGGTGACGAGGGCGACGTGATCGAGATGTCCTGGTACGCCGACCGCAAGGTCACCCTGCCGCTGGGGGAGGACTTCCACGCCCGCCGGCTCTCCGTCCGCGCCAGCCAGGTGGGGGTGGTGGCCCGGGCCCGCCGGCACCGCCGCACCGCCGCGGACCGGCTCAGGCTCGCCGTGTCCCTGTTGAACGATCCCGCGTTCGACGTCTTCCTCACCGGGGCCTCCCCGTTCGAAGAGCTGCCCGGCGTCGTCCAGCAGCTGTCCGACGGCGCGCTGGGCGCGCTCTGCCACGTCATTGAATACCCCGTCATCGAATACCCATCAACAGAAGCCACGAGGTAAGACCGTGTTCAGCCTGACTGTCCGCAGCCATTTCATGATTGCCCACAGCCTGCCCGGTGAGGTGTTCGGCCCCGCCCAGGGCCTGCACGGGGCGACCTTCGTCGCGGAGGTGTCGTTCCGCCGTCGTGCGCTCAATGACGACTCGATTGTCCTGGACATCGGCGAGGCCGGGAAGGTGCTGGAGTCGGTCCTGGCGGGCCTGAACTACAAGAACCTCGACGAGCACCCCGATTTCGCGGGCAAGCTGAGCACCACCGAGGCCCTGGCCCGGTACATCGCCGACGCCGTGGCGGCGCAGATCCGCCCCGGCCCGGACGGAGGCGGGCTGGCGGGCCTGGACGTCACCCTGCGCGAGACACCGGACGCCTGGGCCGGCTACTCGCTCGACTTCGACGCCAGCTAGGAATCCGGTGAAGCCGCCCGGCCCCCGCATCCGCCTGGTGGTGCCCGGCAACGTGCGCCACAACTCCGGCGGCAACGTCTACAACGCCGCCCTGGCCCGGGAGCTGGCCGCCGCCGGCGCCGAAGTGGAGACCTGCCCGCTCGACGGCGGCTGGCCCGTCGGCAGCGCCGGGGACCGGCGGCGGCTGGCCGCCGTGCTGCGTGCCCCCGCCGGCGGGGAGGACCAGGCAGGGGACAAGGCGGGGGAGGAGATAGTCCTCGTGGACGGGCTGCTCGCCTGCGGGGCGCCGGACGCGCTGGAAAGGGCCGCGGCCGCCGGCCGGCCCGTCTGGATCCTGCTGCACATGCCCCTGGACCAGCACCCGGAACTGGAACGCCGCGCCCTGCACGCCGCGGCCGGGGTCATCTGCACCAGCAGCTCCGCCGCGGCCGGCATCCGGGCGAGGCATGGGTTCGACCGCGCCAAGGTGGCGTTGCCGGGCACCGACCCGGCCCCGCTGGCCGCGGGCTCGCGGCCCCCGCACCTCATCGCCGCCGCGGCCTTGCTGCCGAACAAGGACCAGTCGCTGCTGATCGCCGCGCTCGCCCGGCTCGCCGGGCTGCCCTGGACGGCGTCCCTCCCAGGCTCCGACACTGCAGACCCCGGCTACGCCGCCCGGCTCCGGGACACCGTGGAGCGCCTGGGGCTGCGGCACCGCATCACCGTGCCCGGCGAGCTGCGCGGCGCCGCGCTGGAATCCGAATGGGCCGCGGCCGACCTCAGCCTGCTCGTCTCCCGCGCGGAGGCCTACGGACTGGTGGTCACCGAATCGCTCGCCCGCGGCATCCCGGTGGTGGTGCGCGAGGGCACGGGCGCCGTCGAGGCGCTCGCCGCCGGCGGCGTTCGGGCGGGCGCCGTCGAGGCGCTCGCCGGCGGGGAAACAGCACCCGTGCCGGGCACCGCCGTCGCACTTGCGGCAGACCCGGCCCCGCTGGCCGACGTTCTGCGCCGCTGGCTCACGGATCCCGCTCTCCAGGCGCGCTGGCGGGATGCCGCCGTGGCCGCACGGGACCGGCTGCCCGGCTGGGACGCCACGGCCCGGACGGTGCTGGCGATTCTCGGGGCCGACGTGCCGGACGGCAGACCCGGCCGGGTTCATTCCGCTGGCGGACAAGCTGTTGGAGAATGAGCGCATGACAATCGAGGAGCCCATGACAATCGAGCCGATGACAGCCGGGGTGCCTCCCGCCGGGACCCTCACGCCCGGGCGGCTGCGCGCCTGGGCCTGGCACAAACAGGGCCTGGACGGCTCGCTGGCCGGCCGCACCGCGGAGCAGGTCTTTGCCCGGGCCGGCTGGGCGCGGTCCGTGGGCGGCGCGAATCCCTATCTCACGCTCTTCGCCCGTGCCGGCATCCGCCGCGAACAGGTCGACGCCGACGTCCTCTCCCACCGCATCCTCGAACTCCCCACCGCCCGCGGCTGCACCTACGTCCTGGGCCGTGACGACTTCGCCTGGGCGTTGCAGCTGGGCAAGGATGCCGAGGAGGCGTTCCGGATCCTCGGCCGGTTGGGCGTGGACCGCAGCGAAATCACGCTCCTCGAGGAACAGGTCCTGCACACCCTCGCCGAAGCTTCCGCGCCGCTGGATCCCAAGCAGCTCAAGGAGGAGCTGGGCGATTCCGTGCGCAGCCTCGGCGAGGAAGGCAAGAAGAAGGGCGCCGCCACCACGCTGCCCACCGCCCTCGGGATACTGCAGGCGCAGGGCAGGATCCGCCGCGTCCCCGTCAACGGGCGCCTTGACCAGCAGCGCTACGCGTACGAGCTGTGGGGGCTGCCGCGGGGCCCCCTGGACGACGACGGGGCCCGCACCGAGCTGATCTGCCGTTACCTGGGCTGGACCGGCGGCGCCACCCTCAAACAGTCCCAGTGGTTCACCGGATTCACCGTGGCGCAGAGCAAGGCGGCGCTGGCCGCCGTCGGCGCCGTGCAGGTGGCCGCCGGGGTGACCACTGAGGTGACCACCGGCGGGGGCGGGACGCTGTGGATGCTGCCCGACGACGTCGAGCGCCTCGCCGCCTTCGAGGAACCCGCCGAGGAGCAGATCCAGCTGCTCGCCGGGACGGATTCACTGATGCTGCTGCGGCGCAACGCGGCGGAGCTGCTGGCCGAGGACGCCCCTGACGGGGCCGCCCCTGAGGGGGACGCCCTTGAAAGGGCCGCCCCTGAAAGGGACAACACCGTCAGGCAGGCCCTCGGCTCGCTGGCGCTGCAGGCCGATCTTCCGGACCACCCCATCCTGGACCGCGGCCGGATCATCGGGTTCTGGCAGTACGATCCGGGCAAGGAACGGATCGTTTCCCGGGTCTTCCGCAACCGGACGCCGGCGGTGGACCGGCGGATCGCCGAGGTCCAGGCCTGGATCAGGGAGGACCTCGGCGACTTCCGCGCCTACAGCCTGGATTCACCTGCCTCCCGGCAGCAGCGGATCGACGGCCTGGCCGCGTCCGCCGGCGCCAACTAGACCGGCGGGTGGACCGACATGGCTCAACCGGTGCGGTGTCCGGCGAAGAAGTCCCGCAGCAGCGCCGCGCACTCCGGCTCCCGGACCCCCGCATACACTTCCACCCAGTGGTTGAGCCGGCGCTCGCGGAGAATGTCGAACACGGATCCGGCGGCCCCGGCCTTCTCATCCCACGCGCCGAACACCACCCGCGGGATCCGGGCCAGCACCACCGCGCCGGCGCACATGGCACAGGGCTCCAGCGTCACCACCAGGGTGCAGTCCGCCAGCCGCCATCCGCTAGGCCGCGGGGCGCCTGCGGATTCCCGGGCCGCCGCCCGCAGCTCCCGCAGCCGCGCCGCGGCCTCGCGGATGGCCACCATCTCGGCGTGCGCCGTCGGGTCCCCGAGCGCTTCGCGTTCGTTCCGTCCGGAGCCGAGCACGCCGCCGTCGGGCCCGATCACGACGGCGCCGATCGGCACATCCGCGGTGGCAAGCGCCCGGCGCGCCTCGGCGAGGGCAAGGCCCATCCAGGCGGCATGGCGGGGCTCCGGGGCGGTCATTGCTCAATGATAGTTTCGTGGAAAGGGAAGCCGTGAAATGGCGAGGAGCCGGGAGGCAGCCGTGAGGACAGTGCCGGAGCACTTCACCGACCGCTGGGGCCGCTGGGTGGTGCCGTACGCGGCCCTGTGGATCACCCTGCTGGTGGGCGGCGTGGTCGTGGTGATCCTCGCGCTGCTGGGCGCCGAGGTGTACGACAACGTGGTGGACGACGTCGGGCTGGCGAGCCTGGACAAGCCCACGCTGGCCTTCGCCGAGCAGTTGCGCAGTCCCGCGCTGGACTCCGCCGTGACAGCATTCACCAATATCGGCGGCGGAATCGGCATGCCCATCCTGGCCACCATCCTGACCGCGTGGCTGACCTTCGTCACCCGCAGTTGGCGGGCGCTGATCCTGGTCGGCGGCGCCGCGGCTTTCTCGGTGACGGCCACCACCCTGGGCAAGAAGCTCGTCGGGCGCACCCGGCCGGACCACGCCGACGCCGTCCCGCCCTACGAGACGTCGCCCTCCTTCCCCAGCGGGCACACCCTCAACACCACCGTGGTCATCGGCGTGGTGGTGTACCTCGCGTGCCTGCAGGTGAAACGGACCATCGCCCGGGTCGGACTGATCACCGCGGGTGTGATCTTCATCGTGGCCATGGGCCTGAGCCGGGTCTTCCTGGGCCACCACTGGATGACGGACGTGATCGTCGGCTGGCTGCTGGGGCTGGCCTGGGTGGGGATCGTGATCCTCGCGCACAGGCTCTTCCACGTGATCCTGCACCGCGAACATGCGGGTCCGGCGCCGACGTTTGACCATCCCCTCCGGGAAACCGCCGGAGCTGCGGACGGCGCACCGGGCGACGGCGCTGCGCGCCGCCCCACGGGAGGGCCGCCGACGGCCGGATGATAGTTTTGACGCATGCGCATCCTCGTTGTGGACCACCCGCTGGTCGCCCATAAGCTCACCGTTCTGCGGGACAAAAACACCCCGTCCCCGGTCTTCCGCCAGCTCACCGAGGAGCTCGTCACGCTCCTTGCCTACGAGGCCACCCGCGAGGTCCGCACCGAGCCGGTCTCCATCGAGACGCCGGTCGCCACCACCATCGGCACCGCCTTCACCAAGCCCACCCCGCTGGTGGTTCCGATCCTCCGCGCCGGCCTTGGCATGCTCGAGGGCATGACCAAGCTGGTCCCCACCGCCGAGGTCGGCTTCCTGGGCATGGCCCGCGATGAAGAGACCCTGGACATCATCACGTACGCCGAACGCCTCCCCGAGAACCTCACGGACCGCCAGATCTTCGTCCTGGACCCCATGCTGGCCACCGGCGGCACGCTGCGCGAGGCCATCAAGTTCCTCTTCAAGCGCGGCGCCTCCGACGTCACCTGCATCTGCCTCCTGGCAGCCCCCGAGGGCCTGGCCAAGCTGGAGGAGGAACTCGCCGACGCCAACGTGACCATCGTCCTGGCCTCCATCGACGAGAAACTCAATGAGAAGTCCTACATCGTGCCGGGCCTCGGCGACGCCGGGGACCGGCTCTACGGCGTGGCCGGGTAGATTCCCGCCAAGGGCCGGTTTTTGCTGCCGGACCGTTCCGGGCGCCGAGGCCTGGACCCCTGGCTTGTCTGGGCGCCGGGCTTTCCGGATCGTCCTGTCCACGGCTAGCCTGTGCACCATGGACTGGAAACTCGAACTCGTCATCGTCCCCGTATCCGATGTGGACCGCGCCAAGGACTTCTACGTCAACCAGGTCGGCTTCAACCCCGACTACGACGAGCGGCCCATGGACGGCATCCGCTTCGTCCAGCTGACCCCGCCCGGCTCCGGCTGTTCGATTGCCATCGGGGAGGGCCTCAACGATGCTCCTCCCGGCACCGCCCCCAGCCTTCAGCTCGTGGTCAGCGACATCCAGGCCGCGCACAGGCAGCTCAAGGACAACGGCGTGGAGGTCAGCGATGTCGACGTCCAGGACTGGGGGCACTTCGTCTATTTCGCTGATCCCGACGGCAACAAATGGGCGGTGCAGTACATCCCCAACCGGCCCAACGGCTAGGCGCGCACCGCCGGACGCCGGCCCCTGCCTCAGGTCGGTTACAGCTCGTACATGGTGGTGCCGCCCACGGTCTGCGCGGTGAAATTCGCCTGCACCCACGCCCCGATCCGGGCCGCCGAGTCCGATCCGGTTCCGCCCTGCATCATCCGCCCTGCGATGAAGTAGTGGATCCTCCCCTCGGCCACGAACTGCTGGAACTCCTCCAGCGTCGGGGCAGGGTCGGTGCCGTTGAACCCGCCGACGGCCATCACCGGGAGCTCCGTCGCCAGCTGGTACCCGGCGGCGTTGTTGGATCCGACGACGGCGGCAGCCCAGGTGTACTTCCCCGCGTTCGTCTTCAGCGCGGTGACCACGGCGGACGACGGCGTGCTGGCGCCCAGCAGGCCACCCATGCCGCCTCCGCCCGCGCCCGGCCCACGGACTGAGCCGGTCGCGTTGGCGTTGCCGTTGGTGTTGCCCGTGGTGTTGCCCTGCCCGGCGAACGCCGGCGGCATTCCGGGCCCGCCCCTGCCCGCGGCGGCCGGTCCCGCACTGACGATCGCGCCGCTGTGGGCCGTTGCCGCGGTGGCCAGTGAGTACGCCAGCGGGCCCGCGAGCGCGGCGGCGACGGCGAGGGCCGCCGTCGTCCGCGTGAGGATGCCGGGCGCCGCGAGGCGGGGGACCGCGGCGCCGGCCAGCACCAGGACGCCGGCGGCGATCGCCCCGAGAAGCACCACCCAGCGCAGCCACGGCAGGAACGCCGCGGTTCGGCCCAGCAGTTCCGACGCCAGGAGGCCGGCGGCCAGGAGCGCTCCGGCGAGGACCGCGGCGGCCACCGGCCGGGCACGGCGCTGCCAGAGCAGGATGCCGCCCAGGCCAGCGAGTCCTGCGATCCCGGGGGCCAGGGCCACCATGTAATACGGGTGGATGATGCCTGCCATGAGGCTGAACGTCAGTCCCGTGACCACCACCCAGGCGCCCCAGACGATCACCGAGGCCCGCACGGCGTCGGTGCGCGGGGCCCGCCGGCCCAGCCACAACAGGCCGGCTCCGAGCAGCAGCGCGGACGGAAGCAGCCACGCGACCTGGCCGCCGAACTCGCTGTTGAAGAGCCGGAACAGTCCGGGCGTGCCCCAGCCGTTGCCGCCGCCCACGCTTCCGGTCTCCGCGCCGTTCAGCCGCCCCAGGCCGTTGTAGCCGAGCGTCAGTTCCAGGATGGAGTTGTTCTGCGAGCCGCCGATATACGGCCGGGAGTCCGCGGGGATGAGCTCGACGGCGGCCAGCCACCACCCTGCCGAGACGGCCAGCGCCGCGCCGGCGGCCAGGAGGTGGAGCAGGCGTTTGGCGGGACCGGCCGGGCCGGCAACCAGGTAGGCCACCGCGAAGCCCGGGACCACCAGCAGGACCTGCAGCTGCTTCGCCAGGAATCCGAAGCCCAGGAACACCCCGGCCAGCAGGAGCCAGCGCAGGGCAGCTTTCGCGGCGGTGGCGTCCTGGATGGAACGGAGCACTGCATACGCGGCCGCGGTCATGAGCAGCACCAGCAGGGCATCCGGGTTGTTGAAGCGGAACATGAGCACGGCCACCGGGGTCAGGGCCATGACCCCGCCGGCCAGCAGCCCGGCCCGGTGGGCCAGCCCGGCGTCCGCGGTGGCGGGTGCGGCGGCCCGGCGCACCGCAATGTAGACCAGCCAGACCGTCGCGACCCCCATGAGCGCCTGCGGCACGAGGATGCTCCAGGAACTGAGCCCGAACAGCCTGACGGACAGGCCCATCACCCAGAGCGAGGCCGGGGGTTTGTCCACCGTGATGGCGTTGGCGGCGTCGGAGGAGCCGAAAAACCAGGCCGTCCAGTCCTGCGATCCCGCCTGGGCCGCGGCGGAGTAGAACGCGTTGGCCCAGCCGGAGGCGCCAAGGTTCCACAGGTACAGGGCGCCGGTGGCCAGCAGCAGCACTGCCAGTTCCAGCCGCGGGAGCGTCAGCCGCGGGACCGTCAGCCTCTGGACCCGCCCGCTCCGGGAAGCCCGGGCCGCGTTCCGGCCCGTGGGCAGCGGGCCGGGACCCGGCGGCAGTGTGCCGTTCGCCGGGGTGGCCGCCGGCAGGGTGTGCTGCGGCCTGGTGCTTTGCGGAGCCGGGGAGGACGCGAGGTGCTCGGTGTCGGTCATGGCGGCCTACGCGCCGAGCCTGTAGACGGTGGAGCCGCCCACGGTCTCGGCCTGGAAGTTCGCCGCGACCCAGGCTGCCACCTCGGAGCTGCCGCCGCGGCCGCCGCCCATGCCGCCGCCGGAGATGAAGTAGCCGATCTCGCCGCGGTCCACCATCCCCTGGAACTGGGCCAGGGTGGGGTAGGGATCCCCGCCGTTCCAGCCGCCCAGGGCGATCACGCTGGTGCCAGTTGCGAGTTCCAGATTCGCGGCCTGGGTGGCGCCGGAGACAATGGCGGACCATTTCGTCCCGGCGGCCCGGAGCAGCGCGGTCACCTCGGACGAGGCGCTTTCGCCGCCCATGCCGCCCGGGCCTGTACCGCCCGGGCCCATGCCGCCGGGCGCGCCGCCGAGGCGGGCGGCGGTCCGGGCGCCGCCCATCGCCGAGCCGGTAGGCCCGGAGGTGGGGATGGAACCGGAGTGCGGCTGCGCCGCCGTCGCCAGCGTCCAGGCGGCGGTCCCCAGGCCGCCGGCCAGCAGCGACAGGGTCACGACGCCGGCCGCGGCCGCCGTGCGGAACCGTGCCGGCAGGCCCGGGAGGCTGTCTGCCCGCAGCAGCAGGGCCACGGCGGCGAGGAGTCCAAGCGCCACGACGACCACGCGGAGCCCGGGCAGCCAGGCCGGGTCGCGGCCCAGGAGCACCGCGGACCAGACCGAGCCGGCCAGCACGGTGGCGGCCAGGACGATCCGGGCCGGCCGGTAGGCCCGTCCCCGCCACAGTTCCACCGAGCCGATGCCCACCAGGGCTGCGACCGCCGGAGCCAGGGCCACGGCGTAGTACGGGTGCACGGTGCCGCTCATGAAGCTGAAGATCAGAGCGGTGACCGCGAGCCAGCCGCCCCACAGCAGGAGGGCCGCGCGGGTCGTCGAGGTCCGAGCCTCGCGCCGGGTGAACCACAGACCGGCGCCGAGCAGGACCAGGGCCGCGGGCAGCAGCCAGGACACCTCGCCGCCGAAACTGGTGCCGAACATGCGCGTGATCCCTGCTGCTCCGCCGAAGCCGACGTTGCCGCCGCCGCCCCGTGCGCCGCCGGGCATGCCGCCACCGGAACCGGTGATCCGGCCCAGTCCGTTGTAGCCGAAGGTGAGCTCCAGGAAGCTGTTGTTTTCGGAGCCCGCCATGTAGGGACGGGCCGACGCCGGGGTCAGCTGGAACAGCGCGATGTAGCTCCCCGCGACGACGGCGATCCCGGCGGCCGCGCCCAGCAGGTGCAGCAGGCGCCGGCCCAGGGTGGCGGGGGCGGCCCACAGGTACGCCAGCGCCAGCCCGGGCACGATCAGGAATCCCTGCAGCATCTTGGCCAGGAAGGCCAGCCCGATCACGGCGCCGGCCGCGGCCAGCCATTTCCAGCCGGCCTTCTCGATGGCCCGCGTGGTCAGGTAGCCGGCCAGCACCAGGCACAGGGTCAGCAGGGCGTCGGGGTTGTTGAAGCGGAACATGAGCGCCGCCACCGGCGTCAGCGCCAGGGCGCCGCCGGCCAGCAGGCCTGCTGCCGGGCCGGACACGCGCCTGACCGCCAGATAGAGGAGGCCGACGGCGGCGACCCCCATGAGCGCCTGTGGAATGAGCATGCTCAGCGCCGAGAATCCGAAGATCCGCCCCGCCAGCGCCGGGAACCACAACGAGGCCGGGGGCTTGTCCACGGTGATCGCGTTGCCTGCATCGAGGGAGCCGAACAGCAGGGCGGTCCAGTCCTTGGTGCCGGCCTGGATGGCCGCCGCGTAGAAGGAGTTGGCGTAGCCGGTGGCTTCCAGGTTCCACAGGTACAGCACCGCCGTGAGCGCCAGCAGCAGGGCTGCCGAGGGCCGGACCCAGCGCGGCTGCGCGCCGAAGAGCAGCCGTTCACGCCGGCCGGGCCGGGCAGGCTGGGCCGATTGGGCCGGGGCGGGGGATGGAGCCGGCGAGGGGGCCGCGACCGGGGAGCCTACCGGTGCTCCGGCGGCCGGCCCGGCGGGGGTGCTGGTCGTGGCGGTCATTTACTGGGCCGTTTCTGTGCGGGAGCGGGAAGTGCCGGTGGTGCTGGCGGCGGCGGTGCTGCTGGCGGCCGAGGCCGTGCGGGGGCCGCGGGTGCCGCGGGAACGGAACACCACGAGCCGGAAGAGCAGGAATTTCACCGCGGTCGCGGCCAGGTTCGCGGCGGTCACGGTGACGATCTCCAGCCAGGGGCCCGGGGGGCTGCCCGGGCTGCCGTGCACGAGGGCGAGGGCGCCGGCGGTGAGCGCCAGGCCGATGCTGAATACCAGCAGCCCCTCGAAGTGGTGGCGGGCCGCCTGCTGGCGCCCCTGGATGCCGAACGTGAAGCGCCGGTTGGCGGCGGTGTTGGCCACCGCCGTGGTCAGCAGGGCCAGGAAGTTGGCGAGCTGGGGGTCCATCAGGCCGCGGCAGAACAGGAAGATCGCGAGGTACGCCAAGGTGGACGCGACCCCGATGCTGCCGAAGCGGACGAGTTGCCCGAACAAGCTTCCGCCGGAGCTTTGTTCCTGGGCCCGGGCGGCAGCCGGGAGGGGGCCGCGGGCCAGCGCGGCGCGCAGTTCCGGGACGGGGATGCGGCCCGAGACCAGGTCGCGGCTCAGCCGCGCCATGCCGCGCAGGTCGGCCACCGCCGTCTGGACGATGTCGACGCTGGAATCGGGATCGTCGGTCCAGTCCACCGGCACCTCGTGGACGCGCAGTCCGCATTTTTCGGCCAGCACCAGCAGCTCGGTGTCGAAGAACCAGGCATTGTCCAGCGTGTGCGGGAGGAGCTGCCGCGCGACGTCGGCACGGATGGCCTTGAAACCGCACTGGGCATCGCTGAAGTGGGCGCCCATGAACGAGTGGAGCAGGAAGTTGTAGCTGCGGGAGATGAATTCACGCTTGGGACCTCGCACGACGCGGGAACTGCGCGTCAGCCGCGTCCCGACGGCGAGGTCCGAGTGCCCGGAAATCAGCGGGGCAAGCAGAGGCGCCAGCGCCGCCAGGTCGGTGGAGAGGTCCACGTCCATGTAGGCCAGGACCGGCGAGGGCGACGCAAGCCAGACCTGCCGCAGCGCGTTTCCGCGGCCCTTTTCGGCCAGATGGACCACCGTCACCTCGCGGAGTTCCCGCGCCACGCGCTCTGCCGTCTTCAGCGTCCCGTCGGTGCTGGCGTTGTCCGCCACGGTGATCCGGAAGGCATGGGGGAAGGAGGCCAGCAGATGGGCATGCAGCCCGCGCAGGCACGCTTCCAGGTCCCGCTCCTCGTTGTAGACCGGGATGGTCACGTCCAGCACTGGGACGGCCGTGCGCGTGTTGACGGGGGAACACCGGGGTCCCGGCCCGGCGATAAGCACTGCGGCGGGAACTGCGGCCGGCACTGCGGCGGGGCCGGCGGGCGTGGCCGGCCCGGCGTCGAGGGCCAGCCCGCCTGCCGCCGTTCCGGACGACGGCAGGGTTCCTGCGGCCTGGTCTGTGAACGTCATGCCTCCACTTTGCCGCAGGCCCTTATGAGGGCTCTAGCGCCAAGCTGTGGACAAGCTGTGCAAGTCCGTGCGTGGCAGTTTCCGGCGGGAGCGCCAGGGCCCCGGATCACGGGGATCCGGGGCCTCGGGTTGAGGGGCTGGCTGTTGCCGGCTTAGTACCAGTTGTGGGCGTAGTGGAAGTTCAGTGCGCCGCAGGGGGAGCCGTAGCGGTCCTTGACGTAGTCCAGGCCCCAGTTGATCTGGGTCCGGTAGCTGGTCAGGTAGTCAGCGCCCGCGCTTGCCATCTTCTCGGCCGGCAGGGACTGGACCACACCGTAGGCGCCGCTGCTGGCGTTCGTGGCGGTGGTCTTCCAGTCGGACTCCTTGGTCCAGAGCTTCATCAGGCACTGCATCTCGCCTGCGGCCCAGCCGTGGCTTGGGAGCTGGGCGGCGGCGTAAGCCTGCGCCCCGGCGGGGTCATCGACGGCAACGGGGGGTGCCGGAGCCGGGGCCGGGGCCGGAGCCGGCTCTGGTGCAGGGGCCGGAGCCGGCTCTGGTGCAGGGGCCGGAGCCGGAACCGGTGCCGGTGCCGGCGTTTCCGCGGGCTTCACTTCGGCGGACTGGGGTGCGATGCTGCCTCCGGCTGCGGTGGCAGGCTGCGCCGCGATCTGGGCCTTCTCGAAGTTGAGCTTCGGCAGCGGATTTGCGGCCGTGGGGGACGCCTCGGAGGCCGCAGTACCCGCGTTCGGGGCGGCGGTGTCGGAGGCCTGGACGGCAGCGCTGACTCCGACCAGCACCACGCAGGCGGCGGCGGTGACGACGGCAGCGCGGCGGCCGGTGGAGCCGATTCCGGCGGCAAAACGGGACAGCGCTGAAGCGGGCCGGGCCGGTTCGGCGCGGTGGCGCGAGTGGGTGGAACGGGATTTGGGTAAGGCGCCCTCGGGGCGCGTTTGTACCTTGGATTCAGTCATGGTCGCCTCTCAACGCCGGCGGAGTTAGCTGTCGGGTTCGGATGGGAAGTCCGGCCGCACGGAATCTCACGTGTCGGCTTCACCCCAAGGGCGCATGCGTGCAAATGCCCGGGACTTCTGGGTCCCCCACCTCTGCCTGGTCCAGCGGAATCCGGGAAGCGGCAGAGTTTGGCGTCCGTCCGGATATACGGCCCCAATGGCGGCCGCACCCTAAAAACGGTACAGGAGCCGGGAGCTTAAGTCACATTTTGATAACAGGAACCACGGCGGCGGTGCGTCGGCTTGCGCCCGCCACGCTTTCGTTTCGACGGTTCCGCGCCCAGTCGACCTCGCGATACGTCCAGTGGGCAGTCAACCGTCGAAACGGCGCGATGGCCTGCGCCCGCTACCCGGCCGGCGCGGCCGGCGGAAAGCGCACGGCGAACTCCGTGCGGCCCGGCCGGGAGGTGACCTCGACGGTACCTCCGTGGGCCTCCGCGATCGATTGCACGATGGACAGCCCCAGCCCGCTGGTCCCCTCGGCGGTGGGCGAGACGGCGGTGGGCGGGACCGCGGTGGGTGGGACCGCGGCGGCAGGGGTCCCGCCGGCAGACATCGCGGCCGTCCTCCCCGGCGCCCCGGCCGTGACTGCCGCCTCCGCCCTGGCGGGTGCCGCCGTCGTGACCGCCGGATTCTTCCGTGCCGCGTCTGCCCGCGCGAAGCGGGCAAAGACCCGGCCGATAAACTCGGGCGCGATCCCGCTGCCGTTGTCCGTCACCGTCAGCACGGCGCTGCCGTCCGCCGAACGCATCACGCCGGTGACCACGGTGGTCCCGGGGGCTGTGTGCTTGCGCGCATTCGAGAGCAGGTTGGCCAGCACCTGGTGGAGCTGGGTCGCATCGCCGCGCACCGTCACCGGTTCTTCCGGGAGCTCCAGTTGCCAGACGCGGTCCGGGGCCATGACCTTCTCGTCGCTGACGCTCTCGATCGCCAGTTGCGTGAGGTCGACGTCACTGAGCTTCAGCGGCTGGCCCTCGTCCAGACGCGCCAGCAGCAGCAGATCCTCCACCAGGGTGGTCATCCGCACGGACTGGCTCTGCACCCGCGCGAGGGATCTTTCCCCGTCCGGCGTGAAATGCTCGGTCATCCGCATCAGCTCGGTGTAGCCGCGGATGGCGGTCAGCGGGGTGCGCAGCTCGTGCGAGGCATCGGCCACGAACTGGCGCACCTTCATCTCGCTGACCTGCCGCGCCTCGAGCGCGCTGGAGACGTTCTCCAGCATCTGGTTCAGCGCGTAGCCCACGCTGCCCACTTCCGTTCCGGGATGGGCGGCCGACGCCGGGACCCGCACCGCGAGTGCCACCTCGCCGGCGTCGAGCGGGAGGCGGGACACCTTGGTGGCCACCTCGGACAGCTGCTCAAGCGGCTTCATGGTCCGCCGGATCAGCGCGGTCCCGGCGAGGCCGATCAGCACGAGGCCGCCGGCGGAGACCACCACCATGGTCCAGACCAGTGAGGTCAGGGTGTTCTGCTTGTCGGCCAGCGGCAGGCCGGTGACGATCACGTCACCGTAGGGTGCCTGCACGGCGGTCAGCCGGTAGGCGCCGGCGGACAGTGTGCGGTCCACGGGGATGCCGTTGGGCGTGAGGGCGAGGAGGGCATGGCCGTCGTCGGGGGACAGGCCCTTCCGCGTGGCGTCCTCGGCAAGGAAACCGGCGCTGCTGACCGCGCCGCCCAGGATCCGGGCGTTGAGGGTGCCGACGCCCTGGCCACGCGCCTCGAGGGGATCCAGCCGGCCGCCGCCGGGGTTGCCCGGGGCCGGACGGCCGAATTCCCGCGCGCGGCCGGAGGCCTGGTCAAGCTGGGTGTCGAGCTGACGGGTGAGGAAGAGATCCATGGAGGCATAGCTGAACAGTCCGACAGCGCCGCAGATGGCCACGAGCAGGGCCATCGCAACGAGGACCAGGCGGGTGCGCAGATGCCAGGTGGAGGGGTTGCGCCAGTCGCGGCCCGGGGGGCGGCTGGCGCCGGAGAGGGTGGGCACCGGCTACTCCGCCGGTTTCAGGACATAGCCGGCCCCGCGCACCGTATGGATCATGGGCGCGTGGTTGGCGTCGACCTTCTTGCGCAGGTAGGAAATGTACAGCTCGACGATGTTGGCCTGTCCGCCGAAGTCATAGTCCCAGACCCGGTCCAGGATCTGGGCCTTGCTGATGACGCGCTTGGGGTTCTCCATGAGGTAGCGCAGCAGCTCGAACTGCGTCGCCGTGAGGTGCAGCTCCTCCCCGGCCCGCGTGACTTCCCGGGTGTCGACGTTGAGGACGAGGTCCCCGACGACGAGTTCCGCGGTGTCCATGGCGGCGACACCGGAGCGCTGCACCAGCCGGTGCAGGCGCAGCAAAACTTCCTCCATGCTGAACGGCTTGGTGACGTAGTCATCGCCGCCGGCGGCCAGGCCGGTGATCTTGTCCTGCACGGCGTCCTTGGCGGTCAGGAACAAGGCGGGCACCTCCGGCGCGAAGGCGCGGATCCTGCCCAGCAGCTCCACGCCGTCGAACCCGGGAAGCATGACGTCGAGCACCAGCACGTCCGGGCGGAACTCCTTGGCAAGCTTGACCGCCTCGGGACCGTCGGCGGCGACGGCCACGGACCAGCCTGCCATCCGCAGGCCCATGCTCATGAGCTCGGAAAGGCTGGGCTCGTCGTCCACGACCAGCGCGCGGATGGGCGAGCCGTCCGGATGCGTGAGCTGGGGAAGGTTGTTGGTCATGGAGTGTGAAGTGGCCATGGGACAACTCTCTGTTCTGGGCGTTAGGTGCGGCTTTGCGGATCCTGTGCAGCGCCTGTGAATCCCAGCGTAGCGAGCTGGGTGGATCCGCTGGGCATCTGCTGAGCCGGCAGCGGGTGCACCGGCGGCCGGCAGGTCACAGCCACGGCTGGTGAGCCGCACAGCGCAGGCACAGGATTGCCCAGCACCCTGATGGGGACCTCGATTCCGTCCCCATTGAAGGAGAACGCCATGAGCGGACAGCAGCCCGGGCCCGTGCCGGAAACCACCCCGGACGGCGCTGCGGCGCCCGCGCCGGTGACTTGGCCGGTCACCGGTCCCGCGGACGCACCGCACGGCGCCGGGCAGCCAGCGCAGGCTGCGGCGCCCGGGTGGGGTGCGCCGGCGCAGGCTGCGGCTCCGGATTGGGGTGGGCCCGGGCGGGGTGGGCCCGGTTGGGGCGCACCGCCGCAGGATTTGGCCGGGCCGGCCCAGGGCTGGGGCGGGGCGGGGGCACCTCGACGGGGAACGACCGCGAAACCCTGGACCCTCAAGCGCGGCCTCGTCGTCGCCGGTGCCGCCGTGGTGCTCGCGGCCGGTGCCGGATTCGGGGTCTATGCCCTGACGTCCAGTTCGGCGGCAGCTGATGGAACGGCAGCTGCCGGAACGGCACCCGCCGGCCCCCGCGGCCAGGGCTTCGCCCCGGGCGGCGCCGGCGGGCAAGGCTCTGCCCCGGGCGGCCTTGCCCCGGATGGCTTTGCCGGGGGCGGCATGCCCGCCCAGGGCGGCGCCGGCAACTTCGCGCCCGGCGGGGTGGGCGGGGGGCTTACCGCTGCCGTGCACGCCGAATACGTCGTCCTGCAGGGTGGCGCCTACGTCGTCAAGGCCGAACAGTTCGGCACCGTGACCGAGATCAGCCCGGGTTCCGTCACCGTGAAGAGCAGCGACGGCTTCACGCGCAGTTACCTCCTGGGCACCGATGTGGCCGTGGGCAGGCAGCAACAAAGGCGCCAGCAAGGCGGAGGCAGTACCGGCAGCCAGCTGGGCGTGGCGGACATCGTCGCCGGGGCGTCGGTGCGGATCGTGGCCGTCACGAACGGTGCTGACTACGCAGCCGAGTCGGTGGTGGTGGCGGCAACGGCCGCGGCCACCGGCCAGACCAACTGAGTCAGCACAGCCTTGACGGGCCCGGGCCGGAGAAAACATCCCCCGCAGCCCGCAGTCCGCAGCCCGGAGCCAGGCCCGTGCCGGGCAGCGCGACCACTCCGTGGACGGTGGACAGAGGTTGCGCGGGCAGGGACAGTTTCGCCGAGTTACATTACAGTGAAGGATTCCGAAGACAACGGGGGTCATCGCCGAACAATGTTCGACGATGATCCCGTTCGACCCCTTAGAGGCATTAAATAGGTCTTATTTCGCAGTCCCTATCGAATTGTGACTTGCACTACATTTCGGCATTCTGTCTCAGGATGTGGAACCTGTAGCCCTTTGTTACTTGCAAGTTCTCATTGTTACGATGCACACTTCAATTGTGAACAAGAACTCAACAGCACCTGCACCCGCAGCTTCCTGGATCAGCACACCCGCTGTAACCGAGATGCGCTGTTGTCGAATGTACGCCTAACTTTTACACCCCAAAGGTTTCTAGGCATTCGCCCCCAGCCCAGCGTCGGGCGCCCCTCCCCAGTTTTCATTGCGGGGAATAACAGCATTCGAGCCGCGATGACGGCCATTCACATTGAGGTAAGCATTCATGTCAGTTGCATCTGGATACGTCCACATCTCCGTCCGTAATGCCGGCAAGGCCGGCCAGGCCTCCGGCATCCGCCAGGGCTTCGGCGGCGGCGCGGCCTTCACCCCCGCCGGCTCTGGCAACAGCTTCCCGGCGCCCGGCTACGCAGCCCAGGGCTACAACCCCAACTCGTACGGCCAGCTGCGCGCCGTTCCCGTCGCGCCGGCCACAGCGCCCGCCCCCGTGATTGCCCCCGGTGCCGCCGGCGCGGACCGTCCGGCTGCGGCCGACAACGTTGCCCGCGGCTTCGTGCTGTACATGGGTATCGACGAAGATACTGCGGCGGCTGCCGGCACTTCCATTGCCAAGCTCGCCCAGGAGATCCGCGCCTACGCACAGTCCCTCGTCTCCGGCGCCGAAAGCTACGCCGCCGTCGCCGTGGCACCGGCCAGCGCCCCGGGTTCCGCCCTCGACGTCGTCCGTTCCACCTTCGGTGACCCGACAGCCGGCCCCCGCCAGCGTACGGAGACAGCACGCACGCAGCCGCAGGACGCGCGCCCCTCCGGCGTGCTGATCGACCTCGCCCGCCGTGAGGTACACCTCGACGGCGAATCCCTGAACCTCACATTCAAGGAATTCGAGCTCCTGAACTACCTCGTCGAAAACGGCACCCGCACCGTGGGCCGTGACGAGCTACTGGAAGGACTCTGGCGCAACGCCGAAGAGGTGCCGAACGAGCGCACCATCGACGTCCACATCCGCCGCCTGCGCTCCAAGCTCGGACGCCTGGCCAACACCGTGCGTACCGTGCGCGGCCAGGGCTACCGGTTCTACGAGCACCCCGAGGTCGTCGTCTGGGCCGCTCCGGAATACTCGATCTAGCCTTACCTTCGCGCAAAGCGTCCGTTCCTGTTGCATGGGCGGGCGCTTTCGCTTTCGCGGCACGATCCCTCGGCGCCTGCGCTCGTTCCTCACGCAACAACGGCGCTTTCGGGATGTGCCGCTACGCTGCAGCGCCCTTACCTTGCAGACAGTCGCTGTTGGGCGGCCGGACTCGCAGACTATGTGCCTCCGCTGCCCGGTTAGCGCGGCTGGGGTGTCACGCAGGGCACTCTTTTGGCGTCCCCCTTCGTATGCGCGGCCCGGCATTCCGCGGGACTGAACTGTTGGTGCTGCTAAAAGCGTGCTCGGCGCGACGGCGGCGCTAGGCTTGGGCCATGAGCGCGCATCACATCAGACGGCTGGTGATCATGAGGCATGCCAAGGCCGACTGGCCCGGCGGCGTCGCGGATCACGACAGGCCGCTCGAAGAGCGCGGCCACCGGGACGCCCCGATGGCCGGCAAATGGCTGCTCAAACACGGCGTGGTACCGGACTTCATCCTCTGCTCCAGCGCACTCCGCACCCGGCAGACCTGCACCTGGGTGTGCAGCGAACTCGGAGACAAGGCCCCGACGCCGAAGCTTGAGGACGGCCTTTACGCCGCCTCGGCGCAGCGGATGCTGACCGTCATCAACCATGTCCCGGATACCGTCACCACGCTCATGGTGATCTCGCACATGCCGGGAGTGCAGGACCTGGCCATGCACCTGGCGTCCCGCAATTCCAACCATGATGCCTACATGGATGCTGCCACCCGGTATCCCACCAGCGCCCTGACCGTCATGGAGACGGAAAAGCCCTGGGCTGAGCTGGATGGCCAGGACGCCCGGCTGACGCGGTTCAAGGTACCCCGGGCCAAATAGCGGCCTTCCTGCCGCTGGCCAGTGCCGGAATCCATAGTCAGACGCCCGATTCTGCGCTTTACTGGTCCTGAATACACCTGTGGTTGTTTCGACCGAGAGAAGAGGCGGATCGTCGTGGATTCAGGGCAGCTCGTAGGGATCATCGTCGGCATTGTCGTGGTGCTGGCGATCGTTGCGGTAGCAATCTTCCTCAGCCGCAAGCGCAAAGTGACGGCGAACCGGAACAAAGCCGCGGAAATCCGGGAAAAGGCCAAGGCGGACGAGTTCACTGCACGGGAGGGCGAGGCGAAGGCGGCACGCGCCGGGGCGGACGCCCAGCAGGCTGAAGTTGACGCGCAGCGGCTGCGTAAAGAAGCCCTCGGCCGCCAGCAGGAGGCCGAGAGCGCCCGGGCCGGGTCACAGGAGCAGTTGCGGAAAGCCGATGAACTGGATCCGGACGTGGTCACCGCCGAACACGGGGACGCCCGAACAGACGAAGGCAACACCAGCGGAGGACAGACCCGCGGCGAGGCCCGCAACGACGCGGCCGGCGAGCAACCGCGCCGGGACCGTACCGCGCGGGAAAACGCCGCCGGCGACGGCACCACCCACAACCCGGGGGACGATCAGAACCGGGGCGACCGGCCGCGGAATCTCTGACCGCGCGCTCAGCGGCGGCCGGAGGCCCTGGCTGCCGTCCGGGTGGGGGACTTGGCAGCTGGTTTGGCTGGTGACTTCGCGACGGGTTTGGCTGCCGATGGTGTCGCCGACGACGGACGCTTCGAGGCCGGGGCCGGGTTCCTCGGCGCCGATGGGCCGGCTGCTGATGTCCTGGATGCCCGCGTAGTGGCTCCCCGCGGTGCGGATCCCCGGGAGGAGACGGAGTTGGAGGCGGGCCGCCTCGCCGGGCCCCGGCGAGCGGGGCGGGAGCCCGGACGCCGGCGCGACGCGTAGCCGTTGCCCCTGCCGGGCAGGACTGTGCCGGCGAACAGCAGCAGCAGGGTGGCCGCGCCGGACACCGCCGCGAGGTAGAAATACAGGTCCGGATGATCGGCATCGACACGGGTCGACAAGGCATCGGGATCGGGATTGAAGGCGAGCCCCCACTGTCGCAGGAATGCGATGCCGAAGGCAATGAAGAGGATGCTGCCGAGCCCGGTCGCGGCCAGGGTCTTGTGCCTCCGGCGGATCAGCAGCTCCGCCACACACGCGACGTAGGCCGCGGCGCAGACGGCGAGGAACCACATGAACACCGTCTCGTGGAGGGTGATGCCTGTCAGTACCAGCAGGGCCAGGGCGGCGAGCATCGCTCCGATGGCAAACTTGCCGCTGTTACCCATGTGACGCATGTGAATAATCATCCCTGACGAGGGGCCGCTTCACCACGTAGCCGCGCATGGAGGCCATGATTGCGGCGACGCTCTGTTCCCGGGTCCGCTCGGGATTGTACGTTTGGCGGTCCAGGCCCACCACGAAGCAGGCCCCGAACACAGCCGTTTCCAGGCTGCCCCGCGACACGGCCGGATCCACGGGGTAGACGGCCTCCACGCCCTCAATCGCGGCTCCAATCACGGCAAGGAGCCGCCCGCGGAGCTCCGTGAAGGTGTCCTGCCATTCGCTCGGCGTCCGCCAGTTCTCGCTGACCCACAGCCGCGCGAAGGAGGGATACTCGTCCATGAAGTCGATGGCCTGGCCGACCATCTCCTCCATCGCGGTGAGGGGATCTCCGGTCTCGTCCCTGGCGTTCAGGAGCCGTCCCAGCAGGATGTCCACGCCGTGACGGAGAAGCTGGGCAATGAGGTCGGATTTGCTGCCGAAGTTGTAATAGACGGTGCCCTTGGAAACCCCCGCGGCGGCCGCAATCTCATCGACCGTGACACCCGCCGCGCCGCGCTCGCCGATCAGCACCATGGAAGCCTCGAAGAGCTTCTGCTTGGTGGCATTCGTTCGGCCGGGACGGAGTTTCCTGTCCGCCTCGCCGGAGGCAGCGGCGCTGCTTCCCGTTGGGGTCGTGCTCATACGGCGATCTCCGGTTTCAGGGACTTGAGTGTCCAGTACTTGCGCTTCCGGGCGGCAAGGGTGGACATTGCCAGTCCCAGCAAAGTGTAGCCAACGAGGCCCAGCATCGTGGGCACGATGGTGGCCAGGTCGGCGCCATAGATCAGGTGCCGCATGCCGCTGACCACATGGCCCATGGGCAGGAGCCGGTGCACCACGTGGAGCGGCTCCGGCGTCGTCTGCCACGGGAACGTGCCGCCGGAGGAGACAAGCTGCAGCACCAGCAGAATCAGCACCACGAGCTTTCCGGGAGTTCCGAGCAGTGCCACGACGCCTTGGATGATGGCGCTGAACGCCATTGCCGCTGCCAGCATCAGGAACCACATCAGCACGGGGTGGGCAGGATCGAGTCCCAGCCCCACATCCACCACGAGGGTGAGCAAGCTCGCCTGCACGGCCGAGACCGCCAGGAACGGAAGCCAGCCTCCGGCCGCGATCTTCCACGACGGCGCGTTGGACGCCAGCGCCCGCTGCGTGACGGGCCGCATCGCCTGGACCAGCATGAAGATGCCGATCCACAGGGCCAGGGGGAGGAAGAACGGCGCGAGCCCGGCGCCGTAGGACCCCGCGGTGGCCTGCGAGACGTTGCTGACGGACACAGGGTCCGCCATGACCTTGGTGAGGCTGCCTTTCTGGGCATCGTCGGGGTTGGGGATTTCCCCGGCGCCCTTGGCGAGTTCATCGGCCAGGTTCCTGGCGCCCGCGGACGCCGCGGCGGCCCCGCTCTCAAGCTGCGCCGCGCCGTCGTCGAGCTGCTGGGCGCCCCCGGCGAGCCTGCCGGCGCCGTCCAGCGCGTTCTGCTGGCCGGCGGCCAGCGCGGAGGCGCCGGCTGCGAGCTGGTCGGCGCCGGCGGAGGCCTGTCCGACGGCGGCGCTCAGGGCAGGCGCGGCGCCCGCCAGGCCGGCGGCGCCGGCGCTCACGGCTGCCGAACCGTCCGCCAACTGCCGGACCTGGACCGCCGCCGTCTTGAGCGTGGCCGCGGAGCCCGTGGATGTGGCCGGGGCGGGGTG
Source organism: Pseudarthrobacter albicanus (assembly GCF_018224015.1). Taxonomy (GTDB): domain Bacteria; phylum Actinomycetota; class Actinomycetes; order Actinomycetales; family Micrococcaceae; genus Arthrobacter; species Arthrobacter albicanus. The sequence goes on from NZ_JAGPOT010000023.1 coordinate 29,043, forward strand.
GGCATCGACGTCGGCGAGGATCGCCTCCGCCTGGACAGGAGTGATGACCCCGGCCGCGACAAGCCGGGCGTTTGACGCCACGACCAGGCCGCGCCGTGCCTGCCCGGCGGCCTGTTCGGAGGCGGCGAGCTGGCCGGCGAGGCCCTGGACAGCAGTGTTGAGGGCGGCGTTGCCCGCGGCCACCTGCGCGGCCCCGTCGGCCAGGCGCTGGGTGTCGGCAGGCAGCGTGGCCGTCTTGTCCGTGAGCCGCGCCAGGCCGGTGCTGAGCTGGCCGGCCCCGGCGCCGAGCGTGGCGGCGCCGTCCCGGAGCTGGAGCTGCCCGTCATGGAGCTCCGCGGCGCCGTTCCTTAGCTCCCCGGTGCCCTGGTGCAGGGTCACGGTCCCGTCGTGCAGCGTCGCGGCGCCGTCGGCCAGCTGTCCGGCGCCGTCGGCGGCCTTCAGCATCCGGGAGTGGATAGTGCCGAATCCGGTGAGGAGCCGGTTGGCGGTTTCCTCGCCGACTTCCGTGGCGACCGTGGAGTGCACGGCGGTGGTGAGCTTGTCCACGATGGTGCCCAGGAGGTAGTTGTTGGCGTCATTGGTGGTGACGTTGAGCATGGCCTGGCTGGCGGCGTCGAAGCTGCCGGGGGAGACGAGGTTCGCGGAGAAGTCCTTGGGGATCTTCAGGGCGAAGGCGTACTTGCCGGAACGCACGCCCTGGTCCGCTTCCGCCGGGTCCGGGACCGTCTGCCAGTTGAAGACATGGCCGTCCACCAGGCTCTCGGCGACCTTCCGGCCGGCCTCCAGCCGGGTGCCGTCGGCGGAGGTGGCGCCCGAGTCCTGGACCACGAGGGCCGCGTCGATCTGGTTCAGTTTGCCGTACGGATCCCAGTTGGCATAAAGGTACACGGCGCCGTAGAGCAGCGGGACCATGGCCAGGGCCAGGATGGTCAGCCTGGGCAGCAGCCCGCCGGTCAGGCGCTTGAGTTCGGAGCGGGCGAGCCGCAGCACAGTCACTTGGCATCCTCAGTTTCGAGCGGTCGGCGTGGTTGGGGCAGTTCGTTGGGTTCGGTAAGTTCGCGGGGAAGGCCGCCGCCGGCCGGCGGGGCGGCATTGCCGATCACGGCGGCGGGGCCGGTCCAGTCCGCCGGGATGCGGGCGACGGTGGCGACGACGGCGAGCGGCCGGTCGGCGTCGTACGCCAGTTCCTCCAGCCGCGGCAGCCAGTCCGCGGGATCCCCGCCGTGCCGGTCCGGGGAGTCGGCTACGAGGAGGTCGACGCGCGGATCCGCCAGGGCGAGGGCCGTGAGGAGTCCGATCCGCCGGCCGGCCGGCAGTTGCTCGGTCCACAGCCCGGCGATGTCCTCGAAGCGGTTGGCCGTCAACCATCCGGAGCCGGGCAGCGCGCCGCGGTAGCGGCGCGGGATAAACGCGAGGTCTTCCGTGACGAGATCCCGGACGCTCAGGTGCTCCTCGGGATCGTTGACGCCGGGGGCGTCCACGACGGCGCTCGCCAGGCGGAGGTCCGTGAGCCGGGCGCTGCCGTCCCAGGCCACGGTCCCGCCGGTGGGCTTCATGCGGCCGCTCAGGGCCAGGGCCAGGGCAGTCCGGTGATCCTGGCGGGCGCCGGAAACCAGCAGGAGCCGGCCGCGGCCGGCCTGCAGCGAGGTGGGCGGGAGCAGATCGTCCCGCCGGCCCTTCACATGGAGCTGGTGTACGGAGAGCAAGAGCGGCCTTTCGCAGGGGATGATCTGCTTCAAGCCTAACCGAACTGACCGGTCAGTTCAAATAGAATCCATGCCCCAGGGGTCGCACGAACGGACACTTGGCGCCCAAAAACCAGCGGATTCGGGGCGCCAAGTGTCCGTTCGGGCTCAGAGGCCGTAGTCCTCGAGCAGCCGGAGCCACACTTCGCTGATCGTGGGGTACGACGGCACCGCGTGCCAGAGGCGGTCCAGCGGGACTTCGCCCACGACGGCGATGGTGGCCGCGTGCAGCAGTTCGGCCACGTCCGGGCCCGCGAACGTAGCACCCAGCAGGACCTTGCGGTCCTCATCGACTACGAGCTGGGCCCAGCCCTCGTAATGCTCGGCGTGCAGCGAGGAGCCGGCCACCTGGATGGGCAGCTCGACCGAGGAAACCTTGAAGCCCTCCTTTTCCGCTTGCTCCACGGTCCGCCCCACGTTGGCCAGTTCCGGGTCGGTGAACACCACATTCGGAATGGCGTGCTCGTCGGCCGTCTGCGCGTAGCGGCTCCACGGGGCGGGCTCGCCGGCCAGCCCGCCCTTGGCCCGGGCGGCGATGGCGTCCCCGGTGGCCCTGGCCTCGTACTTGCCCTGATGGGTCAGCATCACCTTGCCGGCGGCGTCGCCCGCGGCGTAGAGCCAGGGCCCCCCGCCGCCCGGTGTGGCCGCGGCGTTTCCGGCGGCCCCCGCGACCAGCCCAGTGGAATCGGTCCGGAGCCGCAGCGGTTTGCCGTCTTCTGCGCCGAGCCCCACGCTCTCAAGACCGATCCCCTCCAGTGCCGGGTGCCGGCCGGTCGCCACGAGGAGTTTGTCCGCCGTGACGGTGCTGCCGCCGTCGAGCGTCAGGGTGAGGGTCCCGTCCGCATCCCCGCGGGCGCTTTGGGTGCCGGTCTGCAGGTGGAGTTCGACGCCGTCGGCGCGCAGGCCTGCCGCGACGAGGTCTGCCGCCTCCGCCGGGAACATGCCGAGCAGCCCGTGCCGCGCCACGACCGTGACCGCCGCGCCGAGCCGCGCGTACGCCTGCGCGAGTTCGGTGCCGGCCACGCCGCCGCCGAGCACGGCCAGCCGTCCGGGGATCTCCCTGGCTGATGTGGCCTCCCGGGTGGTCCAGAATTTGAGGTCCGCCAGCCCGTCAATCGGCGGCACATTCGGGCGGGAACCTGTTGCGACCACGACGGCGTGCCGTGCCGACAGCAGGTAGCTGTTGCCGTCCCGTCCGGCCACTTCCACGTTCCGCGGGGCGGTGATCCGGCCGTGGCCGCGGATCAGTTCGATCCCGGCATCCTCGGCCCACTTGACCTGGCTGTCATCCTGCCAGTTGGACGTGAAATAGTCCCGGCGCTTCAGGACGGCGGCGGCATCCAGGGTCCGGGTCACGGCCTCCGTCGCGCCCGGGACGGTCTGGGCGGCATGCAGGGCCGTTCCGGGCCGGAGCAGTGCCTTGGACGGCATGCAGGCCCAGTACGAGCATTCACCGCCCACCAGTTCAGCCTCAATCAGCACCGCGGTCAGTCCGCCGCGGACCACACGTTCCGCCACGTTCTCGCCCACGGCGCCCGCGCCGATCACGATGACATCGAATTCACGCTCACGCTGTGCCGTCATGGCAACAGCCTACGCCGGGGCTGTGACCCGGTTCCGGAGCCCGCGGCCGGCCCGCGTCCGGAGCCCGCGTCCGGCGGGGTCCGGCGCGCCTCGAATTCAGGCGGCAGGAACTCCAGCCCGATACGGCCTGTGCAGGACGTGGGACCTTCGCTACTGTAAGGAACACAGAACGGCGAGGGGACACATCATGACCGCAGCCAGCGCGGTGACGCAGGCGAGGTTCAGCGCACAGGCCCGGCTTCGCGCCCTGCAGTCGGACATCATGGAGCTGATTCTGGAGCGCGAGCTGGACACGGGGGACCCGCTGCCTACGGAGAATGAGCTCGCCGCTGCGCTCGGCGTCGGGCGGAATACGCTGCGGGAGTCACTCAAGGTGCTCCAGGCATTGGGCGTGATCGAGATCCGCCACGGCTTCGGCATGTTCGTGGCCCCGAGCAACTTCGATGCCCTCACCGACGGGCTCACCTTCCGGGGCCGGTTGTCGTTGCGGCACCAAGGGCAGGAGGCCCTGCAGCTGGTGGACGCCAGGCAGGCACTCGAGGTCGGGCTGATCGGCGGCGCGATCGACAAGATCACGCGGGAACAGCTCGCCGCCGTCGAGGAGTCCGTGCTCCGGATGGAAACCCTGGCCGCGGCCGGCGAGCATTTCCTGGAGGCCGACGCCGAGTTCCACCGCCGGCTGTTCGAGCCGCTGAACAACGAACTGCTGATCAGCCTGCTGGGGGTCTTCTGGACGGTCTACCGCAGGATCCACTTCGAACTCGGCGGCACGGACACGGTGGACCTGGTGGAGGAGGCCTCAACGCACCGGGGAATTTACGAGGCCGCGGCAGCGGCGGACAAGGTGCTGGCCGCCGGGCGGCTCGCCACGCACTTCGACGGGATCCGGGGCCGCATCGCGCAGGCTGTTTCGATGTAACGGGATCCGCAGTTGCCGGCGCTTACCCCGGACATTTACACCTGCGCCTTCACCAGGCGCTTAAAGCGAAGATCCGCACCGGCGGACCGGTGCGGATCTTTTTCTCTGTGCGCCCAAAGGGATTCGAACCCCTGACCTTCTGTTCCGTAGACAGACGCTCTATCCAGCTGAGCTATGGGCGCATTCCCGGCTCTTGGAGAACTTCTCGCTCCCCGAACCTCGAATTACTTTACGCGAGGGGAGCCGCAGTTACAAATCGAAACAGGTGTAATCTGGCTGACTAGACCGGTCTACGTGACCTTGGTCACAAAGAGGCGCATTTCTGCACCGACACTTCCTTGAATTCACGCGGATTTTGCTTCCCCGCCGCGTGGTCATCCTATCTCCGGGCCCGGAAAGCGGGGCCCTGGGCCACCTAGCATTTAGGACACACGACTGAACCCGAGGAAGGGAACCGCAATGGGCGATCTGGCTCGACTGCCGCTGCTTGAGAAAGCACCCACCACACATGCCGGCCTGCTGGCATGGGTTGAAGAGGTTGCAGGACTGACCCAGCCGGACCGGATCCACTGGGTTGACGGTACGGAAGAAGAGAACACCAGGCTGACAGATGAGCTCGTTCAAGCGGGCACGCTGACCCGGCTGAACGAGGAGCTCTTCCCCCACTCCTTCGCGGCCTTCTCGGATCCGGCCGATGTTGCCCGTGTGGAAGAACAGACCTTCATCTGCTCCGAGAAGAGGCGTGACGCCGGTTTCACGAACAACTGGATGGCCCCGGCTGACATGAAGGCGAAGCTGCGTGGCCTGTTCGCAGGCTCCATGCGCGGCCGCACCATGTACGTCATCCCGTTCGTCATGGGCCACCTCGACGCCGAGGATCCCAAGTTCGGCGTCGAAATCACCGACAGCGCCTACGTGGTTGCCTCGATGCGCATCATGGCCCAGATCGGCACCGAGGTCCTGGACCGCATCACCGCCACGGACGCGTTCTTCGTCCCCGCGCTCCACTCCCTCGGCGCGCCGCTGGCCCCCGGGCAGGCCGACGTCCCGTGGCCGTGCAACCCGGACAAGTGGATCGTGCACTTCCCCGAAGAGCGCTCCATCTGGTCCTACGGTTCCGGCTACGGCGGCAACGCCCTGCTGGGCAAGAAGTGCTACGCCCTGCGCATCGCCTCGGTGATGGCCCGCGACGAAGGCTGGCTCGCGGAGCACATGCTGATCCTCAAGCTCACCTCGCCGGAGCAGAAGAAGTACTACGTCTCCGCGGCCTTCCCGTCCGCGTGCGGCAAGACCAACCTCGCCCTGCTGGATCCGACGATTGAAGGCTGGAAGGTCGAGACCCTCGGCGACGACATCACCTGGATGCGGATCGGCAAGGAAGGCGAACTGCGCGCCACCAACCCCGAGGCCGGCCTGTTCGGCGTCGCTCCAGGGACCGGCTGGGGTACCAATCCCAATGCCATGCGCGCCATTGCCAAGGGCCACAGCATCTTCACCAACGTTGCCCTCACGGACGATGGCGGTGTCTGGTGGGAAGGCATGACCGAGGAAGTCCCGGCGCACCTGACCGACTGGCAGGGCAACTCCTGGACCGCCGGTTCGGACAAGCCCGCAGCCCACCCGAACTCCCGCTTCTGCACGCCGATCTCCCAGATCGACATGCTGGCCGAGGAGTACTACAGCCCGGACGGTGTGGAGCTGTCCGCGATCCTGTTCGGCGGACGCCGCAAGACCACCATTCCGCTGGTGACCGAGGCCCGCAGCTGGTCCAACGGCGTCTTCATGGGTTCCACGCTGTCCTCGGAAACCACGGCTGCCGCCGCCGGCCAGATCGGCGTGCTGCGGCGCGACCCGATGGCCATGCTGCCGTTCATCGGCTACGACGCCGGTGACTACCTGAACCACTGGGTCAACCTGTCCGCCAAGGCCAACCAGGCGCGCCTGCCCAGGATCTTCCTGGTGAACTGGTTCCGCCGCACCGCCGACGGGGGCTTCGCCTGGCCGGGCTTCGGCGACAACGCCCGCGTCCTGAAGTGGGCCATCGAGCGCATCGAAGGCAAGGCCGACGCCGTCGAGACCCCCATCGGCTTCGTGCCGACCGCCGACTCGCTGGACCTCACCGGCCTGGACCTCAGCCACGCCCATGTGGAAGACGCGGTCCGGGTGGACCCCGGGGAGTGGGCCACCGAGCTCGCCTCGATCGAGGAATGGTACGGGCAGTTCGGCGATTCCCTTCCGGCGGCGCTGCGGTCCGAGCTTGACGGGCTGAAGGCCCGCCTCAGCTGAGTCCCCACCGCCTCCCTCGCTTCGCTCCGCTCAGCCAGGGAACCCTCGGCGGCGGAGGCCCCGTTTACAACGACGGCGGCCCCGCACCTTTCCTCTGAAAGGTGCGGGGCCGCCCGTCGTATTTGGCGCGGTCCCGGCGGCGCGCCTGGGGGCAGATCAGGGCGGATGGCGACGCCGCATCCGCCCTGATCTGCCCACCGGCCGGGCCAGGACCTAGCTGGCGAGCCAGATGTCCGGGCCGAAGACCTCGTAGTGGATCTTCGTGGCGGGAATGCCGGCGTTGATGGCCTCATTGCGGATGTTCTTCATGAACGGCAGCGGCCCGCACAGGTACAACGAGGCGTTCGCCGGCAGGTCCACTTCGCGCAGGGACATGAAGCCCGCCTTCGCGCCGGCTGCCGGCTGTTCAAGCCAGAGCTGGAGGTCCGCGCCCTCGAGGCGCTCGACGTCGTCCGTCATCTGCCCGCGCAGCGCCCAGCTGTCCAGGCTGCTTTCCGCGTGCAGGACCAGGACCTGGCGGTCCGAGCCGGACTCGGCCAGGGAGCGCAGGATGGAGGCGGTGGGGGTGCAGCCGATGCCGGCCGAGGCGAGCACCACCGGGCCGTCGCCCTCCTTGAGCGTGATCTCGCCGTAGGGGTTGGAGATGTCCAGGACGTCGCCGACCTTCACGCTGTGGTGCAGCACCGGCGAGACCTCGCCGCCGTCGTCCAGCTTGGTGGTGAAGGTGCGGCCGGTGCCGGCAGCGCCGGAGAGCGAGTACTGGCGGACCTGGCGCAGGCCGTCCGGGAGCGTGACCTTGACGCTGACGTACTGGCCGGGAAGGGCGGGGGTGATGGGGGTGTCGTCCGCAGGTTCCAGGGTGAAGGTCATGGAGCCGGTGCCCGCGGGGGACTTGGCGGCGACCCGCCAGGGGCTCCACATCCTGCCGTTGGCCTGGGCGGCGTAGAGGCCCTTTTCGAGCTTGATCAGCGCGTCCGCCATCAGCCAGTAGACCTCGGTCCAGGCTTCGGCGATCTCGGGGGTGATGACCTCGGCGAGGTCCTCGGCGATGGCGGCGAAGAGGTGCTCGTAGACCACCTGGTACTGGGGTTCGGTGATGCCCAGGGAGGCGTGGCGGTGGGCGATGCGGGACAGCACGGTCTCCGGCAGGGTGCCGGGGTTGTTCACCAGGTGGCTGGCGAAAGCGGCGATGCTTCCGGCCAGCGCCTGCTGCTGGTCGCCGGAGCGCTGGTTCGAGCGGCTGAAGAGCCCGTCCAGCAGTTCGGGGTGCGCGGCGAAGAGGCGGGCGTAGAACTTGGGGGTGATGTCACCGATCCGGGAACCGACCAGCGGCAGGGTGGCCTCGATGACGGGGAAGGACTTGTCCGAGAGCATGCTGACTCCTGAGATTAGTGGTCCGGGGTCTGGAACCGGACCGTGCCGAAATACCTGCATTTTAAATACGAGTATCTACACCTAAGTTCTACCGGGCGTAGAAAACATTTCCAAATCGGCGGTGTTCCCGGGCGTGGCGGAGGGAGGCCCGGATCCCGGACCGGGGTGCAGCTCCGTTTGGAACCAGCTCAGAACCGGGTCAGCGGCGGTTCACAACCCGGCGCGCAGGCCGATCGCCTGGAACACGGGGGTCATCTGGCTGGACGTGGGCAGTGAGGCGACGACGACGTCGTCGAGTTCGCGGTAGAAGGCCTCGCGGGCGCGGGACAAGGCTACCCTGAGCCGGCATTCGGTGATCAGCGGGCATGCCCCGGCGTCCGCCACGCAGTCGGCCAGGTCCAGCCGGGAGTCCAGCTGCCGCAGGAGCTGGCCCACGGTGGCGGCGCGGCCCGCGCTGCTGAGCCGGGAACCGCCGGTGCGGCCGCGCTCGACGTCGATCATGCCCAGTTCGCGCAGTTTCGCCATCGCCTTGCTGACGTGGTTGTACGGCGTGCGCACGGCGTCGGCGATGCTCTGGGTGGTCAGCAGGCCGCCGCCGGGTGCGGCGGCGAGCACCATCATGGCGCGCAGGCTCACGTCCGCGAAGGCGTTGATCTTCATGACACCAGCTTACGGCCGGTCTAGTCCACCCAGACGACGGGCTCGTTGGTGTCCGCGGCGAGCTCGCCGAACTCCAACTCGTGCGTCGCGGGGTTTGCGGCATACGGCAGGACCGCGGCGAACAGGGAGCCGTCCCGGTGCTCGGCGGCCACATGGATGGCGTCGGTGGCCTCTTCCAGCAGCGTGATGTCGCAGACGACGGCGGCCGCGCGGAAGTCGTCCCGGTTCTGCCGGAGCAGTTCGTTGAGGTCGCCGATCATGGCGTCCGCATCGAAGTCGGCGTCCGTGCCCTCGGCGGCATCCGCGGGGGTCACGGCCACGAGCCGGACCTCGCCGTCGTTCTGGACGACCAGCGCGAACGGCAGGAAGCCGCCGTTGCGTTCCAGCTGCTCCTGCGCGGCACCGACGCCGGTGCCCAGCAGGTTTTCCAGGTCCGTGGCGCTGGCCTCCGGCACCGAACGGCGCCAGGAGCCGACGTTCGCGGGGGATTCCGTCATGCCCTAGCCCCGCACCAGCGCCAGGACCCGGTCGCGGACGCGTTCCATCGTGGCGGTGTCGGTGGCCTCCACGTTCAGGCGGAGGAACGGCTCGGTGTTGGAGGGGCGCAGGTTGAACCAGAAGCTGCCGTCCGTGGCGATGAACGTGCTGCCGTCCAAGTGGTCCACCTCGACGTCCTCGCCCTCGAAGTCCGCCCGGACCCGTTCCACGGCCGCGGCCTTGTCCTCGATTTCCGAGTTGATCTCGCCCGAGGACGTGTAGGGCTCGTATTCGCGGCACAGCTCGGAGAGCGGTCCGTCCTGTTCGCTGAGGGCGGCCAGGACGTGCATGGCCGCCAGCATCCCGGTGTCCGCGTTCCAGAAGTCCCGGAAGTAGAAGTGCGCCGAGTGCTCGCCGCCGAAGGCTGCCCCTTCCTCGGCCATCACTGCCTTGATGAACGAGTGTCCCACCCGGGTGCGGACGGCCCGGCCGCCGTGGCGTTCGACGAGTTCGGGCACGGCCCGGGAGGTCAGCAGGTTGTGGATGATGGTGGGGGTTTCCTCGCCGAGGCCCTGCGCGCGGGCGATCTCGCGGCGGGCCACCATCCCGGTGATGGCCGACGGCGAGACCGGCTCGCCCTTCTCGTCGATCACGAAGCAGCGGTCGGCGTCGCCGTCGAACGCCAGGCCGAGGTCCGCGCCGTGCTCGAGGACGGCGGCCTGCAGGTCGCGCAGGTTGGCCGGATCCAGCGGGTTGGCAGGGTGGTTCGGGAAGGACCCGTCGAGCTCGAAGTACAGCGGGACGATCTCGAAGGGCAGCCCGGGCAGCAGGGCATCGCCGAGCACCGCCGGGGTGGTCAGGCCCGCCATGCCGTTGCCGGCGTCGACGACCACCTTCAGCGGCCGCGAGCCGCGGAGGTCGACCAGGCTGCGCAGGTACTCCGCATAGCCCTTCAGGACATCGTGCACGCCGATCAGGCCGCGGGTGCCGGCAGCGGGGATGGTGCCGGCGTTGAGGTACTCCTCGGCGCGGGCCTGGATTTCCTTGAGCCCGGTTTCGGACGAGATCGGCACCGCGCCGGCCTTGGCCATCTTGATGCCGTTGTACTCGGCCGGGTTGTGGCTGGCGGTGAACGTGACGCCCGCTGCATTGAGGGCACCGCAGGCGTAGTAGAGCTCGTCCGTGGAGATCAGGTCCAGGAGCTGGACGTTGGCTCCGCGCGTGGCCGCGCCATCGGAGAAGGCCTTGCCGAACTCGGGGGAGGAGGGGCGCATGTCGCCGCCCACCAGCACGGTCTCGCCGGCGAGTTCCAGGACGTCCACGAAGGCTGCACCGACGGCTTCGACGATTTCCGCGGTGATGGAATCGCCCACAATTCCGCGCACGTCGTAGGCCTTGAACGAAGCCGAGAGGTCATAGGTCTTTGTCTTGTCCGTAGTCACGGGTCTTATCTTACGTTGAACCCGAAAAGCCCTGTGGAGGGAAAGCCGGTTTGTCCACATGGCGGAGTCCCTGCTTCGTGGCTGTCGGAAGGGGCTGGGATACTGAAGCAATGGCCAATACCCAGAACGCTGCCGTCCTTTCCGTTTCCGACCCCTCCGCCCCGGCTGCCGCGGCCGGCGGCCCGGCGGTGGACCCGGGGACGCGGGAACAGGCCCAGGCGGTGCTGCGGGAGCTCGTGGGGCACCCGGCTGCCGAGTTCCACGACGGCCAGTTCGAGGCCATCGAGGCGCTCGTCGACGGCGGCCGGCGGGCCCTGGTGGTGCAGCGCACCGGCTGGGGAAAATCGGCCGTGTACTTTGTCGCCTCCCTGCTGCTGCGGCGCCGCGGGGCCGGACCTACGCTCATTGTCTCCCCGCTGCTGGCGCTCATGCGCGACCAGGTGGCCGCGGCCGCCCGGGCCGGGGTCCGGGCCGTGGCCATCAACTCCGCGAACCAGCTGGACTGGGACACCGTCCGGGAGCAGCTGGCGGGCGACGAGGTCGATGTGCTGCTGGTCTCGCCCGAGCGGCTCACCAACCCGTCCTTCCGCGAGAACCAGCTGCCCGAGCTGATCCGCCGCACCGGGCTCCTGGTGATCGACGAGGCCCACTGCATCTCGGACTGGGGCCATGACTTCCGTCCGGACTACCGGCGCATCGCGGACCTGATCACCCAGCTTCCGGACACGGTGCCCGTGCTCGCCACCACAGCCACCGCCAACTCCCGGGTGGTCCACGACATCGAGGAACAGCTCGGCGAGGGCGTGCTGACCATCCGCGGCGCCCTGGGCCGCGAGTCGCTGCGGCTCGGCGTGCTGGACCTGCCGGACTCCCGCGACCGGCTCGGCTGGCTGCTGACCCACCTGGCGGACCTGCCCGGCAGCGGCATCATCTACACCCTCACCGTCTCCGCCGCCGAGGATACCGCCCGCCTGCTGGCCGAAGCCGGCCACGAGGTGCTCGCCTACACCGGCCGCACCGACCCCGCGGACCGGGAACGCGCGGAGCAGCTCCTCAAGGACAACCAGGTCAAGGCCCTCGTGGCCACGTCCGCCCTCGGCATGGGCTTCGACAAACCGGACCTCGGCTTCGTCGTGCACTTGGGGGCGCCGTCGTCCCCCGTGGCCTACTACCAGCAGGTGGGCCGCGCCGGCCGTGGCGCCGCGAACGCCGACGTGCTGCTGCTGCCCGGTTCCGAGGACCGCGACATCTGGCAGTACTTCGCGACCGCGTCCATGCCCTCGGAAGCGAAGGCGGCCGCCGTGCTGGGTGCCCTCGCCGACGCCGGATCCGCCGTGTCCACGGTGGCCCTCGAGGCGCGGGTGGACCTGCGCCGGACGCCGCTGGAGCTCCTGCTCAAGGTCCTGGCCGTGGACGGCGCCGTGGAACGGGTCGGCGGCGGCTGGCGTTCCACCGGCCGGCCCTGGACGTACGACGCCGACCGGTACGGCCGGATCGCGGAGGCCCGGGTGGATGAGCAGGACTCCATGGTGATCTACCAGGACACGGCAGGCTGCCGGATGGAGTACATCACCTCGGTCCTCGACGACGAAACCGCCCGCGCCTGCGGCCGCTGCGACAACTGCGCGGGCCGCTGGTTCCCCACCGACATTGCCTCCTCCGCCACGGAAGCCGCCGGCCAGACGCTGAGCCGCGCGGGCATCGTCCTGGAGCCGCGGCTGCAGTGGCCCAGCGGGATGGACCGGCTGGGAGTGTCCGTGAAGGGCAAGATCAAGCCCGGGGAAAGCGTGGCCGACGGCCGGGCGCTGGCGCGGCTGACGGACCTGGGCTGGGGCGGTGCGCTGCGGGAGACCTTCGCCGCGGGCGCACCGGACCGCCCCGTGGACCCCGGCATGCTGCAGGCCTGCGTCCAGGTCCTGCGCGAGTGGGGAACCGGGGACGCCCGCAACCCTGGCTGGAGCGGGGCCGGCCGTCCTGCCGCGATCATCAGCGTTCCCTCCCGGAGCAGGCCGGGACTGGTCGATTCCCTGGCCCGGGGCATTTCCGGGATCGGCCGCATCCCGTATCTGGGCCAGCTGCAGCCCGGACACGGCGGCCCGACGGGCGGCCGCGGCGGCAACAGCGCGTACCGGCTCGCGGGCGTGTGGGACAGGCTCGTCGTCGGGCCGGAGCTGGAAGCGGCCTTGGCCGGGATCCGGGGCCAGAGCGTGATGCTGGTGGATGACCTGGTCGACAGCCGCTGGACGGTCACGGTCGCCGGCCGGGCGCTCAGGCTCGCGGGCGCGGGGGCCGTGCTGCCGCTGGTGCTCGGCCAGGCCGGCTGACCGCGGATCCGGCATGGCGGGGAAGCGCCAGGCTGTCCAGGGTGCTCAGGAGCATGACCCCCGCGATGGCCAGGAACGCGCCCCGGTACGGTGCCACCGGATCGCCTCCGGCGGCACCCGGGCCCGCCAGGGCGCCCGCTGACTCGAAAATCCGGAGCAGCAGCGCCCCGACGGCGATCCCGGCGCCGGTCGCGAGCTGCACCAGGGTGGCAGAGACGGCGTTGGCGGACGGCAGTTCGGCGGGAACGACGTCGGCGTACTGGACCGTCGCGTAGGCCGAGAACCCGATGGACCGGAATGCGCCGCTGCCCACCAGCAGGGCGAAGATCAGCGGCTCCGGAGTTCCGGCGTCGAGCAGTGCGCACAGCGCGAACGTGGCAGCGGAGGCCAGCGAGGCGAACACCAGCACCGGCCTGAACCCGAAGCGCCGGATGAGCGGAGTGGTGGCCGGTTTGATCCCGATGTTGCCCACGAACACCGCGGCCACCAGGATCCCGGCGTGCAGCGGGTCCCAGCCGAAACCGTTCTGGAACATCAGGGGCAGCAGGAACGGCACGGAACTGATGGTCAGGCGGTAGGCGAAGCCGCCGGTGGCGGTCGCGCGGAACGTGCGGGTCGAGAAGACCGAGAGGTTGAACAGGGGGTTCCGCGCCCGCCGCATCCACAGCACGGCGCCAGCCAGGGAAAGCAGTCCGGCGGCGATGCTGAGGGCCGCCGGCGTCCCGGATGCCTGGCCGCCGGCAAGCTCCAGGCCCACCACCAGGGCGCCGACACCCAGGGTGGTGAGGGCCAGGCCGGGCCAGTCCAGGCGGCGGTTGCCGTCACCCGCGGCGGACGGCACGAGGCGGAGGGCGGCCAGGAACGCGGCCAGCCCGAGCGGGAGGTTGATGAGGAAGATCCAGTGCCAGGACAGGTACGTGGTGAGTGCCCCGCCCACCAGGGGTGCGAGGACCGGCGCCAGCAGCCCGGGCCATACGAGGTAGGCGGTGGCCCGCAGCAGATCCTTCTTCGGCGTGCCGCGCAGCACCACGAGGGTGCCCACCGGGACCATCATGGCGCCGCCCGCGCCCTGCAGCACCCGGCTCAGGGTCAGCATCGTCAGGTCCTGGCTGAGCGCGCAGAGCAGCGACGCGGCGGTGAAGGTGGCGATGGCCAGGCAGAAGACCCGGCGTGCCCCGAGCCGCTCCGCCAGCCAGCCGCTGAGCGGGATCCCCATCGCCACCGTCATGAGATAGGCGGTCATGGTGATGTTGACGTCTGCGGCCGCCACCGAGAAGTCCGCGGCGATGCTGGGCATCGCGGTGGTGAGCACCGTCCCGTCGAGGAATTCCATGAAGAATGTTGCGGCGACGAGCAGGGCCAGGCGCGGGCTCCACGCCTCCGGCGCTGCGGCGGCGCCGTTGTGGCCGCCGCCTCCGGTGGTCGCGTCAGGGTCGTTGTTGCTCGGCATGGGCCTATCCTGCCATCCGGGCGCGGCCGAAGGCGCAACGCGTCCGGCCCCCGGACGCGTTACGCCCGGAGGCGCGGGCAGATCAGGGCGGATGGAGGCCTGCCATCCGCCCTGATCTGCCCGCGGACATCAGCAGCGCCCGGTGCCCGGGATCGATGCCGGCAAATCCCCGGGTACGCAAAAGGCCCCGGTCCAGGACCGGGGCCAAACGCGGAGACGGGGGGATTTGAACCCCCGGTGGAGTTGTGCCCCACACTTCATTAGCAGTGAAGCCCATTCGGCCGCTCTGGCACGTCTCCAATTGCTACTAAGTAGCCAACCAAGGATACGCAGAAGGTGCCACGCAGTGCAAAACGGCCGACGCGGGGTCACTCCGCGCCCATGCCGGCCCGCCGTATGGGCAGGATCTGACCCCGCGTTCCTCCCTCGACGCGGGTCAGGCGCCGGGTCAGGCGCCGGGTCAGGCGCCCCGGCCGGCCAGCGAACGCCAGAGGAAGTGCTGGCTGCGGCTCTGCAGCGCCGCCGCCTGGCGGTTGTCCGAGGCGCCCGCGTGGCCGCCTTCGAGCGACTCGTGGAACCAGACGTTGGGGATGCCCATCGCCTGCATCCTCGCGGCCATCTTGCGGGCCTGGACAGGCCCCACCCGGTCATCGGACGTGGCGGTCCAGATGAACGTTTCCGGATAGTCCACGCCGTCCTTGAGCAGGTGGTAGGGCGAGAACGTCCTGATGAAGTCCCACTGCTCCGGCACATCGGGGTCGCCGTATTCGGCGATCCAGGAGTACCCGGCGGACAGCTTGCTGTACCGGCGCATGTCCAGCAGCGGCACCCCGCAGGACACGGCGCCGAACAGCCCGGGGTACTTGGTGAGCATGTTGCCCACCAACAGGCCGCCGTTGGAACCGCCCACGCACCCGAGCCGCTGCCGCGAGGTGACCCCGCGGGAGATGAGGTCCTGCGCCACGGCCGCGAAGTCCTCGTACGCCCGGTGCCTGTTCTCCTGCAGCGCGGCCCGGTGCCACGCCGGCCCGTATTCGCCGCCGCCGCGGATGTTCGCCACGACGTAGACCCCGCCGCGGGAATGCGGGGCTTCCCCGTCGGCGCCGGCGGATTCCGCGGTGCGCCGTTCCAGCCAGGCCCGCCCGATCACGCCGCTGTAGGCCGGCGTCCGGGAGATCTCGAAGCCGCCGTAGCCGGAGAGCTGGGTGGGATTCTGGCCGTCCAGCACGAGGTCCTTGGAAGCCACCTGGAAGTACGGCACCCGGGTGCCGTCCGTGGACACGGCGAAGTGCTGCTGGACCTCGTAGGCCTCGTCATTGAAGAACGACGGCGAGGAGCGGATCACCTCGTGCGTGCTGGCGATGCCGGCGCCGGCATCGCCAGATGCACTGTCAGGGGCGCGTTTCAGGGTGCCACGGGTGAGCGTGCTCGGCGTGGTGAAGCCGGTGGCCACGAGCCAGAAGTCGTTCCCCGCGCCGGGGGCAACCTCCTCCGTCACCGCGCGGGCGCCCCCGGTACCGTCGTCGTCGGAGCCCTCCGCGTCGTCTTCGTCGTCGACGGCGTAGGCCGTCACGTCATGCAGCGGTGGGCAGGCGTCCAGCACGGTGGCAGCCCAGGCCGCGTCCGTGCCGGGACGCTGCGGATCCAGCACCCGGATCTCCGAGGACACGTCCCGCAGCAGGTTCAGCAGCAGGAAGTCCCGTGTCCAGCTCCAGGACTGCAGGGAGGTGTTCGCGTCGGGGGTGAACAGCACGGACAGGTCCCGTTCGCCGGCAAGGAACGCCTCGAAATCCGCCACGAGCAGGGATCCGGCCGGGTAGGTTGCGCCGTTGACGGTCCAGTCACGCTGCGGCCGGAACAGCAGCCATTCGCGGTGTGAGCTCAGGTTCACGTCGGCCGGAACGTCGAGCTGCACCCACTCGTTCCCGCGCAGCACCGAGGTGTTCTTCTCGAAGAAACTGATCCAGTCCACGGCGAAGGTCCGCTCGAACCCGGGGGTGGAATCGTGGGCCACCAGCGCCATCATGTGCTCTTCGGGGATCTCGAACAGCCGCTCGGCCGTGGCCAGCGACCCGCCGCGGCGCAGTTTCACGCCGGTCCGGGCATAGGAGGAGGTGGTGCTGGGCAGCCCGTCGGCGGTGCTGGCCACGAGCAGCGTGTCCGCGTCCAGCCAGGAGGCGTTGCCCTTCGCCGTCGGCAGGTCGAAGCCGCCCGCCGCCGGGTCCACGAAGCTGCGGCGCTCGACGTCGAACTCGCGGTGGCGGTTCGCGTCGCCGCCGTCGGGGGAGAGGGCCAGCAGTGCCCGCCGGTGCGGTTCCCCGGCGGCCGGGCGGAGGAAGGTGGCGCCGTGGAAGACCCATTCCTGGCCTTCCGCCGCGGCCAGGGCATCCACGTCCAGGAGGATGTCCCATTCGGGTGACCCGCCCCGGTAGCTCTCCCAGCCGGTGCGGCGCCACAGGCCCTTGGGGTTCTCCCGGTCCTTCCAGAAGTTGTAGTACCACTCGCCGTGCTTGCCGACCATGGCGATCCGGTCCGTGGAATCGAGCACCTCGAGGATGCTGGCTTCAAGTCCGGCGTAGTCCGCATCCTCCAGCAGTTCCTCGGTCCGGGCATTCTGCTCCCGTACCCAGGCCAGTTGCTCCTCGCCGTAGATGTCCTCCAGCCAGATGTTCTCGTCGACGGGTTCGGAGCCGGCCCCGGCGCCCGCTGTTGATGCGGTGTTGGGGCCGGACGCGGGCTGATGGTCAGCTTCAGTGGTGGTCATGGCCCCCATCCAAGCAACATCTTCGCGCCGGTAGCAAGTCACACGGCGGGCCAGGTGGAACGTCAGGCCAGGACCACAGATGCCGATACGCTGGAGCCCGTGGGCACAGCGCAGAATATCCGGACGGCACTGATAGGCGCCGGTCCCCGGGGCACGAGCGTGCTGGAGCGGCTGCTGGCCAACTGGGCACAGGCCGGCGCCGGGCACGGGGGCGCGCAGGCCCTCCACATCGATGTGATCGACCCGTATCCCGCGGGCCCCGGCCACGTGTGGCAGCCCGGCCAGTCCCGGCTGTACCTGATGAACACGCAGTCCTTCTATCCCACGGTCGTCCCGGAGGACCCGGAGGACCCGGAGCTCGCGGAACCGCTGGCCGGACACACCTTCGACCGCTGGCGTGAACTGCAGCAGCGGCACCCCCATCCCTCGCTGGCCGCGCAGGAACGTCACGAACTGTCCGGGCTGGGCCCGGCGGACTTCCCCAGCCGCGCCCTGTACGGGCGCTACCTCCGCCGCACCGTCGAGGAACTGCTCACGCGCCTGCCGGCCGGCGTCACGGTGGACTTCCACGAGACCGCTGCGACGTCCGTCCGGCGCGCAGGCGCCGGGCAGAACGGGGACGTGAGGTTCGACGTCGGGCTCGCGGACGGCGCGGTGCTCACGGTCGGCTCCGTCGTGCTGGCCCTGGGCCATCTTGACGCGCGGCTGAACCCGGAGCAGCGGGAGCTGCAGGCCGCGGCGGAGGAGTTGGGGCTGCTCTACTTCCCGCCGGCCGCCCCGGCCGACGTCGACTGGTCCCGGATCCCGGCGGTCAAACCGGTCCTGGTCCGTGGCATGGGCCTGAACTTCTTCGACATGATGGGCCAGCTGACCGAGGGGCGCGGCGGCACGTTCCTGGCTGCAGACACAGCCGTGGAGGGAGGCGCGGGGCTGAGGTACCTGCCGTCGGGCCGCGAACCGCTCATCATCGCCGCCTCGCGCCGCGGCACCCCGTACCGGGCCAAGGCCGCCCTGTCCGGGTATTACCCTGCCGCCGTGTCGCTGCGGTACTGCACGGAGGCCGCCCTGGCGAGGTTCGCCGCGGCGGGGATCCGGCCGGCCTTCGACCACGACCTCTGGCCGCTCCTGCACCGGGACGCGCTCTGGGCCTACTACTCCACGCTGGCGCGCTCGCAGCCCGGGGCCATCCTCACCGATCCCGCGGAATTCCTGCGCGCCCTGGACGCGGCCCTGCGCCCGCACGCGCACACCACGGCCAAATGGGAGGGCGCCGTGGACTCCGTGATCGATGTGCACGTCCGGCCGGCCCACCGCCTGGACCTGCTGGGCCTCGCGGCGCCCCTGGCCGGGCGGTCCTTCGGCTCCCGGGCGGAGCTGGACGCGGCGGTCGTCGACTATCTGCTCGACGACGCCCGGCGTTCGGCGGTGGGGGAGGACGACCCGGTCAAGATGACGATCGGCGCCCTGCATCACGGCCGAGCGGTGCTCAAAACAGCCGTGGCGGACGGCGGCATCACGGACGAGTCGTGGGTCGCGGGGCTCCGCGGCTGGTTCGAATCGTTCGTCGAAGGCCTCGCCAGCGGTCCGCCCGCGCTGCGTGCCGAACAGCTCGCGGCCCTGGTCCGCGCTGGCGTCGTCCGGTTCGTCGGACCGGACCCCAAGTTCGGCGTCGACCGCAAGGCGGGGACCTTTACCGCGGCCTCGCCGTGGGTCGGCGGCGGCCCGGACGCCGGGGCGGAAGGCGGCGTCGTCGTGGGCGATCCGGTGGCGGCCGCGGCCATGATCGAGGCACTCGCGCCGGCCAACCGCGTGAGCGTCAACAAGTCACCGCTGCTGGAACAATTGCTCGCCGAGGGACTCGTGCGCCCGCGCCTGATGATGACGGCGGAGGGCACCCCGGTGCAGACCTCGGGCCTGGACGTCACCCCGCACCCGTACCGGCCACTGGGCGCGAACGGCTCCGTGACGGAGGGCCTGTACGTTCTGGGGCTCCAGCTCTCCGCCGCACAGTGGGGCACCGCGATCGCGGCCGAGGCCCGGCAGAAGAACGGCCCGGCCTACCGCAGCGGCCAGCGCACCCTGCGCGACGCCGACGAGATCGCCCGCGGCATCCTCGGTTTCCAGCCGCACCAAAAAATGAGCATGCCCCACGTACGCGCCCACGAAAAATGAGCATGCCCCACCCCCGGGCTGAGCAGTGGACATTTGGGCAATATGTCCACTGCTGCGGCCCGGGGGAGGGCATGCTCACTGGGTGAAGGGTTTGGAAATCAGGCTCCCGCTACGGGGTCTCGCCGCCTCCGCGGGGCAGTTCCTGGCTGATCATGAAAATGGCGCCCGTCGGGTCGGTCAGGGTGGCATTCCGGCCGTAGGGGGTGTCTTCGGGTGGCCGGACAACGCTGCCGCCCAGCTCAACGGCCTTGGCGATGGCGGCGTCGGCGTTCTCCACGCCGAAGTAGACGATCCAGTTGGAGGGCACGCCTTCCGGGAGGAAACCGGAGGCGTCCAGGATCCCGGCCTTGGCCGCGTCTCCGGCGCCGAGGGTGGTGTACCGGAACTCGGGGGTGTCGCTGAGGACGGCGGTGTCCCAGCCGAAGGCGTCCTGGTAGAACTTGACCGCCTTGTCATAGTCCTTGGTGTGGAGCTCATGCCAGACGGGGGCACCGGGCTCGGCGGCCAGTTGGTAGCCCTTGTGTTCCAGGGGCTGCCAGACGCCGATCGAGGCGCCGGACGGGTCGCCGAAGATGGCCATGTGGCCCTGTTCGGGAACATGCATCGGTTCCATGTAGACCTGGCCGCCGTTCGCGGTCACGGCAGCGGCGGCGGCCGCGGCGTCGCCGGTCTGCAGGTAGGTGGACCACATGTCCGGCATCGCGGCCTGGGCTTCCATCTTCTGCATGACGCCGGCGACGGACTTTCCGTCCTTGGAGGCGGTGATGTAGCCGCCGTATTTCTCCTGGTCGCCGGCCTCGAATGTCCAGCCAAAAAGTTCGCCGTAGAACGACTTGGCCTTTTCAGTGTCCGATGTCATCAGGTCGATCCAGCACGGTGCGCCGTTGGAGTGCTCGGGTGTAGGCATGTAGGGCTCCTGCTCTGTCCTGCGGCCGGTCACTTGTTGTGGCGGCCGCCAGCTTCGGGTGGTGGGTGGAGACAACAGAGAGACTATGCCGGGGCACTGACGGTTTCAATGGACCGGCGGAATTGCCGCCGGGTTCGCGGGTCGATTCGCGCGTCAGCGGACCCGGCGTCGGAGGCAGATCAGGGCGGTGGACCGGTCCGTATCCGCCCTGATCTGCCCACATTGCCGGCCAACTTCCCGCGACGGCTGCCGTGCGCTGCCTCCGCGCTGCCGTCCTGTCGCTGCGTCTGTGGATAACCGGCGGCACCGGCAGCCGGACTGTGGCCTAATGTTCGAATGGCGACAGCGAAACCCTTGCCCGAGGCACTGGCGGCGGCCTCGTTCACGATCGGCGAAGCCAGGCTCCACGGACTCTCCCCGTGGCGGGCCAAGGCCGCGGACATCCACGTGCCAAGCCGCGGGATCAGGGTGCCGGCCGGGCGGGAACAGCCGCTCCTGGCGCGGGCCCGCCCCTACACGCGGCTGGGGACGGCCGACACCGTCAGCTTCGACTCGGCCGCCGACATCCACCGCTTCAAGTTACCCGGCGACCCGGTGAACGCCGGGTCGGCGCCTTCGGCAAGGCTCCTGCATCTGACCAGAAACGGCTCCGCCGCCCCGCGCCGAAAGGGGGTCGTCGGCCACCGCTCCGAATTGGCGCCCACCGAAATCGTGATTCTGCAGGGCGTTCCGGTCACCTCCATTCCCCGCACCTTGCTCGATCTGGCGGGAACGGGAACCTTGAGCCGCGATGACATCGTGGTCATTGTCGACGACCTCATCTGCGAACATTCGCGCGCCCGGTACCCGCGGGCAGCGCGGATACCGCTGCGGGAGCTTCTTCGCTACGCAGAGCAGAAACGCCCCGTGGCAGGGCTTCCGCTGCTTCGGAGCGCACTCCAGCTGGTTCGGGTCGGCGCCGATTCGCCGCCCGAAACCCGGCTCCGACTGCTGTTCGGACGCTCCGCCCTGCCGGCCTTTGAAGCGAACTACGTCCTCATGGACTCCCTCGGCACTCCGTTGTGGGTAGACCTGGCATGCCCGGAATACCGTCTGGCGGTGGAGTACGACGGCGCCCATCACCTGACGCCCGCCCAGCAGCAGCTCGATGCCCTGCGCCGCGAGCGTACTGCCGATGCCGGCTGGCGGCAGCTGGTCATCAACAAAGTCGATGTCCGGAACGGTGAGGACTGGGTGCTGACCCGCGTCCGGCTGGCCCTGCGGGCGCAGGGCTGGACCGGATAAGCCGGGAATGCCATGCCACCGGTCGAGGCTGGGCAGATCAGGGCGAATCGGCGGCCCCTATCCGCCCTGATCTGCCCGCAACCCGTGCCCGCTCCCGCGTCAGTCCCGCGGGCCGCTCCCGGACGCAAAAATGCCCCGGGCTCCTGCGGGAATCGCAGCAGCCTGGGGCATTGTTCGCGGAAGGTAAGAGATTCGAACTCTTGGTACGGGGTTACCGCACACTGGTTTTCAAGACCAGCTCCATCGGCCGCTCGGACAACCTTCCCTACCGAGTAGTGTTCCATAGGCGGTCGGCTGCAACAAAAAAACGCGGCCGGGCTCGCGGGCGGGCGCGGCCGCTCCACATAGTCTTGAGGGACGTCGTTCCTGACACGGTGTGCCGCCGGCGCATTCCTGCACGAAATGAGTTAGAAATCGGAGTTCTCCATGAAGGCTGTCTACATCTCAGAGCCCGGCGGCCCCGAGGCCCTGGACGTCCGTGAGGTCCCGGCCCCGGTGCCGGGCCCCGGCGAGGTGCTGATCGACGTCGTTGCCGCCGGGCTTAACCGCGCCGACGTCCACCAGCGCCAGGGCCACTACCCGCCGCCCCCGGGCGCCTCGGAAATTCCCGGCCTGGAGGTTTCCGGCCGGATCGCGGGCTTCGGCCCGGGAGTGAGCAAACCGTTCTCGGTGGGGGACAAGGTGGTGGCGCTCCTCGCCGGCGGCGGATACGCCGGGCAGGTGGCCGTTCCGGCCGGGCAGGTGCTGAGGATTCCCGACGGCGTGGACCTGGTCACCGCGGCGTCGCTGCCGGAAATCGCCGCCACCGTCTACTCCAACCTGATCATGACGGCGCAGCTGCAGCCGGGGGAAACAGTGCTCATCCACGGGGCGACGGGCGGGATCGGCACGATGGCCATCCAGCTGGCGAAGGCCTTAGGCGCCCGCGTGGCCACCACGGCCGGCACCGCGGAGAAGGTCGGCACGGCGAAGGCGTTCCTCGGAGCGGACATCGCCATCAACTACGCCGAGGAGGACTTCCCGGAGAGCCTGCGCGCGCAGAACGGCGGCAAGGGCGCGGACGTGATCCTCGACGTCGTCGGGGCCAAATACCTCAAGCAGAACGTCGATGCCCTGGCCGATTACGGACGGCTCGTGGTGATCGGGCTGCAGGGCGGGGCCAAGGGGGAACTGGACCTGGGGAAGCTCCTGAAGAAGCGGGCCGCCATCATCGCCACGTCGCTGCGTCCCCGCCCGGTCGAGGAGAAGACGGTGATCATGAACGCGGTGCGCGACGCCGTCTGGCCGCTGCTTGCGGATGGACGGATCAGGCCGCTGGTGGCCAAGACCTTCCCGCTGGAGCAGGTCCGGGCCGCACACGAGTACTTCGATTCCGGCGAGCATGTGGGCAAGGTCCTGCTGGTGATGTAGGACCGCCTGGCGTCCACGCGTCCGGCCGCCCGTTTTGCTTCGGCGTCCTGAATGACGCTACTGTGAGCATATACGCGGTATACACGCGTCTTGGGGCGCGTGTATACCGTCGTCCGGCTACCTCCGGGAGCACAATGTCCATCCGTCACAGCCTCCTGGCCCTGCTGCAGGACCGGCCGCGCTACGGTTACCAGCTCAGGGCCGAATTCGAGGACCGCACCGGCTCGTCCTGGCCGCTGAACATCGGGCAGGTGTACACCACCCTGGACCGTCTGGAGCGTGACGGCCTCGTCCGCAAAGAGGGCGGCGACGGCGAAGGCCACGTCATCTACAGCATCACCGAGGACGGCCTGGCCGAAGCCGGCGGCTGGTTCGCTTCCCCCGTGGCCCGCACCAATCCGCCGCGGAACGAGCTGGCCATCAAACTGGCCCTCGGCCTGACCATTCCCGGAGTCGACGTCGGAGCCATCATCCAGACCCAGCGCAGCGTCTCCATCAAGGCCCTGCAGGACTACACCAAGTCCCGGCGCGACATGTCGGCGCGGCAGCGGCCGGCCGACACCGCCAGGCTCCTGGTCCTGGACTCCCTCGTCTTCCAGACCGAAGCAGAGGTCCGCTGGCTGGATCTCTGCGAAGCCCGGCTCATGCAGCTGGCGAACCCGCCGCGATAGGGCCCCCGTCGGGCGCCTCCCCGACCGTTCGTCGCGCCGTCACCCCCGCCGGGCGCAGGACCTTTGCGCCGGGCGCGGGACCGTTCCGCCGGGAAGGCAGGGTTGGTAGGGTGCCATGGGCCCGGCAGGAGGGCTAGCCTTTTTTAAGCGGGTCCCCAAGGAGGAGACATGAGCACAATGCCTGATGGCAAGCCGCGTAGCGCAGGACTCGACGACGGCCCGACCCCGGACCCGGCCCTTCCGGCCCCGTCCGTGGACGAGGCCGTACGGGAAGCCGAGGAACGGAAATGGACGCCCGCAAAGATCGCACTGTGGGTGGCGATCTCCCTGTTGGGCGCCGTTGCCTGGTTCATGGTGGCGATTGTCCGCGGCGAGACCGTCAACGCCATCTGGTTCGTGTTTGCCGCAGTGTGCACCTACCTGATCGGCTACCGCTTCTACTCCAAGTTCATTGAGCGCCACCTGCTCCGGCCGAACGACCGCCGTGCCACCCCGGCGGAATACAAAGCCGACGGCAAGGACTACGTCCGCACGGACCGCAACGTCCTGTTCGGCCACCATTTCGCCGCGATCGCCGGCGCCGGCCCGCTGGTGGGCCCGATCATCGCCGCCCAGATGGGCTACCTCCCGGGCACCATCTGGATCATCATCGGCGTCGTCCTGGCAGGCGCAGTCCAGGACTACCTGGTCATGTTCTTCTCCATGCGCCGCGGCGGCCGTTCCCTGGGCCAGATGGCCCGCGAGGAACTCGGCGTCATCGGCGGCACCGCCGCGCTGGTCGCCACCCTGCTGATCATGGTGATCATCGTTGCCATCCTGGCCCTCGTGGTCGTGAACGCGCTGGCCGAAAGCCCGTGGGGTGTCTTCTCCGTCGGCATGACCATCCCGATCGCCCTCTTCATGGGCGTCTACCTCCGTCACCTCCGCCCGGGCAAGATCCTGGAAGTCTCGCTGATCGGCTTCGTGCTCCTCCTGGCGGCCATCATCGGCGGCGGCGCCGTCGCCGGCACCGAATGGGGTGCCGCGCTCTTCACCCTGGACAAGGTCACCCTCGCCTGGGCCCTCATCGTCTACGGCTTCATCGCCGCGATCCTGCCGGTCTGGCTGCTGCTGGCCCCGCGTGACTACCTGTCCACCTTCATGAAGATCGGCGTCATCGCGATGCTGGCCCTTGCCGTCATCGTGGTCCGCCCCGAGATCACCGTCCCGGCGTTCAGCGAATTCGCCAGCCGCGACAACGGCCCGGTCTTCCCGGGAGCGCTTTTCCCCTTCCTGTTCGTGACGATCGCCTGTGGTGCCCTGTCGGGCTTCCACGCGCTGATCTCCTCCGGCACCACGCCGAAGCTGATAGAGAAGGAACGCCAGAGCCGCTACATCGGTTACGGCGGCATGCTGATGGAGTCCTTCGTGGCGATCATGGCACTGGTGGCCGCGATCTCGATCGACCGCGGGCTCTACTTCGCGATGAACGCTCCCGCTGCCCTGACCGGCGGCACCGTGGAAACCGCCGCCGCCTGGGTCAACAGCCTGGGCCTGTCCGGCGTGAACCTCAGCCCGGGCCTGCTCTCTGAGACGGCCGCCAATGTCGGTGAAGAGAGCATCATCTCCCGCACCGGCGGCGCGCCCACCCTGGCCGTGGGCCTCGCCCACATCATGCAGCAGTTCATCGGCGGCACCGCGATGATGGCCTTCTGGTACCACTTCGCCATCATGTTCGAGGCCCTGTTCATCCTCACCGCGGTCGACGCCGGCACCCGGGTGGCGCGGTTCATGCTGCAGGATTCGATCGGCAACCTCGTGCCGAAGTTCAAGGAGCACTCCTGGCGGCCGGGGGCCTGGCTCTGCACCGCCGTCATGGTGGGCGCCTGGGGTGCCGTGCTCCTGATGGGCGTCACGGATCCGCTGGGCGGCATCAATACGCTCTTCCCGCTGTTCGGCATCGCCAACCAGCTGCTGGCCGCCATTGCGCTGGCCGTCTGCCTGGCCATCGTGGCCAAGCGAGGCTCCTTCAGGTACCTGTGGATCGCGGCCCTCCCGCTGGCGTTCGCGGCCGTTGTCACCATCACGGCCAGCTACCAGAAGATCTTCTCCGCCACTCCGGCTGTGGGCTACTTCGCCAACAACGCCGCCTTCTCCAAGGCGCTGGCGGAAGGCAAGACGTCCTTCGGAACCGCCAAGACCGTCGCGGCCATGGAGGCAGTGGTCCGCAACACCATGATCCAGGGGTGGCTGTCGGTGATCTTCGTGGTCCTCAGCATCATCGTCATCGTCACTGCGCTCGCGGCCACCGTGACGTCCTTCCGCAACGCAGCCAAGGGGATTCCGAACGCCGACCACGAGGATCCGGCCCGCGCGTCCCGGGTGTTCGCCCCGGCCGGCCTCATTCCGACGGCCGCCGAACGCGAGCTGATGGCGCAGTGGGACAAGCTGCCGGCCGGGCAGCGTTTCGAGACGGCCAGGCGCCACTGATGCGGAGCCGGCGATGAATGCCATGCTGGCGGGATTCCGGGGGCTGGCCCACTACCTGAACGGGGTCCTGGGCGCGGACGCGTACGAGAAATACCTGGAGCATCATGCCGCCTCCGGGCACACGGATCCGCCGATGACCGAGCGTGAGTTCTGGCGGGACCGGAACGACCGCCAGGACAGCAACCCGCAGGGCCGGTGCTGCTGACCGGTTGAGGCCGCCGCCGGAAGGCGCCGTCCGGCACAACAGTGTCCGACGGCGCCTTCCGCTGTTTCGTGACGCGCTTGGCAGCGCGGGAAAGCAACAGGGGAAGACGACACGATCCGTGCGTACCGCACCGTGAGAGTATGAAGCATGAGCGATCCGAACGGACCCCAGACCGGCGACGATGTGCCCGTCGAAGGCACCACCCTGGACGACGACCCGGCCGTGGCCGACGGGCGCCGGACGCCACACGGCCTCAGCCCGACGCCACGCCTGACCCCGACGCCACCCGGCTCCGCCCAGGCAGCCGCTGCCGGGCTGGCCGCTGTGCCCAAAGGCAGCCAGCTCCAGGACCTGGTGGACCAACCGGCGAAAGTCATGCGGATCGGCACCATGATCAAGCAGCTGCTGGACGAAGTGAAGTCTGCGCCGCTGGACGATGCGGCCCGCGTCCGGCTGGCCGAAATCCATGAACGCTCCATCAGGGAGCTGGAGGACGGGCTCGCCCCCGAACTCGTCGAGGAACTCGAACGGATCCACCTTCCGTTCCCCGAGGACGCCACCCCCTCGGACGCCGAACTGCGGATTGCCCAGGCCCAGCTGGTCGGCTGGCTCGAAGGCCTCTTCCACGGCATCCAGACGGCGATCGCGGCGCAGCACGCCGCGCGGGAGCACGCCTTCGCGCAGATGCAGCTCCGCCAGCTGCCGCCCGGGACCATGATCGCCCCCGGCGTGATCATCGGGGAGAACGGTGAACCGCAGCGCGCCGCCGCGCCGAGGCCCGGCGCGGCTCCCTCGCAGCGTCCGGTGCCCGCCGACCCGGACCACGGCCCCGGCCAGTACCTCTAGGACACCCTTGGGATTCTTCAGTGCCGCCCGGCAGGGACGGAAAGACGACGCCGAACTCGGCAAGGGCCTGTGGCGGCGTGCCCACGGCCGCTTCACGCGCGGGCTGGACCGGTACCACCAGGTCCTGGAAGGGGTGGAGGACGAAACCCACTACGCCGAACTCGTGGACATCGCCGACGAGCTGTCCGCCGTCTCGGACCGGGTCCGGCGGATCTGCGTCGAGGCGCAGCGGCGCTCACCCAGCGACGGTCTGGACAACCCGGGAGCGCTGGCGGCCGTGCACCGCTCGCTGTCCATGGCCGGCAACTCCCTGGCCACGACGGCGGAAGCGGCGGCCATGCTCAGGCTCGGCCTCGGGGCTGTCCCTGCGGGCGCCGCGTCGGTGCGGCGGCGCGCGGAATCCGTGCTGGAACAGGTCAACGACGCCGAACGGCGGCTGGCTGAAGGCGCCCCGGGAGTCCGGGAGTCCGGCTGAGCAGGACTTCCCTTCCCGGGTTATGCGCCTGGCATAGCTCCGGCCCTGCGTCGGCCGGACCGGCGAGCCCTTGGAGAGCCCGATCAGGCGGCGGCGCGGCCCCGCCGCAGGGGAACGGGGTCGACGACGGCCCAGCCGTCCTCATCCGCGACACTCCGGTCGGCGAAACGTTCCGCGGCTGCGGCGTCGTCGAAGATTTCGGTGCGGACGCGGCCGCAGTCGGTGTCCCAGTACGTCACTTCGAAGTACCTGACTTCCGCATACGCTGCCGCCCCGTAGCCGGCGTAGCCACGGACAGCGTCTCCACAAACAGCGTCTCCACAAACAGGGTCCTGGTTGTTTTCCATGAATCCAGTCTGCGACCGGCCCCTGACAGTACAGGCCAATCACTCCGGCGTGTTGCCGAGCCGCAGCACACGTTCCCGGGCCAGATCCTCTTTGCGCCGTTCCTTGTCCGCGGCGCGGGCGGCCTGCTGGGCCCTGGCGGCTGCCACGTCACGCCGTTTCCGCGCCGCCTTGAGCTCCTCCTCGGCCCGCTCCAGCTGCTCCCTGAGGGATTGCGTCTCCTCGGCCAGCGTGGCTGCTGCCGCGGTCGCCTCCGCCAGTTCCGCCTCGTAGCGGCGGCCTTCCCTCACAGCCGAGCGGGCCGCCTCCTCGGCGTCCCGCAGCCCGGCCTGGGCGCGTTCCCGCGCCGAGGGTGCGGGCCTCCGGGGCGCCTCCCGGACGGCCCGCAACCTGGGCTGCTCCGCCGGCTGTTCCGCCGGCCGCTTACCGGCGGCCGCTGCCGGGACGGCTCCCGAGGGCGCCGCACCGGCGGCCGCGGCTCCAGCGGGCCCGGCACCAGCGGGTACCGCGACGGCACCTGCCAGATCGACGACGTCGACCCCGTCCGCGGACAGTGTCCGCAGCAGCCTGCCGCTCCGCACGGCAGCGGCGGCTCCCTCGTCGGCCGTGGCCGCCCGCAGCGTCTGTTCAACTTCCGTGGCGACCGCATCGCTGATCTTCCGCCCCTGCTGCTCCGCCACGGCGCGGGCAGCCTTCACCGCGAGGTTCAGGAGCAGGCGCCGTTCCTGGCCCAGCCTGCGCAATTCCGCCGCATCCAAGGCGGACTGCGCCGCGCGCATGGACTGTCCCAACTCGGCCAGCTCCCGAAGCGTTCCGGGACGGAGCGCCGCGAGCATGTTCACTGCCCAGGCTCCCACGGACGGTTTGGGCAGGGACCGGACCTCGGTGGCCAGGGACCGCTGTTCCTGGCCGGCGGGAACCTCACCGGCCACTTCCTTGGCGGCGGCCGTCCGGGCGCCCACAAAATCATCAAACGGCAGGCCGTAGAGCTGCCCTGCAATGCCCGCCAGTTCCCCGTCTGCCATGCAAGAATCATAGGCCGACGACCTCTGGGCCGCGGCTACCGCCGGCAGTACCAGGAGTTCGGGTCCCACGAGAACGTCAGTCCCGCGCGGGCCCCGGAGCCGTACTGGATCATGCATGCCAGATCGAGGTCGATCCGGTTGGTGGTGTCGGAATCCTTGACGCACCGCCAGCTGCCGGCGTCGTTCCGGTCCAGGAGGACGGCCCGGAAGTGGAAGGCGTCGTAATATTGCGTGTTGCAGGCGCGCTGCATGTCGATGCCGCCGAGGACATCGGACGCGGCGACCGGCGCGGAGCCGGCCAGCAGGCCTGCCGTCATCAGGACGAAGACCGCCGCGGAGGTGGCAGCCCGGCGCGCGATCCCGGGCGAACCCACTTGAGGGAGAGGAGACTTCATGGGTTTCCCTATCTCTGGAAGGAAGCGCGCCGCGCCGCGGGCCGCGGACAGCGGCGTGATGAGGTGGGGGAGGGGGCGTTCGTTGCGCCCTGATCACCGTGTCTGAATGGTCCTTTCCGAGGCCGTCACGTGTTTCGGCAGACCGGCAAGCCTTGGGCAGGGCCGGCAACCACCACAGCGGTAGTGACGTTCTAGTCCTGGATGGGGGCGTTGTCAATGACTTTCCACTACGGCGGGCCTGACGGCTGCGCGTCATTCCTGGCCGGAGTCATCCAGGGAGGGGCTGTACGCCGTGAATCCTTCCCGGAGCCGGAGCTGGCAAGGCCGGCCCGGGGGCCGAGCCGCTCCCGGATGACTTCGAAGGTCGCACGTCCGGAGGCTGCGGCGACCCGCCGAAGCGCTGTCATCCATAGCACCCGGGCCCGATTCCGCTCCCCTTTTCAGAACCCGGTTTCCGCCGGCCCGTGCCGTTATCCCGCGTCTGCCCCGGCATCAAAATAACGTCAAGATTTTTCCCGGGCACGGGTCTTTTGCCCTGAACGGGGACTATGTTTGGACCGACGGGTCTTGGACGTCCGGGTGCGTTGAACCGGGAACTACAGGGGACGCAGATGAGCGGTACGGAGCGATACGCCATCCCTGCGGAGATCAGGCGGCCTCCGCCGGACACCGCCCGGAACACCGGCCTGGCAAGGTGGTTGCTGGAGGACCGTGTCCAGCCCGTGGTGGGCCCGGAAAGCGCAGAGGAACACGCCGGCCCGCAAGCATGGTGGAAGGTCATGTGCCTGACGGGCGTGGACTATTTCTCCACCCTGTCCTATCTGCCGGCCATCGCCGCGCTGGCGGCCGGGGCGCTCTCCCCGCTGGCGACGCTGCTGATCGTTGCCCTGACCCTACTGGGCATGCTGCCGATGTACCGCAGGGTAGCCCAGGAGAGCCCCCACGGCCAGGGGTCCGTGGCCATGCTGGAGAACCTCCTGCCGTTCTGGCGCGGAAAGATCTTCGTCCTGGTCCTGCTCGGATTTGTTGCGACGTCGTGGATCATCACCATCACCCTCTCGTCGGCCGACGCCACCGTGCACATGCTGGAGAACCCGTACCTCCATGATGTCCTGCAGGGCCAGGCCGTACCCGTCACCGTGGTGTTGCTGCTGGTCCTGGGCGGGGTGTTCCTGCTGGGATTCAGCGAGGCCGTCGTCGTGGCCATTCCCCTCGTGGCGGTGTTCCTGCTGCTCAACGCCGTCGTCATAGTGGCCGGGGTCGTCGAGGTTGCCGGTGATCCTGCCGTCCTGGCCCGCTGGACCGGGGACCTGGCCGCCCGCGGCGGACCCGGCGGCATCGCGGGACCGGCGCTGATTGCCTTCCCGCTGCTGGTTCTCGGCCTGTCCGGATTCGAAACCGGCGTGAGCATGATGCCCCTCGTCGCCGCGGAGGGAAGGACGCCGGAAGAACGCCTGGCCTCCCGGGTCAGGAACACCCGCAAATTACTGACGGCGGCGGCCGCCATCATGAGCGTCTATCTCCTCGGCAGCAGCTTTGTCACCACCGTGCTGATCCCGGCGAAGGAATTTCAGCCCGGGGGACAGGCCAGCGGACGGGCCCTCGCGTACCTGGCGCACCAGCAGCTGGGCAACACCTTCGGCACCATCTATGACATCAGCAGCATCCTCATCCTGTGGTTTGCCGGTGCCTCCGCCATGGCGGGCCTGATCAATATCGTTCCGCGATACCTGCCCTCGTACGGCATGGCCCCGGAATGGGGCCGGGCCGTCCGCCCTGTCGTGCTCGTCTACACGGCAGTCAGCGTGCTGATCACCATCGCGTTCCGTGCGGACGTCAACGCCCAGGCGGGCGCCTACGCCACCGGGGTCCTGGCCATGATGGTCTCCGGATCGGTCGCCGTCACGATCTCCGCTTTCCGGCGCCGGCAGCGGCAGGCCGGGCCCGCGTTCGCCCTGCTGTCGCTCATCCTGCTCTACGCGCTCGGCGCCAACGTCGTCGAAAAACCCGACGGACTGACCATCTCGGCCTTCTTCATCCTGGGCATTGTCGCCATCTCGCTGGTGTCCCGGGTGGCGCGGACCACGGAGCTGCGCGCTGACCTGATCCAGTTTGATGAGACCGCCCGCCGGTTCATCACCGACTCCCTGGATTACGACGGCGCGCTGAACCTCATCGCGAACCGCCGCCAGGCCGGGGACGCACAGGAATACGCGGAGAAGGAATTCGAACAACGCGGCCACAACGCCGTGCCCGGCGCCGCCGACGTCATCTTCCTTGAAGTCGACATCATCGACCCGTCCAACTTCGGCGGCACGCTTTCCGTGCACGGTGTCGAGGTGGCGGGCTACCGCGTCCTGCGCGTCGAAAGCCCTGCCGCGCCCAACGCCATCGCAGCAATCCTGCTCGCGCTCCGGGACGCCGCGGGGGTCATTCCGCACGCCTACTTCGAATGGTCGGAAGGCAGCCCCCTGGCGCACCTGATGCGCTACCTCCTCCTGGGCCGCGGCGACACGCCGCCGGTGGTGCGCGAGATCCTGCGCAGGCACGAGCCCGATCCTGCGCGAAGACCACGCATCCACGTCGGGTGACTGGGCCCTGCACTGATTGGCCCGGCTGATGGGCCTGCGGTTGCGGCGCTCGCCGTGTTCAGCCCCGGAGTCCCCGAAGGCCGCTCAGTCTTTCGGGTCGTCCTCGCCGGCCCGGTGATCCCCGGTCTGTGCCGAGGCTCGGGAGTCATAGTCCGGGTCAACGACAGGGGAGAGCGCGTCGGCGAGAAAATCTCGGGGGTTTTCGTCTCCGTCGGATTCGGGGCCTTCGTCGGCTGGTACATCGCTCATACGGCCACCTCGACCCCGGCCAGCGGTTCACGAGCGTACGATCGGGCGCCACGCACCTACAGTTATGTCTGGAAGTCAGAAGTGGGCCGGAACACGCCGGGCATTCAGCCTCACCCTCGACGGCGGCAGGGTCCGCCAGGCCGCCTTCGAGTTCACCAAATGACAGGGGGAGGTGCCATGACGGCACGGAGCTCAGTTCCAGGCCGGGTCATGTGGGCTGCCTTCACCGCTTTCGGACTGGTCCTGCTGGTCCTGGGCCTGGCCCAGAAGTTCTATCTCGGGACCGTCACGGATGCCTTCCAACGGGACCGGACCGGAAACACGCTCATCCTTGCCGGGGCACTGGTGATTCTGGCCTCAGCCGCCTGGTCCCGTCTCCGGACGGATCCGCTCCGGGTCACCCTGGCGGTGGCAGCCCCGGCCATCGTCGTCGGCTGCCTGAACCTGGTGATCGGAGACAGCCTGCTGCCGCACCTCGGAGCCCTGTTCGCGGTGCCCGCGGCTCTGGCCGGCATCATCGGAGGACTGTTGCGGTCCCGCCTTGGCGGCCGCAGCTGACCCCGGGAACGCAACAGGGCCGCTTCCGGAGGATGCTGCCCTGTTGGCGGGTCAGGCTATTCAGCCGTTCGCCGGCGGACTCGTTCCTGGTCCGGCAATCTCGAGCTGGGCTGTACGGATGGCCATCACAGCGGCAGAGGGCCAAACCGCTGTAGCGGTTGAGGACGCTGTTCTCACCGTAGCCGTGCTTGCCGGTCAGTGGTTGGAAGCCCGCAAACCAGCCCCACTAAAAATCGACAGCACCGCCCAGACCGGAAAACTCCCACCGCAGGACTTCGGATGCAGACCTGGGAGTCCTATGAGAGCAACCTGCGTCACCAAGTCCTGCCCGCCCTTGGCAAGGCGCGCGTGGCCGGCCTCACTACCCGGACTGTGAAAAAGCGATTCTTGGCATGTACGAGAATGAGGCCGGAACTGGGGACAGGACGGCGGCCATGGCAAGGCAGGTTCTTCAGCAAGTTATGGACTATTCGGTTCGTCAGGGGCATCGGCACGATAACCCCCGTTCGATCCGTTTCCAGTTCCGGAGCCTCGAAAGACTGGCTACTGGCCTCGATGGCAGTCAGGGCCGCACCTGTTTGCCGGCTGAAGGCATTCGGCGAGGTCTTCCAATTTATCGCGCACAAGGGGGCTTGCGGCAAGGCCCCCGTCATGCCTCAAACTGGCTCAGACGTGCCCGGAAAAGGTGCACAGAAAACGCTTAGGGAGGTGGGGGTCGTGATGGTTGATGTGATCGTTGCCGGAGGCGGTCCGACTGGGATGATGCTGGCCGGTGAGCTGACGCTGGCGGGGGTGGATGCGGCGATTGTGGAGCGCCGCCCGACGCCGGAGCTGGTGGGCTCGCGTGCGGGCGGGTTCCACTCGCGGACGATCGAAATCCTCGATCAGCGCGGGATTGCCGACCGGTTCCTCGCCGAGGGCCAGCGCGTCCAGGCGGCGTTCTTCGGGAACACGACGCTGGACGTGAGCGACTTTCCTACACGGCACCCTTACACGCTCGGCCTGTGGCAGAACCATATTGAGCGGATCCTGGCCGGCTGGATCGAGGAGCTGGGTGTGCCGGTCCATCGGGGGCTCGAGGTGGGCGGCTTCGCCCAGGACGACAGCGGGGTCGACGTGCATCTCGCCGACGGCGGGCCGATGCGCGCGCTGTACCTGGTCGGCGCCGACGGCGGGCGAAGTGCTGTCCGCAAGGCAGCCGGCATCGAGTTCCCCGGCTGGGATGCGACGAGGAGCAGCCTGATCGCCGAAGTGGAGGTGACCGAGGAGACGCCGGCGGGCATCCGCATCGACGAGGTGGGGATCCACGGGCTGCACCTGATGGAGGACGGGCGAACCATGCGGGTGGTCGTGACCGAGAAGCAACTTGGACCGGCGACCGAGCCCACCCTGGCTGACCTCGGCAAGGCGCTGACCGAGGTCTATAACACCGACTTCGGGGTCCACACTCCGACATGGATCTCGCGGTTCACCGACGCCACGCGGCAGGCCGCGGCCTACCGCAGCGGCCGCGTGCTGCTGGCCGGGGACGCCGCGCACATCCATGCTCCTTCGGGTGGGCAGGGGATCGGGCTCGGCATCCAGGACGCCGTGAACCTCGGCTGGAAGCTCGCCCAGGTGGTCAAGGGCATAGCGCCGGACAGTCTGCTGGACACCTATCACGCCGAGCGGCACCCCGCCGGGGCCCGCGCGCTGAAGCACACGATGGCGCAGTCGCTCATGCAGCGGGCCGACCCGCGCATCGGCGCGTTGGCCGACACGGTGGCCGGCCTGCTGACGATCGATGAGGCCCGGAAGCGGCTGGGCGGGCTCATTTCGGGCCTGGACGTCCGCTACGACCTCGGGGAGGGGCACCCGCTGCTCGGGCGCCGCATGCCCGATCTCGACGTCGTCACCGCCAACGGCCGGCTGCGCGTGTTCACCCTCCTGCACGATGCCCGTGCGGTGCTGCTCAACCTCGGCGCGCCGGGCAGCATCGACCCGGGGCCGTGGGCGGATCGGGTGCAGTTGGTGGACGCCACGTACGACGGCGGGTGGGAGCTTCCGGTGATCGGTTCAGTCAGCGCTCCTGCGGCCGTGTTGATCCGGCCCGACGGGCATGTGGCGTGGACGGGAGACGGAACTCAGCCTGGGCTGGAGGACGCGCTGGCCAGCTGGTTCGGGCCTGCGCGGCATTAACGCCCCGCGATGTGGATGGCGAAGGCCGTCACAAAGCCGACGGACGCGGTGAGGCCGGTGAGCAGGTGATGCTCCTCGAACGCCTCCGGGATCATCGTGTCAGCGAGCATGGCGAGGATGGCGCCGGCCGCGAGGGCGGTGATGAACGCGACGAGTTCCTCCGGGGCCTGGTCCAGCGCGAGGAAGCCGAGGCAAGCGGCGATGCCCCTGAGTAAGGCGATGGTTCCCCAAACGGTGAAGACGTAGGCGGCGCTGCGGCCGGGCTGACGGTGCCCGCACTGATCAGGCGGAGGCCGAGGCCGAGGGATTCGGGGATGCCGTCGAGCAGCGCTCCGACGGCGATGGCGGTCCCGCTGCCGGCGCTTCCTGCTCGCTGGGCTGCTGGTTGCCGGAGCGTTTGCGGTGCCGGGCACCGTTGCCCGGGGGCCAAGCAAAGGGAAAGCTGACCACCTACTTTAGGGCGGCCAGTGCGCTGGAGAAGGCAGTACGCGTAGGCCTAGCGACCCGCTCCGATACTCCCTGGAGTCGGTCATCAAGCCTGAATTCCATACGGCGGCTCCGGCCGCCCCCGCTGCACCGTAAAAGAAACCGAAAAGGGCACGCATCGATAAGCGGTGTGTGCCCTTTTCGGTTATGCGTGCACATCCTGGTCTTTCACTGCCATGGCCCAGCCGGATCCCACAGGGAACGACAGGCCGCCACCACTTTGAGGAATTCCGTAGTCATCCTGTCCGGCGCCTGAGGGCCGTCGTCACCGCCGGGGGCGCCATGGCGGCCGTCGTCCTGCCCACCCTGATCAGCGCCATCGCCGCCCGCAACGGGTAAGCCTCGCCGCGGTCCTCGCAGCCAACAACCTGCAGATGCGCTCGATCATCTATCCGGGCCAGAAGATTACTGTCGGCGGCACAAACACCTGCTGCAACTCTTTCAGCCCCGGCTCCGGCGAGCACACCGGCCGCTACTGACCGCATGGGCTTCCCACCGACACCAACAAAAAACCCCGTATCCCCGCTGAATCAGCGGAAACACGGGGTTCTTCCCGAGCTTCCTGCCAGAATCGAACTGGCGACCTTCTCATTACGAGTGAGACGCTCTACCAACTGAGCTAAGGAAGCAACCGCATGGAACCCAATAAATCGGGCGGATCATGCAAGAGATAACTGTAATGGAGTCCCGGCGCCCGGGTCAAAATGAGCCGCCGGACGCCCGAAAAACGCGGACAGCGGACACCGGGCCTTAGCAGATGGTGTTGTCCGCCGGTGCTTTCCCGTCGATCAGGTAGCCGTCCACGCCGTTGGTGATGCAGCTGTTGGAGCGGCCGTAGGCTGTGTGCCCCTCGCCCTTCCACGTCAGCAGCGACGCGTTCCCGAGCTGCTTGCGCAGTTCACCGGCCCATTCGTAGGGGGTCGCCGGGTCTCCGGTGGTGCCCACCACCAGGATCTGGGCCGAGCCTTTGTACTCCACCGGGGCGGGCGTCCGGACATCCTTGTACGGCCAGTCCTGGCAGTTGGCGCCGCCATAAGCAAAGTAGTACCCCAGGGTTGGCGAGATCTGCCGCAGCTGCTGATCCTCGGCGCGCATCGCTGCCGTGTCCAAGACCGTCGGGTAGTCGAGGCAGTTGATCGCGTTGAAGGCGAAGGTGCTGTTCGACGAGTAGCTGCCGTTGGGTTGCCGGTCGGCGCCGAAGTCCGCGAGCGCCAACAGGCCGCTGCCGTCTCCGGCCCGGGCCTGGGCCAGGGCCCCGGTCAGGAGTGGCCAGTTTTTGTCGTTGTAAAGCGGAAGGATGAAGCCGCTGACGAAGGTCGACGCCGAGACCTGCCGGCCGCTCTTGGACGGCAGGGGCTTTGCCTCCGCGGCCTTGATGAGATCGCGGATCTGCTGGACGGCGTTCTCGGTGCTTCCGCTGAGCGGGCACCCGCTGTTCTGCAGGCAGTTCGCCGCGTAGGCGCTGATGGCCTTTTCAAAGGCCTTGGCCTGGCCGCTCGTGAGTTCCTCGTAGCTCAGCGACGGGTCGATGGCGCCGTCCAGCACCATCCGGCCCACGTTGTCCGGGAACAGCGAGGCGTAGGTGGAACCCAGGAAGGTCCCGTAGGAGTAGCCAAGATAGTTCAGCTTGGTGTCGTTGAGTGCGGCGCGCAGGATGTCGAGGTCCTTGGCTGCGCTTACGGTGTCAACGTGGCCCAGCACCGGTCCGGTCTTCTCCGCGCACTTGGCGGCGACCACCTTGTTGTCCGCGAGTGCCGCTTCCAGCCCGGCGTCGGTATCCAGTGCATAGGTCTTGGCCCGGGCCTCGTCACGCTCCTTGTCGGTGAGGCAGGTGACAGGGGCGGAGCGCTTCACGCCGCGGGGGTCAAAGCCCACGACGTCGTATTTTGAGCGGACATTCTCGGAAATGTTGGTGGTGGCGCCGTCCTTGACGAAGTCGTAGCCTGAACCGCCGGGGCCGCCGGGATTGACCAGCAGGCTGCCCATTTTGCTGCCCTTCGTGGCCAGTTTGATGGCCGCGATTTCGATGCTGCCGCCGTCGGGCTTGCCGTAGTCCAGCGGGACCCTGATCTTGGCGCAGGTGAAGCTGGATTCGCAGGGCGTCCAGTCGACCTGCTGGGAGTAGAAGCCGCGGAGCTCGGCGGGAGCCGCAGCGGCGATGGCGGGATCGGGCTGGCCCGGGCTGGCGCTCTTCGGGCCGCCGCCGCCGAAGAGACCGCACGAGGCCACCGCCAGGACCAGGGCCATGGCACCGGCAGCCCTCACACCGACCGCCCAGGATCGGAATCTTGCGGGCAGAGGTCGGGCAGACGTCATGCGGTTTCTCCCTGAGGATCGGAACGGGCCGGACGGTGGTCTGGCGGGACGGGGTCAGATGAGGCTGGCAGCCATGGACTCGATGGCCAGCAGCGGGGCCACGTTGGTGGTGGTGATCCGTTTGCGGGCCTTATTGATGGCGTCCATGCGGACAAGAGTGACTTCGGCGGTGGAATGACGGGCGAAGTCTTCGAGGTCGCTCCTCAGTTCAACGTTGACGAGTTCGACAGCATTCCCCATCTGGATAATCAGCACATCCCGATAAAAGGACAGCAGGTCCGTCAGGGTGCGGTCAAGCGAATCGGTCACGGAGCGCTTGGCGCGGCGCTTCTGGTCCTCCTCCAGCTGCTTCACCTGGCCGCGCATGGCCGGGGGCAAGGTGCCGCTTTCGGGCGCTCCGAGGGTGGCCAGGAGCGCGATCTTCTCGGCGGCGTCGCGCTCGTCGTTGGAGCTGTTGGCTTCCTCGGTGGCGATCTTGACCAGTTTTTCAGCCATCAGGACCGCGGCGGTGATCCCGCGGAGGGTCAGCGGCAACCGCACCGTTTCCAGCCGGCGCTCCCGGGCTTCCGGGTCCCGGGCCAGCCGGCGGGCGATGCCGACGTGGCTCTGCGCCGCCCGGGCCGCGCGTTCGGCGACGCCCGGGTCCACGCCGTCGCGCTTGACCAGCAGGGCCGCAACGGCGTCCGCCGGCGGCAGCCGGAGCGCCACCGGCCGGCAGCGGGAGCGGATGGTCACCAGGACATCGGCGGGGGAGGGTGCGCAGAGCATCCACACGGTGCGCGGGGTGGGTTCCTCGATGGCCTTGAGCAGCACGTTGGTGGTGCGTTCGGCCATCCGGTCCGCGTCCTCCACCACGATGATCCGCCACCGCGCCGAGGATGGCCGGTTCCCGGCGGTGGAGACCAGCTCGCGGGCCTCGTCGATGGTGATGGTCACCTTCTCGGTGCGGACGAAGGCCACATCGGAGTGGGTTTCGCCGAGGATGGTCAGGCAGGCCGCGCATTCGCCGCAGCCGCGCAGGGTGACGTCCTCCTGGTCGCAGTTCAGGGCCGCCGCGAAGGCCTTGGCGGCGTTGGACCGGCCGGACCCCGGCGGGCCGGTGAAAAGCCAGGCATGGATCAGCCCTTCGCCCTCGGCCGCCTGGCGCAGTTGGGCGACGACGGCGGACTGGCCCTGCAGGTCGTCCCAGACGCTCATGCGGTCCTGCTGTGGGGCCGGGACAGCAATGAATCGACGCGCCCGAGGATGTGGGCGGCGAGTTCCCGGACCGGCAGGTGGGCCGGGAGCACCAGATACGTCTCCGGACGGGCCGCGGCAAGGTCCAGGAAGGCCGCCCGGATCCTGGTGTGGAAGTCGTCCGCTTCGGATTCCAGCCGGTCCTCCGCGGCCTCGCCCGCGGTGCGCCGGCGGCGGCCCAGCGCGGGGTCGACGTCGAGCAGCACCGTCAGGTCCGGCTGGAGCCCCGCGGTGGCCCATTCATTGAGGTCCCGGACGGCGTCCGTGCCGAGGTCCCGGCCCGCACCCTGGTAGGCGACCGAGGAGTCAATGTATCGGTCGGTGAGGACGATCTCGCCGCGCTGCAGTGCGGGGCGGATGACCTGGCTCGCGTGGGCGGCACGGGAGGCCGCGAAGATCAGGGCCTCCGTGTGCGCATCGATGTGGCCGTGGCCGTGGTCCAGCACGAGGGACCGCAGTATTTCGCCGATCGGGGTGCCGCCCGGTTCGCGGGTCCGCAGCACCGTCAGCCCGCGCGACTCAAGGGCCCCGGCCAGTTCTGCCGCCTGCGTGGACTTGCCGGCTCCGTCGCCGCCTTCGAAGGCGATGAACAGTCCAGGAAACAGTCCGGGGTTCTGGGTAGTCACCGTTCTAGACTACCGACAATCACCGACAGGACCGTGCGGGATGGCGCCTCGGGCGTCACGCCTTGGGAGCCCGGCGTGCCCCCGAAGTACCCTGTGGGCATGAGTCTTTCCGAACAACAGGCAGCTTCGCTCTCCGCCGAAACCGTGGTCGTGGCGGCGGGCCGTCCGCCGCGCCACCGCGATGCGCCGGTCAACCCTCCGCTGGTCTTGTCCTCGACGTATTTCGGCACCGGCCCCCTGGGCGACGGGGACCGCGGCTACGGCCGGTATTCGAACCCCACCTGGGACCCCTTCGAGGAGGCCCTGGCCCAGCTGGAAGGGGCGGAACTGCCCGGCCTGCTGTATGCCTCCGGCCTCGCCGCCGTGAGCTCCGCGCTGTCCCTCGTCCCGGCCGGCGGCGCGCTCGTGATGCCGTCCCACAGCTACGCGGGTTCGCTGGTGATGGCCTCGGAACTGGCGGAGAAGGGCTTCCTGGAACTGCGCACCGTGGACATCGCGGACACCGACGCCGTCCGGGAACGGCTGGCCCCGGCCGGCGGGAAACCGGCCAGCATGCTCTGGCTGGAAAGCCCCACCAACCCGATGCTGGGCGTCGCGGACATCCGCGCGCTCACCGCGGCGGCGCACGCCGCGGGCGCCGTCGTCGTCACCGACAACACCTTCTCCACGCCCCTCGTGCAGCAGCCCCTGGCCCTGGGCTCCGACGTCGTCCTGCATTCGGTGACGAAATACCTCTCCGGGCACTCCGACGTCGTGCTGGGCGCCCTGGTGACGTCCGACGCCGGCCTGCGCGCCGCGCTGCTGCACCACCGCACCATCCACGGCGGCATCGCGGGCCCGTTCGAGGCATGGCTGGCGCTGCGCGGGCTGCGCACCCTGGCCCTGCGCGTCGAGCGTTCCCAGGCCTCGGCGGCCATCCTGGCGGAACGGCTGAGCCGGCACCCGAGGGTCGGCAGCATCCGTTTCCCGGGACTGCCCACGGACCCCGGCCATGAACGGGCCAAGGCGCAGATGAAGGGTTTCGGTTCCATTGTGTGCATCGAGATCGCCCCCGTTCCGGGACCGGACGCCGGACCGGACGCCGGAGCAAACGCCGGGCCAGGAGGCGGCCTCAGCGGCGCGGACGCGGCGGACCGCATCATCCGCGCCCTGCGGCTGTGGCTGCCGGCCACCTCGCTCGGCGGCGTGGAATCCCTGATCGAACGGCGGCGCCGGCACAGCGCCGAGCCGCTCAGCGTTCCGGACAACCTGATCCGGATGAGCGTCGGCATCGAAAACGTCGAGGACCTTTGGGCCGATTTGGAACAGGCATTGGACACCCTGGACGGTTAGGCTGGGGGAGTGGACGGAAGAATACTGATTTACTATGTCGAAACCGGGATCTACCTGGTCCTGGCGCTCGTGGCCCTGGCTCTTGAGGTGTGGGCGTTCTTCGACTGCCTCCGCCACAAAGCCAACGCCTTCGAAGCCGTGTCCAAGCGGACCAAGACCTTCTGGCTTGCCCTGACCGGCGGCGCCCTGGCCGTCGGCGTGCTCTCCCTGGTGTCCCAGCTGGGGGGCGGCGGCATCGGCACGCTTGGCCTGTTTGGCCTCGCGGCGGTGACGGCGGCCTCCGTCTACCTCGCCGATGTGCGCCCCGCGGTCAAGGACGCGGGCCGCGGCGGGAACCGCAGCACGGGGCACTACGGCCCCTGGTGACCCACTAGCTCCCTAACTGCCGGGCGCGACGGCTTCCCAGCCGACGGTCAGTTCCCCCAGCCGCCAACGGGACGGACCGTCGTGGACCGGCCAGCCGCCGTCGAGCAGGGCCCGGCACATGGCTGACCAGCGCTGCCGGTTTCCGAAGGAGGCCAGCGGCGCTGCCTCCAGCCACGCCTTGTCCATTGCCTGCAGGTAAGCATGGATCCGCTCGCCCGGAACGTTCCGGTGGATCAGGGCCTTCGGGAGCCGCTCCGCGACCTCGGAGGGGAGTGCGAAGCTGCCGAACCGCATGGACAGGCTCAGGCTCAGCGGCCGTTCGGTGTCGAGCGCCACCCAGGTCACGCGCCGGCCGATCTCGTCGCAGGTGCCGTCGATGAACAGGCCGCCGGTGGCGAGCCGGCCCTGCACCAGCGCCCAGATGCCCGCGACGTCGGCCTCCTCGTACTGCCGCAGCACGTTAAAGGCGCGCACCACTACGGGCCGGCCCGGAACGGGAAGTTCGAAGCCGCCCAGTTGAAAGCTGAGGCCGGGCCGTTCCAGAATCCGGGCAAGCCGCACCCGCTCCGGCTCGATTTCGACGCCGACCATCCGGACATCCGGACGGATCACGGCGAGCCGTTCAAAGAGTTCGACGGCGGTGGCCGGCGACGCGCCGTAGCCCAGGTCGACGACGAGCGGGTCGGCCGCCGCGCGCAGCCGCCAGCCCTGCGGCCCGGTAAGCCAGCGGTCCAGCCGGCGCATCCGGTTGGGGTTGGTGGTGCCGCGGGTCACATTGCCGACCGGGCGGCCGGTTCTGCTCCCGCCCCTTGTCCCGCTGTTTATTACGGAGGGACCCACCCGTTCAGCCTTCTGCACCACAGTCCCACCCTATCCTTCAATGCGTCCTCCACCCGGGGTAAATTCCGGCCCGTCCGGGTGGCGCGGTATCTGGACGCCCGGGCCGTGCGGCCGCGGGCCTCCAATACTGTCGTAGGCCGCGAGTAGA
Organism: Pseudarthrobacter albicanus; assembly: GCF_018224015.1. Classification (GTDB taxonomy): domain Bacteria; phylum Actinomycetota; class Actinomycetes; order Actinomycetales; family Micrococcaceae; genus Arthrobacter; species Arthrobacter albicanus. The sequence continues at coordinate 71,198 of NZ_JAGPOT010000023.1, forward strand.
TTTTGATTCATGGAAGGCATCAGGGAGTTCGTCTCCTTCAGGGAGGCGGGGCAGGACACAGAGCCTGTCCTGGGCCGCGCCCTGGGCTTGCTCCGGACACTGGCCTCGACGGCGGTGGAGGACGCCGCGGGCTTCGGACTGACCGACGCCTCCGATTTCGCCGGCCGGGTGGAGGAACTCTCGCGGACCGTGGAGTATCTGCAGCTCGTCGCGGCCGGGGCGGTGGACCGGACCAGGAAACTGCCGGCGGCAACGGCTTTCACGGGCACCACGGCGTGGGCCACCGGGTGGCGGGAGAGCCCCGCGGACAGCCTGGCCGGCAGCCCGGGCGGAGCCGCCGGGGCCGCCGCTTCCGTGGCGGCCTCCGTGGCCGCCGGGGCCGGCGGGTCCGGGAACGCATCGGGGGCCGGCTCGTCCGGGGCCGTGGACGACGGTTACCGGAACACCACGGAGTTCCTGCGGGCGCGGCTGCGGATCAGCGCCGCGGAGGCCCGCCGCCGGCTCTCCCTTGCCGGCAGCGTCCTGCCCCGCCCGGTACTCGCCGGCCGGCAGCCGATGCCTGCCCTCCGGGCGGAACTCGGCGAGGCCGTCGCCGCCGGGGAGGTCCCGTCCCGGTCCGCGACCATCATCGCCCTGGCCCTGGACGGCGTCCGGCACAGCTGCGACGCCGCGGCCGCGGCGGCGATGGAGCACGCCCTGACGCGCACCGCCGCCGAAAACGACCCGGACTTCCTGGTCCGGATCGCCCGGCGCTGGGCCGACGCCCTGGACCAGGACGGCGCCGAACCCTCCGAAGAACTGCTGCGCCAGCTCCAGGGCGCCTTCATCCGCCGCACCCGCCACGGCCTGCACCACCTGGAAATCTTCGCCACCGCCGACCAGTTCGAACAGCTCCTCACCGTCATGAACACCGCCACCAACCCCCGCACCCGGCCCACGGGGCCAGCCAGCGCTTCCAGCGACGGCCAGGAACCCGGGGCCGCCCCCGCCGCTTCCACCGCGGCTGCCCGGGGGACCGCTGCCGTGATCCCGCGTGCCGGCGGCGAAGACGACAATGAGCCCGGCGCGGCGGGGCTGGACCTCCGCTCCCGGCCGCAGAAACTCCTCGACGGCCTCGTCGGTGCCTGCAAGGCCGCGCTGGCTACGGGCGGACTGCCCGCCGCGGGAGGACTGCGCCCCCAGGTCATGGTCACCATCGACTACCGGGACCTCCTCGGACGGCTCGCGGACACCGCCGGCACCGCGGCCGGCAGCCACACCGGCGGCAGCCAACCCGGCGGCAGCCAGACCGGCCGGGGCCCGGCCCCGGGACACACGGGAATCCTGAACACCGGGTCCCTGCTGTTCACCGGCCCCGTGATGGCCGGCACCGTGCGGAAGATCGCCTGCGACGCGGACATCATCCCGGTCCTGCTCGGGACCGAGGGCAGGATCCTGGACATCGGCCGGACCTCACGGATCTTCCCGCCGCACATCCGCAAGGCCCTCACCGCCCGGGACCAGGGCTGCGCCTTCCCCGGCTGCACCATCCCCGCGCCCTGGTGCGAGGCCCACCACATCAGCTACTGGTCCCGCGGCGGGTCCACCGGCACAGACAACGGCACGATCCTCTGCTCCCATCACCACCACGCCCTGGTCCACAAGGAACAATGGACCATCCAGCTCCGCACCGGCATCCCCTGGTTCATCCCCCCGCCCCACCTCGACCCTCGCCAGGAGCCACGAAGAAACCACTACTTCCGCCTCGAATGACGCCGCCCGCCCGATCGGCGCCGGCACGTTCCGACCCCGCGTGGCGGCAGGCCGACGGAAAATGTAACGCGCGGCAGCCCAGGTAGCCGCTCCGCTAGGATGAAAACCATGACTTACAAGCTGATCCTGCTGCGCCACGGCCACAGCGAATGGAACGCCAAAAACCTGTTCACCGGCTGGGTGGATGTTGACCTTAACGACCAGGGCCGCACCGAGGCGGTCCGCGGCGGCGAGCTTCTCGTGGAGAACAACATCCTCCCGGACATCCTGTACACCTCGCGGCTGAAGCGGGCCATCAACACGGCGAACCTGACCCTCGACGTGGCCGACCGCGGCTGGATCGACGTCAAGCGCGACTGGCGCCTCAACGAGCGCCACTATGGCGCGCTGCAGGGCAAGGACAAGGCCCAGACCCTCGCCGAATACGGCGAGGAGCAGTTCATGACCTGGCGCCGCTCCTACGACACCCCGCCGCCGCCCCTGGCGGACGACTCCGAGTTTTCCCAGGCGAATGATCCGCGCTACGCGGGCCTCGGCGACGCCCTTCCCCGCACCGAGTGCCTCAAGGACGTCCTGGTCCGCCTGCTCCCGTACTGGGAATCGGATATCAAGGAAGACCTCAAGGCCGGCAAGACCGTCCTGGTCACGGCCCACGGCAACTCGCTGCGGGCCCTCGTCAAGCACCTTGACGGCATCAGCGACGAGGACATCGCCGGCCTGAACATCCCCACCGGCATCCCGCTGGTCTACGAGCTGGACGAGAACTTCGAGCCGCTGAACCCGGGCGGCACCTACCTCGATCCAGAGGCCGCCGCCGAGTCAATCAAGGCAGTCGCGAACCAGGGCAAGAAGTAGCGCACCAGCGCCTACGACGGCGGCCCGTCACCTCACTGCGAGGTGACCGGCCGCCGTCGTACTGCCCGTTTTGTCCGGACAGGGTCCGGGGTGTCCGCAGAGCCGGAACCGGCGTCAGCTGTGTTCGATGCTATTGGGCTGCCAGGCGCCGGTGACCAGGTAGGTGACCTTCTGGGCGACGGAGACGCCGTGGTCGGCGAAGCGCTCGAAGTAGCGGCTGGC
>NZ_JAGPOT010000230.1 GCF_018224015.1 Pseudarthrobacter albicanus
AGGCCGACGTGCAGCTGCGCGGCGAACCCGACCGGGGAGATGTCGGTGGGGCCGTGGAAGCCGGACTTGATCTGGTACTGCGCGGCGAAGTCCATGACCTTCTTCAGCGGGGAGATCCCGCCGAAGTGCGTGGACGCGGCCCGCACGTAGTCGATCAGCTGTTCCTTGATGAGGCTCTGGTAGTCGTACACGGTGTTGAAGATCTCGCCGATGGCCAGCGGGGTGGTGGTGTGCTGCCGGACCAGGCGCAGGGCCTCCTGGTTCTCGGCCGGGGTGCAGTCCTCCAGCCAGAACAGGTCATACGGTTCCAGGGCCTTGCCGAGCTTGGCCGCCTGGATCGGGGTCATCCGGTGGTGCCCGTCGTGCAGCAAAGGCAG
>NZ_JAGPOT010000231.1 GCF_018224015.1 Pseudarthrobacter albicanus
CCGGTTGTTCCCTGACTCGATGATGGAGGACCTTTTCACGTCGGGCCGGGGCCGGCCCTCTATCCCGGCGTCGGTGATCGGTTCGGTGCTGGTTCTTCAGGCGTTGGAGGGACTCTCGGACCGGGGAACGGCCGAGGCGCTGACCTTTGATCTGCGGTGGAAGGCTGCGTGCGGGTACGGGCTCAACGAGGCCGCGTTCCACCCCTCGACGTTGACGTATTGGCGTAAACGGTTGGCCGCGAGCGAGCGTCCGCATCGGATCACCGAAGCGGTCTTTGAGGTCATCACGGAGACCGGGGTGTTGAATGGCCGGCGCCGGCGGGCCGTGGATTCCACGGTCCTGGATGACGCGGTGGCCCGGCAGGACACGATCACCC
>NZ_JAGPOT010000232.1 GCF_018224015.1 Pseudarthrobacter albicanus
TGTGCCGGACGCCGTCCAGGGCCAGGGCGATGATGGTCGCGGACCGGGACGGGACCTCCCCGGCGGCGACGGCCTCGCCGAGCTCCGCCCGGAGGGCAGGCAGCGGCTGCCGGCCCGCGAGTACCGGCCGCGGCAGGACGCTGCCGGCCAGGGAGAGCCGGCGCCGGGCCTCCGCGGCGCTGATCCGCAGCCGCGCCCGCAGGAACTCCGTGGTGTTCCGGCAGCCGTCATCCACCGGCACGGACCCGCCGGACCCGGCCACGGCACCGCCGGACCCGGCGGCCACGGCGTCCGCCGCGGACACGCCGGACCCGCCGGCCGCGGAAGCGTCGGCGCCGCCCGGGCTGCCGC
>NZ_JAGPOT010000233.1 GCF_018224015.1 Pseudarthrobacter albicanus
ACGGCGACCTGGGCGATGAAGGGCACCAGGTTGTTCGGGATGCCCTGCGGGTCCTCCCCGATCCGGCCCGAGGGGTGCGCGCCGACCGGGTTGAAGTAGCGCAGCAGCGCGATGCGCCAGCGCGGGTCCGCGGCGCCGAGGTCGGTCAGGATGTCCTCGACCTGTTCCTTGGTCCGGCCGTAGGGGTTGTTGGCGCCGATCTCCATCTTCTCCAGGTACGGGCTGGGGTTGTGCTCGCCGTAGACCGTCGCGGAGGAGCTGAACACGAGGGAGCGGACGCCGTGCCGGTCCATCGTCCGGAGCAGGTTCAGGGTGCCGGTGAGGTTGTTGTGGTAGTACC
>NZ_JAGPOT010000234.1 GCF_018224015.1 Pseudarthrobacter albicanus
CAAAAAAGTGAAGCAATTCTTCGGGCACTGGACGCCGGAATTGAAAATTGCTTCATGTTTTGCTGGGCGGATTCACTCCACCGGGTGAATTCCGGGAGAATTTCCCGGATTTGCAAAGTGGAAATGAATGAAATAAGCTGTAAACATCGCAGCGAAGGAAAGCGGAACAAAAGAATTCATTGTAAATGAATTGTTTCGGCAAGTATTCGAATGTGTCTGTTGTTTGAGAACTCAATAGTGTGCCAAGTTTGTTGATACCAGTTTATTGTATGATGGATTGGTTGTTTTGCCGGACCGTGCCGCCCCTGTGGTGTGGTCTGGTTTTTACAG
>NZ_JAGPOT010000235.1 GCF_018224015.1 Pseudarthrobacter albicanus
CCAAGGGCGACCGGGTGGCCGTCTACCTGCCGATGATTCCCGAGGCCGTCATCACCCTGCTGGCCTGCGCCCGGATCGGCGCCATCCACTCGGTGGTCTTCGGCGGCTTCTCCGCCGACGCGCTCCGCTCCCGGATCGACGACGCCGAAGCCAGGCTCGTCGTCACCGCCGACGGCACCTACCGCCGCGGCAAGCCCAGCCCGCTCAAGAACGCCGTCGACGAGGCGTTGTCCCATGACGGAGACGGCGGCGGCCACTCCGTCCGGAACGTCGTGGTGGTCAAGCGCAACGGGGCGGACGTGGACTGGCACGAGGGCCG
>NZ_JAGPOT010000236.1 GCF_018224015.1 Pseudarthrobacter albicanus
AACCACATGCTCGACGAGAACGGCAAGCGGGACTTCTCCTCCGAGGTGCCCGGCACGCGGCTGTGCGGGGACATCACGTACCTGAAGACCGGCGAGGGCTGGCTGTATCTGGCCACCGTGATCGATCTGTGCACCGGCATGGTCATCGGCTGGAACATGGACCGCCACATGCGCACCGAACTGTGCACCGGGGCGCTGGCCATGGCCCGCGATCACGGCTACCTGCACGCGGACGGGGCGGTGTTCCATTCAGATTAAGCCGAGGTAATCGTTAAGCCGAGGGTGGGGAGTTTGCCCTTGTGGTTCGGGGGTCGCG
>NZ_JAGPOT010000237.1 GCF_018224015.1 Pseudarthrobacter albicanus
TCCTCCACGGCAACCCTGGCCCTGCGGGCCCGCGCTGTCCTGCTGGCTGCCGACGGGATGCCGAATATCCAGATCGAGAAGACCACCGGCTTCTCGGCACCCACGGTCCTGAAATGGCGTAACCGCTATGCCGAGGGCGGGATCGAGGCCCTGTCCGATGTCCAGCGCCCGGGCCGGGAGCGGGAGATCGATGAGCTTGCCCTGATCGCCGACACCCTGACCAACGACGGGAAGCCGCCGGCGGAGCTGGGGATCTCGCACTGGTCCGCCCGGATCATGGCCGAGCGCCACGGGATTTCCTTTTCCTC
>NZ_JAGPOT010000238.1 GCF_018224015.1 Pseudarthrobacter albicanus
ACCGGAAAGTGGACCACGCTGGCCCCGATGGCCATCCCCCGGACGTATCACAGCGTCGGCCTGCTGCTTCCCGATGGCCGGGTCTTCGTCGGCGGTGGCGGGCTGTGCAACACCTGCACGACCAACCATCTGGACGGAGAGATTTTCACGCCGCCGTATCTGCTGAACGCCGACGGCAGTGCGCGCACCCGGCCGACGATTGCGACCGCACCGGCCACCGCCGCGGCCGGCAGCACGATCGCGGTGACCACCGGAGCGCCCGTCACCAACTTCTCCCTGATGCGGATGAGCACCGTGACCCACACCGT
>NZ_JAGPOT010000239.1 GCF_018224015.1 Pseudarthrobacter albicanus
GTCCCGTCCCCGAGGGCGCAGGTCCTGATCACCGTCCCGGTCCTGTCCCTCCTGGGCGCCACCGACGAACCAGCCGTCCTGGACGGGTACGGGCCGATCCCGCCGTCCATGGCCCGCCGCCTGATCACCGACGGCGCCGGCTCCTTTTACCGCGTCCTGACAGACCCCCGTGACGGCGCCCCGCTGGAAATCGGACGGACCAGCTACCGCGTCACGAAGGCCCAGCGTCAATGGCTCCGCCTCCGCGATGGCAGGTGCCCCTTCCCCGGCTGCAGCAACCACTCCCTGGACAACGAAGCAGACCAC
>NZ_JAGPOT010000024.1 GCF_018224015.1 Pseudarthrobacter albicanus
CTGCCAGGCGCCGGTGACCAGGTAGGTGACCTTCTGGGCGACGGAGACGCCGTGGTCGGCGAAGCGCTCGAAGTAGCGGCTGGCGAGGGCGACGTCGACGGTCGTGGCCGGGGATTCCTGCCAGTCGCTGCGGGCGATGGTCTTGAAGACGCTCAGGTGCAGGTCGTTGATGGCGCCGTTTGCCTTCATGATGTCACGGGCAACCTCAAGATCACGGGTTTCCAGCAGCACGGTGAGCTTGTCGGCGATCAGCAGGTCCTGCTCGGCGAAGCTCTTAAACGTCTCCCGCAGCTGGGCCGGAACGACGGTCGCCGGGTAGCGGAGCCGTGCGAGCTGCGCGAGGTGCCGGGCGAGGTCGCCCATCCGCTCCAGGGAAGCGCTCATCCTCAGCGATCCCACGATCATGCGCAGGTCGCTGGCCACCGGGCCCTGCAGCGCGAGGATGTCGATCGCGCGCTCGTCGAGGCTGTTTTGCAGGAAATCGATCCGGGCATCGGCGGCAATGACGTCCTCGGCCAGGTCGATGTCGGCGCCTTCGAAGGCCGTGGTTGCCTTCTCGATGGCCTCACTGACCAGCTTTGAGATTTCGATGAGCTGTTCCCCCACCTGGGTGAGCTCCTCCTGAAAAACCTTACGCACGTGTGCGTCCTCTCCTCGGAAACTGCCGGCCACCACAGCGGCGGCCCTGATTCGGTTCACTGTTGCGGCGCTCCAACTGTCGACTCTCCCAGTGTCCGGTGAACTGTACCGCCCCAATAGGTGAACGTTAGCTGAACCACTGCACGAATAGCAGGAGATTACGGTTTCCGCCAAAGCTCAGAGCATAAGCTGGAGCCGTGGATCCCATGCTTATCGGCGTAATCGCCGGCCTGATCGGCCTGTCGCTTGGCATCTTCGGCGTGCTCGCCTTCAGGGTCAGCGAGCAGCAGCGGCATCTCGTGGACGTCGAGTTCGAGGATCTCCCGCTCCCGGAGGGGGCCGCGGAGGTCCTGGCCGTCGTCGGCCGGGCCTTCGTCGTGCTGGACGCGATCGACGGCGTGGTCCGGGCCAGCCCCGCGGCCTACGCCTACGGTCTGGTGCGCGGCCACACGGTGGTGCACCAGCAACTGCTGGAAATGACGGCCAAGGTGCGGCGGGACGGCGTCATCCTCGAGAAGCAGCTCGAGCTGCCCCGGGGCCCCCTCGGCCAGGGCACCATCGTCGTCCAGGTCCGGGCGGCCATGATCGCCGCGGAATATATCCTCCTGCTGGCCGATGACCGCACCGAATTCATCCGCACCGAGGAAATCCGGAACGACTTCGTTGCCAACGTCTCCCATGAGCTGAAGACCCCGGTCGGGGCCATCTCGCTGCTGGCCGAGGCACTCGAGTCCTCCGCGGACGATCCCGAGGCGGTCCGGCGGTTCGCCAAGCGCATGCACAAGGAATCCGCGCGGCTCGCGGCGCTCGTCCAGGACATCATCGAACTCTCCCGGCTCCAGGGCGCCAATGTCGCCCAGCAGGGACGCCCGGTGGATATCAACGCTGTGGTGGCCGAGGCCGTGGACCGTTCCCAGCTGCCGGCCGAGAGCAAGAACATCCACCTCGTCGTCGGACGCCAGGCGGACGCCATGGTCTATGGTGACCAGGATCTGTTGGTCACGGCGCTGCGGAACCTCATCGACAACGCCATCCGCTACTCCCCGGAAAACACCAGGGTCGGGATCGGCATACGATCCAAGGCGGGCCTGGTGTCCGTGTCGGTGACCGACCAGGGCGAGGGAGTCAGTGCCGAGGACCAGGAACGCGTCTTCGAACGCTTCTACCGCGTGGACGCGGCACGTTCGCGGCACACCGGCGGTACGGGCCTGGGCCTGAGCATTGTCAAACACGTCATTTCCAACCACGGCGGCGAGGTGACCCTCTGGTCACAGCCCGGGCAGGGCTCCACGTTCACCATCCGGCTTCCAGAGCTGGAAGGCCAGGACAGCGGCGATGCCGCCGACGCACGCAAGCCCGCGGCCCAGCCCCGCACCCCGCCCGCCGGCCCGCCCGCTGGACCATACAGACGAGACGCCGCAGGCGTCCATGAGCAAGGAGCCACCGCTTGAGCAGGATTCTGATTGTCGAGGACGAAGAGTCGTTCAGCGACCCCCTGTCCTATCTGTTGGGCAAGGAAGGGTTCGAGGTCGAGGTCGTCGACAACGGACTCGATGCGATCACCGAATTCGACCGCAACGGCGCCGACCTGGTGCTGTTGGACCTGCAGCTGCCCGGCCAGTCCGGCACGGAAGTCTGCCGCCAACTGCGGCAGCGCTCCTCCGTCCCGGTGATCATGCTGACGGCGAAGGACTCGGAAATCGATAAGGTTGTGGGACTGGAGCTGGGGGCCGATGACTACGTCACCAAGCCGTACTCCTCCCGCGAGCTCGTCGCCAGGGTCCGGGCCGTGCTGCGCCGCCAGGGCGAGCCCGAGGAACTGGTCCCCAGCACGGTGCACGCCGGACCTGTCCGGATGGACATCGAGCGGCATGTGGTCAGCGTCGGAGGCGAGCAGGTCTCCCTGCCGTTGAAGGAATTCGAGCTCCTGGAAATGCTGCTGCGGAACTCCGGCCGCGTGCTGACCCGGGGGCAGCTGATCGACAGGGTCTGGGGCTCGGACTATGTAGGCGACACCAAGACCCTGGACGTCCACGTCAAGCGGCTGCGCAGCAAGATCGAGCCGGATCCCTCGGCGCCGCGGTACCTGATTACCGTCCGCGGGCTGGGCTACAAGTTTGAACCCTGAAGCGGCCGGGCTGAACCGGCCGGGCTGAACCGGCACGGCTGAGCAGGCCGGGCTGCGCCGGCACGGAGGGCTCGGGACATCAGACCGAGGACATGAAAAAGGAGGGACACCCGGTCAGGGTGTCCCTCCTTTTCGTTGAAGCTAGTGGCCGGCGGTGCTGCTCGGCGTGGCCGTGCCCGTGGCCGTGCCCGGCGCAGCCGGGGACGTCGTCGAGGACGGCGTGGCCGTGCTCGAGCTGGTCGGCTCCGGAGTGGGCAGGTACTTCTTGTAATCGACGATCGTCGAGTCCATGACCGGAACCTTGAACTTCGCCTTCTGGCTGGTGCCGTCTTCGAAGATCGTGACCTCGAGGACGGAACCCGGCTTGGCACCAGTGTCGCTGAGGATCGCCTCGGGCGTGGAGTCGTTCAGCAGGGTGTAGGAATTCTTCTTGACAGGCACCTGGGTCTGCGAGCCGCCAGCACCGCTGATGGTCAGCTTCACATCGCTGGACGAGGAGTTGTAGACGGCACCGATCACGCGGCCCGGCTTGTTCTCGCCGTCGGACACGATCAGGAAGTTGCGGAGCTGCAGCGGGCCGAGGTCCGTACGCGTTCCGTCCGACGCAGAGTACTGCGTGGAGGTCTGCTGGGGGTTGATGTAGCCGCAGCCGGTTACCGACAGCAGGCCGATACCAAGTGCAGCCGTTGCCATTGCCAGCTTGCCGCGCTGGCCCCGGTTCATCGCAGTGAAACGCACGTCACGCACTCCTTGAGAGTCTTGGAACATTATTCAGCCATAGCCTATCCGCACTCGGCCTGAAACAAGGATTCCGGCAGTACACATTGGCGTCGGGGAAGCGGCGGCCGGCGGCCGCCTGGCGCCTGCCCGGCGATCGGCTGGCGTAGCGGCGGACTCTTGGCAGCGGGCGAGACATGCACTATTATCTGCATCCGTCAAGGGGTTTGAGGGGGTGGAATGGGGCATTTTCCGCGGATTGACGGGGTTTCCGGGATCGATCCATGGCAGTCATATGCCTTAATCGTGATAAACTGGTCCCCGGGAAAGGGGAATGTCCACATGGTTTTTGAGGTCGGCGAGACAGTAGTTTACCCTCACCACGGTGCAGCCAAAATTGAAGAAATCAAGATGCGCACTGTCAAGGGCGAAGAGAAGATGTATCTCAAGCTCAAGGTGGCTCAGGGTGATCTGACCATTGAAGTTCCAGCAGAAAACGTAGACCTAGTCGGTGTCCGGGACGTAGTGGGCAAGGAAGGTCTGGAGCACGTATTTGAAGTGCTGCGGGCCGAGTTCACTGAAGAACCCACCAACTGGTCGCGTCGATACAAGGCAAACTTGGAGAAGCTCGCTTCCGGCGATGTCATCAAGGTCGCAGAGGTCGTACGCGACCTGTGGCGCCGTGATCACGATCGGGGCCTCTCCGCAGGTGAAAAGCGCATGCTGGCCAAGGCCCGCCAGATTCTGATCTCAGAACTGGCGTTGGCTGAAAAGACGGATGAAGAGAAGGCAGCAAGCGTTCTCGACGAAGTCCTGGCTTCCTGAGCACCAAGAATCGAACCCCGGTGGCGTAGCGGCCGCCGGGTTTCTTTTTGCCCAAAAATCCCCAACTGGCTCGCAGTTGTTGTCGTTTTGAGCACCCAAAACGACAACAACTGCGAGCTACTTGGGCGGCGCCGGGAAGCGGGGACGTAGTGTTGTGCGCATGAACACAGCATCGACAAATCCCGTCACCGCGGTCATCGTCGTGGCCGCCGGTTCCGGCCAGCGCCTGGGCTACGGAATGCCCAAGGCAAAGGTGCCGCTCGGCGGAGACAGCATCCTCATCCACGCCCTGCGGGGCGTCGCCGAGGCGGGGATCGCCCGGCAGATCTGCGTTGCCATTCCGCCGGGGGACCCGGAGCTTCAGGCACTTTGCGAATCCTTCGCGCAGGACCTCAAGGCGGAGCACCGGCTCACCGCCGCGTCCGGGGAGGGCGTGCAGCTGCCCGCGGTGACCGTCGTCGACGGCGGGACCAGCCGTGCGGAGTCTGTCCGCGCCGCGATGGCAGCCCTGCTGCCGGGCACGCAGGCCGTCCTGATCCACGATGCAGCCCGCGCCCTGGCACCGGAGTCCGTCTTCCACCGCGTGTTCCAGGCCCTTTGCGCGGGGGCCGTCGCCGTCATCCCGGTGATACCCGTGGTGGATACCGTCAAGACCGTGGAGCCGACCACCGGCGACGGCGCGGCGGTCGCCCCGGAACTGGTCACCGGAACAGCGCCCCGGGAAACGCTGCGGGCGGTGCAGACCCCGCAGGGCTTTGACCTTGCCACGCTCCAACGCGCCCACGAGGCGGCGGCCGGATTCGACGCCGGCCAGGCCGCCGCGGTGACGGACGACGCGATGCTGGTCGAGCTGCTGGGCGTCCCCGTCCACGCAGTGCGCGGGGCCAGCCAGTCGTTGAAGATCACCACGCCGCTGGACCTGATCATCGCCGAGGGGCTCCTCGAGGGCCCCCTGGGCACACGCTGGGTGGAAGGATGAGCATGTCCGAAACACCGGCCGCCCCCAGTGCCGTCATCCCCAGCCCCGTCATCCCGCGGACGGGGATCGGCATGGATGTCCATGCCTACGCCGCCGAGAATGAGCCGCAGCCCCTGTGGCTCGGCGGCCTGTTCTGGGACGGCGAGCGGGGACTGTCCGGTCATTCCGACGGCGACCCGGTGGCCCACGCTGCCGCCGACGCGCTCTTCTCGGCGTGCGGGGCCGGAGATCTCGGCACGCATTTCGGCACCGACCGGCCCGAGTACGCCGGGGCCTCGGGGGCGACCCTGCTCGCCGAGGCTGCCCGGATCGTCCGCGCCAGGGGATTCGAGATCGGAAACATCGCCGTGCAGTTCGTGGCCAACCGGCCCAAGTTCGGACCGCGCAGGGAGGAGTCCCAACGGGTCCTGAGCGAGGCCGCCGGGGCGCCGGTGAGCGTCTCGGCCACCACCAGCGACGGGCTCGGTTTCACCGGCCGCGGCGAAGGCATCTCGGCCGTGGCCACGGCGCTCGTCTACCCGGCCGGCTAAGGATCCGCCACGGTATGGGCCAGGGCGGACCTGTCCCGGCGGACCGGCCCGGGCGTCCATGCTGAACGGCCCTGCCCGGCCCGCCCCGCGTCCCCTACGCTTATGGGACAACTCCCTTCCGCACTCACCAGGAGACTTCCGTGAAAAAGCTGCTCCCCGCCGTCGTGCTTCTGGCAGGACTGCTGCTGACCGGCTGCGCCGGGTCCGCGACGACACCTGCCCCGACGACGACGCCGAGAATGAGCGTCCCGGACAGCTGCAAATTCCTCAACACGGACACCTTCGCGCCTATCGGCAGCCCGCAGGAAAAGGCGGCCGGGATCTCCAAGCACTACCAGGAAGTGGCGGACAAGGTCGCCCCGGAGGTGGGGGAACCGATCCAGAAGATGGCGGACATCATGAAGCAGGTGGCGGACAGCCCGCAGGGAACCCAGACGGCTGAGCAGACGGCCCAGCTCAGGGACCAGATCAACAAGATCGGCGAGTACTGCAAGTAGTCGCGCCCCGGCCGGGCCGCAGGTCAGCGCGGAACGGCCCATCGGCTAATCTGGAGCGGTGACCCTGCGCTTCTATGACACAGCATCCGCCGAAGTCCGCGACTTCGTCCCCCTGATACCGGGCAAGGTAAGCCTGTACTACTGCGGGGCCACGGTGCAGGGCATGCCCCACGTCGGGCACATCCGCTCCGCCATCGCCTTCGACCAGCTCACCCGCTGGCTGCAGTACCGCGGCTTCCGCGTCACCGCCGTCCGCAACATCACCGACATCGACGACAAGATCCTGGCGAAGTCCGCTTCCTCCTTCGGGCCGGACTTCGACGACGAGCCCGGCGCCGTCCGCGACGAGGAGTGGTGGGCCCTGGCCTACCGGTACGAGCAGGAATTCCTCAAGGCCTACGACACGCTCGGCGTCTCCCGCCCCACCTATGAGCCGCGGGCCACCGGCCACATCCCGGAGATGCACACCCTGATCCAGCAGCTGATCGACCGCGGCCACGCCTACCTGGCCCTCGACGATTCCGGCGACGTGTACTTCGACGTGCGCTCGTGGGACAAGTACGGCTCCCTGACGCGGCAGAACATCGATGACATGCAGGGCGCCGCGGACGTCGAGCCGCAATTCAGCAACCGGAAAAAGGACCCCCGGGACTTTGCACTCTGGAAGGGGTACAAGGAGGGGGAGCCGGCGACGGCGAGCTGGGCCTCGCCGTGGGGCGCCGGCCGGCCCGGCTGGCACCTCGAATGCTCCGCGATGGCGGGCAAATACCTCGGCGCCGAGTTCGACATCCACGGCGGCGGGCTGGACCTGCGCTTCCCGCACCACGAGAACGAGATGGCACAGTCCCAGGCGGCCGGCCATGGCTTCGCCAACTTCTGGATGCACAACGGCATGGTCACCTACGGGGGCGAAAAGATGTCCAAATCCGTCGGAAACACGGTCAGCCCCGGGGAGATGCTGGAGCAGGCCCCGCCGCGGGTGGTCCGGTACTACCTCGGGCAGGCCCAGTACCGTTCCGTGCTGGACTACCAGCCCACCTCGCTGCAGGAGGCCGCGGCCGCGGTGGAGCGGATCGACGGCTTCATTGCCCGCGCCGCCAGGGCAGTCCCCGGCGCTCCGGAAACCGGCGCTCCGGCAACCGGTACTCCGGCAACCGGCGGAGCCGTGCCGGACGGGTTTGCGGCCGCCATGGACGATGACCTCAACGTCCCGCAGGCACTGGCCGTGCTGCACGACACCGTCCGCGCAGGCAACACCGCCCTCACCGCCGGGGACCTCGACGCCGCCCGGCGGGCACTCGCCTCGGTCACCGGCATGCTCGCTGTCCTTGGCCTCAACGACACCCCGGCCCCGGCTGCCGACCAACAGAGCACCACTGCCCTCGGCGTCCTGGTCGAGGCGCAGCTGGCCGCCCGGGCGGCGGCCCGGGCCAACAAGGACTGGTCCGCCTCCGACGCCATCCGGGACACCCTCGCCGCTGCCGGCGTCGTCGTCGAGGACGGGACGGACGGGGCGAGCTGGAGCCTCAAGCGCGGCTGACGCAGGCTTTCACAGCGCCGCCTCCGGTCCCTGCGGGGGCCACTGCCCCGGCCCGCGGTCGTGGATTTAACTCGAGTCAGTAGACTGGAGGTCAGGCTTATCAACAAATCGCGTAGTTAAAAGGGTGAAACTCATGGCCAACAACGGTCGCCGGTCAGTCAAACTGAAGAAGGGCCCCACCGTCGGTACCGGCGGTCACGGCCGCAAGGCTCTGGAAGGCAAGGGTCCCACTCCCAAGGCGGAGGACCGCCCGTACCACAAGGCCCATAAGAACAAGCAGCTCGCGGAGCGGTCCGAGGCCAAGCGCGGAACGGGCGCCCGCAACCCCGGCGCCCGCTCGGGCCCCAAGGGCCGCGCCACCGAGGAAGTCGTCACCGGCCGCAACTCCGTCGTCGAGGCCCTGCGCGCCGGTATCCCCGCGAAGGCACTGCACGTTGCCATCCGGATCGAGATGGACGACCGCGTCAAGGAATCCCTCAAGCTGGCCGCCGAGCGCGGTATCCCGCTGCTGGAAACCGGCAAGCCCGAGCTCGACCGGATGACCGATGACGCCATCCACCAGGGGCTCGTGCTGCAGATCCCGCCCTACGAGTACCAGGACGCGTACGAACTCGCCGAAGAGACCCTCGAGGCCTGGAAGCGTGGCCACGTCGCCAACGCCCCGCTCTTCGTCGCGCTGGACGGCATCACGGATCCGCGCAACCTCGGCGCCATCATCCGCTCCGTCTCGGCCTTCAGCGGCCACGGCGTGGTCGTCCCGGAACGCCGCTCCGTCGGCGTCACGGCATCGGCCTGGAAGACCAGCGCCGGCGCGGCAGTCCGTGTGCCGGTCGCGCGTGCCGCCAACCTCAACAACACGCTCAAGGCCTTCAAGAACATGGGCATCTACGTCCTGGGACTCGACGGCGACGGCGACGTCTCGCTGCCGGACCTCGCCCTGGCCACCGAGCCGGTGTGCCTCGTGGTCGGTTCAGAGGGCAAGGGCCTGAGCCGGCTGGTCCGCGAAAACTGCGACCAGATCGTCTCCATCCCGATCGACTCCGCGATGGAATCCCTCAACGCCTCCATGGCCGTCGGCATCTCCCTCTACGAGATCTCCCGCCAGCGCGCCGCCAAGTAGTCCCGGCTGCGGTTCAGTCCGCCGTCACCGGAGTTGTGGTTGGGTCCACCGTAACCGGAGTTTTGCCATCCTGGTTCAGTCCGCCGTCACCGCAGTTTTGCCGTCGCTTAGACACCTCCCGCCGACGCTTCCGGCCGCGGGCGGCCTCCACCGTCTCTGGTCGGCGATGCGCTCCTTAGCAAAACTCCGGTTCCGACTCTGACGCTCCCTCACCTTTCGCGGGTGGATGGCAAACGCTCCCTCACGTCTCGTGAGGGAGCGTTTGGCTTTGCCGTGCGAAAGGTGAGAGAGCGTTTGCCTTTAAGGAGCGAAAGGTGAGGCAGCGTTCTTCGCTGAAGCACCCCAGCGCGTGGTGCCCTGATATCGAGCGGGCGCCGGGGTCCTGCAAAGGAGCGCATCGCCGACCAGAGCTTTCGGAGGCCGCCCGCGGCCGGAGAAAGCGTCGGGAGGTGTCTAAGCGACTGCAGGGCGCCGGTGCACGCGGAGGTGACCACAGCTGGCCGCCAAAGCGACGGCAGGGCGCCGGTGTCCGCGGCGGCGACCACGGCGAGCGCCAAGCGGGAGCGTCTAGAACCTGTGGCGGTTGGCCAGGACCGGGAGCTTGGCGCGGGCTTCCTTCACGACGCCGGCGTCCAGCTCCGCGAACAGCAGGCCCGGGCCGCCGTCGAGCTCTGCCAGCACGTCCCCGAACGGGGACACCACCACGGAATGCCCGACGCCGGTCGGCGCAGAGCCGCGAACCGGGAGGCCCTGGCTCGCCGGATCGCCCTGGCCGCAGGCGAGGACCACCGTAGTGGAATCCGCGGCGCGGGCGCGGGCCAGCAGCTTCCACTGATCGGCCTTGCCCGGGCCTGAACCCCAGGAGGCGCACACAATGTTCACCTCGGCGCCCCGGTCCGCGTTTTCGGTAAACAGGTCCGGGAAGCGGATGTCGTAGCAGGTGGCAAGGCCGAACGTCATGCCGCCGAGCCCGAAGGTGACGGGCTCGGAGCCGGCATCGACCGTGTCCGATTCCGCGAAGCCGAAGGCGTCGAAGAGATGGATTTTGTCGTAGCTGGTCTCCACTCCCGGGCCGGTGACCAGCAGGGTATTGCGCACCTTGCGCACACCGCTGCCATCGGAGGCCGTCCCCGGCGTGAACATGCCGGCCACGATCACGATTCCGAGCTCCGCCGCGACGGCACGCACGCGTGAGGCCCATGGCCCGTCCAAGGGTTCGGCGATGTCCAGCAGCGAATTGCCGAAGGCGCGCATGGCAGCCTCGGGGAACACGACCAGCTCCGCACCCCCTGCCTTGGCCTGGCGGGCGTAGTCCTCCACGAGGGCCAGATTTCCGGCAAGATCACGGCCGGTGACGACCTGAGCCAGTGCAACCCGCACATTTACCTCCAATTCGGCGCTTCATTTAAGTATGCAGCGCAACTATTCCGTACACTTCACATCGTCAGCAAAACGAAAATACGGGCCGTTTCATCGGCCCGGCTACGCTCTAAGCAATGGTCATGCCCTTTATAGATACAGCTTCCACCGTAGACGCCTCACGTGCCTTTCCGCTGGGAATCAGCGCACCGCGCACCGGATCCCCGGCAACGGACGACCCTCGGGGTGCGTTCGCCAATGTGGCTGCCTACGCACCGGGCGTGACCACCCTGGAGATCGCCTACCAGGCACCCGGGGGCAGTTGGCAGCTGCAAACCCTGCCCAACGTGACCGACGGTGTCCACCACGGCATCGTGGAGGGCATTCCCGCGGGGTCGCGGTACGGTTTCCGGGCCTCCCCGCACCATGAGGCCCTTCCGCTCTCGATGCCGACCATGGATTTTGACCTCGACGGCGCGCAGCCGCTGTTGCTGGACCCCTACGGCCGGGGCGTGGACGAGCGCGACGATTTCATCACCAGCGTCCGGATGGCCGCCGGCTTCGACTGGGGCGCGGACCGCGGGCCCCGCGTTCCGTGGCGGAACACCATCATCTACGAGGCGCACGTCCGCGGCCAGACCATGCTGCACCCGGACATTCCGGAACACCTGCGGGGAACCTACGCGGGCATGGCCCATCCGGCCATGATCGAGCACCTGGTCGCGCTGGGCATCACCTCGGTCCAGCTCCTGCCGGTCCATTTCCATGTGGACGAACCGCACCTGCAGAACCTGGGGCTGACGAATTACTGGGGCTACAACACTGCCGCGTTCTTCGCCCCGCACCCCGGCTACGCCACCCGGGCGGCGCAGGCGGCCGGCGCCCAAGCAGTCCAGGACGAGTTCAAGGGCATGGTCAAGCTGCTGCACGCCGCCGGCCTGGAGGTCATCCTCGATGTGGTCTACAACCACTCGGCCGAGGGCGGCCCCGACGGCCCGACCTTGAGCTTCCGCGGCCTGGGCGAGATGCAGTACTACCGCAATGACGGGCACGGCAATTATGTGGACACCACGGGCTGCGGGAACAGCCTGAACTTTGCGGAGCCGCGCGTGGTCCAGCTGGTGCTGGACTCCCTGCGGTACTGGGTGACCGAGTTCCACATCGACGGCTTCCGTTTCGATCTTGCCGTGACGCTGTGCCGCAACGCCGCCAACGAGTTCGATCCGCGGCACCCGTTCCTGGTTGCCGTCGCCGCCGATCCGGTGCTGTCCGGAACCAAGCTGATCGCCGAGCCCTGGGATGTGGGCTACGGCGGCTGGCAGACCGGGCGTTTCCCCGCCGGCTGGGTCGACTGGAACGATCACTTCCGCGATGCGGTCCGCAGCTTCTGGCTCGCCGACCGTGCGGCGATCGACGCCGGGGGGCACGGCGGCTCGGTCGCGCGCCTCGCCGACGCGCTGTCCGGCTCCGCCGGCCTTTTCGAACCGTCCGGGAGATCCAGGCTCGCCTCCGTCAACTTCATCACGTCCCACGACGGATTCACCCTGGCTGACCTGATGTCCTACGACCGCAAGCACAACGAGGCCAACGGCGAGCAGAACCGTGACGGCCATGGCGACAACCGCAGCTACAACCACGGCTTCGAGGGCCCCACAGAGGACGAGGACGTCCTTGCCCGGCGGGCCCAGACCGGGCGCAACCTGATGACCTCGCTCATGACCTCCCTGGGCGTGCCCATGATCACCGCGGGCGATGAGATCGGCCGGACCCAGCAGGGCAACAACAACGCCTACTGCCAGGACAACCCCATCTCCTGGATCGACTGGACCAGCACCCCGCAATCCCATGCGATGCTGCGCGTCACCAAGCGCGTGATCCGGCTGCGCAAGGAGTTCCTCGCCGGCCAGCCGCACGACTATCCGGCGCGCGAAAACCAGGCCTACTTCCACTGGTTCGATGCGAGCGGCGCGCCGATGTCCGGGGACAGCTGGGAGGACCACCGCCACCGTGTGGTCCAGCTCCTGCTCGGCTCCGACGACGGCGAAGTGATCGGTCTCGTGGTGGTCAACGGCGGCGCCGAGGACGTCAAGGTGACGCTGCCGCTGCTGAACAATGAGGACGGCACCGGCCACCGGCTCTTCGAACTGCGGATGACAACCTCTGAACTGAACGACCGGCGCCAGGGCGTACGCGTCTCCTCCGGCGAGCGTGACGTGGTCCAGGCCAACACCATCAACATCTACCGCACCTGATCCGGTCCACAGCGAGGATTCACGCAATGGGGAAGTCCGCGAAACTTCTTGCCTTCATCGCCCTGCTGGCCGGACTTGTGGCGGGGAATCCATGAAGATCTACTCGGCAGACACCTGGACCCTCGAAGAGCTGCGGGAGCAGATCGACGACGCCGGCCGCCGCGCCGTCGTCATCCCCGCGGCGGACACCAGGAAAGCCGTGCTGAAGACGTTCGGCGAGACCCTGCAGTTCCCGGAGCACTATGGCGTCAACCTTGACGCCCTCAACGATTCGCTGCATGACTTCGCGGACGCGGTCGCGGATGACGGCGAGCCGCCGCTCACACTCATCTGGCAGGTGCCGGCCGCCTTCCGCGCCGACCGCTCCTTCGGAGTCATCTGCGAGATCCTCCAGGACGCCGAGAGCTATGCCGGGAAGAACCTGGCCGTGATCGCCGTCTGCCTGTAGCCTCCTACGCGACATCGCACGGGGGCTGCGGCGCTGTGCCACCCCGCCCGCCGGCTATTGAGGGTAACGGGCGGGGGGCGGCCTGTCCCGGCCCCTGCGTAACGGCAGGGTGCTCGATCGTGACGGTGCCGGCGTCGCCGTCGACGCGGATCTGCTGGCCGCTGGTAAGCCGCTGGGTGGCCACTCCGGTGCCGAGCACCGCCGGGATGCCGTACTCCCGGGCCACCATGGAGCTGTGGCTCAACGGGCCGCCGACGTCGGTGACCACGGCCGAGGCCATCGCGAACAGTGAGGTCCAGGCAGGGGTGGTGATACGGGCAACCAGAACCTCGCCGGGCACCATCTGCGAGAAGTCCTGGGGCCCGCCCAGGACCCGGGCCGGACCGCTGACCCGGCCCGAGCTCGCGCCGATCCCCTTGATGACGTCGCCGTGCTGGTCCTGCGAGCCTGCCGGCATCATCCCCCCGAAGATCCGCTCCATCCACCGGCTCTCCGGCAGCAGCTGCGGGGCAGCGGCCCTGGCCTGGCCCCGCCAAAGCATCTTGCGCTCCTCGACGGCGTCGGCGCGGACGGGCCGTTCCGCTCCGGTAATGGCCACTGCCGCCGATGCGCCCATCGGTTCCGGAACGCCCTTGGTTTTCTGGCTTCCCGGGGCTTCGCCGGCCCGCGGCGCGGCGAGGCCGAACTCGACGGCGCTCCGCAGCTCCTGCTGGCGCAGCCAGAACACGTCGGCGGGACCGGCGATGACACCGGAGCCAACCAGCCGTTCCCCGAGTTCGAGCAGCATCCGCCGCATCAGCGGCCACGCCAGGCCGACGTCGGCCAGGGCATCCTCGCGGATCGGGGCGGCCTTCTGCGCCCACCGGAGCAACCGGAGGAACCCGGCCCTGCGGCTCCGGCCGAGCCTGGCGACCATTCTGCCGGTTTGGTCCTCCCTGCGGGCGGCGGACAGCCGCTGGCGCTCGTGCGGGTCATTGCCCTGTCCCCGCAGGTAGAACTTCACCGTCTCCAGCAACGGCGCGGGATCGTCGGCCGGCACGGGGCTGAGGAAGTCGAGGTTGTAGACCGCATGGCCGAACCGGGCGAGGTGGTCCTGGAACCGGGAACGCCACTGCTGCCACCGCGCCGGATCCATGCCGGCAGGAGCAGACCCGGTGCGCTGCGACTCGGCCAGCGCCGTTGCCGGTGCGCTGAGAATCGCAGGTGCCAGCCCGGGCACTCCCCGGGCCCAGGCTGCCAGGTCGTACAGCGACTTCTCGGCCCGGATGGGCTCGCTGTCGTAGCCGAGGAGAAACGTCTCGGCCGGTGGATCTCCGTCACGCCGGACGAGTTTGTCGTAGTACGCCCGGAACGAGATTTCGCTCGTCGCTGCGATCGGAATGATCGACTGCACGGCCGTGTAGTAAACGGTCCCGGCGTCCAGCAGCGCCTGCACTCCCGCCAGCAGTTCCTGCCCCGGGAGCTCCCCGACGGGCTTCGCCGACCAGTCCGCAATGATCCGTTCGTAGCGGGGGTGGGAGAATTCCCGCCAGCCGGCCACTCCCATGTGCGCCTTGCCGCGAACCAGCGCGCGTACCGCCGTCAGTGACCTGCCCATCACCCGCCACATTCCCGAGGTGCGGTAGTAGTAGTAGGCGTAGCCGTTGATGGTGGGCAGTCCCACGTCGTCCCGGCGGATGACGTTCTTGCCGATGGCCTCTGCCATCAAGGCTCCCAGCGACCGGGCCACCGAGCCGTCGATGAGGTCGGCGAACAGCGGCGAGAGGGGGTCGGGCAGCTGTTCCACGATGCTCGCCCGGAAGTACATCCCGTTCGGGTAGGGCACCGCCCAGGTATCCGGGGTATCGGCCGCCGGTTCAGGCAGCGCGGTGATGGGCCGGGATTGCAGGATGAAGAATTCGCCGCCGGCCCGTGCCCACTCGATGTCCTGCGGCGCCCCGAAATGATCCGCAATCCGTGTTCCATAGCGGGCAAGCGCGGCCGCCGCCCGGTCGTCCAGCACGGCCTGGTGACGGCGTGCCGCCGGCACCGGCTGCTCCCGGGTGCCGCGGTCCGCGTAGACAGTCATGACCTCCTTGTCTGCCGTCCGCCGCGACAGCACGCGGCCCGTCGCTGCTTCGACGACGACGTCATCCGTGGTGACCGTTCCGCTGACCACGGATTCGCCCAGGCCCCACGCGGCACTGATCACGATCTGGTCGTGGCGCCCGTTGGCCGGATTGGCGGTGAACATGACTCCGGCCGCCTCGGCCTCGACCATCCGCTGGACCACCACCGCGAGGCGGACCGCGCCCGGTCCGATGCCTTCACGGGCCCGGTAGGCCATGGCGCGCGCTGTCCACAGCGAAGCCCAGCAGCCGGTCACTGCCGCGGCCAGGGCCTCCGCCCCGCGGACGTTGAGGTAGGTGTCCTGTTGCCCGGCGAAGCTGGCCGAGGCGAGGTCCTCGGCCGTGGCGGAGGATCGGACCGCCACGGCTGGACCGCCGCTGCTGAGACCGTTGCCGGGACCGCTGCTGAGACCATTGCCGAGATGCCCGTAGGCAGCGCCGAGTTCGGCTGCGATCACAGCCGGCATGGTGCCGCCGGTGAACAGGGCGCGGATCCGCCCGGAGGCATCCTCGTAGTCCTGCGGCGCCGCCTGCGGCGACAGTGCGGCCAGCTCCTGGATGCCCGGCCCGAGGTGATTGGCATCCACAAAAGCCGCGTAAGCCGCGGTGTTCAACACGAACCCCGGCGGGACCGGCGCCCCGGCCCGGAGGAGACCGGCCAGCCCCACGCCCTTGCCGCCGGCCGCGGCGACGTCGCCCTGTCCCACATCGCCGAAATTGCTGATGTATGTCACGACCGTGCGTCCATTCTGCCCGTGCCCGGAGCTGGGCCGCGTTCATTGAGCCTGATGCCCAACATACTGGCACGCCGGCGGCCGGAGGCCATGGCTGCGCCGGCCGCCGGGGACGGCGCCCGGGCGGCCTGCGGTTTACAGCCCTAGGCGTTGACGATCAGGCCAAGCTCGGCCTTGGACGCCAGGGCCTCGTGCTTGGGGAGCACGCGGACCGTGTAGCCGAACGATCCGGAGCGGTCGATCACGAGGGTGCCGGTGAAGAGGTGGCGGCCCTTGTCCAGGCTCTCCGCGGCCTTCAGCTCCGCGACGGTGATGTCCGCCAGTTCGTCGCTGTCCTCGGCCCGGCCATAGGCCACCTCGACGTACACATCGTCCGGAGAAAGGTCCGTCAGGTCCACGTACGCGTTCACCTGGAGCAGGTCGCCGATCTGCGGGTCTTCGGAGACCCCCACGGAGTCCACATGCTCCACCTGGATCTGGGGCCACGCGGCCCGGACCCGGGAGGTCCACGCAGCGAGGTCCTTCGCCTGGGCGTAGTTGTCCGCCACGGCGTGTCGTCCGGCGATGGCTGCAGGCCGGTACAGGACGTTGACGTAGTCCTTGAGCATCCGGTCCGCGGAAACGGCCGGCCCCAGGTGGGAAATGGTGTGCTTGATCATCGACACCCAATGGGTGGGGACCTTCTGCGGCCCGGACTGCGAGGGGCCGGCGGCCCCCGCATCGTCGGCGGTGGTCAACCCGTAGAACCGGGGTGCCACCTGCTTTTCGAGGAGCTCGTAGAGCGCCGCGGCCTCGATATCGTCGCGTTCCTCGGGGGAGGCGTCGTTGTTGGCGGTCGGAATCGCCCAGCCGTTTTCGCCGTCGTACATCTCGTCCCACCAGCCGTCCAGCACCGAAAGGTTCAGTGAACCGTTCAGGGCGGCCTTCATGCCGGAGGTTCCGCAGGCCTCCAGCGGACGCAGCGGGTTGTTGAGCCACACATCGCAGCCCGGAAACAGCGTGCGGGCCATCGCGATGTCGTAGTTGGGCAGGAACGCGATCCGGTGCCGGACCTGGGGGTCGTCGGTGAAGCGGACCAGTTCCTGGATCATTTTCTTGCCCGCGTCGTCGGCCGGGTGCGACTTCCCCGCGATGACCAGCTGGATGGGGTGCGTCTTGTGCAGCAGCAGGGCCTTGAGCCGCTCGGGTTCGCGGAGCATCAGGGTGAGCCGCTTGTAGGTCGGCACACGCCGGGCAAAGCCGATGGTCAGGATGTCCGGATCAAGCACCGAGTCCGTCCAGGCCAGCTCGGCGTCGGCAGCGCCGCGCTTCTTCCAGGCGGCCCGCAGGCGGCGCCGGACGTCTTCGACCAGGGACACCCGCATCTCCCGGCGCAGCGCCCAGACGTCCTCGTCGCTGACGTCGTAGGCGAGGTCCCAGCGGCCCTGGGACTCGGCCTCGGAGCCGAACTGCTCGCGGGCAAGCTTCGAGATGCGCGGGTCCACCCAGGTCGGGACATGCACGCCGTTGGTGACGGAGGTGATGGGCACCTCCGATTGGTCGAATCCCGGCCAGAGGGCGGAGAACATCCCGCGGGACACCACGCCGTGCAGCTTGGCGACGCCGTTGGCCCGCTGAGCCAGGCGGAGGCCCATGACCGCCATGTTGAAGACGAAGGGGTTGCCGTCCGCGTAGCTTTCCCGGCCCAGGTCCAGGATCTTGGCCACCGGGACATCCGGCGCCAGCCCGGCGTCGAAAAAGTGCTGGATCTGCGAGGTTTCAAAGCGGTCGATGCCGGCCGGCACGGGCGTGTGGGTCGTGAACACCGTCGAGGCCCGTCCGGCGGCGAGCGCTTCTTCCCAGGTCAGCGGCTCCTCCGCGGACATCATTTCCTGGATCCGCTCGACGCCGAGGAAGCCGGCGTGGCCTTCGTTGGTGTGGAACACCTCGGGGGCAGGGCAGCCCGTGAGTTTCTGGAACGCCCGCAGGGCCTTGACGCCGCCCATGCCCAGCAGCAGTTCCTGCTGGAGGCGGTGGTCACCGCCGCCGCCGTACAGCCGGTCCGTGATGCCGCGGGCGGCGTCGTCATTGCCGGGAACGTTGGAGTCCAGCAGCAGCAGCGGGACACGCCCGACGTCGGCCCGCCACACATGCGCCAGCAGCCGGCGCCCGTGGGGGAGGGGCAGGGAGATCTGGATGGGCTTGCCGTTGCCGTCCGGCGAGGCCTCGCGCAGCAGCGTCAGGGGCAGGCCGTCCGGGTCCAGGACCGGGTAGGTTTCCTGCTGCCACGCGTCGCGCGAGAGTGACTGCTTGAAATAGCCGGCCTGGTAGAGGAGGCCGACGCCGATCAGCGGCACGCCGAGGTCCGATGCCGCCTTCAGGTGGTCGCCGGCAAGGATGCCCAGGCCGCCGGAGTACTGGGGCAGGACTTCGGTGATGCCGAATTCCGGCGAGAAGTAGGCGATGCGCGACGGCGCGCCGTCGCCCAGGCTCTGGTACCAGCGGGGCTGCTCGAGGTACCGGTCCAGGTCTTCGGCGGCGGCGTGGACACGGCTCACGACGTCCATGTCTGCCGCGAGACGCTGCAGCTCTTCCCGGCTGACCAGCCCCAGGAAGCTCACCGGGTCGTGGTTGCTCGCGGCCCAGATCCGGGGATTGAGCCCTTCGAAGAGCTCCCGGGTTGGCCGGTGCCACGACCATCGTAGGTTGGTCGCGAGCCGGGCCAGCGGCCGGATGGACTCGGGAAGTACGGTTCGGACGGTAAATCTGCGGATTGCCTTCACCAGCGACACACTAACGGACAAGTGTGGGCCCCGGAACTGCTTTGAGTTTCTTTCCCCTAAATGACGGAGGGCGTCCGGGAAAATCCGGAAACCACCGGAACACGGGCGCATTCTTAGCAATCTGGGAGAAATCTAGATAACGTCGAGCCTGTGACGACTAACTCGCGAACCAGTGCCGTGTCCAAGCAAAAGCCGAAGGCCCTGATCACGGATGGCCTTCGCTTTGGCCGTTTTCCGATCACCGCCGTGCAGCCGGCCGTCGAAGGCGGGAAATTCCCGGCCAAGGCCACGGTGGGGGAAAGCCTGGTGGTGGGCGCCACGGCCTTCCGGGAAGGCCATGACCAGCTCGGCGTCAGCGCCGTCCTCCTCGATCCCCGCGGAAAAGAGCGGCAGCGGGTCCGGCTCGCGCCGCCCCGGGGCCCCCGTGGCCAGGGCACGGACCGCTGGGAAGGGCTCCTGGCTCCGCCCGCCACCGGCAACTGGTCCTTCGTCATCGAGGCCTGGCACGACAGGTACGGCACCTGGCACCACAACGCCGAGGTGAAGGTGGAGGCGGGCATCGACGTCGACCTGATGCTGGCGGAGGGCGCCGCCCTGCTCTCCGAGGCTTCCGAGGACCCGGCCCGCCCGTCGTCTGACCGGCGCACGCTGCGGATGGCCGTCGTCGTCCTGTCGGACCCGTCGCTGACCCCGGAGGAACGGCTCGCCGCCGGCTTCAGCGCCGAGGTGGCCGCCGTCGTCGAACGCCAGCCGATCCGGGACCAGGTGACCGTCTCGGAGCAGTACCCACTGCTGGTGGAACGGGACCTCGCCGGCCGCGGCGCCTGGTACGAATTCTTCCCGCGCTCCGAGGGCGCCGTCCGCCACCACGAAACCGGGGAATGGACCTCCGGGAACTTCCGGACGGCGGCGAAGCGCCTCGACGCCGTCGCCGGCATGGGCTTTGACGTCATCTACCTGCCGCCGATCCACCCGATCGGGATCCAGCACCGGAAGGGCCCGAACAACACCCTGCTGGCCGGCCCGCACGATCCGGGCTCGCCCTGGGCCATCGGCGCCAGCGAGGGCGGCCACGACGCCATCCATCCGGAGCTCGGGACCTTCGAGGACTTCGACGCCTTCGTGGCGCGGGCCGGCGAGCTGGGACTGGAAGTCGCCCTGGACCTGGCGCTGCAGGCCGCCCCGGACCACCCCTGGGTCCAGAGCCACCCGGAGTGGTTCACCACCCGCGTGGACGGCAGCATCGCCTACGCCGAGAACCCGCCGAAGAAGTACCAGGACATCTTCCCGCTCAACTTCGACAACGATCCCGCGGGCCTGTCCCAGGAAATCCTCCGCATCGTGTTCCTCTGGGTGAGCCACGGCGTGAAGATCTTCCGCGTGGACAATCCGCACACCAAGCCGCTGTGGTTCTGGGAATGGCTGATCGGCAAGGTCAACAAGAAGCACCCCGACGTCATCTTCCTCGCCGAGGCGTTCACGCGCCCCGCCATGATGCATGCCCTCGGCCGCGCCGGCTTCCAGCAGTCCTACACCTACTTCACCTGGCGGAACACCAAGGAGGAACTGGAGGAGTACTTCCAGGAAGTCAGCCACGAATCCGCGGCGTTTTTCCGGCCGAACTTCTTCGTGAACACCCCGGACATCCTCACCGACTTCCTGCAGTTCGGCGGCCCGGCCGCGTTCAAGATCCGTGCCGTGCTGGCCGCGACCGCGAGCCCGAGCTGGGGCGTCTACGCGGGCTACGAACTCTACGAACACGTGGCCCGGCCGGGTGCCGAGGAGTACATCGACAACGAGAAATTCGAATACAAGGCCCGGGACTGGGACGCGGCGGCGGAATCCGGCCGCACCCTGGCCCCCTACCTGACCAGGCTCAACGCCATCCGGCACGAGCATCCCGCACTGGGGGACCTGCAGAACCTGACGGTGCACCAGAGCACCGACAACGCCACCATCGTGTACTCCAAGCACAAGACCCTTCCGGACGGCACCAAGGACACCCTGATCATCGTCGTGAACCTGGATCCGCACTCCACCCGGGAGAGCACCGTCTCGCTGGACCTGGCGGCCCTGGGGCTTGATCCGGAGGATCTGACGCGCAGCGGCGGCTTCATGGTCGATGACCTGCTGAGCGGCGAGAGCTGGGAATGGCGGGAGTCCAACTACGTCCGCCTGGATGCGCATGTCGAGCCCGCGCACATCCTGAGCATCCGGAGGGAGCGCCAGTGAGTTTCAGCCCGCAGAACCCCAGCCAGCACTTCAGCCCGAAGGCGAGCTTCGAACTGAACGCGCCCGGCCTGCACCACGACCCGTTGTGGTACCGCAAGGCGGTGTTCTACGAGGTGCTGGTCCGGGGCTTTGCGGATGGAAACGGTGACGGCTCCGGTGACTTCCACGGGCTCATCGAGAAACTCGACTACCTGCAGTGGCTGGGCGTGGACTGCCTCTGGCTGCCGCCGTTCTTCCAGTCCCCGCTCCGCGACGGCGGCTACGACATCTCCGACTACAACTCCGTCCTGGACGAGTTCGGCACCATCAGCGATTTCAAGCGGCTCGTGGCGGAGGCCCATGCCCGCGGCGTGCGCGTGATCATCGACCTGCCGCTGAACCACACCTCGGACCAGCACCCCTGGTTCCAGGAATCCCGCCGGGACCCGGACGGGCCCTTCGGCGACTTCTACGTGTGGAGCGACACGGACGAGAAATACCAGGAAGCCCGCATCATCTTCGTGGACACGGAGGAATCCAACTGGACCTTCGACCCGATCCGCCGGCAGTTTTTCTGGCACCGCTTCTTCAGCCACCAGCCGGACCTGAACTTCGAAAACCCCAAGGTCATCGACGCGCTCTTCGACGTCGTGCGGTTCTGGCTGGACCAGGGAATCGACGGCTTCCGCGCCGACGCGATCCCGTACCTGTTCGAGGAGGAGGGCACCAACTGCGAGAACCTGCCGCAGACCCATGAGTTCCTCCGCAAGCTGCGCAGGATGGTCGACGAAAGCTACCCCGGCCGGGTGATCATCGCCGAGGCCAACCAGCCGCCGGCCGAAGTGGTGGAGTATTTCGGGACCGAAGAGGAACCTGAATGCCACATGGCCTTCCACTTCCCGATCATGCCGCGCCTGTACTACGCGCTGCGGGACCAGAAAGCCGCTCCCATCATCGAGACGATGAAGGACACCCCGGAAATTCCCGAAGGCGCGCAGTGGGGCACGTTCCTGCGCAACCACGACGAGCTGACGCTGGAAATGGTCACCGCCGACGAGCGTGCGGCCATGCTCGGCTGGTATGCGCCGGATCCGCGGATGCGCGCCAACATCGGCATCCGACGCCGGCTGGCGCCGCTGCTGGACAACTCCCGGGCCGAAATCGAGCTCATCAATGCCCTGCTGCTGTCCCTGCCGGGCAGCCCGTTCCTGTATTACGGGGACGAGATCGGCATGGGGGACAACATCTGGCTGGAAGACCGCGACGCCGTCCGCACACCCATGCAGTGGAATCCGGACCGCAACGCGGGGTTCTCCAACGCTGACCCTGGGAAGCTGTACCTGCCGGTGATCCAGTCGCTGGTCTACAACTACAGCATGGCCAATGTCGAGGCCGAGGCCGCCCATTCGGGTTCGCTGCTGCGCTGGACGCGGCAGATCCTCAGCGTCCGCAAGAACCACCCCGCCTTCGGGCTGGGCGGATTCAAGCACGTCGAGGCCGACCGCGACGTCGTCCTCGCGTATCTGCGGGAGCTGCCGGAAGGCAACGCGGCCGGCGAGGACAGCGAAAGCATCCTGTGCGCCTTCAACCTGTCCCAGCACCCGGTGGCGACCACGCTCCGCGTGCCCAAGTACTCCGGCCGGGGCCTGCGGGACGTTTTCGGCGGCCAGGCATTCCCCGCCATCGCCGAGGACGGCACGCTGACGCTGACCCTGGGAAGCCACGACTTCTTCTGGCTGCGGATCCGTTCGGCCGCCTCCAACCCGGCGTCGCCCCTCACCCAGGCGATGCCTATCCTGTCCCTCGAAGGCTGACATGACCCGACCTGCCCTGACTCCCGCCCTCCGTGAACTGCTGGGGGCGTGGCTCCCGCGCCAGCGCTGGTTCCCGGTCAAGAGCGCGGCGTTCACCTTTCAGCCGGCAGGCGCCCTGCGGCTGGCCGGCGGCCAGGGCGACGGCGGCGCTGAGCTTGCGGTGTTGCTGGTCGCGGTCCGCTACCCGACGGCCCACGGCAACCGCACCGACGTCGTGCAGGTCCCGCTCAGCTTCCGCCGCGCGCCCCTGGCCGGTGCGGAGTCGGCCCTGATCGGGGAGGCCCTGACCGGGGAGTCTGAACTGATCGGGGAGGCAACGGGGGCTGAGGGCCACCGCTGGATCTACGACGGCGTCCACGACCCCGCCTTCATCGCCGCGTGCCTGGACCTCATGCGCAGCCGCGGCACCACGCCGTCGGGACATGCCTCCGGCCACCTCATGGAGTCCGGCTACCGCCTGCCCTTCGCCAGCGGCACGGTGCGGGTGCTCTCCGGCGAGCAGTCGAACAGTTCGGTGATCGTCGACGACGGCGGATCGGCCGCCATCCTGAAGTTCTTCCGCGTGCTCTCCGAGGGCCGGAACCCGGAGGTGGAAATCGGCGCGGCCCTGACCGCCGGCGGCACCATGGAAGTTCCGGCGACCCTCGGGTGGGTCACCGGCGAATGGGAGACCCCCGCGGCCGCGCAGGGCGCCATCCGCTCCGCGCAGGGCGAGCTCGCAGTGGCCCACGAGTTCCTCGCCGGCGGCCTGGACGCGTGGCGGCTCGCCGTCGACGCGGCAAGCCGCGGTGCCGCGTTCACCGCCGAGGCCCATGCGCTGGGCGTTGCGACGGCCACGGTGCACCGCAGGCTGGCCGGGGCGCTCGGTAGCGCCGCCGAATCCGCCCCGGGCCAGGACATCGCACCCGGAGTAGCCGAGCGGGTGCGCGGCTCCTGGGCCGAAGCCGGGAACGCCGTCGGCCCCTATGACGAGGCGCTGGAGGGGCTGCTGGCGCGGCTTAGCGGCAGCGCCGGCCCCCTGCAGCGCATCCACGGCGACCTTCACCTCGGCCAGATCCTCCAGGTCCCGGGAGGTGCCGGGAAGGCGCCGCGCTGGGCCATCCTGGACTTCGAGGGGGAGCCGCTCCGGCCCATCTCGGAACGCAATTTTCCCGACGTCCCGCTCCGCGACGTCGTCGGGATGCTGCGGTCCTTCGACTATGCCGCCGGCGCGGCAGTCCGGGAACATCCGGGCACCGTGGTGCCGGCGGCGTGGGCGGACGACTGCGCCGAGGCCTTCCTGGCCGGCTACGCGGAGGTCACGCCCGGAACCATCGACCGGGACTCGCCGCTCTTCACGGCGCTGTGGCTGGACAAGGCCCTCTACGAAGTTGTCTATGAATTACGGAACAGGCCGGACTGGCTTTCAATCCCGGTAAATGCAGCACGTCGTCTCCTCGGCAGTACAGGCTCCGGCGTTCGCGCCGAAGCCGCAGCGGAAGGTATCAAAATGACAGGATCAACAAGTATCGATCGGCCCGGCGCCCCCCTCCCCGTGGATGCGGAGACCCTTGCAAGGGTTGCGTCCGGCGAGCACCACGCGCCGCATTCGGTCCTGGGCGCGCACCTGGATGACCACGGCCATGTGACGATCCGGGTGGTGAAACACCTGGCGGAAGCAGTTTCCGTCATCACAGCGGCCGGCGTCTTCCCCATGACCCACGAGTCCGGCGGCGTGTGGGTAGCCGTTCTCGAGCCGCTCGAGCACGGCCATGTGCCCGACTACCGGCTTGAAGTGACCTACAAGGACCACACGCCGGTTACTGCCGACGACCCTTACCGCTACCTTCCGACCGTGGGGGAAGTGGACCTGCACCTGATCAGCGAGGGCCGCCACGAGCGGCTCTGGGACGTGCTCGGCGCGCACGTCCAGCACTACAAGTCCGCCCTCGGCGACGTTGACGGCGTGTCCTTCGCGGTGTGGGCCCCGAACGCCCAGGCCATCCGGGTCAAGGGTGACTTCAACAGCTGGAGCGGCAAGGAACACTCCATGCGCTCCCTGGGCTCCTCCGGCGTCTGGGAACTGTTCATCCCGGGCGTTCTTGCAGGGGCGTGCTACAAGTTTGAAATCAGGAGCCGGCATGGGCACTGGGTGGAGAAAGCGG
This sequence comes from Pseudarthrobacter albicanus, assembly GCF_018224015.1. GTDB lineage: Bacteria > Actinomycetota > Actinomycetes > Actinomycetales > Micrococcaceae > Arthrobacter > Arthrobacter albicanus. The sequence goes on from NZ_JAGPOT010000024.1 coordinate 24,808, forward strand.
ACCCGCTGGCGTTCGGCACCGAGATCCCGCCGCTGACCGCGTCCCGCGTCGTTGAGCCCTCCTATGCGTTCAAGGACGCCGAGTGGATGGAGGCCCGGGCCACCCGCGACACCCACAACGCGCCGATGAGCGTCTACGAAGTCCACCTCGGCTCCTGGCGGGTCGGCCTGGGCTACCGCGAACTGGCCAAGGAGCTGGTGGAGTACGTCAAGTGGCTGGGCTTCTCCCACGTGGAATTCATGCCGGTGGCCGAGCACCCCTTCGGCGGCTCCTGGGGCTATCAGGTCACGTCCTATTTCGCCCCGACATCACGCTTCGGGCACCCGGACGAATTCCGGCACCTGGTCGACGAGCTCCACCTGGCGGGCATCGGCGTGCTGCTGGACTGGGTTCCCGCGCACTTCCCCAAGGACGAGTGGGCCCTGGCCCGCTTTGACGGCGAAACCCTGTACGAACACGCGGACCCGAACCTGGGCGAGCACCCGGACTGGGGGACGCTCATCTTCGACTACGGACGCCGTGAAGTCCGGAACTTCCTGGTGGCCAATGCGCTCTACTGGCTCGACGAATTCCACATTGACGGGCTGCGGGTCGACGCGGTCGCCTCGATGCTCTATCTCGACTACTCACGCGAGGAAGGGCAGTGGCAGCCGAACCGCTTCGGCGGACGTGAAAACCTGGAGGCGATCGCTTTCATCCAGGAGGTCAACGCCACGGTCTACAAGACCCACCCCGGCGTCATCATGATCGCCGAGGAATCCACGGCGTTCCCGGGAGTGACGGCCCCCACGAGCCAGGGCGGGCTGGGCTTCGGCATCAAATGGAACATGGGCTGGATGCATGACTCGCTCCAGTACATGGCCGAAGACCCCTACAACCGCAAGTGGCACCACGGCACCATCACCTTCTCGATGATCTACGCCTACACGGAGAACTTCCTCCTGCCGATCAGCCACGACGAGGTTGTGCACGGCAAAGGCTCGATGCTGCGCAAGATGCCGGGGGACCGCTGGCAGCAGCTGGCGAACCTTCGGGCGTTCCTGGGCTACCAGTGGGCACACCCGGGCAAGCAGCTGATCTTCATGGGCACGGAGTTCGGCCAGGAGTCGGAATGGTCGGAGCAGCACGGCCTGGACTGGTGGCTCGCCGACATCCCGGCGCACCACGGGATCCAGCTCCTCACCAAGGACCTGAACGAGCTGTACAGCTCCACGCCGGCCCTGTACGAGCAGGACAACGACCCGGCCGGGTTCCAGTGGATCCACGGCGGCGACTCGGACCGGAATGTGCTGACCTTCATCCGCCGCGATGCGGCAGGGAACCCTCTGGTCTGTGCGGTGAATTTCTCCGGCGGCCCGCACCCCGACTACCTCCTCGGCGTGCCGTCCGCGGGCGGCTGGCAGGAAGTGTTGAACACCGACGCCGCCAGCTACGGCGGCTCGGGCGTCCTGAACGCCGGCACCCTGACAGCGTCCGACGGCGGCCTGGACGGACAGCCGGCGACGCTCACCGTCACGTTGCCCCCGCTGGGCGCCGCATACTTCAAGCCGCTGGGCTAGCTGCCCGTCGGCCGAAGCCCGCAGGGAGCCTGCAGGTCATCGCACCGAAAAGCCCGGAATCCGCGTGATTCCGGGCTTTTTGGTGCCCTGGTCGGGGCGGCTTTGTCACCAGCGCCAAGTGGTGGTAGAGTTTATTTCCGCGCTGCTCCCCGGAGTTGAACGGCAAGGACGACACAGAAGCCTACGGCAAGACTGAGTCGGAACCGCCGATCGACGGTTGATTTGACAAGGGTGAAGCGGCCCGGTAAGTTTGAAAAGTTGCTCCGGAGCGAGCCTGGACCGTAAGGGTCCGGGTGGTGCCGGGTGTGTCTGTTGTTTGAGAACTCAATAGTGTGCCAAGTTTGTTGATACCAGTTTATTGTATGATGGATTGG
>NZ_JAGPOT010000240.1 GCF_018224015.1 Pseudarthrobacter albicanus
CTGTCCGGCACCGGCTTCGGCGCCGGATCCCTGGTCCAGGAGGTCTACGACAACACCAACCATGAGGATCCGCGCGGCACCCTGGTCGGCTTCATCTCGGATGAGAAGGCCGACGCGGTGTTCGAGCTCAGCGCCGAAGACCGCAAGCGGGCCGTCCTGGAATCCATCGCGGGCTTCCTCGGCGGGAAGGCCCTGACGCCTGAGGTCTACTACGAGTCCGACTGGGGCTCGGAGGAATGGACCCGCGGCGCCTACGCCTCCAGCTACGACCTCGGCGGCCTCCACCGCTACGGCAAGGACCAGCAC
>NZ_JAGPOT010000241.1 GCF_018224015.1 Pseudarthrobacter albicanus
ACCCCCAGCAACTACGGGGATTTCCTGATGCAGCGCGTGGCCACAAACTACTTCGCCGCGGCGCTCCTGCTGCCGGAACAGGCGACGGTCGAGTTCCTGCAGAAGGCCAAGGCCGCCAAGGAAATCGCGGTCGAGGACATCCGGGACGCCTTCGCCGTCTCCTACGAGACCGCCGCGCACCGCTTCACCAACCTGGCCACCGAGCACCTGGACATCCGCACGCACTTCCAGAAGACCCACAAGAGCGGCATCATCTACAAGGCCTACGAGAACGACGGCGTGACGTTCCCGCAGGACCACAC
>NZ_JAGPOT010000025.1 GCF_018224015.1 Pseudarthrobacter albicanus
ACTTTGCAAATCCGGGAAATTCTCCCGGAATTCACCCGGTGGAGTGAATCCGCCCAGCAAAACATGAAGCAATTTTCAATTCCGGCGTCCAGTGCCCGAAGAATTGCTTCACTTTTTTGATGGGGTTGGCCGCCACTCTCCGGTGGCGACTCAGAAAACAATACACGCCCCTCCCCCGCGCGGCAAATCGGGCGGGAAAGGAGCGTGGAGGAAGGTCCACGACTCAGCTCAGGGCTGGGAGACTTCCACGGTCGCAAGGTTTTTCTTGCCCCGGCGCAGCAGCAAATACCGTCCGTGCAACAGTTGGGCCGGCGCGATAACGGTCTCGGGATCGGACACCTTGGCGTTGTTCACGTAGGCGCCGCCCTCCCCCACGGTGCGCCGGGCCGCGGATTTGCTCTCCGACAGGCCGGAGGCCACCAGCAGTTCAATGATTCCCAGCGCGCCGGCGCCGACGCTCGCTGAGGGCAGTTCCGATGTCGCGGCCCTGAGGGTTGCCTCATCCAGCACGGTGAGGTCGCCGTTGCCGAACAACGCGGCCGACGCCGCGATGACCTTTTCCGTGGCGTCCACGCCGTGGACGAGCGAGGTCACTTCGTAGGCGAGCTTCCGCTGGCCCTCGCGGGCGAAGGGACGCTCGGCGACGGAAGCCTCAAGGGCCTCGATCTCCGCCCGGCTCAGGAAGGTGAAGACCTTCAGGCGGGCCGCGACGTCGGCGTCCGCCGTGTTGAGCCAGAACTGGTAGAAGGCGTAGGGGCTGCACATCTCCGGGTCCAGCCAGATCGCGTTGCCTTCGCTCTTGCCGAACTTGGTGCCGTCGGAATTGGTGATCAGGGGCGTACCCAGGGCATGGACGTGCTTGCCCTCGACCTTGCGGATAAGTTCGGTGCCGCTGGTCAGGTTGCCCCACTGGTCCGAGCCGCCGGTCTGCAGGACGCAGCCGTAGTCGCGGAAGAGCTGGAGGTAGTCCATGCCCTGCAGGATCTGGTAGCTGAACTCCGTGTAGCTGATGCCCTCGTCGGAGCCAAGGCGGGACGCGACGGCATCCTTGCGCAGCATGGTGCCGACACGGAAGTGCTTTCCGATCTCCCGCAGGAAGTCGATGGCGCTCAGCGGCGCGGTCCAGTCAAGGTTGTTGACCATCCGTGCGGCGTTGTCGCCCTCGAAGCTCAGGAAGCGACGGACCTGGGCCTGCAGATACCCCACCCACTCGTTAACCGTGTCCTTGGTGTTCAGGGTGCGCTCCGCCGTCGGGCGCGGGTCCCCGATCAGCCCGGTGGACCCGCCGACGAGTCCGAGCGGCTTGTGGCCGGCCAGCTGGATCCGGCGCATCAGCAGCAGCTGGACGAGGTTGCCCAGATGCAGGCTCGGCGCGGTGGGGTCGAAGCCGCAGTAGTATGTGGCAGGATCACCGGCAAGCAGCTTTTCCAGCTCCGCCTCGTCCGTGGAGACATGGACCAGGCCGCGCCATTTCAGCTCCTGCCAGACGTTGGCGAAGCTTCGGTCATTCTGCTGGGACTGGAGATTATTTAGCTGGGACACGGAATCTAAGTTAGCAGGATCGGGCCGGCGCAGGCGCGCGGCTCAGTCTTCGATCCCTGCCGGAACACCCGCGGCGGCAATGAGCCGCAGCCGCTGGGTGGGCCGGGTCATTGCCACGTACAGGTCACCGACGCGGCCGTGTTCATGGTTGAGCATCGCCGTCGGCTCCAGCACCACGACGCCGTCGAACTCCAGGCCCTTGGCCTCGCGGGGGCTGATCACCACGATGTCCTGCGCGTAGCTGCCGGCACCGGTGCCGACGCGGCGTCCGTAGACGGCGCGCAGCGCGGCCGTCGCCTCCGGGAGCAGCCCGCCGTCGGCGATCACGGCCAGGAGTCCGCCCTCGATCGCGTCCAGCTCGGCCGGCAGGACCTCAACGAGCTTGTTGACGATCTGGCCGGGCTCCACACGGTCGATGACCGGGGACCATTGGCCTTCACGGACCGCCTTGGGCGCCGAGACAACGAGCCCGGCCGCGTTGGCCATCCGGGCGGCAGCCTCGGCGATCTGGGACGGCGTGCGGTAATTGACGGTGAGCTCCTCCAGCTGCCAGCGGTCGCCGAACATCGGGGCCAGGGCGCCCTGCCAGGAATTGGCCCCGGCCACGGAACTCGTCTGCGCGATGTCCCCCACGATGGTGAAGGATTTCAGCGGGCAGCGGCGAACCAGGAGGCGCCACTGCATCGGCGAGAGTTCCTGGGCCTCATCCACCACGATGTGCCCGAAGGCCCAGCTGCGGTCGGTCGTGGCACGTTCGGCGGCGGTCAGCCGGGACACGCGCTCCTGGTTCTGGTCCACCAGGTCCTCGGCGGAGATGAGGACATCCACGCCGGCGGTTTCCATGTTGACCAGGGTCTGCTTGGCGTTGGCGAGATCGCGGGCACGGTCGTTTTCCTGCTGGGCCAGGCCGCGCCCGGCCGCGGGATCGAGTTCGCCGAGCAGTTCCGCGGCTTCATCGAGCAGCGGCACGTCGGACTCGGTCCACGGCGAATCGGCCGGCCGGAGCAGCAGGGCGCGCTCGGCCGGGGTGAGGTTGGGCGTGCAGGCTGCCAGGATGGCGGGATTGCTCAGGAGTTCCGCCACGAGCTTTTCCGGCGTCATCGGCATCCAGCACAGGTTCAGGGCAATGCGGACGTCGCGGGCGGACCGGACGTCCTCGGCCAGGTAGGAGCGGTCGGCGTTGTTGCCGATGCTGCCGGCTTCGACCAGCTCGGTCATCTGTTCGGTGAGTTCGCGCAGCAGGATCTTGACGAACGAAACCCGGGCCTCGTTGTGCGGTTTTCCGCTGGCGCGTGCCTTGTCCCGGGCCCGGCGGACCTGCCGCGGCGTCAGCACGAGCTTGCGTCCGTCCACTTCCAGGATCCGGTTTCCGGCGGGGATGCGCTGGCGCTGGGCGACGGCGTTGGCCACGACGTCCGCCATGTCCAGCCGGCCCTTGATCGCGGCGACGGACGATTCCGGTTCCGCGACAGCATGGATGCCGGGCATCAGGCGGCCCAGGCTCGCCATCACCACGCCGGTCTCGCCGAGGGAGGGCAAGACGCGTTCGATGTAATTCATGAACGACGACGTCGGGCCGACCAGCAGCACGCCGGCGGTCTTGAGGCGGTCCCGGTGGGTGTAGAGCAGGTACGCGGCGCGGTGCAGCGCGACGGCGGTCTTGCCCGTGCCGGGGCCGCCCTGGACCACGAGGGCACCGGAAATGGAGGAGCGGATGATGCGGTCCTGCTCGGACTGGATGGTGCCGACGATGTCGGACATGCGCCCGGTGCGCTTGGAGTTCAGCGCGGCCAGCAGCGCCCCTTCGCCCTGGAGCGAGTCCTTGTCGGCGAGCATGTCGGCATCGAGCACGTCATCCTCGATGGCCTTGACCTCGCGACCCTGCAGGATGAGGTGCCGGCGGCGGCGCACGCCCTGCCGGTCGAATGCGGTGGCCTGGTAGAAGTGGCCGGCTTCGGGCGCCCGCCAGTCGATCATGAGCCGCTGGAGGTCCTCGGTGGTCAGGCCGATGCGGCCGATGTACTGGGCTTCCCCGGAGTCAAGGTCCAGCCGGCCGAACACGAGGCGGTCGTCGACGGCGTCGAGCTGCGCCAGGCGGTCCTCATAGAGCGCCGCGAAGGCGTCGCGTTCGGACACATTCTGCATGGTGCCGACCGCGCCGGCACGCCGCACCTGGGCCAGCTGGGCGCGCTTTTCCGCCCGCAACTCATCCAGCCGGGCGTAGAGTCCGGCCACATAGTCGCGTTCATGCGCCAAATCAGCGTCGTGCATCGAAAGTTCCCCTATCGAATAAAAGACCGACCGTCCATTCTACAACCATTTCGGCGGACGATTGTGAAACGTGTCAGGCATTGTACCGATACGGCCGGAATGGTCCAGTTAAACGTGCAGCAGGGCGTGGGCGCGGTGTCCGCTCAAGGCCTCAGGGCCGGTGAAGGCCCGGCGTCGTCGGGCGGCACGCCTGGAGACCGCAGCAGTTCATTCGCGAGCCCGTACCGGACCACGTCGAGCGCTTTCCGGAGCGCGTGCTCCGCGTCGAACCGGCTGGCCGCCGCGGTACTCAGCCGGGAGTAGTCGTCCGCCCATTCGGAACGGTGGAACCTGTCGGCGTCGCCATGCAGGAGGCGTCCATAGAGGACATCCTCGAAAAGGTCGTGCCCCTCCGGAGCCGGTCCCGCCGTCACAGGTTGACGCCCCTGGACCATCTCGGCGGTGAACAGACCGGCCACTGCTTCCGTCCCCTCCGCCACCTTGCGGTCCACCGTGTAATTGCAGAGGCGGAGGGCCCGAACGACGAGCTTGAGCGACACGTGTTCATCACGAACAATGAATTTACGCAGTAGGGCGGCGCGGAAGAGCTCCAGCCAGTGCCGCCGCTCCCCCTCGACGGCGCCGGCCGGCGCCGGGGGTTCATCCGGTGTGAACAGCTCAACCATCCGGAAATACTCGGTGGCCAGCTTCTCGAAAATCCGGAGCCTGTCCAGCTCGCTTGTCGGCTTCCCTCGTTTACCCTCGCCCATAAGAGTTCATCATCCCCCAGCCGCGGGTGCCGGGGCATCCGGTTGCGGCTCCAGTTACGCGGTGCGCGCTTTCGCCGCTTTGTAGCGGGACACGGTCGGATCGCCGGTCAGCCAGAAACGCCAGGGATAGTCGTCCGTGCCGCCGTCGCCGGCGACCCCGACGCGCGGCCCAGAGCTGATGCCGGACGCCGGCACCTGCGCCAGCTCCAGCCGGAACGGTGCGCCGAGCGCGTCCCGCCCGCTGTCCGCCCTCGTGAGTCCGAGCGCTGTGGCGAGCCGCGCGGGGCCGCTCGCCAGGTCCTTGGGGGATTTCGACGTCGGCCGCCTGGCCAGTGCCAGGCGGTGCCCGGCGACGACCTCCCCGGCCCGCAGCAGCAGGGCCGACGCCACGCCGTCCGGGCCGCACACGATGTTGGCGCAGTGGTGCATCCCGTAGGTGAAGTACACGTACAGGTGGCCGGCGGGGCCGAACATCGGCGCATTGCGGGCCGTCGGGCCCCGGAAGGTATGGGATCCGGGATCGGGGTGCAGCGAGTCATGGGGTCCCAGATAGGCCTCGACCTCGGTGATCCGTACCGACACCGGGCCCTCCCGTCCCTCGTGCGTCAGCACCGCGCCGAGCAGCAGCGGTGCCACCTGACGGGGATCCCCGGACAGGAGCCGCCGCAGCGGTGCGCTGCCCTTCTGCCCGGGGTGCAAAGTCATGCTCCGACTTTAACAAACCTGCCGTGACGGGGCACCATTCCCTCCACGGCCGTGTCCGATTTCCGCTAGCAGCGGGGCGGGGGAAGCTGAGAGGATGAAGCCATGGACTTCTGGCAGCGCTACCGGGCAATCGATGCCCGGGACCCCCGGTTCGACGGGCAGTTCTACACGGCTGTCCGCACGACGGGCATCTACTGCCGGCCCTCCTGCCCCGCCCGGACACCGAAGGCGGGCAACGTCACGTTCTACGAGACCTCCGCAGCCGCCCATGAGGCCGGCTACCGGGCGTGCAAGCGCTGCCTGCCCGAGGCCGTGCCCGGCACGCCGGCGTGGAACCTCCGCTCGGACCTCGCCGGCCGGGCCATGCGGCTGATCAATGACGGCGTGATCAACCGCGACGGCGTGGAAGGGCTGGCGTCCCGGCTCGGCTATTCCTCACGCCAGCTCAACCGGATCCTCAGCCACGAACTCGGCGCCGGCCCGCTGTCCCTGGCCCGGGCGAGCCGCGCCCAGACCGCGCGGACCCTGCTCGTCTCCACCGGGATGAAGGTGGCCGACATCGCGTTCGCCGCCGGGTTCAGCAGCGTCCGCCAGTTCAACGAGACCATCGGCGAGGTCTTCGCCATGACGCCCTCGGCGCTGCGGGCCACGGCACACCACCGGACTCCCGCGTCCTCCACGGCGCTGACGCTGAACCTGCCGTACCGTGAGCCGTTCGATCCGGGCGTGTTCGATTTCCTGGCGGTCCGCGCCCTCCCGGGGATCGAGGCCGGGACCTCCACCTCGTATGCGCGGACCATGCGGCTGGCCCACGGCGACGCCCGCTTCCGGGTGGAGTACGACGCCGCCGCGCCCGGGCGCCCGCTGGTGCTCACTATCGGTGCCGTGGATCTGCGGGACCTGGCGCCGCTGCTCAGCCGGGTCCGCCGGCTGCTGGACCTCGACGCCGACCCCGTCGCGATCGACGCCGCCCTCGCGGCCGATCCCCGGCTGGCGGCCAGCGTGGCGCGCACCCCCGGGATGCGGATGCCGGGCGCGGTGGACCCGCAGGAACTGCTGGTCCGGGCGATGATCGGGCAGCAGGTCACCGTGGCGGCCGCCCGCACGGCGCTGGTCCGGCTGTCCGCGGCCGGGACCGCGAGCGCCGTCCCGGCTGACGGGCTGCACCGGCTGTTCCCCACCGCGGCACAGATTGCGCAGACCGGTTTCGGGCTGCTCCGGGGCCCGCAGCGCCGCATCGACTCGGTCCGCGCGGCCGCGGAGGCGATGGCGTCGGGGGACCTCGACTTCGGCTACGGCGACGACCTGCCCGGGCTGGGGGCAAAGCTCCTGCCCCTGGCCGGCGTCGGGCCGTGGACGGTGGGGTATGTCGCGATGCGGGTCATCGGGGCCCCGGACGTCTTCCTCGCCAACGACGCCGCGGTGCGCAACGGCATCCGCTCGCTCGCCCGCGAGCTCGACGGCGGCACCCTGAGCCCTGATTTCCGTGAACTCAGCCCGTGGCGCTCCTACGCCACCATGCACCTCTGGCGCGCGGCAGCGCAGGCCGCGCGATCCACCACCCGCGCCCAGACTCCCACGAAGGAAGCGAAGAAATGAAAGCCCAGCTGTTGACCATGTCCACCCCGGACGGCCCGTTCACCATCATTGCCAGGGACGGCGCGGTGCTGGCGTCCGGCTGGACCGCGGTTCCGGGCGAACTGACCGGCCAGATCCACCCGGAGCTGTTGCCCGGGTCGTATGAGCCCGTCATGGACCTCGGCTCCGTCTCGGCGGCCGTGGAGGAGTTCTATGCCGGCAATCCGGGCCCGGCCATGGAGGTGCCGGTGCTGCAGAAGTCGGGCCCGTTCCGCAGCCATGCCTGGGACACGCTGCGGACCGTGGTGCCCGGGAGTCCGGTGACGTATGCGGAGTACGCGGCGCTGTCCGGGAACCCGAAGGCGGTCCGTGCCGCGGCGGGTGCCTGCGCCTTCAACGCCGCCGCCCTGTTTGTCCCGTGCCACCGCGTGATCCGCACCGACGGCACGCTGGGCGGCTTCCGCTGGGGGATCGCCATCAAGGAGAGCCTGCTGGACCGCGAACACGCGCTGGCACTGGCCCTGAAGTAGGGGGAACCGCCAGCGATCGTGCGGATGGCTTCCGCGCGGGCATCTTCACGTGAAGATGTCTGCCACGTACCTGCCATGGGTGCGCTCCACCTCATCCATCCACGCGTCTGCGTCCTCTTCAGAGGCGCCGGTCGCCTCCCGGTAGATGCGTGCGCACGTGTCGCGGACCTGCGGCGCCATGTTCTTGCCGTCGCCGCAGACGTAGAACGTGGCGCCCTGTTTGACCAGTTCGACGACGTCGGCCCGGTCTGCCCAGAGCCGATCCTGGACGTACTTCCGGCCGTCTTCGGGTGCGGTGGAAAAGACCGGCCGGAGGTCGAGGTTGGCTTGGCCTGCCCAGGCTGCAAGTTCCGCGTGGTAGAGGAAGCCGGTGTCCGGGGCCCGGCAGCCGAAGAACAACAGGGCAGGCGCCGGCATCACCCCCTCGGCCTCGGCCCGCAGCGCCCGGTCCTGGACGAATCCGCGGAAGGGCGCCAGCCCGGTCCCGGCGCACACCATGATCAGCGGAACACCCAGGGACTGGGGCGGGTGGAAAGCCGCATTCGAGGGGCGAACCGTGACCGCGATCCTTGACCCGGGCCTGGCCTGGGCGAGATAGGTGGAAGAGGCGCCTTCGAAGATGCCGCGGCCCGACCACGCCGGTTCCTGGATGACGGCGAAGGTCAGGGTCGCATGGTCCGGGCTCCAGAGCGGGGACGAGGAGATGGAGTAGCGCCGAGGGGTCAGCTGGGTCAGCAGCTGCAGGAACGAGGTGAACGACAGCTGGCATGACGGATACGTTTCCAGCAGGTCCAGGACAGAGACGCGCTTGTCGAGGATCTCGGCCGCATGGCGCCCGCGGTCCTGCGCCAGGGCCTCAAGTTCCCCGCGGTGGGCAGGATCCGCCGCGACGTCGGCCAGTTGCTCGAGCTGGGTGCGTGTGGCTGGGGCTGCGAGCTCGAGGTAACTGCTCAGCAGTTCGCCCACGGCCACGGGCGTGCCGGTGGGCAGGAACGTGTCTCCCCGCTCCATGCTCAACAGGACGTGCGAGTCGTAGTCGAGGTTGAAACGGGACAGGGCCCGCTGCACAGGTTCGCTGGGATTCAGCGGCAGCACGGCCAGGTAGTCGCCGGTCCGGTAGCTCATCCCTGCGGGCAGGGCGATCTCGACGTGCCGCTTGGACCGGGCGCCGGGCTTGGCCAGATCGACCAGTTCCCGGTTCGCGACGACGGTACCGAGTGCCAGCCCGTTCTGGCGCAGCAGCGGGTCCCGGACGTTGCCCACGAACTGGATTTCAAGCTGGGGCTGCCCGGCCGGGGAGCTGGTACTCTGCCCGAGCGCGGCGTCCACGGCGGGCCAGAATCCCGCGTACCACTCTTCGAAATCGCCGAAGAAGTCGCCGCGGGCATTGGCCTCGCCCCGGGCGTAGATCCGCACGGCGCCGGCGGCCTCGAGCCGGGCGTCGATGGCCTTGGGCACCTCCTGGTAGGTGCGGGCCCAGTCCTTGTTGCCGTTGCCGAAGACCGTGTACAGCACCCCGGCGAGGTTGCCCGGCTGCAGGCCCTCGGTCCAGGTCATGAATTTCCGGGCATTGTCCGGCGGCTGCCCCTCGTAGGAGGAGGCCACGATGGTGACGAGCCCCTCCGTCGGCAGTCCGCCGGCTGCCTCGTCGAGCGGACCGATGGCGGGGCTGTAGCCGCGCCGTCCGGCGTCGTTGGCAATGCGCTGGGCGAAGTCCTTGGAGGTGCCCGCATTGGAACCGTAGAGCACACGGAGCGGGACGCCGTTGGCGGCTGCAGCGGCCGGCGCTTCCGCCTCCCGGGCAAGTTCGACGGCGGTCCGGCCGGCCGCTTTGATCCTGACGTCCCGCCGTCGCACATGGATGAACAGCCCTTCGGGCTTCATCGTAAGGGTGTGCCTGATCTGCAGTTCATAGCCGGGGTCCGCCGATGTGATGTCGAAGCGCTGCAGGAGCTTGGCCAGGAACAGCATGGCCTCCTGCAGGGCAAATCCCCGGCCGATGCAGGAACGCTGCCCGTTGCCGAAGGGCTTCCACGCATTGGCCGGGATTGCCGCGGCCCGTTCCGGGGAGAACCGGTCCGGCTCGAAGATCCCGGCGTCCTCGCCCCACGCCGACCTGTCCCGGTGCAGCTGCGGAATCAGGACCAGGATGGGCTGGCCCGCGCGGACCTCGTAGCGGCCGCCGAGCGTCGTGTCCTCGTACGGAGCGACGTTGAACGCCGGAGCCGTGGGCCACAGCCGCAGCGTTTCCTTGAGGATCTGGTCCAGGTAGCCCAGCCGGGGCAGATGCTCGAACCTGGCGCTTTCGGTGCCGAGGACCTCGTCCACCTGGGCGCGCGCCTTGGCCAGGACTCCCGGATGGCGCAGCAGTTCGTAGAGCGCAAAGGACAGCAGGCCGCTGGTGGTCTCATGCCCGGCAATCAGGAAGGTGACCATCTGATAGCGGATGTTTTCCTCGGATAAACGCTCACCCGTCACCGGGTCCGCCGCGCTGAGCATGGTGTCCAGGATATCCTCGCTGCCCGCCGGGCTGGGATTGCGCCGCCGGTCGCTGATGATCTGCTCGGCGACCTCGAACATCAGGGCATTGTCGTCCTCGAGCTGGTGCCGTCGGCGCAGCATGATCTTGTTCTGCACCGGGAGCCTGCGCGAGCGATCCCTGGACTCGACGAGGGCGCGGACCATGGCCCCGATGAAGGGGTGCATCTCTTCCCGGTAGAGACTGTTGAACCGGTAGCTGAACGAGCACAGGGCGATGGTGTCCAGCGCCAGGCGGGTGGTGTTGTCCGGAACGTCGATCCGGGCCGCGGGACCGAGCCTCTCCCACTTGAGCAGCAGCTGCTCGACGATGTCGTCCATGCCCACGAACATCCGCTTCAGGGCTGCCGGCCCGAACGCCGGCATCAGGATCCGGTGCGCCTTTTGCCAGTTGGGTTCCTGGGTTTCCGCGGTGAACAGGCCGTCGCCGGCGAATTGCCGCACCTCCCGAAGGGCAATGCCGAGCACCTTGCCGAAACGGGATTCGTCGCACACCTCGTTGACGAGCTCCTGGGAGGAGACGGCGACGACGCTGCGGTTGAAGAACTGGATGCGGACAATGGGGCCGTACTGCTCGGCCACCTCCACCAGCCCCAGGACTCCCTTGCTGGAGTCGATATCGGGCAAATTGCCGACCACCGGCCGCGGAGGAGGCTGGGGTATGGGGACGCTGGGCGAAGGCATCGGCCCTCCTAGGCGGTCGCGGATCGACACTTGTGAGCGCTATTGCTGCCTGGCCGGATGAGACTGTCCGGCCTGCATCCACGATACTCCGGTCACATCCCGGGCACTATGGGTCTGGCGGCGTCCCGGATGCCTCTCGAGCATGCTCCAGAACTCGGCATCGAGGGCCAGCAGCTGGCGTTCGACGGCGGCCGGTGCCGTGCCGCCCTGCGAGTTACGGCTGTTGAGCGAGCCTTCGGTGGACAGGACCGTGCGGACCTCCGGCGTCAGGTGCCCCGAGATGGCGGCGTATTCCTCATCCGTCAGGTGGACCGGGAACACGCACAGGCACCCGCCCTGACGTGAGCTAAGGACGGGTCCTAGTTGTTGACCGGCAACCCGGCCGGCCACGGCAGCAACGCGGGGAGGTCGACGCCGTCGGCCGCCGCGGTGGCACGCAGGCTCCCGAGGGACGGCGTGCGGCCGGCAAGCCACGCTGCGATGTCCGTCAGCATCCCGCTGATCACCGTCGACTGGCCGCCGCTGCCGATGGCCACGGCCGGCAGTCCGAGCGGTTGCAGCACGAGCTTCTGCCCCTCGGGGACCCGGGCGGACAGGAAGTCGAAGAGGTGCTCGCAGAACGGCCGGTTCCAGGTTTCCGGACCACGGCCGGTGCCGAGGTCCGTGGCGTGGATGACGAGTTCACGCCAGAGGGCCAGGCCGCCGTCGAACACGACTCCCCTGCGGTAGGTGATGGGCTCGTGCCAGCCGGCGGCATCAAGTTCCCCGAAGGCGCGCAGGGCCCGTTCCAGGGCTGCGTCCACGGCGGCGCGGTGTTCCGCGAGGCTGTGTCCGGCGGTCATCTCGATGGCCCGGGTGCGGCCCTCGAACCCGCCGTCGTACAGCTCGATTCTTTCGCCGCGGACGGCGTATTCCAGCTGCCGGGCCATCGCGTTGGCGATCCCGCTGATGTGGGCCAGAACGTGGCCGCGGGTCCAGCCCGGCAGTTCCGACGGCGCCTTGACGTCCTGCTCCGTCAATTTGGCGGCAATTGCGGCCACGACGTCGGCGGACCGGCGAAGTTCTTCCAGCAGCTTTTCTGGTGTGATGTCGGTCATGGCGCCCATCCTAGCGGAGGGCGGACGAACGCGGGATGGCTCCCCACCCGCACCCTAACCTCGCAAGTCCCCACCGGCTCCCAGCCTTCGCAAGCTCAGGCGTGGGCCCCCGGCCAGGGAACCCTGCGGGCGTGGGCCCCCTGGCCGAGCCGGGGTACAGCTACCCTGCGTACCCGCGCACGGCCGCAAGCTCGGCGTCGAGGGCCAGCAGCTGGCGTTCGACGGCGGCCGGTGCCGTGCCGCCCTGCGAGTTACGGCTGTTGAGCGAGCCTTCGGTGGACAGGACCGTGCGGACCTCCGGCGTCAGGTGCCCCGAGATGGCGGCGTATTCCTCATCCGTCAGGTCCCAGAGTTCGACGCCGCGGCTTTCGGCCTGCTTCACCGCGGCGCCGGAGAGCTCATGGGCCTCACGGAACGGCACGCCCTGGCGGACGAGCCATTCGGCGATGTCCGTGGCCAGCGCGAAGCCCTGCGGTGCCAGCGATTCCATCCGTTCGGTGTTGAACGTCAGCGTCGCGATCATGCCGGAGACCGCCGGGAGCAGGACCTCCAGCGTGTCGGCGGCGTCGAACACCGGCTCCTTGTCCTCCTGCAGGTCGCGGTTGTACGCGAGCGGCAGGCCCTTCAGCGTCGCCAGGAGCCCGGTCAGGTTGCCGATCAGCCGGCCGGCCTTGCCGCGCGCCAGCTCGGCCACGTCCGGGTTCTTCTTCTGCGGCATGATCGAGGAACCGGTGGAGTAGGAATCGTGCAGGGTGACGAAGGAGAACTCCTTCGTGGCCCACAGGATCACCTCCTCCGAGACCCGGGACAGGTCGACGCCGATCATGGCCGTGATCCACGCGAACTCGGCGAAGACGTCGCGGGAGGCGGTGCCGTCGATCGAGTTGTGCGTGGCCGAGAAGAAGCCCAGTTCCGCCGCGACGGCCTCCGGATCCAGGCCCAGCGAGGAGCCGGCGAGGGCGCCGGAACCGTAGGGTGAGATTCCGGCGCGTTTGTCCCAGTCCTGGAACCGCTGCACATCGCGCAACAGCGCCCAGGCGTGGGCCAGCAGGTGGTGGCTGAGCAGGACCGGCTGGGCGTGCTGGAGGTGGGTGCGGCCGGGCATGGCCACGCCGCGGTGTTCCCTGGCCTGGCCGATCAGCGCATCGATGGTGGCGAGGACGCCGCGGGCGATGATCCGGGCGTGGTCGCGCAGGAACATCCGGCCGAGGGTGGCCACCTGGTCGTTGCGTGACCGTCCTGCCCGGAGCTTGCCGCCGAGCTGGGTGCCGGCCCGTTCGATGAGCCCGCGTTCCAGCGATCCGTGGACGTCCTCGTCGGACTCTACCGGCGTGTACGCGCCCGAGGCGACGTCCTCGTCCAGCCGGGTCAGGGCGGCGAGCATGCCTTCGAGTTCGGCGTCGTCCAGCAGCCCGGCCTTGTGCAGCACGCGGGCATGCGCCTGGGACCCGGCAATGTCGTACCGGGCCAGCCTCCAGTCAAAGTGCGTCGACTTGCTCAGGGCCGCGAGGGCGTCCGCCGGGCCGCCGGCGAACCGGCCGCCCCACAGGGCACCGGTGTTCGTCGCTGATTTCGGGGTTTCGACAGGCTCAACCACCGATTTTTACTTTCCCGCGACGCGGATATCGCGGCCGGAGGCAACCTTGGCGGACATGCCCCACAGCTCGATGAAGCCGCGCGCCATCGACTGGTCGAAGGTGTCCCCGGTGTCGTACGTGGCGAGGTCGAAGTCGTAGAGCGAGGTTTCGGAGCGGCGCCCGTTGACGATCGCCTGGCCGCCATGCAGCACCATGCGGATGTCGCCGGTGACGTAGCGCTGCGTGTCCTCGATGAACGCGTCGAGGGAGCGCTTGAGCGGGGAGAACCACTGTCCGTCGTAGACCAGCTCGGCCCAGCGCTGGCCGACGTTGGCCTTGAAGCGTGCCTGCTCGCGCTCGATGGTGATGTCCTCGAGGTGCTTGTGCGCCGTGATCAGCGCCATGGCGCCCGGGGCTTCGTAGATTTCGCGGGACTTGATGCCGACGAGGCGGTCCTCGACGACGTCGATCCGGCCGACGCCCTGGGCGCCGGCGCGGCGGTTGAGTTCCTTGATGGCCTGCAGCGGGGTGACCCTGACGCCGTCGATCGCTACGGGCACGCCGGCTTCGAAGGAAATGGTGACCTCGTCCGGGGCCGGCGGGAACTCCGGGGTGGCGGTGTAGTCGTAGATGTCCTTGGTGGGGGCGTTCCAGATGTCCTCGAGGTAGCCGGTCTCGACGGCGCGGCCCCAGACGTTCTGGTCGATCGAGTACGGGTTCTTCTTGGTGGTCTCGATCGGCAGTCCCTTTTCCTCGGCGAAGGCGATGGCCTTGTCGCGGGTCAGGGCGAGGTCGCGGACCGGGGCGATGCACTTCAGGTCCGGGCCCAGGGTCTGGATGCCGACTTCGAAGCGGACCTGGTCGTTGCCCTTGCCGGTGCAGCCGTGGGCGACAGTGGTGGCGCCGAATTCGCGGGCGGCCTTGACCAGGTGCTTGACGATCACCGGGCGGGAGATGGCGGAGACCAGCGGGTAGTGGCCCTGGTAGAGGGCGTTGGCCTTCAGCGTGGGCATGCAGTACTCGTTGGCGAACTCGTCGCTGGCGTCGGCCACGTAGGCCTCGACGGCGCCGCAGCCCAGGGCACGCTGGCGGATGGTCTCCAGGGACTCGCCGCCCTGTCCGACGTCGACCGCCACGGCGATGACCTCGGCGCCGGTGGCTTCACCGATCCAGCCGATGGCTACGGAAGTATCGAGGCCACCGGAGTAGGCCAGCACAATACGCTCAGTCACGGAAATGCTCCTTAGTTGTTTGGTTGTTGGTTGTCTCATGCAAGGTTACTGGCCGGCTTCCTCGGCGAGCTGCAGGAAGCGGGCGGCGACGGCGGCCCCGCCGACCGGATCGCGGGTGACCAGCAGCACGGTGTCGTCCCCGGCGATGCTGCCCAGGATGGACGGCATCACCGAGTGGTCGATCGCGAGGGCCAGGAAGTTCGCCGCGCCGGGCGGGGTCCGCAGCACCACGATGTTCCCGGAGGCCTCGGCCGTGACCAGCAGTTCCCCGCACAGCCGGGCCAGCCGGGCGTCGAGGATTTCCTGGGTCACCCCGCTCTTGGCGCCGCGCTCGCCGCCCTCCCCCGGCACGGCGTAGACCAGCACGCCCTCCTTGCCGCGGACCCGCACCGCGCCCAGTTCCACGAGGTCCCGGGACAGGGTGGCCTGGGTGACCTGGACGCCGTCGTCGGCCAGCAGTGCGGCAAGTTCCGCCTGCGAGCGGACGGATTCACCCGTCAGGATCGCGGTGATCCGCGCCTGCCGGGCGGTCTTGGTGGCCGGGCTGGCCCCCGGGGAGGCCGGCTGGACGGACATTATCCGAGTCCCTCGACAACGGCCAGGCCGGAGCGGTGCATGAGCCACGCCATGAGGGCCTTCTGGGCGTGGAGCCGGTTTTCCGCCTCGTCCCAGACCACGGACTGCGGGCCGTCGATGACGCCGGCGGCGATCTCGTAGCCCCGGTAGGCCGGGAGGCAGTGGAGCACGACGGCGTCCGGCGCCGCCAGCTTCATCGCCGCTTCGTCCACGGCGTAGTCGCGGAACAACCGCAGCCGCGCCTGCTTCTCGTCTTCCTGGCCCATCGACACCCACGTGTCGGTGGCGACGACGTCGGCGCCCAGGAGCGCTTCGGCCGGGTCCACGGTGACGAGCACCGAGCCGCCGGTCTCCGCGGCACGGTCCTCGGCCGCGGCGATGATCTCCGGGGACGGCAGGTAGCCGTCGGGGCCGGCGATGCGGACGTTCATGCCCGCCGTGACGCCGGCCAGCAGGTAGGAGTTGGCCATGTTGTTGGCCGCGTCGCCGAGGTAGCTCAGGGTGAGGCCCTTGAGCTGGCCCTTGTGTTCCTTGATGGTGAGCAGGTCCGCGAGGAGCTGGCACGGATGGTAGTCGTCGCACAGGGCGTTGATCACGGGGACGCGCGAGTTCGCGGCCATGGCGACGAGCCCGGCGTGCGCACCGGTCCGCCAGACGATCGTGGCGACCATGCGCTCGAGCACCCTGGCGGTGTCCTCCACCGATTCCTTGTGGCCGATCTGCGCCTCGCCCGGGTTGATGATGAGCGCATTGCCGCCCATGTCGGCCACGCCGGTGGCGAAGGAGACCCGCGTCCGGGTGGACGTCTTGTCGAAGATCACGGCCACGGTCTTGCGGCCGTTTCCTGCCCCGGCGAAGGGCTGCACGCTGTACGGGGCGGCCTTCATCCGGACGGCCAGGTCGAGGACTTCAGCCTGCTCGGCGGGGCTGAGGTCCGTGTCCTTGAGGAAATGGCGGGTGACTGCTGTGGCGTTCACTGGGCGTCCTTTGCGGTCTGGAGGAGGGCGGGCAGCGCGGCGAGGAAACGGTCGGCCTGGTCGGTGGTGAGGATCAGGGGAGGCGCGAGCCGGATGGTGTGCGGGCCGGGGCTGTTGACGATGAAGCCGGCGTCCAGGCCGGCGTCCACGACGCCGGGGGCGACGTCGGCGTCAAGGTCGAAGCCGATCAGCAGCCCTTCGCCGCGGACCGCAGTGACGCCGTCGATCGCGGCGAGGCCGGAGCGCAGGTGCTCCCCCACCTCGCGGACGTGGTCCAGAACGTGCTGGCTTTCGAGGACGTGCAGGGTGGCCAGGGCGGCCGCGGTGGCGACCGGGTTGCCGCCAAAGGTGGTGCCGTGCTGGCCGGCGGTGAGCAGCGAGGAGGTTTCCGGACCGAACGTCACGAGGGCGCCGATCGGGAAGCCGCCGCCCAGGCCCTTGGCCAGGGTCACGGCGTCGGGCACGATTCCGGCGTCGCCGCTGGCGAGCCATTTCCCGGTGCGGCCCATGCCGGTCTGCACCTCGTCGAGGATCAGCAGGGCGCCGGCAGCGGTGGTGGCCTCGCGGGCCGCCTGCAGGTACCCGGCGGGCAGCGGAAGGACGCCGGCCTCGCCCTGGATCGGCTCGAGGAAGACGGCGGCAACGGTGTCGTCGACGGAGGCGCGGAGCGCGTCGATGTCACCGAACGGGATGTGCACGACGCCGCCTGGCAGCGGCGCGAACGGCGCCCGGTAGGCCTCTTTCGCGGTGAGCGCGAGGGCACCCATGGTGCGCCCGTGGAAGGCCCCTTCCAGCGCGATGATCTTGGTCCGGGGCCGTTCTGGACTGTCCGGGCCGGCGCCCGTGTTGCGCCGGGCCAGCTTGAACGCGGCCTCGACGGCTTCGGTGCCGGAGTTGGCGAAGAAGACCTTGGACCCGGCCGGGGCCCGGGTGATTTCCAGCAGCTTCTCGGCCAGGGCGATCTGGGTGGGGCTGGTGAAGAAGTTGGAAACATGCCCGAGGGTGGCCAGCTGGCTCGAGATCACCGAGGTGACGAACGGGTGGGCGTGGCCGAGGGCGTTGACGGCGATCCCGCCGAGCAGGTCCAGGTACTCCTTGCCGTCGGCGTCCCAGACGAGGCAGCCGGCGCCGCGGACCAGGACCCGCTGCGGGGTGCCGAAGACGCCCAGCAGGGACGAGGAATAGCGGGAAAGCCATTGCGCGCCGGTGGCATGGCCGCGGGTTTCGACCAGCTCAACCACCGGGCTCGGGTGATCGAGCTCCCCCACCGGGCTCCGGTGATCGAGCTTGTCGAGATCTTCAGAGTTGTTCATGTTTACACTTCCTCGTCCGGGACGACCTGCGTGCCGATGCCCGCCGTCGTGAAGGTTTCCAGCAGCATCGAGTGCGGCAGCCTGCCGTCCACGATGTGCGCCCGCTCGACGCCGCCCTCGACGGCCTTGAGGCAGGCTTCCATTTTCGGGATCATGCCGGATTCGAGGCCCGGGAGCAGCCCGCGCAGCTCCGAAGCCGTCAGCGAGGAGATCAGCGAGGAGCGGTCCGGCCAGTTGGCGTAGAGGCCCTCGACGTCCGTGAGGATCACGAGCTTGGAGGCGCCGAGCGCTTCGGCGAGGGCGGCGGCGGCCGTGTCGGCGTTGACGTTGAGGACCTGTCCGGTGGTCTGCGCCTGATGGGTGTCTGCACCGCGGGCCCCGTCATCGGCGATCTCCGGCGCGACCGTCGAGATCACCGGGATCCGGCCAGCGGCGATGATGTCCAGGATGCCGGCGGGGTTGACGCCCACCACTTCGCCCACCAGGCCCAGGTCCACCTCTTCGCCGTCGACGACGGTCCCGGTGCGGACGGCGCGCAGCAGGCCGCCGTCCTCCCCGGACATGCCGACGGCGTAGGGGCCGTGGGAGTTGATCAGGCCCACGAGTTCGCGGCCCACCTGGCCGGTGAGGACCATGCGCACCACATCCATGGCCTCCGGGGTGGTGACGCGCAGGCCGCCCTTGAACTCGGATTCGATGCCGAGCCGGCTGAGCATGGCATTGATCTGCGGGCCGCCGCCGTGCACCACCACCGGGTGGATGCCGACATGGTGGAGGAACACGACGTCCTCGGCGAAGGCGCGGCGCAGTTCATCGTTGACCATGGCGTTGCCGCCGTACTTGATCACCATGGTGGTGCCGGCGAAGCGCTGGATCCAGGGCAGCGCCTCAATCAGGGTGCCGGCCTTGTCCTGGGCATCGGCCGTGGACGTGGTCTCGCGGGTCTGGGTGTTCATGCTGCCGTCCTTCTGTTCGTCCTTCCAGGGGGATTAGCTTGAGTAGGCGCTGTTTTCTTCGACGTAGTCGTGGGTGAGGTCGTTGGTGAGGATCGTGGCCTCGGCCCCGCCGGCCTGAAGGTCGATCTCGACCAGCACCTCGCGCGGTTCCAGGTCCACGAGGCTGCGGTCCGCCCCGATGCTGCCGTTCCGGCAGATCTGCACGCCGTTCATGGACACATTCAGCTGGTCCGGCTCGAAGACCGCGTCCGTGGTGCCGACGGCGGAGAGCACGCGGCCCCAGTTGGGATCCTTGCCGAAGATGGCGGTCTTGAACAGGTTGGAGCGGGCGACGGCGCGGCTGACGATCTCGGCGTCCCTCTCCGTGGCCGCGTTGAAGGTACGGATCGCGATGTCGTGGCTGGCGCCCTCGGCGTCGCCGATGAGCTTGCGGGCAAGCTCGGCGCAGACCTGCGTCAGGCCGGCGCCGAATCCGGTGGCGGAGGGAACGACGCCGGAGGCGCCGGAGGCGAGCAGCACCACGGTGTCGTTGGTGGACATGCAGCCGTCGGAGTCGGCCCGGTCAAAGGTGACCCGGGTGGCGTCGCGGAGCACGACGTCGAGCATTTCCGGCTGGACGTCTGCGTCCGTGGTGAGGACCACCAGCATGGTGGCGAGCCCGGGGGCGAGCATGCCGGCACCCTTGGCCATGCCGCCGATGGTGTACTCGTTTCCTTCGGCGTCCGTGCCGGTGAACACGGCCTGCTTGGACACCGTGTCCGTGGTCATGATGGCGGTGGCCGCCCCGGCCCCGCCCTCGGGACTGAGCGCGGCGGCCGCGGCGCCGATCCCGGCAAGGATCTTGTCCATCGGGAGCTGCTCACCGATCAGGCCGGTCGAGCAGACCACCACGTCGGTGGCGGAGATGCCCAGCGCTTCGGCGGTCTTCTCGGCGGTGGTGTGGGTGTTCTGGAAGCCCTGGGGGCCGGTGCAGGCGTTCGCGCCGCCGGAGTTGAGCACGACGGCGTCCGCCCTGCCGTCCTTGACCACCTCGCGGGACCACTGCACGGGTGCCGCGGCCACGCGGTTGGAGGTGAACACGGCGGCGGCGGCCCGGGAAGGTCCGTCGTTGACAACGAGCGCGAAGTCCGGGTTGCCGGAGGCCTTGAGGCCGGCCGTGACTCCGGCGGCGCGGAATCCCTTGGCTGCGGTGATGCTCACGGTGCGACTCCCTGGAGGTTGAGGCCGGCGGTTTCCGCCAGGCCGAGGGCGATGTTCATGGACTGCACGGCGCCGCCGGCGGTCCCCTTGGTCAGGTTGTCGATGGCGCAGCAGACGATCACGCGGCCGGTGTGCTCATCGAAGGCCAGCTGCATCACGGCGTGGTTGGATCCCTGCACGGATTTGGTGGTGGGCCAGTGGCCTTCCGGCAGCAGATGGACGAACGGCTCGTCGTCGTAGGCCTCGGCCCAGGCGCGGCGCAGCTCCCCGGCGGTGACCCTGCGTCCCGGCTCCTGCCGCACCTTCGCGGTGGCCGTGGTGAGGATGCCCCGGCTCATGGGAGCCAGCGTGGGGGTGAAGGAGACGGTGACGGGTCCGCCCGCGGCCAGCGAGAGTCCCTGTTCGATCTCGGGGGTGTGCCGGTGGCCCCCGCCCACGCCGTAGGGGCTCATGGAGCCCATGACCTCGGCGCCGATCAGGTTGACCTTGGCGGCTTTTCCGGCGCCGGAGGTGCCGGAGGCGGCGACGATGACGACGTCGTCCGCGTGCAGCAGTCCGTTGCTGAAGCCGGGCGTGAGGGCCAGCAGGGCCGACGTCGGGTAGCAGCCCGGCACGGCGATCCGGTTGGCGCCCTTGAGTTTCTCGCGCTGTCCGGGCAGCTCCGGCAGGCCGTAGGGCCAGCTTCCGGCGTGCGCGGAGCCATAGAACCTCTCCCAGGCGGCCGGGTCCTCGAGGCGGTGGTCGGCGCCGGCGTCGATCACCACCGTCCCGGCCGGCAGCTGCGCCGCGATCCCGGCGGACGCGCCGTGCGGAAGGGCCAGGAACACGACGTCGTGTCCGGACAGGTTCTCCACGGACGTGTCTTCGAGGATGCGGTCCGCCAGGCTATGGAGATGGGGCTGCAGTTCCCCTAGTGTGGAACCGGCATTGCTGTGCGCCGTGATGGCGCCGATCGTGACATCGGGGTGGCCGGCCAGGAGCCGCAGCACCTCGCCGCCTGCATAACCGCTTGCGCCGGAGACGGCAACAGAAATAGTCATAACCGCCACTATACAGCAAGACTATGCATAGAGGTCGATATTTATGCATGGATTTGTCGGCGCCCGGATCTGGTCCGCGGGCAGCCGGCCCCACCCGGCAGGGCGGCGCAGGCGCCGGACCAAGGAGCCCCGGCACGTACACTTGACTGAGGGTGATCCAGACCGTGCAGGCCGAATGTCGGCTGCAGCGTTGCCCGGAACAGTTACGAGGCCAGCGTCCCATGACCCCCACCACCACTGCGGAGCGCCCCCAAACGCGCGTCCGGCAGCCCAACGCCGTCGTCCTGAGCTACTCCGAACTGCTCAAGAGCGTCAAGGCCGCCGGCCTCCTCGAACGCCGGGTCGGTTTCTACGTCACCGTGTTTTCCTGCCTGGTGTTGCTCATGGCCGCCACGTGGTTCGGGTTCGCCCTGATCGGTGACAGCTGGTTCCAGCTCCTCATCGCCGCCGCCGTGGGCATCCTGTGCACCCAGCTGAGCTTCCTGGCCCACGAGGCCGGGCACCGCCAGATCTTCGCCTCCCGCCGCGCCAACGACTGGACCGCCCGGCTGCTGGCCACCTCCGTGGCCGGCATGAGCTACTCCTGGTGGGAGCAGAAGCACGGCGCGCACCACAACCATCCGAACGTCATCTCCAAGGACCCGGACATCGCCACCGGCGCGATTGCGTTCCACGAGGAAGCGGCGGCCACCCGGCAGGGACGCTTCTCCTTCCTGACCCGCAAACAGGGCTGGTTCTTCTTCCCGCTGCTGTTCCTTGTAGGCCTCGGCCTGCAGATCGATTCGATCAGGTTCGTCTTCCGCCGCGCCAAGGTCACCCACCGCTGGACCGAACTGCCCATCCTCTTGGCACGGTTGAGCGCCCTTCCGGCACTGGCCTTCACCTTCCTGCCGCTGGGCATGGCGTTCGCCTTCATCGGCGTCCAGCTCGCCGTCTTCGGCTTCTACATGGGCGCTTCCTTCGCCCCCAACCACAAGGGCATGCCGGTTCTGCCGGCCAACAGCCGCGTGGACTTCTTCAGCCGCCAGGTCCTGACGTCCCGCAACATCTCCGGCGGACGCTTCATGGACATCCTGCTCGGCGGCCTCAACCGCCAGGCCGAGCACCACCTCTTCCCGGACATGGCCCGCCCGCAGCTCGACAAGGCGGCCGTGATCGTCCGCGAGTACTGCCAGAAGCACCAGGTTCCCTACACCGAAACCACGCTGCTCCAGTCCTACGGCATCATCGTCCGCTACCTCAACGACGTCGGCCTCGCAGCCGGGCGACACTTCGAATGCCCGATGGCAACCGTGACGCGCCGCTACTGAGCCGCACCTTCGCCATTTCCGCCGCTGTCCCTAGGATGGTTCCAGGATCCGGGCCAGGACATCGCCCGGAAAAAGGAGACTCATGATGCACGCAATCGTTGCCCGGCTGCCGGGCGGCCCCGAGGTACTGGAACTGGCAGAAACAGGGCGTCCGGCGCCGGGCCCCGGCCAGTTGCTCGTCAAGGTCGCCGCCGCGGGCGTGAACTTCATTGACACCTACAAGCGCAGCGGCGTCTACAAGGTGCAGTACCCCTTCACGCCCGGCTCGGAGGCCGCCGGCACCGTGGAGGAAGTCGGCGAAGGCGTCACCGGCTTCGCCCCGGGCGACCGGGTCGCCACGGCCGAAGGCATCGACTGCTACGCCGGCTACGCCCTCGTCGATGAGGACAAGGCGCTCCCCGTCCCGGACGGCCTCGACGACTTGACGGCCGCCGCACTCCCCCTGCAGGGCGTGACGGCGCACTACCTGATCAACTCCACCTTCAAGGTCGAGCCCGGCCACACCGTCCTGCTCCACGCCGGCGCCGGCGGCGTCGGCCTCCTTCTCATCCAGCTGCTCAAGGCCAAGGGCGCAAACGTCATCACCACCGTCTCCACCCAGGAGAAGGAACAGCTGGCCCGCGACGCCGGCGCCGACCACGTGCTGCGCTACGAAGGCTTCCCGGCCCGGATCCGGGAACTGACCGACGGGACCGGCGCCGACGTGGTGTACGACGGCGTCGGGAAAGACACGTTCGACGGTTCCCTCGCCGCGCTGCGGATCCGCGGCACCCTCGTGCTCTTCGGCGGCGCCTCCGGTCCGGTCCCGCCCTTCGACCCGCAGCGGCTCAATGCCGGGGGCTCCCTCTACCTGACGCGGCCGACGATGGCCCACTACCTGCGCGACCCGCAGGAGCGGCGCTGGCGCTCCGGCGAGGTCTTCGCCGCTGCCGCCGACGGCAGCCTCAAGGTCCGGATCGGCGCCCGCTATCCGCTGGCCGAAGCGGCGAAGGCCCACGACGACCTGGAGCAGCGGCGCACCACCGGCAAGGTCCTCCTGGTCCCCTGAGCGGGGCCCTGAGCCCCTGCAGGGCAGCAGGCGGACATTGCCTGTCTTCCCGGCAAGCACCGGGAGACCAACCGGACAACAACCGGACAACAACAGGCAAACACGACACCTTTTGTTCATCTGAGGCGGCGACAATCACCCTGTGACTGAACAGCCAACGCCCAACATTAAACGCCCCGCCGGCGCCGTCGTGTACCGGGCGCAGCTGCCGGGCGCCCTCGCGGCGCCGCCGGAGCGTACCCTGATCGACATCCTCCAGGACACCGCAGCACGCTTTCCGGACGCCTCGGCCCTTGACGACGGCCGCCGCTCGCTGAGTTACGCCCAGCTCCTGGCGGAGGTCCGGGCGGCCGCGACGCGGCTGCATCTGGCCGGACTCGGCGCGGGAGACAGGATCGGCGTCCGGATTCCGTCCGGCACCAACGAGCTCTACATCTCGATCCTGGCCGTGCTGCTGGTGGGGGCAGCCTACGTCCCGGTGGACGCGGACGATCCTGACGAGCGCGCCAGACTCGTCTTCAGCGAGGCGAACGTCGCCGGCATCCTGCGCGGCGGCGGCGGGATTGTCACGGACAGCCAGCGGCCCCGGCCCTTCCCTGCCGGCCGGCTGCCGGGCCCCGACGACGACGCCTGGGTGATCTTCACCTCCGGCTCCACCGGAACCCCCAAGGGCGTCGCGGTCCGGCACCGCTCCTCCGCGGCCTTCGTCGACGCCGAGGCCCGCATCTTCCTGACGGACGAGCCGATCGGGCCGCAGGACCGTGTCCTTGCCGGCCTGTCGGTGGCCTTCGACGCCTCCTGCGAGGAAATGTGGCTCGCGTGGCGCCACGGCGCCTGCCTCGTGCCCGCACCCCGGGCACTGGTGCGGACGGGCATGGACCTCGGCCCCTGGCTGATCAGCCACGGCATCACCGTCGTCTCCACCGTTCCCACGCTCGCCGCGCTCTGGCCGGCGGAATCCCTGGAGAGCGTCCGGCTGCTGATCTTCGGCGGCGAGGCCTGCCCGGTGGAGCTCGCGGAACGGCTCGCCGTCGAGGGCCGCGAGGTCTGGAACACCTACGGCCCCACCGAGGCAACGGTGGTGGCCTGCGCGGCGCCGCTGGGCGGGCCCGGACCCGTCAGGATCGGCCTCCCCCTGGACGGCTGGGACCTCGCCGTCGTCGGCGCCGACTCGGTGCCCGTCGCCGAAGGCGCGGTGGGCGAGCTGATCATCGGCGGCGTCGGGCTGGCCCGCTACCTGGACCCGGCCAAGGACGCCGAAAAATACGCCCCGATGCCCTCGCTCGGCTGGGAGCGTGCCTACCGCTCGGGTGACCTGGTCCGCTACGAGGCCGAAGGCCTGGTCTTCCAGGGCCGCGCCGACGAGCAGGTCAAACTCGGCGGCCGGCGGATCGAACTGGGCGAAATCGACGCCGCCCTGCAGTCGCTGCCGGACATCGCCGGCGCCGCCGCGGCGGTGCAGACGACGGCGGCGGGCAACCAGATCCTCGTCGGCTACCTGTCCCCCGCGGCCGGCCGGGAGATCGATCTCGCCGCCGCACGGGAGCTGCTGGGCGCCAGCCTGCCGGCGCCGCTGATCCCCCTCCTGACGCTCGTGGATGCGCTGCCCACCAAGACCAGCGGGAAGGTGGACCGGCACGCCCTGCCCTGGCCGCTCGGCGGCGCCGGAGCCGCCGACGCCGGGAACGCACCGCTGAACCTCCCGGACGACGCCCGCTGGATCCTCGAGCAGTGGACCGCCGTGCTGGGCAGCGCCGTCACGAATCTCGACGCCGACTTCTTTGCCTACGGGGGCGGCTCACTCGCCGCCGCGCAGCTCGTCTCCGCCCTCCGCGTCCGGTACCCCACCATCACGGTGGCCGACATCTATGCCACCCCACGGATCGGCGCGCTCATCGACGCGGCCCGCCAGTCGCTGCCCGAAGGCGGTGCCGGGCCCGCCCCGGAACGTTTTGTCCGGCCCACGGCCCGCAAGTCCCGGATCTTCCAGACCCTGATGGGCATTCCGCTGCACATCCTCGTGGGCATGCGCTGGCTGACGTACCTGATGGCCGCGAACAACCTGCTGTCCGCGCTGGCCGGCTTCAGGGCCGCCCCCACGCTCTCCTGGTGGTGGGTCGGCGCCGCCTGGCTCGTCTTCGTCAGCCCCGCGGGCCGGATGCTGATCTCCGTGGCCGCCGCCCGCCTCCTGCTGCGGAACGTGGTGCCGGGAACGTATCCCCGCTCCGGCCGGGTCCACCTGCGGCTCTGGCTCGCTGAGCAGATCCAGGACCTCGCCGGCGCCATCAGCCTGGCCAGCGCCCCCTGGGTGCCGTACTACGCCAAGGCGCTCGGCGCCACGATCGGCAACGACGTCCAGCTGCACTCGCTCCCGCCCGTCACGGGACTGCTCTCGCTCGGCAGCGGTTCCAACATCGAGCCCGAGGTCGATCTCTCCGGCTGGTGGATCGACGGGGACGTCGTCCACATCGGTTCGATCCGTATCGGCGCCGGCGCCACCGTCGGGGCGCGCAGCACGCTCATGCCGGGAGCGACCATCGGCGCCGGCGCCCAGGTGGAACCCGGCTCGGCCGTGCTGGGCAAGGTCAAGGCCGGCCAGCTCGTCGCGGGATCCCCGGCCGAGCGCCGGGGCAAGGCCAAGCATTCCCGGCCGGACATCCCCGGGGAGCATCATCTGATCGGCCGGCTCTGGTTCGCAGGCTTCGCCTCGGCCTCGGCGCTGCTGGCCCTGATCCCCTATGCCTCCGCTGCCGCGGCCGCGATGGTGGCCTACGCGTTCATCCAGGGCAGCGCATCGCTGTCCGCGGCGCTGCCGCGGCTCGTGCTGTCCCTCCCGCCGGCTGCGCTGGCCTGGTTCCTGGCCAACCTCCTGCTGATCCTGCTCACCACCCGGCTCCTCGGCATCGGGCTGAAGGCAGGCTACTACCGGGTCCGCAGCCGGATCGGCTGGCAGGTCTGGGCCACGGAACGCGTCCTCGACCTGGCCCGCGACCTGCTGTTCCCGGTCTACGCCAGCCTGTTCACACCGGTCTGGCTGCGGCTGCTCGGCGCAAAGATCGGCAGGAACGTGGAGGCCTCCACCGTGCTGCTGATCCCCCGGATGACGACCGTGGGCGAGGGCGCCTTCCTGGCCGACGACACGATGGTGGCGTCCTACGAACTCGACGGCGGCTGGCTGAGGATTGCCCCGGCCAAGATCGGCAAGCGCTCCTTCCTGGGCAACTCCGGCATGACCGCCGCCGGACGAAACGTCCCCAAAAACTCGCTTGTGGCGGTGCTCTCGGCCACCCCCGCCAAGGCAAAAGCCGGGACGTCGTGGCTTGGCAGTCCGCCCGTACGCCTCCGGCGCACCGCGATCGCCTCCGATGACACGCGGACGTACGAGCCGCCGTTCAGGCTCAAGGTTGCCCGCACGCTGTGGGAGTTGTGCCGCTTTG
This sequence comes from Pseudarthrobacter albicanus, assembly GCF_018224015.1. Taxonomy (GTDB): domain Bacteria; phylum Actinomycetota; class Actinomycetes; order Actinomycetales; family Micrococcaceae; genus Arthrobacter; species Arthrobacter albicanus. Next base: position 26,361 of record NZ_JAGPOT010000025.1, read on the forward strand.
TCCCGGTCGTGCTGACGGTCGGGATCGCGGCGGCCGTCCTGCTCACCTTCGACTGGATCGCCGGCGCCTTCAACTACGGCATTGCCGCGGTCCTGGGCGGGGTGGTGGTCGTGCTGGCCGGCGCCGTGGCGGCAGGCAGCGCGGTGCTGGCCAAGTGGGTCCTGGTGGGACGGATCCGTCCCGGCGAGCACCCGCTCTGGAGCTCCTTCATCTGGCGGAACGAGGTGGTGGATACGTTTATCGAGATGGTCAGCGCCCCGTGGTTCGCGCGGGCGGCCACAGGGACGCCGGCCCTGGTCTGGTGGCTCAGGGCCCTCGGCGCCAGGATCGGCGCCGGCACCTGGTGTGAGAGCTACTGGCTGCCCGAAGCCGACCTCGTCACGCTGGGCAGGAATTCGACCGTCAACCGCGGCTGCGTCGTCCAGACCCATCTGTTCCACGACCGTGTGATGAGCATCGACACTGTTACGCTCGAGGACGGAGCAACCATGGGACCCCACGGGGTCATCCTCCCGCAGGCGAGGATCGGCACGGGCGGCACGGTGGGGCCGGCGTCGCTCGTCATGCGGGGCGAGACGGTGCCTGCCGCGACATACTGGATGGGCAACCCCGTGAGCCCCTGGGGCGGGCCGTCGGTTCCTGCCCCGAAGCCCAGGTAGCCCAACCCTGCGCCAGCGGGAATAACAGCACAACCAAAGGTCCGTCCATGAGTTCCAGCGCACCAGCCAGCAGCGGCAACGTCCTGCCCCCGGATCCGGAAGAGGCCGCGCCGGATCCCTACCTGCCCGGCCACGGCAGCACTGCGTACCGGGTCACCCGGTACGAACTCGAGATCGACTACAAACTCAGCAGCAACCGCCTCAGCGGGCGCGCCGTCCTGCACGCGGTCACCCGGCGGCCGACGTCGGCCATTGTGCTGGACCTGACCGGGCTCCGCGCCACCAGGGTCCGGCTCGGCGGCCGGAAGGTGCGCAGGTTCAGCCAGCGCGGCGAGCAGCTCGTGGTGGTCCCCGATGCCGCCCTGTTGCCGGGTGAAGAGTTCAGCCTGGACATCCGCTACGAGGGCAACCCGGCCCCGCGCCGTGGACTGTGGGGCGAGGTGGGCTGGGAGGAACTCACGGACGGCGTCCTGGTGGCCGGGCAGCCCAACGGCGCGGCCTCCTGGTTCCCCTGCAACGACCACCCGGCGGACAAGGCCAGCTACCGGATCTCGGTGACCACGGATGCCAACTACCGGGCTGTGTGCAACGGGGTCCTGATCTCGCGCAGCAGCCGGTCCAGCCGCGAGACCTGGGTCTACGAGCAGGCCGAACCCATGTCCACCTACCTCGCCACCGTCCAGATCGGCCGCTACGAGTTCCTGACGCTCCACCCGTTGCGGCCGGCCGGGCAGGTGCCGCAGTATGCCGCCGTTCCGGCGTCGCTGGCGGACACCGCCCGCGAAGGGCTGGCGCGCCAGCCCGGGATGATGCGCACCTTCGCCGACTGCTTCGGCCCCTACCCGTTCGCGGACTACACCGTCGTGGTGACGGAGGACGAACTGGAGATCCCGCTCGAGGCGCAGACCCTGTCCATCTTCGGCCGCAACCACCTGGAACAGCACTGGGAATCGCAACGGCTGATCGCGCACGAACTGTCCCACCAGTGGTTCGGGAACTCCCTGACGGCGGCCTCCTGGAAGGACATCTGGCTGCACGAGGGCTTCGCCTGTTACGCGGAATGGATCTGGTCCGAAGAGGCAGGCGTCATGTCCATCGCCGACCGCGCCGCCACCGCATGGCGGAAGCTCAACGCGGCCGGACAGGACCTGCTCGTGGGCGACCCCGGGCCCGCGCTGATGTTCGATGACCGCGTCTACAAGCGGGGGGCCCTCGCGCTGCACGCTCTGCGCGTGGCCTGCGGCGACCTGGCGTTTTTCGCGCTCCTGCATGACTGGACCGACCGCCACCGCCATGGCACGGTCTCCACGGCCGGGTTCATCCTGGCCGCGAACGCCGCGACGGGCATCGATGCGGAGGCCCTGCTGCACCCCTGGCTCTTCGAAGCGGCCCTCCCGGCCCTGCCGCGGTAGGTGTGTGCCGCCTCAGGCGGACAGCGCGCTCAGGCGGACAGCCCGACGGCGGCAACAAGGTCCGCGGGCAGGCCCGTTTCCGCCGCGGGCAGGTCCCGGAGCCCGGTCCGGTGCAGGACGTCAAGGGTTTCCGGGGCGGTCCGCAGCCCTTCGCCGCCCATTTTGAGCCAGGCTTCCTTCCGGGTCCACAGCCGCGCCCGCGCGCGCAGCAGCGCGGTACCTGCCAGCCCGAGCAGCTCCTGCTTTTCCGCGGGGGCCAGGGCGACGTCGTCGAACCCGTCAAAATCCATCCGTGCGGGATCCTCCACGTCGATCCCCAGCCGCAGGCCCGGTTCCGGATCGGGCACCGCCGCGAGCACAGTCCACCCCGAGCTCCGGGACAGGCTGAGCAGCAACGGCGCAGCGGAGCCGGCCAGGGAGGATCCAGACACAGCGTAGCCGGGCCGGCCGTGGGAGATGCCGGCGCCGGTCCCGCAGCGCGGGCAGCGGTAGTCCACGGTCAGTCTGGAGGCCGGCACTCCCAGCAGCTCGGCGGCAAAGCGCCGCTGCGCCAGCCGGCCGGACAGGAACGCTGCCCGCGGCCCTGGCATCATGGCGGCGGCGCGCTGCAGCTCGACGGCATCCAGCAGCGCCAGCGCGTCCCGCTCCAGCCCTCCCGGCCGCCCTTCCGGCCGTCCCTCCGGGTGGCCTTCCGGGCAGCCGGAAAGGCGGATGGGAGGGAAGGAACGCACAACGGGCAGTGGCTGCACCGGCCGGCTCCTGACGCGGTCAGCCGGTCAGCGCTGGACCGCGCCGAAGCGTTCGTGGGCCACCGCGACGGCGGCCGCGCGGGCCTCGGACGCTTCCTCGGCGGTCAGGGTGCGGTCATCGGCGCGGAAGCGCAGGCTGAACGCCAGCGACTTCTTGCCTTCCTCGATGCCCTTGCCCGCGTAGACGTCGAAGAGCGCCACGTCCTCGAGCAGTCCGCCGGCGCCCTCGCGCAGGGCGGCGAGCACCTCCTCCGCCGGGACCTCCTGCGCCACCACGAGGGCGACGTCCTGGCTGGCCACGGGGTAGCTCGAGATGTGCCGGGCCACGATGACGTCGGCGGCGGCTTCGAACAGGGCGTCGGCATTGAACTCCACGGCCACGGAACGGGCCGGCATGTCATGCGCGGCCAGCAGCTTCGGGTGCAGCTCGCCGGCGTAGCCCAGCACCTCGCCGGAGCGGAGCGCAAGCTGCGCGGCCCGTCCCGGGTGGAAGGCCTGGTGCCGGCCCTGGCTGACCACGATCTCGACGCCGAGGACGTCGCCGGCGAGCCGGGCGATGTCCAGGGCGTCGGCCCAGTCCCACGGGCGGGGCGTGTGGCCGGCGGCGGCCGGCGAGTCATGGCCGGTCAGGACGGCGGCGAGGTGCAGCGGCTGGTCCGGGACGCCGTCGTACAGCGCATCGAGGACCTCATCGGAGGGCTTGACGCCGAGCGGGGGGATGGTGGCGGTGCCCGGCGTTTCGCCCGGGAGGAACACGAGGCCGGCCTCGAACAGCGCCAGGTCCCGGAAGCCGCGGGAGTGGTTCCGCTTGGCCACCTCGAGCAGCCCGGGCAGGATGGAGGTCCGCAGGTAGCCGTGCTCCTCGCTGATCGGGTTGGCGAGCTTGAGGGCCTGCCGGGCCGTCCCTGCCGTGGGCACGCCGAAGGTGTCGTTGTCCGCCTTGGCGACGAACGGGTAGGCCATGACCTCGGTGAGGCCGGCGGCGGCCAGCGACTGGACCAGGCGGCGGCGCTGCTGCTGGACGCGGGTCAGGCCGCGGCCGGGGGGCGCCACCGGAAGCGTCGCGGGGATCTTGTCGTAGCCGACGAGCCGCGCGATTTCCTCGGAGAGGTCTTCCTTGGTTTCCAGGTCGTTGCGCCAGCTCGGGGCCGTGACTGTCCAGCCGCCGTCGTTCTTCACCACGACGGCTCCGAGGTCCTCCAGCGAGGTGACAATCTGCTCCTGCGTGAAGTCGATCCCGATCCGGTCCGAGGCGAACGCGGCGGGCAGCGCGATCGTGACGGCGTCCGGTGCGGTACCGACGTCGGTCCCGGCCTCATCGGCGGTGCCGCCGGCGAGCTCGACCAGGAGGTCAACCACGCGCTGCGCGGCAACATTGGCGACGTGCCAGTCCACCCCCCGCTCGAAACGCTTGGACGCTTCGGAGGGCAGCTTGTGCCGGCGGCGCGAGCGTCCGATGGACACTTCGTCGAAGTGCGCCGCCTCGACGAGGACGTTGGTGGTGGAATCCGAGACCTCCGTGTGGGCGCCGCCCATGACGCCGGCGATGCCGATCGCTCCGGAGGCGTCCGTGATCAGGAGGTCCTCGGCGTCGAGCGTGCGCTCCTTGCCGTCCAGGGTGGTGATTTTCTCCGCGGCGACCGCACGCCGGACCACAATGTCGCCCGAGAGCTTGTCCAGGTCATAGCAGTGGTTCGGCTGGCCGAGCTCGAGCATGACGTAGTTGGAGATGTCCACCGGCAGGGAGATGGAGCGGATCCCGGCGAGCCGGAGCCGTGAGGACATCCACGGCGGGGTGGGCCGGGTGGCGTCCACGCCGCGCACGGTGCGGGCCACGAAGCGGTCGCAGCCGGGCTTGCCGTAAATGGGGGCGTCGTCGTTGAGCTTGACGCCGTAGCCGCCGGTCGGCTCCGCGGGTGCCTGCACCCTGGACGCCGGGTCCGTGAAGGACGTGCCGGTGGCGTGGGCGTACTCGCGGGCCACGCCACGGATCGAGAACGCGTAGCCGCGGTCCGGCGTGATGTTGATCTCGGCGGCCTGGTCGTAGAGGCCCAGCAGTTCCATGGCGTCGGTACCGATTTCCGGATCCAGCCCGATCCTCGGGAGCACCAGGATGCCGTCGTGGTCCTCGCCGATGCCCAGTTCGCGGACGGAGGCGATCATGCCGGCGGACAGGTGGCCGTAGGTCTTGCGCGCGGAGATGCGGAAGTCCCCGGGCAGCACGGCGCCCGGCAGGGTGACCACCACCTTGTCGCCTTCGACGAAGTTGTGGGCGCCGCAGATGATGCCCTGCACGCCGGAGGGGTCGATGCCGTCTCCTGTGAGGGTCTGCTGCTGGCCTTCGGGGACAACCCGGACCTGGCACCAGTTGATGGTCTTGCCGTTGGTCTGGGGCTCCTTGACGATGCTCAGCACCTGGCCCACCACGATCGGACCCTGGAGGCTGTCCGTGGGGCGGTGGACCGCTTCTTCTTCAAAACCGACCTTGACCAGTTCGGCCATGACGTCTTCGGCCGTTGCTCCGGCCGGTACCTGCGCGAATTCACGCAGCCAGGAAAGTGGGATACGCACGGTTAGATCTCCATCCCGAAGTGCTCGCTGAAACGTACATCGCCTTCGATCATGTCGCGCATGTCGCCGACCTCGTTGCGGAACATGAGCGTCCGCTCGATGCCCATGCCGAAGGCAAAACCTGAATAGATGTCCGGATCTATGCCGGCGGCGCGAAGCACGTTGGGGTTGACCATGCCGCAGCCGCCCCACTCGATCCAGCCGGGTCCGCCCTTGGCGCCCGGGTGCCAGATGTCCAGCTCCGCGGACGGCTCGGTGAACGGGAAGTAGTTGGGGCGCAGCCGGATCTGGGCCTCGTCGCCGAACATCTGGCGCGCAAAGTGCTCCAAAGTGCCGCGGAGGTCGGCCATGCTGAGCTTCCTGTCGATCGCCAGGCCTTCGAACTGGTGGAACACCGGGGTGTGGGTGGCGTCGAGCTCATCGGTGCGGAACACCTTGCCCGGGCACAGCACGTAGATGGGCAGTTCGCGTTCCAGCATCGAGCGGACCTGCACCGGGGAGGTGTGCGTGCGCATCAGCAGGTGGGCCTCGGGCGGTTCCACGAAGAAGGTGTCCTGCATTTCGCGGGCCGGGTGGTCCGGCTTGAAGTTCAGCGCGTCGAAGTTGAACCACTCGGACTCGACCTCGGGGCCTTCGGCGATTTCCCAGCCCATGCCGACGAAGATGTCCGCCACGCGTTCCTGCAGGGTGGACAGCGGATGCCGGGCACCGGCACGACGGCGGCGCGGAGCCGCCGTAACGTCGACCGTCTCCTCGACCAGGATCCGCGCGTCGTTCTCGGCTTCGAGTTCGGCGGTGCGGTCCGCGAGCGCCTTGTTGACGCGTCCGCGGGAGGCGCCCATGAGTTTCCCGGCGGCGGCCTTCTGGTCCTTGGGCAACCCGCCGATCCCACGGTTCGCGAGGCTCAGCGCGGACTTTTCGCCGGTGTGCGCGAGCCGCACGGCTTTGAGTTCATCGAGCGTGGCGGCGGCGGCTATGGCGGCAACGGCCTGGTCTACGGCGGCGGTGATGGCGGCTTCATCCAGAGGATTCGGGATGGCAGCGCCCGGCAAAGTGTCAGTCATCTACTGTTCTTAGCTACGAGTCGGGTCATGCCGACGGCGGTGCGGCTGCGGGCGTTTGCTGGCAGCGCTTCTTTCGTCAACATCTGGCAGGGTCACAAGGCAGGTCATATGGTGTGGTCACAAGGGCATGGTCACAGGGCAGGGCCACAAGGCAGTCACCGAGGGCCGGCCACGCCGAAATCCCTCCGGCGGGCACCCTCCCCCCAGTCTAGTAGACGGCGCCGCCGTGCCCGAACGGGACCGGGCCAACCCCGCTACTATGGCTTCATGACGCCCGGAGAACGGCTGCGGCAACTTGCCAATGTGCTTAATGGCTCGACCCTCCTGGGGCTTCTGCTGGCCGCCGCCGCCCGCACCACTGTCAGCAACGGGCCCCGCGGGCTGCTGATTGCCGCCGGCTACCGCTGGCGGCTCCCCTTCGCCGGGGCATTCACGGTCGGCAACGTGGTGCTGTTCCGCGCCGGCCCGGCGGAGGCCCTGTCCAACGCCGCGCTGCTGGGGCACGAGGGACGCCACAGCACCCAGTATGCCTGGTGCCTCGGGCTGCCGTTCCTGCCGCTGTACTTCCTGGCGGCGGGGTGGTCCCTCTGGCGGACCGGCAATCCGGGGACGGGGAACTTCTTCGAGCTCCAGGCCGGGCTGCAGGCCGGCGGCTACCCGGACGGTAGTGGGCACAGAAAAGTGGGCGGCAAGCTTGGCGGCAGCCCTGACGGCAGTCCTGGCCCGGGCCGCGCGGACCCTGAGCGGAATGAGGCATGACATGACGGAGAGCCCCAGGACCATTGCGGTCACCGGATCCGGCAGCGCGGAAGCCGCACCCGACCTGCTGACCCTGTCCATCGGCGTCGAGTGCCGCCGCCAGGATGTCGGCACGGCCTACGGAGACGCCGGAAAGGTCTCGACCGCGATCACCGCGGTGCTCCGGGACCACGGCGTCGGCAGGCCGGACATCACCACCTCGGGCCTCAACGTCCGCGCCGAGGTCAACTGGCAGGAAGGCCGGGGGCAGACGGTCTCCGGGTACCTCGCCTCCAGCATGCTCAGTGTCCGGATCCGCGAACTGGCCGGTTCCTCGGAGGTCATCGCGGCAGCCGTGGCGGCCGGCGGCAACGACGTCCGGCTCAACGGCCTGGAGCTCGGTTTCGCGGATCCGTCGGCCGTCACGGCCCGGGCCCGGGAAGCCGCGTGGCAGGACGCCCTCACGGCCGCGCAGCACTTCGCTTCCCTGTCCGGGGCCGGGCTCGGGAAGGTCCTCTCCATCACCCGGCAGTCCGGCTTCCAGGCGCCCATCCCCCTGGCGAAGATGGAGCGCGCCGTCGCGGCGGACGCGCTCACCGTCGAAGCCGGCGAGTCCAGCGTCAGCGAGACGGTCAGCGTCGTCTGGGAACTGATCGCCTGAACTGCCCGCAGAGGCATGCGGAGGGCGTGCCGAGGGGCGCTGCCTTCCGGTTGCCACCTTGACTTAAACTCGAACATACCTTCGAATTGAGCAATGAGATGGGACGCACAAGCACTCACCGCTTCTGGAGATACCGCCCCTGGAGATACTGCTCCCGGAAATACCGTCCCTGGTGACAGCCGTGGCGGGAGTATTCCTGACGATGGACATGGCGGCACCGGATCCCCGGCCGCGCGCGCCACCGATGCGCTGCTCCCGCTGGTGGGGCTGGTCCGTTCAGTCTCCACCCCGGAGTTTGCCGGCATCACCTTCCACGAGGTCACCGCCAAATCGGTGCTCAACAAGGTGGTGGCCGGTTCACGGATGCCGTTCGAATGGACCATCAACCCGTACCGCGGCTGCAGCCACGCCTGCGTCTACTGCTTCGCCCGCAAGAGCCACACCTACCTGGACTTCGACGCCGGCCTGGACTTCGACAGCCAGGTCGTGGTCAAGATCAACGCCGCCGAGGTCCTGCGCCGGGAACTCGCCAAACCGTCCTGGGGCCGCCAGCATGTGGCCCTCGGCACCAACACGGACCCGTACCAGCGGGCCGAGGGCCGCTACCGGCTGATGCCGGGCATCATCGGCGCCCTCGCCGATTCCGGCACTCCCCTGTCCATCCTGACCAAGGGCACGCTGCTGGCCCGGGACATTCCGCTCCTGAAGCACGCCGCGGCCCAGGTTCCGGTGGGCGTGGGCATCTCGCTGGCCATGACCGACGAACGGCTCTCCGAGGCCGTCGAGCCCGGAACCCCCGGTCCGCGGGCGCGGCTGAAACTGATCACCCGGCTCCGGGAGGCAGGACTGCCCTGCGGCGTCATGGCGATGCCCATCCTGCCCTGGCTTTCGGACAGCGACGAAGCGCTGGACTCCCTGTTCGGATCCCTGGCGGCTGCCGGGGCCACCGGCGTCACGGCAGGGGCGCTGTACCTGAAACCGGGCACCCGGGAATGGTTCATGCAGTGGATCGCCAAGGAATATCCGCAACTCGTCGGCCGGTACCGGAGCCTATATGGCACCGGATCCTACGCCTCCAAGGAATACCGGGCCTGGCTGGCCGGACGCGTCCGGCACTTCAAGGGACTCCATGGCTTCTCCGGCTCCCAGGGGTTCAGCCACCGCGACCCCAACGACGATCCGCGGGAGGAGGAGGCCCGGTATCCTGCCGGCAGCATCCCGGACAAGGCCGCCGGAACACTCCGGCACGGAGGCGTGCAGGCCGACGCCGCGCAGCCCACGCTGTTCTGACCGCGCTGTCCTGACCACGGCAACCGCCCTGCCCCCGTGGCTGCACCGCGCTGTCCTGACCAGGGCAACCGCCATGCCCCCGTGGCGGCCTTCAGAGGGCCTTGACGGCGCCGAGCACTTTGGCCAGCGAGTCCTTCGCGTCCCCGAACAGCAGCGTTGTTTTCGGGTCGTGCAGGAGCTCGTTCTCGATGCCTGCGAAGCCGGGGCGCATCGAGCGCTTCAGGAACACCACCTGCTGGGCCTGCACCACCTCCAGGATCGGCATGCCGAAAATCGGCGATCCGGGAGAGGACTTCGCCGCCGGATTCACCACGTCGTTGGCGCCCACCACGAGTGCGATGTCGGTGTTGGCGAACTCCGGATTGACCTCATCCAGTTCCCGCAGCGACTCATAGGGCACATTGGCTTCTGCGAGCAGCACGTTCATGTGGCCCGGCATCCGTCCCGCCACCGGGTGGATCGCGAAGACCACCTCCACGCCGCGCGCCGCGAGGGCCGTGGCGAGCTCAGCCACGGTGTGCTGTCCCTGCGCCACAGCCAGCCCGTAGCCGGGGACGATCACCACCCGCTGGGCGTAGCCGAGCTGGACGGCGACGTCCTCCGGCGAGGAGGAGCGCACCGGCCGGCCGCTCTGGATGGTCGAACCCGCCGTCGAGCCGCCGCGGAACGCCCCGAACATGATCCCGGCCACTCCGCGTCCCATCGCGGAGGCCATCACCTTGGTGAGGATGGTTCCGCTCGCCCCGACGAGCGTCCCGGCGACGAGCAGCAGCACGTTGCCCAGCACCACCCCGGACGCCGCAACAGCGAGACCGGTGAAGGCGTTGAGCAGCGAAATCACGATCGGCACATCTGCTCCCCCGACCGGCAGCACCAGCAGCAGGCCGGCCGCGAGCCCCAGCACCAGAAGGGCGAGCGCCCAGCCGGCGGAACCGCTGAAAACGACGAGGATGCCGGATGCGACGGCGCCGAGCAGCACCACCGCCATCACCCACGGCATGCCGGGAAAGAGCAGGGGGCGGGTGCCGATCAGCTCCTGCAGCTTCCCCACCGTCACCGCGGAACCGGCAAACGAGACCGCACCGACCAGCATCGTGAAGACGACCGCCAGGCGCACCCACGGGTCCTCGCTGTGGCCCAGTTCGAGCACGGCGACCAGCGCGGCAGCCCCGCCTCCGACCCCGTTGAACAGGGCGACCAACTGGGGCATCTGGGTCATCTGCACGCGCCGGGCCACCGGGACGGCGACGGCCGAGCCGGCGGCTATGGCGGCCAGGATAAGCGGAATGTTGTCCAGCTTCGCGGCGAGGAACACCGTGACCACGGCCACGAGTGCGCCCGCGGCCCCGATGGCGTTGCCGCGGCGTGCCGTCCGCGGTGAGCTGAGGCCCTTCAAGGCCAGAATGAAGCAGACGGCAGCCACGAGGTAGAGCAGGGCCGTCCATCCGGGCCCGAGGATGCTCACTTGCCCGCGCCCCTGCCAGCACCCTTGACCGCGCCGTCGACCCTGTCGCCGACCGCGGCGCCGGAGCGGGGGCGGCCAGGCGTCCGGGCATTCTTCCGGCCGCCGAACATCTCCAGCATCCGGTCGGTGACCACGAATCCGCCAACCAGGTTCGCCGTCGCCAGGACCACGGCGAGGAGGGCGATCGTCAGCAGCCAGGGATCGCCTGCCTGCCCCGCCACGATGATCGCGCCGACTAGGATGATGCCGTGGATGGCGTTGGCGCCGGACATGAGCGGGGTGTGCAGCTTGCTGGTGACCTTGGAGACCACTTCGAAGCCTACGAAGACGGCGAGCACCACGACCGTCAGCAGCGTGACCGGATCCATCAGGGCTGTCCCTCCTTCGGTGGCGCCAAGTTCAATGCCGCCAAGGCGGACGCGGTGGCCGCGTGCTGCACGGAGCCGGCGCGGGTCAGGCAGGCGCCGGCGACAACCTCGTCGTCGAAATCAGGCCTGACCTGGCCGTCGGCGGTCATCAGGGCGAGCAGGTTGCTGACGTTCTTGGCGAACAGCCGCGACGCGTCCGAGGGCATCGCGGAGGGCGCATCCTGCAGTCCGACCAGGGTCACGCAGCCGCCCACGACGGGCACCTGGACGTCCCGGCCGGCGATGACGCCTTCGACGTTGCCGCCGGATTCGGCGGCGAGGTCGACGACGACGGAACCGGCCCGCATGCCGGTCACCATGTCCATCGTGACGAGCAAGGGGGCGGCCCGGCCGGGAATGGCCGCCGTGGTGATGAGGACATCCGCGGCCGCGACATGCGGGGCCAGGAGGCCGCGCTGGCGCGCGGCCCGGTCCTCGCCGAGTTCGCGGGCATAGCCTCCGGTCCCCTCCGCCGGGGTGTCGAGGTCCAGGTTGATGAACGTGGCGCCCATGGAGGCGACTTCGTCGGCGGAGGCCGCCCGGATGTCATTGGCCGATACCCGGGCACCGAGGCGCTTCGCGGTGCCGATCGCCTGCAGCCCGGCGACGCCGGCCCCCAGGACCAGCACCCGGGCGGGCGGGACCGTCCCGGCGGCGGTCATATAGAGCGGGAAGAACCGGGGATAGCGTACGGCTGCCTCCAGCACCGCGCGGTAGCCGGCGACGAGGGCCTGGGAACTGAGCGCGTCCATGGATTGGGCACGGGAGATCCGCGGGACCAGTTCGAGCGCGAAGGAGGTGATGCGGGCCGCGGCAAGGGCCCGGACGGTCGGCAGTTCCGACGCCGGGGAGGCGAACCCGATGGTGATGGTGCCCTGCTGCAGCGTGGCCGCGAAGTCCGGGGTCAGCGGCCGGACGTGCAGGAGGACGTCCAACGATTCGAGCGGGAGTTCGGCGATGGTTGTGGCGCCTGCTTCCTTGAAGGCCGCGTCGGGGTAGCCGGATTCCATCCCCGCCCCGCTCTCCACCACGACGTCCAGGCCGAGGGCGGTCAGCTGCTGCACAGTCTCCGGAGTGGCCGCGACCCGGCGCTCCCCGGCACGCTGCTCCCGCCTGACACCAACCTGCACGGACCACTCCTCCCGATCCGCTTCAGCGTAGCCACATGCCGGGCGGTTTGGCGAGAGGCAGGGGCACGGCGGGTGATCTGGCCTATGGGGACTGAGCCCTGTGCCACCGACGCGGGCCAGCACTGTGCCCGGGTGGAGTAGTGCCTCCTGCGTCAGGCCACCAGCGTCAGGCCACCAGCGGCGCGCTTAGCGGAGTGCGTTTTAGGATTTTGACCTTTGCGTGGTGCCGGAGTTCGTGCCGGTGGCGGGTCTGGTCGTGGAGGGTGCCGGGGAGCGGGATGCCGGCCATCGGGTCGCCGGTCATGGGGGTGCCGGGGAGCGGGGGCGCGGTGGAGGAGTAGGTGTGGCCGGTGGGGGTGGTGAGTTCGAGCGTGTGTCTCGGCCCGGGCCTGGGCCGGGCGGCCCAGCCGGGGATTTCCTTGGTGTGGTTGCAGGCTTCGCAGAGCCCGGAGCCGTTGGCGTGGCTGGTGGTGCCGCCGTCGTGCCACGGGATGATGTGGTCCAGGTGCCGGATCGGGGCGTCGCAGTACGGGGTACGGCAGGTGTCGTCCCGGGCCGACAGGAAGCGCCGCAGCCCGGCCGGGAAGAGCCGGGCCCGGGAGTCCAGGGCCAGCAGGTCCCCGGTCCCGGGGGCGGTGTAGAGCCGCCGCAGCCAGATGGCGAACGCCGGCGGCGCCCCGGTGAGGCCGCCGGTGCCGTTGCTGCCGAGGCTGCCGCGCGCGCCGGAATCCGGAGCGCCGCCGGCCCCGCCGTAATCCGTTGTGCCGTCCGTTGCGCCGCCGCCGGTCCCGCTGCCGCCGCCGTCGGCCTTGACAGATGTGCCGGAGCCCGTTGCGCCGCGGGCTCCGGTTGCGCCGTCGGCGGGGGTGAGGAGGGTCCGGGCCCAGGCGGCGGGGACGATGCCGTAGCCGGGGAGCCGGGCCGGTTCGCTGTCGCCCTGGAACAGGGTCCGGTCGGTCATGACGAGCTGGATCTGGACCCCGGTGATCCCGCCGGGGGTCCCGGTGACCCGCTCCACCAGGCCATCGGCCATGAGCTGCCCGCGGGAGCGGGGGTCCCCGCCGGAGCGCAGGGCCCCGGCGTGCCCGCTCAGCGCCGTGTAGACCGCGACGCCCTCCCTGGCCGGGAGCAGCGCAGTCAGGTACGTCATGGTGTCCGGCGCCGGGCGGAGGCTGACGTGCCGGTCCGTGGCGGCGTGGGCGGCCCGGTCCGCGACCGGGCGCGGGTCCCTCCGGTACGCCGCGGCGCGGGCCGCGGCCGTGACCGCCCGGTCCCCGGCGCCGGCGAACGTGCCGGTGTCCGCGGCGAGCTCCCCGTCGACCGCGGCCCGGTCCGCGACCGGGCGCGGGTCCCTCCGGTACGCCGCGGCGCGGGCCGCGGCCGGGACCGCCCGGTCCCCGGCGCCGGCGAACGTGCCGGGGTCCGCGGCGAGCTCCCCGTCGACCGCGGCCCGGTCCGCGACCGGGCGCGGGTCCCTCCGGTACGCCGCGGCGCGGGCCGCGGCCGTGACCGCCCGGTCCCCGGCGCCGGCGAACGTGCCGGTGTCCGCGGCGAGCTCCCCGTCGACCGCGGCCCGGTCCGCGGCCGACAGGCACGCCGTTTCCCGGACCAGCAGCGTGGCGCGCCATTCGTTCAGGTCCCCGGCGGCCAGCGCGGCCAGCGTCCGCGGCATCTCCGCCACCAGCGCCTTCGCCAGGCCCAGCAGCCGGCCCCAGCGGGACGGGGACTCCCGCCGGGCCAGGGCGATCTGCGCCCCCACGCCTTTTCCCAGCTCCGCCGCGGGCACCCCCGCGCAGGCCTGGGCGCGGCGCTCCAGGGCATCGAAGGCTACGGCGATCCGGGCCTGCGCCGCCGCCGCGGCGGACTTCACATCCTCCAGCTCCCGCAACTGGGCGACCAGCCCGGCACCATCCCCGCACGGCCGGACGGCAGCCAGGGAACCGGCCAGGGAGCCGATCAGGTTTCTGACCGCCATACCTTCCGATACCGCCGGAGCCGATTCCGGCTCCCTATTGCCGTTCATGAACCAAGTCAATCAGGCACCTCCGACAGTAAGAGACCAATGTCACGATGGCGGAGAAAGAGGTCACGGGAATCGACCGACAGGCCTTACTTAGCCAGGTTTAAGGGGCCGGAACCGGGCGGATCATGTCGCCGGCGTGCCGTTGGGGACCGGAAACGCTCCCGGAACCGCACCCGGGACGACACCCGATCCGCAGCGCGAAGCCTGGAGCGTGTCCAGGAGCGCCTCAACAATGGGGAAGTCTGCCGGGATCCAAGGCAGGCCCAGCACGTCCTCGCGGTCCGCCACGTCGATCCAGCGCAGCTCGTCGTGGTCCTGCAGGGGGTGCGGCTCGCCGTCGGCCAGTTCCGCAAACCACACGCGCATCGCGGCCCGCTCGTTGAGCGGCCAGCCGGAGGCGGACGACGCCGGCAGTTCCGCCCCGAGCCGGACGGTGACGCCCAGCTCCTCGAGCAGCTCGCGCTGGAGCGCCTGCTCCGGGGTCTCGCCGGACTCCACCTTGCCGCCGGGGAACTCCCACATGCCGGCAAACTGCGGCGGCGCCGTCCGCCGTGCAACGAGCAGCCGGGCCGGTTCCGCCAGGGAGTCCACTACTGCGCCGCCAACAACGTTAATGAGTCCAGTCACGCCCCCAAGTCTAGGACGGCGGTGCGGTGCGGGAGAATGGAGAGGGCCGCGGTCCCGAAATCCCGGGAATACCGCGCACCCTCGCGAAGTTGCACACATCATATTTAAGATGCCGAATCCTCCTGGCGGCTGCCCGGAAACTCCCCGAAAAGCGGACGAATGACAACCACCCAACAAGCCCAGGCCACGCCAAAAACCGGCGCCCGCCATCTTGCCCTTGCCATTGTTGCCCTTGCCATGGGCGGATTCGGCATCGGAACCACCGAATTCACCATGATGGGCCTGCTCAAGGAAGTGGAGCAGGGCCTGAACATCAGCACCCAGGAGGCCGGCCACCTGATCTCGGCCTACGCCCTCGGCGTCGTCATCGGCGCGCCGGTGCTGGCCGCCGTCGGCGCCAGGATGCCGCGGAAATATCTGGCCCTGGGACTGATGCTCTTCTTCAGCATCGCGAACCTCACATCCTTCATTGCCCCGGACTACGGCACGATGCTGGTGTCACGGTTCGCGGCGGGGCTGCCCCACGGCGCCTTCTTCGGCGTTGCGGCCGTCATCGCCGCCTCCCTGGTCGCTCCGACCAGGCGGGGCTGGGCGATCTCGATGGTGATGGCCGGCCTGACCGTGTCCAATGTCATTGGCGTCCCGTTCGCCACATGGCTCGGCCAGAGCTACGGCTGGCGGCTGCTGTTCCTGCTGGTCGGCCTGATCGGCATCATCACGCTCGTCATGCTGTGGCGGTTCGTGCCGTTCCAGAAGCCCCACGCCGATGCCAGCTTCCGCCGGGAGCTCAGCGCGCTGAAGCGGCTCCAGGTCTGGCTGGCCATCCTGATCGGGATCGTGGGCTTTGGCGGCTTCTTCGCCACCTACACTTACATCGCCCACACCATGACCGACGTCGCCGGCATCCCGGCCGCGTGGCTGCCGCTCGTAGTGGCGCTCTACGGACTCGGCATGGTGGCCGGCAACATCGTCGGCGGCCGGATCGCTGACAAGTCCGTGATGGGAACCATCTACTGGGTCCTGCCCGCCACCGCCGTGGCACTCGTGGTCTATGCAGTGGCCGTGCACTGGCCCTGGTCCGCCTTCGTCATGGTCTTCGTGGTGGGCGGCGCCGGATCCCTGCTGGTCCCGGCTCTGCAGACCCGGCTGCTGGATGCCTCCCCCGATGCCCCGTCGCTGGCGTCCTCGCTGAACCATGCGGCCCTCAACGTGGCCAACGCCCTCGGCGCCTTCCTCGGCGGCCTCGTGATCGCCTGGGGCTGGGGTTACGTCGCGCCTGCCCTGGTGGGCGCCGTCCTGGCCGTGCTGGGGCTCGGCGTCGCCGCCGTCAGCGGCCTCGTGGAACGCAAGAGGCCGCTGGCCCCGTAGCCCGCGCAGTGCGGCTGCGGCCCAGCGGCACCTGCTCAGATCCGTCAGGCGGCGTTGACACGCTCGACGTCGGGTTCGAGGTAGATGACCCGGGCGATCGGGACGGCCTCGCGGATCCGGGCCTCGGCGTCGTCGATCGCCTGGGCGATGTCCTGGCCCGAGTCGGCGCGGCCGACGCTGATCTTGGCGGCGACCAGCAGCTCCTCGGGACCCAGGTGCAGGGTCTTGAGGTGGATGATGCCGGTCCCGCCGGCTTCGATGGCGGTCCGGATCCTGGCGACGTCCGCACTGGTCGCCGACTCCCCCAGCAGCAACGATTTCGTCTCCACGGCCAGCACGATGGCGATGGCCACCAGCAGCAGCCCGATCATGCCGGTGCCGAGGGCATCCCAGATGCCGTCGCCGGTGATGAGCGTCAGCCCCACGCCGAGGAGCGCGAAGACGAGGCCCACGAGGGCGCCGAAGTCCTCGAGCAGGATGACCGGAAGCTCCGGCTGCTTGGCATTGCGGATGAACTTGATCCAGCCCTGCTTGCCGCGGAGCGGATTCGATTCGACGATCGCGGTCCTGAAGGAAAAGGACTCGGCGACGATGGCGCCCACGAGCACGGCCAGCGGCACCCACCAGAAGTCGCCCTCGATGGCATGCGGGTGCTGGATTTTTCCCCACGCTTCATACAGCGCGAAGAGTCCACCCACGCTGAACAGCACAATCGAGACGATGAAGGCGTAGATGTAGCGTTCGCGTCCGTAGCCGAACGGGTGCTCCGGGCTGGCTGCCTTCCGGGCGCGCTTGCCGCCGAGGAGCAGGAGAAGCTGGTTACCCGAGTCCGCGACGGAGTGGATGGCCTCCGCCAGCATGGACGAGGACAGTGTCAGCGCGAAGGCGACGAACTTCAGGACGGCGATGGTCAGGTTGGCGGCCAGCGCCGCGACAATCGCCTTGGTACCGCCATTTGCAGCCACGTGAGCTTCTCCTTCGGGGATTCTTGCCGGGTGGTCGCGGGCCCGGCAATGCCCGTGCCCGCAAGGAATACCGTACCCGGTCCGGGCCGGCGACCGCACCGCGGCCGGAACACTCCGGCCAGGTAACGATTGGGTGTGATCCTGCTGACAAGGAATCGGGCCTATGTTAGCTTGAAGCTGTACTCGGCGTTCACAATTTGGAGGCCGACGATTATGTAGGAGGAGACATGGGCTTTCTTGGATGGATCATTCTCGGACTCATAGTAGGTGCAATCGTTAAGGCAGTCATGCCCGGCAAGGTCGGCGGCGGCTGGGTTACCAGCCTCGTGCTCGGCGTCGTCGGTGCGATCGTCGGCGGCTGGATCGGCGACCTGCTGTTCGGCGGCGGCAAGATGGAATTCTGGAACCTCGGTTCCTGGCTCCTCGCCATTGTCGGCGGCCTGGTAGTTGCCGGTATCTACGGCGCTGTCACCGGACGCAACCGGACCACGTAGTTGCTGTAAATGCACTGTCCATCGGCTGGCGCCACGGTGCCAGGCAGATGCGGATACGACGGCGGAGGCCCACCTTTTCGGTGGACCCCCGCCGTATTTTGTTGTCCGCCTTGATCCGGGAGCCGCTAGGAAGGGTGCGCTCCGGAATCCTGCTGTGACCGCGCGCTGGCGTAAAGGCAGAGGGTCGCGGCGGTCGCGAGGTTGAGGCTTTCCGCGGCGCCGTGGACCGGCACCGCTACCCGGTGGTCGGCCAGCGCGAGCTCGTCTTCGGAAAGGCCCTGGGCCTCGTTGCCGAACAACCAGGCGGTCGGGTTTTCCAGCGCGTAGTCGGATCCGGCCGCGGACGCCCCCAGGCGACGGGCCGTGTTTTCGTCCTGCAGCCGGTCCAGGTTCAGCTGGCCGTAGCCGTCTGCGGCCAGGACGCCGATCCCGCGTTCCTTGCAGCGGGCCACGAGCTCCCCCACCTCGGCGCCGAGCACGACCGGCAGGTGGAAGAGGGATCCCGCCGTCGAGCGGACGGCCTTGGGGTTGTAAATGTCCACGCTTGAGCCGGTCAGGACCACCGCGTCGGCTCCGGCGGCATCGGCTGCCCGCAGCACGGTCCCGGCGTTGCCGGGGTCACGCACCTGGCACAGCACGGCGACCAGCCGGGGACCGGAGTCGAGCACTTGCTCCAGGCTGACATCCACGAAGCCGCAGACGGCGATGATGCCCTGCGGGTTCACCGTGTCCGCCATCGCAGCGAGCACCTCGTCGGTGGCGAGGTATGCGGTGGTGCCCTCCGCCAGCTTCTCCAGCTCGGGATGGCGGTCCAGGCAGGCCTCGCTCGCGTAGACCTCATAGACGATGCCGGGCTCACCCGCGGCAATCCTTTTCTGGTGAAGGGCCAGGGCCTCCCGGACAACCTGCGGGCCCTCCGCCAGGAACTCGCTGCGCTTTAAACGGGCCGGGCGCCCGGCAAGTTGTGCCACCTTCCGCACCCGATCAGCTCGGGGGTTGGAAAGTGGAAAGTCTTGCGGGCGCCCGGTCTCGTTCATACAAGAACCTTAGTTGCTGTTGCAGCCGGTTCTCGAACGGCGTAGCTGTTGAACTGCTACTTGGCAGCCTCGGCGGCGGCCTTCTTGGCGGCGGGCTTCTTGGCAGCCTTGGCCTTCGGTGCGGCTTCAGCCGTAACGGCCGGAGCGGACGTGTCGGCGGGCAGCGAGTCCTTGGCGATCTGCACCAGCGCGGCGAAGGCGTTGGCGTCAGAAACGGCAAGCTCGGCCAGCATACGGCGGTCAACCTCGACCTCAGCGGCCTTCAGGCCCTGGATCAGGCGGTTGTAGGTCAGGCCGTTGGCGCGGGAGGCAGCGTTGATGCGCTGGATCCACAGGCGGCGGAAGTCGCCCTTCTTCTTCTTGCGGTCGCCGTAGCTGTACACAAACGAGTGCAGCAGCTGCTCTTTGGCCTTGCGGTACAGGCGTGAACGCTGTCCACGGTAGCCCTTTGCGCGTTCAAGGATAACCCGGCGCTTCTTGTGGGCGTTGACCGCCCTCTTCACACGTGCCACGTGCGTACTCCTTCGAAAATTCTGATCCCAAGCGTCTACTGCCGGACGGACCGGCTGGCCTGAGAAGCCTTTTGGTAGTTGACCGCTGCCAGGTGGCAGTCAGCCAGAGAACTTGGAACTTAGATGCCGAGCATCTTCCGGATGACCTTGGCGTCGCCCTTGAAGACGATCTTGTCGCCGGCGAGGCGGCGGGTCAGCCTGGAGGACTTGTGCTCGAGGTAGTGGCGGCGGTTGGCCTGCTGGCGGCGCAGCTTGCCGCTGCCGGTCAGCTTGAAGCGCTTCTTAGCACCGCTGTGGGTCTTCATCTTCGGCATGGGAACCGATCTCCTTACGTATCCGCAGACATGGTCTGCAGTTCTTTCGTGCAGCCGCCCCTGCGGGCGGCGTGCTGGTTGCTTGCTGCCGGACATTGCTGTCCGGCAGCCGTGAACTAGTTGGTCTTCTTGCTGCCCGGCTTGGCGGCGGACTTCGGCGCAGCCGGCCGTGCCGCAGGCTTCGGCGCCGAAGGCCGCGGTACCGGCTTGGGAGCCGCAACCGGCTTCGGTGCCGCTGCCGGAGCGGCCGTTTCGGCCTCGGGTGCTTTCGCAACCTCCGGCGCCTTGGCAGCCTCAGGGGCCTTCGGAGCTTCGGTCGCCTTGGCCGGTGCAGCGGCAGGTGCCTGGGCTACCGGCGGCTTCGCGGCGGCCTTGGGAGCCTCCCGCTTCGGAGCTGCCTGCCTGGCGGCCTTGGGGGCCTCCTGCTTGGGCGCTTCCTGGACGGGAGCCTTTTCTGCCGCCGCTTCCTGCACCTTGACCTCGGCGGCGGGGGCCTCCGTGGCTACGGTTTCTTCGACTGCTTTGTCCTCGACTGCGTTGTCCGCGGCAGGGGCCTCGGCAACCGCCGGAGCCGCTTCCGTTGCCGGAGCTTCCGTCTTGATCTGGTATCCCTCCGGAAGGAGGTCCGCCAGGGACTGCGTCAGCGGCGCACTGCTGTCACCGGAAACGTCCACGCGACCCGGGGCCCCCGAAGCCTTGGCTTCGTTCTCTGCCTTGGCTTCTGCACGCTGCGATGCGCGGCGGGCCTCTGCCTTGGCTTCAGCCTTGTTCTTCAGGGGACCCACCACCATGACCATGTTGCGGCCATCGATACGCGGGCTTGACTCCACCACGCCGACTTCGGCGACGTCGTCGGCAAAGCGCTGCAGCAGGCGGATGCCCATCTCGGGGCGCTGCTGCTCACGGCCGCGGAACTGGATCATGGCCTTGACCTTGTCACCGGCCCCGAGGAACCGGAGCGCGTGGCCGCGCTTGGTCTCATAGTCATGGGTGTCGATCTTCAGGCGGAAGCGGATTTCCTTCAGAACCGTGTTGGTCTGGTTCTTCCGGGCCTCGCGTGCCTTGACCGCAGCTTCGTACTTGTACTTGCCGAAGTCCATCAGCTTGCACACCGGAGGCTTGGCCTGCGGTGCAACTTCAACGAGATCAAGATCGGACTCGGCAGCCAAACGCAGGGCATCCTCAATACGGACAACTCCTACTTGTTCGCCTGCAGGGCCGACCAGCCGCACCTCGGGGACGCGGATACGCTCATTGATTCTTGGCTCGCTAATGTTAAAGCTCCTGTGTTCGTGAGTGGCATTCCACCGGCAAATAGAGAAGGCCCCCAATTGCCGGAGCAATCGAAGGCCTCGAAGATCGGAGCTGCCTGCCTCGCATAGAGGCGGCATGCGTTCCCGCCAGGCTGGTGCCCGGGGAAAACGCCCGACCAGGTACCCGGCAACCTTACTTCCCGAAGAAAGATTCGCGGCTGACGCGGGTGGGAGAGAACTCCGCTTGCAAACTGAAAACCGATTCTACAGAACGAATCCCGTCCGGCGCTACCTGCCTGATCAGGCAGGAACCGGAGGGACTGTGATAAACAACTGTGTGATATACAACTGTGTGATGGAGCTCTGTAAAATAACGACATCCAGTCGGTCTGTGACAAGCTTACCAGCATGAGCACTTCAGACAGTAATTCACACGTTTTCGAGCCCTCGACCGGCCAGGCCGACGTCTCACAGCAGATCCGCGACATCTCCGAGGTCCCCGCGATCGAGGTCATCACCACCGCGGCTGTGCACCTGATGAGCGCCGCCGCCGTGAAGCTCGGCCTTGCCGCCGAGGAGAACGCCGAGGAACTCAAGGACCTCGACGAGGCACGCAAGCTGATCATTGCCCTCGCCGGCCTGGTCACTGCCGCGGCCCCCGAGATCGGTTCACAGCACGCCGGACCCTTGCGCGACGGGCTGCGTTCGCTGCAGCTGGCCTTCCGCGAGGAATCCGCCATTCCGGATGCTCCGGGCAAGGGCCCGGGCGAGAAGTACACCGGCCCCGTCAACTAGCAGCGATCGCCGAAGCCGGGCCCTTTCCGGTCACGGACTTCAAGGAACCACGACGACGGCGGGCGGACCACACAGGTCCGCCCGCCGTCGTCGTTGGCTCAGACGATGGTGGCCAGCCGCCGCCGGCGACGGTGCTGCAGCATCAGCCCCGCGAGGCACAGGGCGACGCCGGCCACTCCCACGGCGACGAATCCGGCCGGAGGGGAGACGACGTCGATGAAGAGGCCTGCCAGCGGGGCGCCCAGCGCGATCCCGCCGGTGAGGGCGGATCCGTACCAGCCCATTGCCTCGCCCCGGCGGCGTTCGTCGACCAGTTCGGCCACTTTCTCCGAGGCTGCCGAGAGCACCGGCGCGCAGAGCAGCCCGGGCAGGAGCGAGAGCAGGCTGAGGGTCCAGGTGTCCGCCGCGAACGCCATCGGGATGGTGAGGGCGGACATGCCGAGCAGCAGCAGGAGCGGTGGGATGGGCCGGTGCATGGCGCCGTAGAGGATGCCGCCCACCACCGACGCCCCGCACCAGAAGAGGAAGACGAGGCCGATCTCGGCCTGGTGGCTGCCGCCCTCGAGGGCTGCGACGATCCCCACATCGGTGCCGCTGAGGATCATGCCGGCACCGGCAGCAACGGCGAAGACGGCGGCCACGGCGGCGGTGAACCAGCTGAAGCTGTGCAGGACCCTGTGCCTCAGGCCGGACCGGCGCTCCCGCCGCTCCCCGGCGGACGCGGCCAGCGGGGCGGGCCCGGCCGCCACTTCCCGCAGGTGGGCGGGCGCGGCAGCGACGATGGCCACCTGTGTGCCTTCCAGGGGGCCTGCCTGCCGGCCTGGCTCGAAGCCGGCTTCCGGCACAGCGCTGCGGGTCGGCGGGTTGAACCACATGAGGAAAAGCCCGGACACCGAGGTGGCCGCACCGATCACGGTGAGTCCCAGGACGGAGAATCCGGCGGTGGCCACGATGGCCCCGGCGGCGGGGCCGATCATGAACACGAATTCGGTGGTGATGGCGTCGAGGGCGAAGGCGGTGCGCCGCTGCTCGCCGGTGGCCAGGACGCCGAGGGACTGGCGGACAACGCTGAAAATGGGCAGCGTCAGCAGGCCGCCGACGAAGACCAGCGGCAGCAGCAGTTCGTAGGACACGTGCGGCACGATCGACCAGATCACGGTCTCGGAAATGACCGACGGGACCAGGGCCCTGCGCAGGCCCACCGTGTCCACCCGGCGTCCGCGCCAGGGTGCCCCGACGGCGATGCCGATGGTCATGACGGCGGCCGCGGCGCCGGCGGCGGCGTAGCCCTGCCCCAGGGTCAGGACGATGTGCAGGGTCAGCATCACCCCGCCCGCCGCGTGCGGTATGCGGGCGATCATTCCCACCAGCAGGAGCCGCCTGATGGGCCCCACGGCCAGCAGGTCCCGGTAAAGCGCGAAGTTCACGGACTACATCCTTTGGTTCTGCCGCGGCAGCCTGCTACTGCTTCCGGCAGGGGTCCCCCGCTTGCCGTCAGCTATGGCGCCGCGCGCTGCAACTTGACCTCGATCGAGTCAACCCGCTCGGCAAACATTTCATTCCGTGCCCAGGCGTTGTTGAGGCCGGCCACCATCGACTGGACGCCGGCGGCGTCGAGTCCGTCCTCAAGGTACAGCACCACCTTCAGTTCCGGCCCGGCCCCGCCGCCGGGAAGGAGCGTTCCGTCGGCGGCGGCCGAGGAAACTCCGCCACCTGGATGAATTTCTACCCGGCGGACGGCCGGAAAGCCAGCCACGGCCGAACCCAGCCACCGCGCCAGCTCCGGATCACCGTACGACGGCGTCCACGGGCGCTGCTGGGCAAGCGCCCAGACGGCGGGCCGGCGCACCACGAAGGTGAACTCCGAGCCGGGATCCAGCACCAGCAGTTCGGCGCCTTCGGCGACGGCGGACAGCGCCGCCCGGGCCGCGTACACCGCGACGGGCCGGGCCGCCGCGTGCCAGGCCATGAGCGAGGCCGCGGAGGTGAAGAGGGGCATGGCCGTCCGGCCGTCGGGGGCCTTGAGGGTCACGAGGGCCATGTCGGCCTGCTTGTCCGCCTGCAGGGTGTCACCGTGCAGCCCCACGGCTCCTTCGCCCTCTTCGGCGAGCCGGGCGAGGATGGGCACGAAGACCCGGGCGGCGGCCAGGGAGGCCACCACCCCTGCTTCGTCGCCTTCGCCTGCCGCCAAGGCCGCAAGGGCCGCAAGGTAGCCGGGGTCGGCGGCGCCGTCGTCGTCCTCGAAATTGTGGATCGTCGCGTCGTCGCCGGCGAGGCTGCGGCCGGCCCAGGGCTGGCCGGCGGAGTCGGTGGCGCCGCCCGCGCCGGCAAGCGCGGCCGCGATGTGGCCGGGCAGCTGGCGCGCCGCGGCTCCGCTGCCTGGCGCTGCCTGCTCGTCCTTCTGGAAATGCTCCACTGTTGCGGACCGCCTAGCGGCGGCCGGCGACGTCGAGGGCCTCGGGCATGGTGAAGTTGCCGTTGTAGAGGGCCTTGCCGATGATCGCGCCTTCGACGCCGAGCGGGACGAGGGATCGCAGCACCTTGAGGTCCGCCAGGCTGGAGATTCCGCCGGACGCGACGACGGGCTTGCCGGTCTTCTCGACCATCCGGCGCAGCAGCTCGACGTTGGGGCCCTGCAGGGTGCCGTCCTTGGTCACATCGGTGACGACGTAGCGGGCGCAGCCGGCCTCCTCGAGGCGGCCCAGCACCTCCCAGAGGTCGCCGCCTTCCTTGGTCCAGCCCCGGCCGGCCAGGGTGGTTCCGCGGACGTCGAGGCCGACGGCGATCCTGTCGCCGAAGCGCTCGATCGCGCGGCGGGTCCACTCCGGGTTCTCCAGCGCCGCGGTGCCCAGGTTCACCCGTGCGACGCCGAGGTCCAGGGCCTTCTCGAGCGATTCGTCGTCGCGCAGGCCGCCGGAGAGCTCCACCTTGATGTCCAGCCGGCCCACCACTTCGCGGAGCAGTTCCGCGTTGGAGCCCCGGCCGAAGGCCGCGTCGAGGTCCACGAGGTGGACCCATTCGGCGCCCTGCTGCTGCCAGTTCAGGGCCGCGTCCAGCGGGGTGCCGTAGCTTGTCTCGCTGCCGGCTTCGCCCTGGACGAGGCGGACAGCCTGGCCGTTGACGACGTCGACGGCGGGCAGCAGCTCAAGTACGGGCAACGGGGTTTCGGTGGTCATCGTGGATCCTCAGCTTCGGTGTGGCGGCGGTTGGTCAGGAACGCTGCGGGGCCGTCAGGCGGCCGGCAGCGTCAGGAGATAGGCGGCCAGCAGCGACATTCCGGCCAGGACATAGAACACGATCTGGACCCAGAGGGGGCTCTTCTGCTGCCGGAAGGACAGGGCACCGCCGACCAGCAGGCCGGCAAGGCCCATCAGCACCAAGGACCACATCTAGGCGGTCTGTTCCGGGGGCGTGGCGTGGCCTCCGGTGCCCGCGGAAGTGGCCACGGCGGAGGCTGCGGGGGCGGACTCGGCCTCGGCGGCATCGGCGGCTTGGGGGCGGCCGCGCAGGCTGTCCACCCAGTTGCGCAGCAGCCGCGCACCGGCGTCGCCGGACTTCTCCGGGTGGAACTGGGTGGCGCACAGCGGGCCGTTTTCGACGGCTGCGATGAAGGGGCCGCCGTGCTCGGACCAGGTCACGAGCGGTGCCGCCATCCGCGGCTGGATGACGTCGAAGTCCCAGTGCTGGACGCCGTAGGAGTGCACGAAGTAGAAACGTTCGTTCTGGACGCCGGCGAAGAGACTGGAGCCTTCGGGGACGGCGACCGTGTTCCAGCCCATGTGCGGGACGACGTCGGCGGGCAGCAGTTCCACCTTGCCGGGCCACTCCCCCATGCCTTCGGCTTCGGTGCCATGTTCGACGCCGGCCTCGAAGAGCACCTGGAGTCCCACGCAGATCGCGAGCACAGGCCGGCCGCCGGCGACGCGGCGCCCGATCATCCGGATCGCGTCGACGGCCTTGAGTTCTTTCATGACCGTTTCGAAGGCGCCGACGCCGGGGACGACGAGGCCGTCGGCGTTGAGTACATCCTCCGGTTTGGAGCTCAGGATGACCTCGGCCCCGGCCCGTTCCAGGGCGCGGACGGCCGAGCGGATGTTGCCGGAGCCGTAGTCCAGCACCGTCACGGTGGGCTTGCCCTCGGGCGACGCGGGTTTCCGGCCGGCCTCGGGATTGATGACGGCCCCGTCCCGGATGTCCGGGCCGGTCACAGTGCGCCCTTGGTGGAAGGGATGCCCTTGACCCGGGGATCGGGCTCGACGGCCGAGCGCAGGGCGCGGGCGAAGGCCTTGAACTGGGCCTCGACGATGTGGTGCGGGTCCCGGCCGGCGGTGACGTTCATGTGCAGGCAGATTCCGGCGTGCAGGGTGATGGCCTCGAAGACGTGGCGGGTCAGCGAGCCCGTGAAGTGGCCGCCGATCAGGTGGTATTCCTGGCCGGCCGGCTCGCCGGCGTGCACCAGGTAGGGGCGGCCCGAGACGTCGACGACGGCGTGGGCGAGGGCCTCGTCCAGCGGCACCGTCGCCTCGCCGAAGCGGCGGATGCCGGCCTTGTTGCCAAGGGCGGTGCGCAGGACCTCGCCGAAGGTGATGGCGACGTCCTCGACCGTGTGGTGGACGTCGATGTGGGTGTCGCCGGTGGCCTTGACCGTCATGTCGATCAGGGAGTGCTTGCTCAGTGCCGTCAGCATGTGGTCGTAGAACGGCACCGAGGTGCTGATGTCCGAAACTCCGGTGCCGTCCAGGTTGATCTCGACCAGGACGGAGGACTCGCTGGTGGTCCGTTCCATCCGTGCGGTGCGGCCCTCGGCAGCGGTTGATCCGGTGTTGCTCATGTGGGTGTTTCCCCTTTGGAAGAAGGCATGGTGCTGGGCAGCCTGGCAGTGGTCCTGTCCAAGGCTTAAGTCTAGGCCTGCAGCGCTGCGCGGCCGGTCAGGATGCGTTCGAGGGCCTCGAGGAAGGCTGTGGTTTCCGTCTCAGTGCCGGCTGTCACGCGCAGGTGGCCGGGGATGCCGACATCGCGGATGAGCACCCCCGCGTCCAGCAGCCCCTGCCAGGTCTCGTGCGGGTTCTCGAGGCCGCCGAAGAAGACATAGTTGGAATCGGAAGCGGCCGGCCTGAGGCCCATCCGCTGCAGTTCGGAAACGATCCGGTCCCGCTGGCGCTTGATGTCCTCGACGTCGGCCATGAGCGCCACCCGGTGGTGCAGGGCGGCCAGTGCCGTGGCCTGGGTGATCGCCGAGAGGTGGTACGGAAGGCGGACCAGGCGCAGGGCGTCGGTCACTTCGGGTGCCGCGGCCATGTACCCCAGCCGTGCGCCGGCGAGGGCGAAGGCCTTGCTCATGGTGCGCGAGACGATGAGCCGTTCCCGGCCCGGCAGCAGCGTGAGCGCGCTGGGCGTTCCATCATGGGCGAACTCGTGGTAGGCCTCGTCAACAATCACGATGGTCTGGCTGGCCTCACCGGCGGCGTAGACGGCCTCAACGACGTCAACACCAAGGCCGGTGCCGGTGGGGTTGTTCGGGGAGCACAGGAAGACGACGTTGGGTTGGAGTTCGCGCACCTGGCGTGCTGCCGATTCCGCGCTCAGACCGTAGTCCCCGGCGCGCACCCCCACAAGGTATTCCGTGTCCGTGCCGGCGGCCAGCAGCGGGTACATGGAGTATGTGGGCGGGAAGCCCAGAGCGGTGCGTCCCGGGCCGCCGAAGGCCTGGAGGATCTGCTGGAGCACCTCGTTGGAGCCGTTGGCCGCCCAGATGTTCTCCGCGCCCAGTCCGTGGCCGAGATACTCCGCCAATGCTTCGCGCAGTTCGGTGAATTCGCGGTCCGGATACCGGTTCAGGCCCACTGCCGCTGCCGTCACTGCTTCGGAGATGGCCGCTTGGACGTCGGCCGGGACACCGTGGGTGTTCTCGTTAACGTTGAGCAGGATGGGGACGTCCAGCTGGGGCGCCCCGTACGGGCGCAGCCCGCGCAGATTGGTCCGGAGGGGAAGTCGGTTGAGGCGCTCTAACTGGTCAGTCACCTCATCAGTTTAAGTGAGGCCGCGGCGGGCCCTGAAACTGTGACGCCCCGGCCCCGTCTTTTGGGGGTGCCGATGTTTGGGGAGCCGGGCTACTTGGACGGGACGAAGAGCTGCTGGCCCGGGATGACGCGCGCAGCGTCCAGGTTGTTGAGCTGGACGATGTCTCCGACGACGTCCCGGGGATCGCGCTCCGGTGCGACGGCCCCGGCGATGGCCCACAGGGAGTCCCCGGGCTGGACCGTCACGGACACGGTCGGCGTCAGCGACAGCTCGGATGCGGAGTCCGCCGCCTTGGCGGGGGCGTTGAGGAATCCGCTGAACGAGAGAATGAGGGCGGCCAGCAGGATAAGCGGAAGGCCGAAGAAGATGAACCTGCCCCGGCGGGTCAGCCGGAGCGGGGCCTGTCTGGCACCGGGGGCAGCGGCCGGCGCCGCCGGAGCGTGGCTGCCAAAGGACCGGACCTGTTCGGATGGATCGTACTGGCCGAATGTGTCGTGAAACGCGCCTGATGCTGCCATGAACTTAGCCCTCCTGGACCATACGGTGCCGCTGCCGCCAGGCAGCCTGTCCTCGAACGTTTTGCCGAACGTCTACCTCTGCTTTGGCCTCAGCCAATCGAACACATATTCGAACTTTGCTGGTTCTGTTTTAGCACTTATTGACGAACATTGTCGAGACTCGCTAGAACAAATGTTTGAAAATCCGGTCCGGCTGGCCTACGTTTGAGTGACAGAACAAGCTCTTCCGGAGTTGAACCCAGTAGTTGAACCCACTAGTTGAACCCACTAGTTGGTCAGCAGTAGTTGACCAGCAGGGTCTGACAATTCAGACCGGAAGATCCCGGCCACCGCGGCGACGGCGGCCGGGCGGATTGGAAAGGCGTTGGCGAACATGGCAGCACAAGCCACCGGCGGCAGGGCCACCCAGCGGGGTCCCCAGCCGGCCCGGGCACCCAAGAGCCTCACCGTCCGGCAGAAAAAGATCCTGGAAACCATCCAGCGGTCCGTGACGGACAAGGGCTATCCGCCGTCCATGCGCGAGATCGGCGACACCGTTGGGCTCGCCAGCCTGTCCAGCGTCACGCACCAGCTCTCACAGCTGGAGAAGCTCGGCTACCTCCGGCGCGATCCCAAGCGTCCGCGCGCCATGGAGGTGCTCATGCCGTTGACCCTTGACGAGGGAACCACCAGGATTTCCGGTGTGGCGAAATCCAGCGGCCTGCGGTCCGTGGGAGGGCTGTCCGTTTCGGAGCTCGCCAGCGCCACGGACACCGCCATGGTGCCGTTAGTGGGGCGGATCGCCGCCGGCGGCCCCATCCTCGCCGACCAGGTCGTGGAGGACGTCATGCCGCTGCCGCGCCAGCTGGTGGGCCACGGCGAACTTTTCATGCTGAAAGTGGCCGGCGATTCGATGATCGACGCCGCCATCTGCGACGGCGACTGGGTGGTTGTCCGGCGGCAGAGTGACGCCCTCAACGGCGAAATCGTTGCCGCGCTGCTGGATGACGAGGCAACGGTCAAGACCTTCCGCCAGCGCGACGGCCATACCTGGCTGCTGCCGCAGAACACCCAGTACGAGCCCATCCTCGGCGACCACGCCGTCATCATGGGCAAAGTCGTCTCGGTCCTGCGCTCCCTCTAGGCCCCGCCGAACGTTTCCCGCCGGCCTGCCCGCCGGCTGTTCCCTGCGCCTACGTGGCAGCCTGCCGGGACTCCTTCGACAGCCGTTCCAGGGCCGCCAGGGCGACCGCAGGGTCGGTGGTCGGCCAGAACGGCGGCAAGGCGGCGCGGAGGAAGGCTCCGTAGCGTTCGGTGGACAGCCGCGAATCCAGCACCGCCACCACGCCCTTGTCCGTCGTCGACCGGATCAGCCGGCCGGCCCCCTGGGCGAGCCGGATCGCGGCATGGGTGGCCGACACGGACATGAAACCGTTGCCGCCGGACTGGGCCACCGCCCGTGAGCGGGCCGTCATCAGCGGATCATCCGGCCGGGGGAAGGGAATCCGGTCGATGACCACGAGCCGGCAGGAGTCGCCGGGTACGTCGACGCCCTGCCACAGGGACATGGTGCCGAACAGGCACGTGTCCGGCTCCTCGCCGAACTGCCGCACGAGCCCGGTCATGGTCGAATCCCCCTGGCACAGGATGTCCATGTCCAGCCGGGGCCGCATGGCCCCCGCGGCGTCCTCCGCGGCGCGCCGGGAGGAGAAGAGGCACAGCGCGCCGCCCCCGGAGGCCCGGATCAGGCGCTCGAGCTCGTCGAGGGCTTCCGGTGAGGCTCCGCGGCCGGGTTTGGGCAGGTGCTTGGCGACGTAGAGGATGCCCTGCTTCGGATAGTCGAAGGGGGAACCGACGTCGACGCCGGTCCAGCTGGGCGCGCCGGGGCCCACCAGGCCGAGGCCTCCGGCCGTCGGTTCGAACGCGGAGCCGATCGCCAGCGTCGCGGAGGTCAGGATGACGGTGTGGTCCGCGAACAGCCCTTCCCGCAGCCGCCCGGCAACGCTGAGCGGTGCCACGTTGATCAGCGCCGGTGCGCTCTCGTCCGGCGGGGAGTATCCCTGTGCCGGGTCGAAGGTGCTGTTGCGGGAGAACCACACGACCTCGCGGTTTTCGCCGGCGGCCAGGAGCCGCTCGCAGAGTTCCAGGATGACCATGAGGCGCGAGCGCGCGAGCTGGCGGCCGCCGTCGGGCGTGCTGGCGCCGTCCCCCTTGGAATCGGAGAGGGCCGCGCGGCAGGCATCGCGCAACTGGTCGACGCAGTCCAGCTGTTCGCTGTTGAGCCCGTTGGGCAGGAGGCCGCTGGGTGCGCCTTCGATGGCAAGTTCGAGGTGGGAGGCCGCGTTGTTCAGCGCGTCCACGGTGATGCCGGTGTGCTTGCGGGCGCCGGAGGCGGCGGCGTGCACCATGGCCACGGAAAGCTGGCCGGAGACGGCCCCGGTGACCCGGTCCTGGAGCTCGTGGGCCTCGTCCACGACCACGACATCGTAGTCCGGGAGCACGGCCAGGCCTTCGAAGGCGCTGACGGCGAGCATGGCGTGATTGGTGACGACGACGTCGGCGTCGGCGGCGTTCTGCCGGGCCAGTTCACTGAAGCATTCGGCCGCGAGCGGGCACTTCTGGGCGCCGAGGCATTCCATCGAGGTGACGGAGACCTGCCGCCAGGCCCGGTCCGTGACACCGGGCACAAGTTCGTCCCGGTCCCCCGTTGCCGTGTCCTCGGCCCATTCGCGCAGCCGGACGATTTCCTTCCCCAGCTGGGAGGACGGGCCGCCCAGGGCCGCCGCGAAGTGCGGCACGGAAGTGTCCTCGCCGAGGGAGAACAGCTGGCCTTCGGACGGTTCCTCGGACGGGAACCCGCCCTCGAGCTTGTGCCGGCAGACGTAGTTGGAGCGGCCCTTGACGAGCGCGACCTTGACGGGACGTTCGAGGGCGGGGGTGATGGTCTGGAGCAGCCGGGGAAGGTCGCGGCCCACGATCTGGGTCTGCAGGGCCAGGGTTGCGGTGGAAACCAGGGTGGGCTTGTCGCTGACGAGCGAGTGGGCGATCAGCGGAATCAGGTACGCCAGGGACTTTCCCGTGCCGGTTCCGGCCTGGACCAGCAGATGGTCGCCGGTGTCGATCGCGTGCGCCACCTGCCGCGCCATTTCGTGCTGGCCGCTGCGGCTCTGCCCGCCCATGCCGGACACGGCCCGGTCGAGCAGTTCGATCACGAACCGCTCGCCGGCCGGGCCGCCGTCCGGTGTGGGCGCGTCAGGTCCAGGCGCATCAGCCCCGGTCACCGCGTCAGTCATTGCTGATGAACGAATCCAGTTCAGCGGCGAAGCCTTCGCGCACCATCACCACGGCCCGGGTGCCGGTTTCCTCGTGCTGGAGGCTGATGATCTCGGCGTCGGTGTCGTGGAGCTTGCTGAGCAGGTCACCGCGGTTGTACGGGATCATCAGTTCCAGCTTCACGCTGGGCCGGGGAATGCCCTCGCTGATGGCCTTCAGCAGCTCCGGAATGCCCTCGCCGGTGCGTGCGGAAACCACGACGTGGCGCGGTTCGCGCTGCTTGAGGCGTTCGATCACGAAGGGATCGGCGGCGTCGGCCTTGTTCAGGACGATGATTTCCGGCACCTTGCGGGCGTCGACTTCGCTGAAGACTGCCCGGACCGCGGCAATCTGGCCCTCCGGATCGGGGTGGGAGACGTCCACGATGTGCAGGATCAGATCAGAGTCGGCGACCTCTTCCAGGGTGGAGCGGAATGCCTCCACGAGCTGGGTGGGCAGCGAGCGGACGAAGCCGACGGTGTCGGCGAGGGTGTAGCCCAGTCCGTCCGAAGTTTCGGCCTTGCGGACCGTCGGGTCCAGGGTGGCGAACAGGGCGTTCTCCACCAGGACACCGGCGTCGGTCAGCCGGTTCAGCAGCGAGGACTTGCCCGCGTTGGTGTACCCGGCGATCGCCACCGAGGGGACGGCATTACGACGGCGGTTGGCGCGCTTGGTTTCCCGGGCCGGCTTCATCGCGGCGATTTCGCGCCGCAGCTTGGCCACCCGGGTGCGGATCCGGCGCCGGTCCAGTTCTATCTTGGTTTCACCGGGACCGCGGGAGCCCATGCCGGCGCCGGCGCCGCCCACCTGGCCACCGGCCTGGCGGGACATCGATTCGCCCCAACCGCGAAGGCGCGGGAGCAGGTATTCGAGCTGGGCCAGTTCGACCTGGGCCTTGCCCTCGCGGCTCTTGGCATGCTGCGCGAAGATGTCCAGGATCAGGGCCGTCCGGTCGATGACCTTGACTTTGACAATGTCTTCGAGGGCACGCCGCTGGGAGGGTGCGAGTTCGGCGTCGACCACGACCGTGTCCGCGCCGGTGGACATCACGATGTCCTTGAGCTCCTGGGCCTTGCCGGAGCCGAGGAAGGTGCCCGGATCGGGCTTCTGGCGGCGCTGGACGAGCCCGTCGAGGACTTCCGAGCCGGCCGTCTCGGCCAGGGCCGCGAGTTCGCGCAGGGAGTTCTCGGCGTCGGCGAGGGTGCCTTCGGTCCAGAGCCCGGCCAGCACGACGCGCTCCAGGCGCAGCTGGCGGTATTCGACTTCGGTGACGTCTTCGAGTTCGGTGGACAGGCCGGCGGTACGGCGCAGGGCGTGCCGTTCCTCGAGGTCCTGCTGGTCGCCGTCGTAGCTGCCGTGTTCCTCCGCCAGCCCGGAGATCGCCTGGGCCCGGCCGAGCACCGTCCTGGGGTCGGCGCCGTCGTCATCCGGACCGGCACTGCGGACTGCGTTCCGGGCGGGGGCGTCCTTGGAGAGGATCCGGTCGATAACAGCCTGGATTTCCTCGGGACTCATGTCCGAGGCTGCTGAATCGGGTCCGGTGTTGGGCTGACTGGTCATGGTCTCCTTCGAAGGTTCGGCACTTTCAGAATAGTGCCGATTGTTGCTGTGTGGCGCGGTATTCGCGCTGGGCTGACGACTGGTGGTCATCCGGGCCTCCTGGGATGCCTGCGGCGGCGGCGCCGGCGGCAGGGTGGGCTCCGAGGCGGAGCTGTGAAATTGAGGGAGGGAAAAGGCGGCGATGGGGTGAAAGAATTTATGCGTTCAGCATTACGGGACTCCAAGTGAAAGGCGCGCCGGACCGGTGAGGTCACTGCTGTGAGTTCCCTGTGGGGGCGCCGAGCGGAAGGTATCAACCTGCGTCGCTGCGGGGACGGGTTTCAGGCCGTGTGGTTGAAACCCGTGCCGGCTACTTGAAGTTCAAGATCATGTATTTAAGCCTAGCAGACCGCGCTGATCCGCCCGCGCCCCGGTTTCCCATCGGGGCCGCCAGCCAACTAATCTGGCCAGTTATGGAGTCTGCACACTATTTCAGCGCCCAGCCAGCCGGGCCGTTCACCCGCAAGCCACTGACCGTGGAGCTTGCCGGTGAAACGCGCCACCTGCAGACGTCCTCGGCGATCTTCAGCCCGGACGGCATCGACAAGGGGACGGCGGTGCTGCTCGCCGAGGCGCCCGCCCCGGCACCGCAGGGAAACCTGCTCGACATCGGCTGCGGCTGGGGTCCGGTCGCGCTGACCCTGGCGCTGCGGGCCCCGCACGCACAGGTCTACGCGGTGGATGTCAATGAGCGCTGCGTGGCGCTGACGAACGAGAACGCCGCCCTGCTGGGGCTGGGAAATGTCACGGCCAGCACTCCGGACGCCGTGGACCCGGAGCTTCGCTTCGACACGATCTGGTCCAACCCGCCCATCCGGATCGGCAAGGATGAGCTTCACGCCCTGTTGCTCCTCTGGCTGCCCCGGCTCGCACCCGGCGGCTCTGCCTGGCTGGTGGTGCAGAAGAACCTGGGCTCGGATTCACTTCAGCGCTGGCTGGCGGCCGAGCTGGATTCCAGCTTCACGGTCACCCGGGAGAGCACCTCGAAGTCCTTCCGGATCCTGCGGGTCAGGAAAGCGTCCCGCTAGCCACGATCACGGCCGGGCCGCTGAGCTCGACGTGCTCGTGCCCCTCCGGGCCGAGGAAGAACTTCACACTCACGACGCCGCCGGGCACGTGGACGTTCCAGGCGTCCGGTGCGCCCTGGCCGGCCCAGTGGCGGATCGCGACGGCGGCGGCGCAGGCGCCGGTGCCGCAGGACTGGGTCTCCCCCACTCCCCGCTCGTGCACCCGCATGGTGATGGTCCCCACGCCGTCGTGGACCAGCGGCTCGGACGGCACAACGAACTCCACGTTCGTGCCGTGCGGGGGCGCCGGGTCAACGTGGGGTGCGGTGAACAGCTGGGTCGCTTCCAGCTCTGCCGGTTCGGCGAGGGCCACGACCGTATGCGGGTTGCCCATGCTGACCGAGAGCGCTGGCCTGGCCACTTCCAGCCCCGTGGCGCTGACCAGCGAATCCATGGCCCGGGCGGTGGCCTCGCCCGGGAAGATGAATTCCCAGGGGCCCATGTCCACGGCGTAGCCGGCCGCCGTGCGGACGATCGTCTTCGCCCCGCCGCGGGTGCCGATGGTCAGGGACTTCCCTGCCGGCAGATCGACCAGGCCTTCGGCTATCAGGAAGTGCACGAACACCCGGACACCGTTGCCGCACATTTCCGAGAGCGAGCCGTCACCGTTGCGGTAGTCCATGAACCACTCGGCCTCCGGGTGCTGTGCCAGCAGCTCCTGGCCTTCGGGGAGCAGCCGGGACGGGACGGCGCGGATCAGCCCGTCGCCGCCGATCCCCCGGTGGCGGTCGCACAGCGCGGCGACCTGCCCGGGAGTGACGGCGAGGGCGCCGGTGGGATCCGCGATCAGCACGAAGTCGTTGCCGGTGCCGTGGCCCTTGGAAAACTTCAGTCCGCTCAGGGCTGCAGTGCCGGGCTCAGCGTTACGGTCGGCGGCCACTGCCAAGGATTCGTCCATGTTCCAAGGTTACCGGTCCGGTGAAGGCTTGACGGCAGAGCGCGGCGGCCTTGGCCGCCAGCTCCGGATCCTGCCAGTCAAGCCAGGTGATGCGCGGATCCGCGCGGAACCAGGTGAGCTGGCGCCGGGCGAACTGCCGGGTGGCGATGATCGTTGCCTCCGCGGCCTGGTCCACGTCCGATTCGCCGTCGAGGACCTTGAGGAACTGGGCGTAGCCGAGGGCCCGGGGCGCGGTCTTCCCCAGCCGGAGTCCCGCTGCGTCGAGCGTCCTCACTTCTTCGAGCAGGCCCTGGTCCACCATGCGGTGGACACGGCGGCCGAGCCGTTCGTGGAGCAGCGGGCGGTCCACCTCCAGCCCGATCTGCACGGCCGGCGCGAAGTACTCGCGGGTGGGCATGAAGGAGCTGAAGGGCCGCCCGGTCAGTTCGAACACCTCCAGGGCGCGGACGATCCGGCGGGTGTCGGCGAGCCTGCCCGCGGACACCGGGTCGACACGTTCCAGCCGGGCCCGCAGCGGCGCCGCTCCCGCCGCTGCCAGCTCCGCCTCGAGGCGGCGCCGGATGGCAGGGTCCGTGCCGGGAAACTCCAGGACGTCGAGGGCCGCGCGGACGTACAGCCCGGAGCCGCCGGCCAGGATCGCCCGTTTCCCGCGGCCGTGGATCCCGGCAATCAGGGCCCGTGCCTGCTGCTGGAAGCCGGAGACACTGGCTTCCTCGGTCACGTCCATGATGTCCAGGAGGTGGTGCGGCACGCCCTGGCGTTCGGCCCCGGTGATCTTCGCCGTCCCGATATCCATGCCGCGGTAGAACTGCATGGAGTCGGCGTTGATGACCTCGCCGCCGAGTTCCAGCGCGAGCGAGACGGCGAGATCGGACTTGCCGGAGCCGGTCGGCCCGACGACGGCGATCACCGGCGGCGCGTCGGGCGCGGCAGGTCCCTCTGCTCGCGCGGGCGGCGCGGCATCCGGCGTCCGCGTCGCGCCTTGCGTGGTCGGCGTCGTGCCTTCCGGCGGGACGGCCACCAGGCTAGCGGCCGCGGGCCGGGAGGCCCGGCATACCCAGGGACACGCCGGTCCTGCCGGAGCTGGCACCCGGGGCGGGAACCCCGCAGGACTCGGCCTGGGAGCGGTCCCACGCGTCGCCGGCGCGGGAGCGGCGGAGGCTGTAGTCGGCGGCCGAGGCAGGGTCCGCTACAAGGTGGAAGGCGGCGGCCGCCGTGATGGTTACCGTGACGAGGTCGCCCGGGCGCGGCACGTCGGCGCCGGCGGGCACCGAGAAGTGGACGAGCCGCTGGTCCTGGGCGCGGCCGGAGAGGCGGTGGGTTTCCCCGGCTTTGCGGCCGGACTGCGCGGTGACCATGACCTCCACGCGGCGGCCCAGCTGGCGGGCGTTTTCCTCGGCCGCGATCCGGTCCTGCAGGGCGGTCAGCCGCTCGAAGCGTTCCTGCACCACGGCCTTGGGGAGCTGGTCCGGCAGGTCCGCGGCGGGGGTGCCGGGGCGCTTGGAGTACTGGAACGTGAAGGCGGTGGCGAAGCGGGACTTCTCCACGACGTCGAGGGTGGCCTGGAAGTCCTCTTCTGTCTCGCCGGGGAACCCGACGATGATGTCCGTGGAAATCGCGGCGTGCGGCATCTTCCCGCGGACCTTGTCCAGGATGCCAAGGAATTTGGTGGAGCGGTAGGACCGCCTCATGTCTTTGAGGACCTTGTCCGAGCCCGACTGCAGCGGCATGTGCAGCTGGGGCATGACATTGGGCGTTTCGGCCATGGCGTCGATCACGTCGTCGGTGAAGGCCGCCGGGTGCGGGCTGGTGAACCGGACCCGTTCCAGGCCGGGGATGTCGCCGCAGGCGCGCAGCAGCTTCGAGAACGCCTGCCGGTCGCCGAATTCCACGCCGTAGGAGTTCACGTTCTGCCCCAGCAGCGTCACTTCGATGGCGCCGTCGTCGACGAGGGCCTGGATCTCGGCCAGGATGTCGCCGGGGCGGCGGTCCTTCTCCTTGCCGCGCAGGGCAGGGACGATGCAGAAGGTGCATGTGTTGTTGCAGCCCACCGAGATGGACACCCAGCCGGCATAGACCGAATCACGCTTGGTGGGGAGGGTGGACGGGAAGACGTCCAGGGACTCGAGGATTTCCAGCTGCGCCTCGTTGTTGTGGCGCGCCCGCTCCAGCAGGGCCGGCAGGGCGCCGACGTTGTGGGTCCCGAACACGGCGTCAACCCAGGGGGCCTTCTTCAGGATGGTCTCGCGGTCCTTCTGCGCGAGGCACCCGCCCACCGCGATCTGCATGCCGGGGTTGGCGGCCTTGACCGGGGCCAGCATGCCGAGGTTGCCATAGAGCTTGTTGTCGGCATTCTCCCGCACCGCGCAGGTATTGAAGACGACGACGTCGGCCTGCTCGCCGGCAGCGGGGACGTAGCCGGCGGCCTCCAGCATCCCGGACATGCGTTCGGAATCGTG
Source organism: Pseudarthrobacter albicanus (assembly GCF_018224015.1). Taxonomy (GTDB): domain Bacteria; phylum Actinomycetota; class Actinomycetes; order Actinomycetales; family Micrococcaceae; genus Arthrobacter; species Arthrobacter albicanus. The sequence goes on from NZ_JAGPOT010000025.1 coordinate 63,748, forward strand.
CACGTTCATCTGGCACCCGAAGGTGCGTACCTGGTAAGTGCGGGGCCGCGGCGTGTCAGGGGATGAGGCGGAATCGATGGAAGGAGTGGTGCCGGCTGCTGGGGAAGGAATGGTCAAACTCACCTGTTAAGGGTACCGGTTCGGCACCGGCGCCGCGTGGGGGTCCTGCCGGCGCCGCTGCGGGCCCGTGCCTGCCGTGCCGCGGCGGAATCAGAGATCCGGTTCGGTACGGCCCGCGGCATCGAGGACCTCGCCGACAATCCGGAACGCCTGCGAGGGCTGGTAGCCCTTGCGCGCGAGCATGGAGGCCAGCCGGCGGGTGGCCTTGTCCCGCTCGGCGCGGTCCTCCAGGCCGCGGGCTCCCCGGAGCTTGCGTTCCACGAGTCCGCGGGCGGCGGACTCCTCGTCCTCGTCGCTGAGCTGTTCCAGGGCGCCGGCCGCCGTATCCGGGTCAATGCCCTTTTCGGCCAGCTCACGCCGCAGCGCACCCTTGGCGAGCTTGCGGGTCTGGGAGCGGCTGCGCACCCACATCTCGGCAAACTCGGCGTCGTTGATGAGGCGCACTTCCTCGAAGCGGTCCAGCACAGCCTCGGCGACGTCCTCGGGGACGTTGCGCTCGGCCAGCTTGCGGGAAAGCTGCAACCGGCTTTTCGGTGAATTCGTCAGCTGCCGGAGCACAATGGCCCGGGCCACGGCGGCCGGATCGGCGTCGCGGTCCGGCGCCGCTTCAGGTTCCGGCACCGCTGCAGAATCCGGCGTTGCTTCGTTGTCCGGCGGCACCGTACGGGACACCGCGCGGGCAGCTGCCTCACCGGCAGGACCGGCAATCTCCGCGAAGCCGCCTTCCGCGAGGCCGCGGTCAGGATTCCGTGCATGGAACCCTGACCGCTGACGCGCCCTGCCGTTAGAAACCGTCAACGGCCTTCAGCTTCGGCGATGCTTCGGTCTCGGCCGGCGGCTTCACGCCGACGCCGAGCTTCTCCTTGATGAGGCGCTCGAGCTCGGCGGCCAGCTCAGGGTTGTCGCGCAGGAAGCGGCGGGAGTTCTCCATGCCCTGGCCCAGCTGGTCGCCGTCGTAGGTGAACCAGGAACCGGACTTCTTGATGATGCCGTGCTCGACACCCATGTCGATGATGCCGCCTTCGCGGGAAATGCCCTGGCCGTAGATGATGTCGAATTCGGCGATCTTGAAGGGCGGAGCCATCTTGTTCTTGACGATCTTGGCCTTGGTGCGGTTACCGACGGAGTCCGCGCCCTCCTTGAGGGTCTGGATCCGGCGGACGTCGATTCGGATGGACGCGTAGAACTTCAGCGCCTTGCCGCCGGTGGTGGTTTCCGGGGAGCCGAAGAACACGCCGATCTTTTCGCGCAACTGGTTGATGAAGATGGCGGTGGTCTTGGTCTGGCTAAGCCGGCCGGTGATCTTACGCAGGGCCTGGCTCATCAGGCGGGCCTGGAGGCCGACGTGGCTGTCGCCCATGTCGCCTTCGATTTCGGCACGGGGAACCAGCGCGGCGACGGAGTCGATGACGATGACGTCGAGGGAGCCGGAGCCGATGAGCATGTCCATGATCTCCAGGGCCTGCTCGCCGGTGTCCGGCTGCGAGACCAGGAGGGCGTCGGTGTCCACGCCCAGCCTGGCAGCGTATTCGGGATCGAGGGCGTGTTCGGCGTCGATGAAGGCGGCGATGCCGCCCATGCGCTGGGCGCTGGCCACCGCGTGCAGTGCCACGGTGGTCTTACCGGAGGATTCCGGACCGTAGATCTCAACGATGCGGCCGCGGGGCAGTCCGCCAATTCCCAAGGCTATGTCCAGTGCAATCGAGCCGGTCGGGATGACCTCGATCGGCGCACGGACTTCGTCGCCCAGTCGCATGACGGACCCTTTGCCGAACTGCTTGTCAATCTGGGCAAGCGCTGCTTCGAGCGCCTTTTCACGATCCGGGGCTGCGGCCATGGTTCACACCTCTAATGCTTTCTCGCTGTGGAGTGGCCGTTGCGGCCGTTTTTCTGTCATCACTGACGCTAATGCCACCCGCCGACAATATTGCCGGCCGACGTCGCGCATGTGGAAAACGCTCTGAAAAAAGCATAGCCCTATCCGAACAGATATTCGAACAATCGGGGGGTGTGTCAACGCCGGCCTTCCTCGGCCGGGCCGCCGGCGGCCCTCCGGCCGCCGTTGTGAAAGGTTGTCTAACGCGTTTTAACGCGGTTTAACGTCGCGGCCCAGCCGCCGCTCGGGCGGGACGTCCTGGACGTCGCACAGAGCGAGCCAGACCTGCCGCGGCGGAACACCGGCACCCAGGGCCTGCTCGGCCGTACGGTCCCCGACGCCCGCCAGGACCAGGGAACTGGCGACGACGCGGGAGTATCCGGCCCCGAACTCGTCGTCCATGAGCCGCCAAAAGTCACTGATTCGCACCGATAAAGTCTCTCACGGCGCGGGACCCTAGAATTGTTGCCATGAGCAACCCAATCGAAGGACCCGGCGCCTCCGGCGGTGCCGAGGACCCCACGGAGGCGGCGCTGACCGCCGTCGAGCACCAGATAAGCGTGCTCTGGCGCCGCGGCCGTTCCGTTTCCCATCAGCTGTCGCGCCAGGTCCACCCGGACATGGAACCGGCCGCCTATGGCCTCCTCAGCGTGATCCGCCGCCAGGGTCCCATCCGCCTGACCGAACTGGCCTCGAGCATCGGCGTCGGCAAGCCCTCCGTGAGCCGGCAGATCGCTTTCCTTGAAAGCCTGGGCCTGGTATCCAAGGAAGCCGACCCCCTCGACGGCCGCGCGCAGTCCATCAGGCTCACCCCCCGGGGCGAGGAGAAAATGCACCAGGTGCAGGACGCCCGGCGCGAGGTCTTCCGGGAACGGCTGGCGGAGTGGCCGCCGGAGGAACTGCAGACGCTCGCCACCTACATGGCAAAGCTGAACGCCATCTACGAACGGGACGGCTTCCCCAAGGACGAGACCGCCTAGCGTACTACCCGGCGCACCCGCTGGCCGGAGGCGTGGCCCGCAGCACGGCCCGCAGCACGGCCCGCGACGAAGAAGGCCCCCGGCACGTAGCCGGGGGCCTTCTCATCAGAGTAGTAGCGGCTTTGGACTCGGCCTAGCGTGCGCCGGAGAGCAGCCCCTTGGCCAGTTCCTCGTTCAGGTCCGAGTTGAGTTCCCGGTCCAGGTCGCGGCCATAGCGCTGCGCGAACTCCTGCGGAACGGTGTCAGGAACTGCGACGCCCTCGGCGACGGCGACGCGGTCGCTGACTTCACGGAGCATCAGCGAGAGCGGCACTTCCAGGGCCGAGCAGATCGAGGACAGCAGCTCCGAGGAGGCTTCCTTCTGGCCGCGTTCCACTTCACTCAGGTAGCCCAGGGAAACGCGGGCGCTGTGCGAGACTTCGCGGAGGGTACGGCCTTGGCGTTGGCGGACATCGCGAAGCACATCACCGATTTCGTGACGAAGTACAACCATCTTGCGCCCCTTCTGTTCGCTCTTTGCCTGATCGGCGAGGCCCACATCCTTCCAGCGGACAACGCCGTTTACGGATACGGGCTGCTTTACCATCTGTATCGCCTTGCTCCCTCGTAAGTCGAGTTCGCCATCACAGCGAACAATTGATGCCTTCATCCTAGGCGCCTCCTATATTCGGAGGCGACACAATGTAACAACTATTAGGAATCAACTTTTGTTCCCGGCAACATTACGCCCGGCAGCTTCAGGAAGATAGGGCTTCGAGCAGGCGCTCCAGGGCGGCGGCGCAGGCGAGGGCACGGATTTCCGGCCGGCTTCCCTCGAAGGCGTAGCCGTACGACGTCGACCCGTCCGCCGTGGCGAGGCCGATGAAGACGGTGCCGACGGCCTTTCCGTCGTGCGGCTCCGGGCCGGCCACACCGGTGGTGGACACCCCGATGTCGGCGCCGCAGATCCTCCGCGCCCCGGCGGCCATCGCCGCGGCGACCTGCCCGTCCACGGAGCCGACGGCGTCGAGCAGTTCGCGCGGCACCCCCAGCACATCGACTTTGACCGCGTTCTGGTAGGACACGACGCCGCCCTGCAGCATTTCGGAGGCTCCGGGGGTGTCGGCCAGCATGGCGGCCAGCATGCCGGCGGTGAGGGATTCGCCGGTGGCCACTGTCAGCCCGCGGCCGATGGCGCCGTCGACCGCCTGGCCGGCGATGCGGTGCAGGTTGGGGTGAAGATTGGGGTTCAGATCGGTCATGCCTTGCCCTCCTGGACGTCCTGTTTCTTTGCCCTGATGCCGCTGGAACGCAGCTTGAGCGCCTCGATGACGTACTCGCCGCCGGTCCAGAGCGTGATGGCCAGGGCCACCATCATGACCGCGAAGGCGAGGCCGCCGAGCCACGGCGTGAGGGAGGCCAGCGGAATGATGTAGAGGAAAATGGCCGCGGTCTGCACGACGGTTTTGAGCTTTCCGCCGCGCGAGGCCGGAATCACGCCGTAACGGATGACGAAGAAACGCAGGGCCGTGATGCCCCATTCCCGCACCAGGATCAGGATGGTGACCCACCAGGGAAGCTCCTGGAGCAGCGAGAGCATGACCAGGGCGGAGCCGATCAGGAGCTTGTCCGCGATCGGGTCCGCGATCTTGCCGAAGTCCGTCACGAGCCCGCGGCTGCGGGCGATGTCGCCGTCGAGCTTGTCGGTGTAGATGGCCACGGCGAACAGCGCGGCGGCAATCCAGCGCCAGAGTCCGTTCTGCGGGTGCAGTCCGGGGGCATCGGCGACGAGCAGCCAGACGAAGAAGGGCACCAGCACAATCCGCAGCATCGTCAGGATGTTCGGCAGGTTCCAGATCCGCGCGGCGGGCCCGGGGCTGTTCGCTTCGGAGCTAGTCACCCTCCTAGGCTACCGTCCGGTGAGCGACCAGGCGTCCTCGGAGCCGTCTTCATCCCCGCCGGACCCGCCGTCGGCGCCGTCGGCACCGTCAAAGTAGTGCACCGACTGGGCCCGCTGGTCCAGATCGGCGGCGACGAGGTCCTCGGCGTAGCCGCCCTGGGCGATGTTGGCGTTCGCGTTATCGCTCAGCGCGGCCGTCTGGGAATCGGCGACGGCGGGCACGTCCAGGCCGTTCATCGCGGCCAGGACGGCGGCGAGGTCGTCCGGCTTCACAAGGACGTCGCGGGCCTTGGACCCCTCGGAGGGGCCCACCACTCCCCTGGATTCGAGCAGGTCCATGAGCCGGCCGGCCTTCGCAAAACCGACGCGGAGCTTGCGCTGCAGCATCGAGGTGGAGCCGAACTGGGTGGTGACCACAAGTTCGGTGGCCTGCAGCAGGACATCGAGGTCGTCCCCGATGTCGTCGTCGATCTGCTTCTTGGGCGCGTCGGGGGCGACGTCGTCACGGTAGACGGCCTTGAGCTGGCCCTTGACGTGTTCGACGACATTGTGGATCTCGGATTCAGTGACCCAGGCGCCCTGCACGCGCATGGCCTTGGAGGCGCCCATGGGCAGGAAGAGCGCGTCGCCCTGGCCGATCAGTTTCTCGGCCCCCGGCTGGTCCAGGACCACGCGGGAGTCGGTGACGGAGGACGTCGCGAACGCCATCCGGGAGGGCACATTGGCCTTGATCAGGCCGGTGACGACGTCCACTGAAGGGCGCTGGGTGGCGAGGACCAGGTGGATGCCGGCCGCGCGGGCCAGCTGGGTGATCCGGACGATGGAATCCTCGACGTCGCGCGGGGCCACCATCATGAGGTCGGCGAGCTCGTCCACGATCACCAGCAGGTACGGGTAGGGCCGGATGACCCGCTTGGAACCCTCCGGCGGGATGACCTTGCCGGCCCGGACGCCCTTGTTGAAGTCGTCGATGTGTTTGAAGCCGTAATTGGCGAGGTCGTCGTACCGGGCGTCCATTTCCCGGACCACCCACTGCAGGGCCTCGGCGGCCTTCTTCGGGTTGGTGATGATGGGCGTGATGAGGTGCGGGACGCCTTCGTAGGCGGTGAGTTCCACGCGCTTGGGGTCCACCATGACCATGCGGACCTCGTCGGGGGTGGCGCGCATCAGGATGGAGGTGATCATGGCGTTGACGAACGCCGACTTGCCGGCACCCGTGGCGCCGGCCACCAGGAGGTGCGGCATCTTGGCGAGGTTTGCGACAACGTAGCCGCCCTCGACGTCCTTGCCGACGCCGATCACCATGGGGTGCTCCGTGCGGCGGGCGTTCTGGCTGCGCAGCACGTCGCCCAGCGACACGGTCTCGCGGTCCGTGTTGGGGATCTCGATGCCGATCGCGGACCTGCCGGGAATGGGGCTCAGGATGCGCACGTCGGAGCTGGCCACGGCATAGGAGATGTTCTTGGACAGGGCGGTGACGCGTTCCACCTTGGTGCCCGGGGACAGCTCGATTTCGTACCGCGTGACCGTGGGGCCGCGGCTGAAGCCGGTGACCTGGGCCTCGACATTGAACTGGTTGAGGGTCTCCGTCAGCGAGGCCACGATCGCGTCGTTGGCCTCGGTGCGCTCCTTGGGGACGGAGCCCGGGGTCAGCACATCCGACGCCGGCAGCGTGTAGGTGACGTCGCCGGCCAGGGAGAGCTGTTCGGTACGCTGCGGAATCGGCGTCGGCAGCGGGGGCGGGGCGGCCGGGCGGGAGGGAACCTGCGCGGCGGCGGCAACGGCCGCGGCACCGGGCGCCGGGGCGGCCGGGTTCAGCGATCCCGCGGCCACCATGCCCGGGGTGACGAGCGGGATGGCCTCGGTGGCGTTCTCCCCCGCCAATCCGGAGACACTGCCGGCGGTGCTGCCTGCTGCAGTACCAAGGCCCTGGGCCGCCTTGATCTTCCCGACGGCGATCTCGGCCAGGGTGGGCCGGCGCACGCCGGGCGCCACTGAGGTGGAGCCCGCGGCTCCCCCTGCCTCCCCGGCAACGTCGTCGTCGTCGATGAGGGCATGCTCGAACGCTTCGTCGCCGACGTAGCCTTCGAGGCGGGCATCGGCGTCGTGGTCCTTGCCGAAGAGGCGCCGGCGCTTCTTCCTGGGCGGGGCCGCGGCGGCGTCGTTTTCGTACAGGTAGCTGCGGTCGTGGCCACCGCCGTCGCCGTCCTGCAGGTCGATCCCCATCAGGTGTTCATAGGCGTCCCGCAGCCGGCCGGGAATGGCGCCGAAGGGGGTGGCCGTGATGATGAGCAGGGAGACGAAGGCGAGCACGCTGTAGACCGCCACCGGGACCGAGGCATGGAGGGCAGCCAGAGGCGCGGCGGCCAGGTAGCCGAGCATGCCGCCCGCGCGGCGCAGCCCGTCGAAGCCGTCGGCGACGGCAGGCTGCCCGCCGATGATATGGGCAAGGCCGGAGCCGGCAAGGGTCATGATCAGGAAGCCGATCCCGATCCGGTTGTTGCCGCGGCCGTCAACGGGCTGGCGGAACAGCCGGAAGGCGCAGACAAAGAGCATAAGCGGCAGCAGCAGGGCCATGGCGCCGAACGTGCCGTTGACGACCCCGAAGACCAGGTCCGGGAGCCAGCCCCGGAAACCCCACCAGGCGAAGGTGGCGATGAAGACGCCGAGCGCAAGGTTGAACAGGGCGGCGCCATCGCGGCGTTCCCCGGGGGCGAGATCGCTGACGTCCTGGCCGATCCGCCGGATGCCGGCACCGACGACGTGGCCCAGGCCAAGCCAGGCTCCGGCCACCATCCGCACCAGCCAGGGCTGCTTCGGCTCCACGGCGGCCAGTTGCCGGGTGCGCGCGGTTCCCTGCGGCCGGCCGGTTTTGGATGCGGCCGTGCCGGAGCTCCGGCCCGTGGAGCTGCCTGATTTGCCGCTTGAGTTTCCTCTAGGCGCGGGGGAAGTACGTGTCGCCATACCTGCCACGGTACCCGATCCCGGGCCGGAAACCCCGGATTTCCGGGCTTTCCGGGAGCCATGTTGGATCGGGCGGGCACCGGTTTCCCGACTGTGTCCTATCTGCGTCCCGCCAGGGCCGGGGCGCCCCGGCATGCAGGAACGGCCTCCCCCGCCTGCGGCAGCCGGGTGGCTGCCAGCAGGCCGGGAAGGCCGCGTCTGGGTTGTGCTTGAGCGCTGGGCTTGGGCGCTGAGCGCGCGCGTGGGCGCTTACGCCTCCAGGACCACCGGGATGATCAGGGGCTTGCGGCGCAGCTTGCGGTTGACCCAGGTGCCGACAACGCGGCGGACAACCTGCTGCAGCTGGTGCGTGGTGTGGTCCGTGCGGTTCAGCACGGCCTCCTCCAGGGCGGCGTTGATCTTGGGGATGATCTCGTCGAAGACGGAATCATCCTCGGCCACGCCGCGGGCGTGGATCTCCGGCCCGGAAACGACCTTGCCGGTGGCGCGGTGGATGACCGTGATGATCGAGATGAAGCCTTCGTCGCCGAGGGTCTGGCGGTCCTTCAGATCGGCTTCGGTGACTTCGCCGACGCTGGAGCCGTCGACGTAGACGAAGCCGACCTCGACCTGGCCCACGATGTCGGCCTGGTGGTCCCGGAGGTCGATGACCGTGCCGTTGTCCGCCAGCAGGATGCTCTCCTCGGGGACGCCGGAGTCGAGCGCGATCTTGCCGTTGGCGATCAGGTGGCGGGTCTCGCCGTGCACCGGCATCGCGTTGAGCGGCTCAAGGATGTTGTAGCAGTACAGCAGTTCCCCGGCGGCGGCGTGGCCGGAAACGTGGACCTTTGCGTTGCCCTTGTGGATGACGTCGGCGCCGAGCTTGAGCAGGCCGTTGATGATGCGGAAGACGGCGTTCTCGTTGCCCGGGATGAGGCTGGAGGCGAGAATGACAGTGTCGCCCTGGCCGACGACGACGCGGTGGTCGCCGTTGGCCATGCGGGACAGGGCCGCCATCGGCTCGCCCTGGGAACCGGTGGACATGAGCACCACACGGTTGTCCGGCAGGTTGTCGATGTTCTTGATGTCGACCAGGATGCCGGCCGGGACGTCCAGGTAGCCAAGCTTCTCGGCGATGGTCATGTTGCGGACCATCGAGCGGCCGACGAAGGCAACCTTGCGGTTGTGGTTGGCGGCGGCGTCGAGGACCTGCTGGACGCGGTGCACGTGCGAGGAGAACGAGGCCACGATCAGGCGCTTGGAGGCCTGGCCGAAGAGCCGGTCCAGGGTGGGCCCGATGTCCTTCTCGGCAGTGGTGAAGCCCGGGACGTCGGCGTTGGTGGAGTCCGACATGAACAGGTCCACGCCTTCTTCACCCAGTTTGGCGAAGTGCCGGAGGTCGGTGATCCGGCCGTCGAGGGGCAGCTGGTCCATCTTGAAGTCGCCGGTATGCAGCACGGTGCCGCCCGCGGTGCGGATGAACACGGCCAAGGCGTCGGGGATGGAGTGGTTGACGGCTATGAATTCGCATTCGAACGGGCCGAACTTTTGAACCTGTCCCTCGGTGACAGTCTGCATGACGGGCTTGATCCGGTGCTCCTGCAGCTTCGCCTCGATGAGGGCCAGCGTCAGCCGGGAGCCCACCAGGGGAATGTCGGCGCGCAGGCGCAGCAGGTAGGGGACCGCGCCGATGTGGTCCTCGTGGCCGTGGGTCAGGACGACGGCAACGATGTCCTCGAGCCGGTTCTCGATGTAGGAGAAATCGGGCAGGATCAGGTCGACGCCGGGCTGGGTCTCCTCAGGGAAGAGGACACCGCAGTCGACGATGAGCAGTTTGCCGTCGACTTCGAAGACCGTCATGTTGCGGCCGATCTCCCCCAGGCCGCCGAGCGGCACAATCCGCAGCGTGTCCTTGGTGAGTTTGGGCGGCGTAACAAGGCCGGGAAGGGCGGTTTGGGTCATAGTGCACTACTTTCCAAGCGGAAACTGGACTGGTCTTGGCCGATCGGGAAAAACACCCGATCAGGGAAAGACCAGCCCTGCTTCCGCCAAATCCTCGCGGATGGTTGCGATCTCGGCCTCGCCCGGCTCCACGAGGGGCAAACGGACAACCGAGTTGGGCAGGACTCCCTGCCACTTAAGAACCTGCTTGGCAGCTACAGCACCCTGGATATGGGTCATCACTGCACGGACCACGGGGTCCAGTTCGAAATGTAAGGTGCGGGCGGTAGCAAAATCGCCCGCAAGTGCGGCGTCAATCATGGCGCGGAACTGGCGCGTCGCCACGTGCGCCGTGACGCTGACCAGGCCGACGGCGCCCGCTGCCATCCACGGCAGGGTCAGTCCGTCATCGCCGGAGTAGACATCGAGGTCGGTGTTCGCCAGGACGCGGGTCACGGCCGCGAAGTCAGCCTTCGCGTCCTTGAGCGCCACAATCCGGGGATGGTCCGCGAGCCGGATCATGGTCTCGGGCAGGATCGGGACCCCGGCGCGGCCGGGGATGTCGTAGACCATGACGGGAAGGTCGGCGGCGTCGGCGACGGCTTCGATATGGGCCTGGATACCGGCCTGGCTCGGCTTGTTGTAGTACGGGGTGACGATCAGCTGCCCGTGGGCGCCGGCCTTGGCGGCGCGCTTGGCCATCTCGATCGAGTGCGAGGTGTGGTTGGTGCCGGTGCCGGCGATAACCTTGGCCCGGTCCCCCACCGCGTCGACGATGACGCGGAACAGCCGCTCTTTTTCGTCGTCCTCCAGCGTCGATGTTTCGCCGGTGGTGCCGGAGATGACGAGGGCGTCATTGCCATCGTCGACGAGCTTGCTGGCCAGCTCTGCGGACTTCTGGTAGTCGACTTGCCCGTCGGTGGTGAAAGGCGTGACCATGGCGGTCACAAGGGTTCCGAACGTGTACGAGCGAATGTCAGAGTCAGCCATGGTAAAAACGTTACCCTGTCCACGGCGTGTTAGGACAATGGCGGCGGCGTGATGCGCGTCAAAGTCGGCGGTCCGCGCGTCATTGCGGTCCGGCCGCGGCACCCTTGGGCACTCCGTCCGGGGCCCGGCGTTCCAGGGCGCTGTGTTGCAGCGTCGCGGTCAGCACCTCCGTCCCCGTCCCGCCCGCCTGGCGGAGCGGGAGCCCGTCGGGGCCCCAGAAACCGCTCAGCCCGCAGGACGGACCGAGCGGCGTGGTGCCGCCCAGGTTGGCCAGCACGGTGAACATCCGGTTGTCCATGGCACGGGCCCCGAGGTGCAGGGCGAGCCGGTGGTCCTGCCCGGCCGTGTAGAGGCCCGAGACGGCGTAGATATCCGCGCCCGCCGCCGACGCGTCCCCCGCGTGGTCCGGATGGGCTGCGTCGAAGCAGATGGCCAGCGCGATCTTCCAGCCGTCGAGGTCCAGTACGGCTGCCCGCTCCCCGGCGCTGAAATGCTGCTGCTCGGGTCCGTGCAGCCTGGCTTTGAAGCCGGCCTCCACTACGCCGGTGGGATGGACGGCGAGCGAGGCCAGCCGCGGCGTGTCGTCCGGTTCCTTGAAGGCTGCGCCCACGACCGCGGTGATGCCGGTCCGCCGGCAGATCTCCCGGAGGCCGCCGAGCGTGTTGTCCGCTGTGGTCACCCACTGCCGGGGATCCGCCAACAGGTCCAGCTGATAGCCGATGAGGGACAGTTCCGGGAAGATCACGAGCCGGGCGCCGTGCGATTCGGCGTCCTCGATGAGGCGGATGTGCTCGGGCACGTTGGCGGCCAGGCCGCCGCCAAGGGCCTGGTACTGGATCGCGGAGAGCGTCAGCGCGGTGGTCATGCTGCCATCCTAGGCATGCCGTGGCCCGGGCAGCAGGCCCTACAGCGGGGTGTCACCCGGCATGCCGCCCGCGGGCCTGTCAGGCAAGGCGCGGAGTCTGTCAGGCAGGCGGGGGCGCCCGGGGCGCCCCGGGGCCGGTCAGGCAAGGCGCGGGGCGCCCCGGGGCCGGTCAGGCAAGGCGCGGGGCGCCCCGGGGCCGGTCAGGCAGGCGGAGGGCCGCCCCGGGGCCAGTCAGGCAGGCGGAGGGCCGCCGCCGGGGGGCGCCGCGCAGTATCGGCCGACCGCACCCTCCCGCAGGGCTTCCGCCCAGGCGGCAAGCCGTTGCGCGGCCCGCCCGTAGTGGAACAGCTCGGCGGGCGTGAGCGCCTCGAGGTCTGTCTCGGACAGCCTCCGGGCAAGCTCGGCGCCGGGCGTCTGGGCGGAGAGCGCCGTGCCTTCCCTGTGCCAGTGGACGTCCTCCGCCGCTTCCCCAGCGACGAGCCGCCGAAAGAGGAAATCCACCACGCCCGGGCTCATCGCCTTCAGCACGCCGGATGCATCCCGGGGAGAAGCGTGGTCCGGAGAGGCGTGGTCCCGAAAAGCAGGGTCCGGAATAGCAGGCTCTGATGCGTTGTCCATGGCCCCATGGTATTCGAACATATATTCGAATACAAGACCGGGGGCGACACCCCTTCCGTCACGGGAATTCCCCACCATGCCTATCCGGTTAACTCAGTGAGTGTGAGGATTTATGGTTCGTCCTGATTTTCCGCGGTCGATTGTGGAGTTCAGCACCGGTTCCCCGATGATGGGGCTTGGCGGGCTTATCTGGCGGCTTGTCGCTGGCCGGAAGGCCTTCGGCGCCCGCGGTGCCCATGGCCGCCTTCCAGACCCTGCTGGGTCTCGGCGCTAACGAATCGGCGACCGCCTACATCCAAATAATCACGGTCGGACCGGGCCAACATCACAAGAGCTGAGCTAACCGGATAGGCATGCCCCCCACCTTTGAAGGGCTGGTCCGGCGCGTTCCTCGGAATCACCGGGGATTTCCGGGGTCGCGAAGTCAAAGCCGGGGAATTTCAGCGCGTGCGGGGCCGTCTGCATATCTGGTCCCCGCGGTCCGGGGGGGCTTTGGCGCCGACACGCCGTCGCCGGGCCGGGTTTCCGTGGCTTGGGACTTCAAAGTAGCCCCGGACCACGGCCGTCGGCATCTTCGGACCGCGGCCACCGGAAGCACCGGGGATTTCCGGGGTCGCGAAGTCAAAGCCGGGGAATTTCAGCGCGCGCGGGGCCGTCTGCATATCTGGTCCCCGCGGTCCGGGGGGGGCTTTGGCGCCGACACGCCGTCGCCGGGCCGGGTTTCCGTGGCTTGGGACTTCAAAGTAGCCCGGGACCGCCGCACAGCCGGATATGAGACGATCGGACGATGACCCCGCGCGGATTGGCTTCCACTGCCCGGACCGCCAAACGCCGGGCCGCCAGCGGCGCCAAGGGCAAGGCCGCCAGCGGCGCCAAGCCCGCCAAGGGCAGACCAGTCGGCCTCCGCCTGGCCGGCATCGATGCCGCCCGCGGACTGGCCCTGCTGGGCATGATGGCGACCCATGTGCTGCCCACCTTCGAATCAGACGCGCAGCTCACCCCGACCTGGGTCGGGCTGGTATTTTCCGGACGCGCCTCGGCGCTCTTCGCCGTGCTGGCCGGCGTCGGGCTGGCGCTGTCCACCGGGAAGCAGCAGCCGCTCGAGGGATCCGGGCTGGCGGCGGCCCGCCGGGGCATCGCGTGCCGGGCACTGGTGGTGGGCGCCGTCGGACTGTCGCTGGGCGGGCTGGAAGTCAACATCGCCATCATCCTGGTCCACTACGCCGCGCTGTTCCTCTGCGTCCTGCCGTTCATCGGACTCGGCGCGAAACGCCTGTTCGGACTCGCGGCCGCCTGGGTGCTCGTCACCCCGGTGCTGGCCTACCTGCTGCGGCCCTGGCTGCTGGCCGCCAGGCCGCCCCTGCAGCTGGGACACAACCCCGGGTGGGAGGACCTGTCCACCCCCGCGAGAATGCTGGGTGACCTCTTCCTGACCGGCTACTATCCGGTGTTCCAGTGGATCGCGTATCTGCTGATCGGCCTCGCGGTCGGCCGGCTGGCCGTGTCGACGGCGGTGGTGCAGGTCCTGCTGCTGGCCGGCGGGACCGTGGTGGCGGTCCTGGCCAAATGGCTCGGCATCGTGATGATGGAGGACTGGGGTGGCCTGGCAGCCCTCCAGGCACGGTTCGCGGACCCGGCGTACCCGCTCGACAGCCTGCTTCAGGTCAACCTGGCCGGCATTGAACAGTCGGGGTCATGGTGGTGGCTGGCGACCGCCGCCCCGCATTCCGGCACCACGCTGGATCTGCTCCACACCTCCGGTGTCGCGGCGGCCGTTATCGGTGCCTGCCTGCTGCTCGGCAGGCTCGGCCAATGGGTCGAGCTGGATCTGTTGCTCCCGCTGCGCGGCGCCGGCGCGATGACCTTGAGCCTGTATACCGCGCACCTGTGCGTCATGGCGGCCCTGTACGGGCAGCCGCTGCCGGCCGGCTGGACGGTGGAGGCCGTCTACTGGGCCCAGGCCGCCGCCGTCGTGGTGATCGGCACGGCAATCGCCGCGCTCAGGTGGCGCGGGCCGCTGGAATGGCCGGCGCATGCGGCCAACCGGCTCGGCCGCTACCAGCCGGCCCGCCTCCGCTGAGACGGGGCCAGCCCAGAGAGGGGGCCGCGCAAGACGGGGGCAGGCGAGGGGGTCAGGCCGCCGGCGCCTTGGCGCGGAAGAGCCGTTCGGCGTCGCGCATCGAGGCGCGGGCGCGCTTGCGGTCGCCGGCGGCGTCGTAGGCGCAGCTGAGCCGGAACCAGGAGCGCCAGTCCTCCGGGGCCGCTTCCGTTTCGGTCCGGTACTTTTCGAATTCGAGGTCGGCGGCCGCGCGGATGATCCGTCCGGCGGGCGTCCGCGGCAGGTTGTCCTCCGGCAGACCGCCTTCGGCTTCAAGAATTTTCGCCATCCGCTCGGTGCGGGCGCCGAACAGCAGCTCGCGGACCAGGGCCCAGGCCCCGATGGCGGGCAGCAGGAGGTAGGCGACGCCGATGGCCTTGGCCACCGGGTTGGGGTCGGACATCAGCAGCACCGAGCGCTGGAAGGACACCACGAGGTAGAAGACCAGCAGCAGGGTGACGGCGCCGACCCAGATCTTGGTGCGCTTGGTTTTCAGGGTGGCCAGCACATTCGCCATGGCGCTCAGAGTCCCAGGTCCAGGTAGCCGTCCAGGCCCACGGTGAGGCCCGGATTCGCGGCGACGTTGCGGACGCCCAGCAGCACGCCGGGCATGAAGGAGGCCCGGTCGAACGAGTCGTGCCGGAGGGTCAGCTGCTCCCCCGGGCCGCCCAGCAGGACTTCCTGGTGCGCCACGAGGCCGCGCAGGCGGACGCTGTGGACGCGGACGCCGTCGACGTCGCAGCCGCGCGCGCCCGGGCGCCCGGTGCTGGTGGCATCCGGGCTCGGGGCGACGCCGGCGGCGGCACGCTCGGCCGAGATGAGCTGCGCGGTGCGCACGGCCGTTCCCGAGGGGGCGTCCACCTTGTCCGGGTGGTGCAGTTCGATGATTTCGACCGACTCGAAATACCTGGCGGCCCTGGCGGCGAAGGCCGAGGCCAGCACCGAGCCGAGGGCGAAGTTGGGCGCGATCAGGACGCCGACGCCGGGCTTGCCGGCGAGGAGATCCGCGAGCCGTGCCAGCCGGTCCGCGTCCCAGCCGGTGGTGCCGACGACGGCGTGGAGGCCGTGTTCGACGGCGAAGCGGACGTTGGCCTCGGTGCTGCCGGGGACCGTCAGGTCCACCACGATCCGGGCGCCGGACGAGAGCAGCGTGTCGAGCGGATCGTTCCGGCCCAGGGCCGCCACGAGCTTCAGGTCAGCGGCGGCTTCGACAGCCTTCACCGCTTCGGCGCCCATGCGCCCGTTCGCGCCCAGCACGGCGACTGCGAGTTGTTCGGTCATGGCATCAACCCTACCGCCGGGGCCGCTGCGGCCTGGAACCGGCGGCCCGGCGTTACAGCCCGGCGCCGACGGCGGCGGCCCGCCCTACCCGCCGGCAGGCCACACCCGCCGGCGCCGGCAGGCCCTACTCGCCCGCGCCCACCCATTCGACGGTTCCGTCGGTAAAGAACTGTTCCTTCCAGATGGGCACCTGGGCCTTGATCCGGTCCACCAGCTCCGAGCAGACCTCGAAGGCCTGGCCCCGGTGCGCCGCCGAGACGGCACAGACCAGCGCGGGGTCCCCGACCTCCAGCATGCCGATCCGGTGGGCCGCCCAGATCCGCACCGGCTGGCTCTTCCCACCGCCGCCCGGCCTGTCCCGTTCACTGTCCGGCGCCCCGCCCGGCCCGCCGGCCGGCGTGTGCTCGGCCACGAGGGCCGCGACGACGTCGGCCATCACCTGGTGCGCCGTCGGGTGCGCGCTGTAACTGAGCCGCTCCACCGGCTTGCCGCCGTCGTGGTTCCTGACGATGCCGCTGAAGCTGACCACGGCCCCGGCGGTGTCAGACTCCACCGCGGCAATGGCCTGGTCCACGGAGATCGGCTCGGCGCTCAGTACCGCGTGCACCACTTCGAAGGTTGATTCAGTGCCCATGGCTGCCGTCCAGCTGGTCGCAGAGGTGTCCGATGACCGGGTCCAGCACGCTCAGGCCGTCCATGACGCCCTTCGGGGAGCCCGGGAGATTGACGATGAAGGTCTGGCCGGCCGCCCCCGCATGGCCGCGGCTGAGCATGGCCATGGGGGTCTTGGCGGTCCCCGCGCCCCGGATGCCCTCCATGATGCCCGGGATTTCCCGGTCCAGCAGCGGAAGGGTCTGCTCAGGGGTGGCGTCCGTGGGGCTCAGGCCCGTGCCGCCGCTGGTGATGATCACGGCCGGCTGCTGGGTCAGGAGGGCGCGGAGGGCTGCGCCGACGGGCTCCCCGTCCGGGACCACCATGGCCGGATATGACTCGAAGCCGTGTTCGGTGAGCCAGTCAATGATGACGGGGCCGGTGAGGTCCTCGTAGACGCCGGAGGCGGCGCGGGTGGAGGCGATGACGACGCCGGCCTTCCGGCCCGTCGCTTCGCCGTGGCGGTGTGGTTCGGGCATGCTCACAGTCTCCAGTCCCCGCTCTTGCCGCCGCTTTTGGCGAGCACCTTGATGTCGGTCAGGACCGCGTGCTTGTCCACGGCCTTGATCATGTCGTACACGCTCAGTGCCGCGACGGAGGCTGCGGTCAGCGCTTCCATCTCGACGCCGGTGACGCCGTAGGTCTTGACCGTGGCGAACACGGTGACCGAATCGGTGTCGAGTTCGAAGTCGACCGTCACCTTGGCGAGCGGCAGCGGGTGGCACAGCGGAATGAGGTCCGGGGTCTTCTTGGCGGCCATGATCCCGGCCACGCGGGCCACGGCCAGGGCGTCGCCCTTGGGCAGCTCCCCGTCCATCAGGAGGCCCAGGACCTCGGCCGTGCTTTGGACGGTCGCGGTGGCCGTGGCCTCCCGCGTGCTCTGCGCCTTGTTGGACACGTCCACCATCTGGGCCGTGCCGTCCTGGCGCAGGTGGGTCAAACCGTGTTGATTCTCTGCTTCGTTCACAACATCCATACTTCCACCTCGGCGCCCGCTGCGAGCGCCGCAGTTCCTTCCGGGACCTGGATGAGCACATTGGAGTGCGCCAGGGCGTGGACCAGGTGCGAACCGGCGCCGCCTTCCAGCCGGACGGTGCCGTCCGGGCCCAGCGTGCCGCGCCGGACCTGGTGCTTGCCGGGCGGGGACGCCAGCGGTTCCGCCAGCCGCGCCCGGACCACGGGACGCGGCGCGGGCGAGCCGAACAGCTCCGAGAGCACGGGGCGCAGGAACATCTCGAAGGAGACCAGGCAGCTGACCGGGTTTCCGGGGAAGCCCAGCACGGGGACGCCGTCGAAGCTGCCGATGCCCTGCGGGCCGCCCGGCTGCATCGCGACGGGCGCGAACTCGACGTCGTGTCCGTCCATCGCCTGCCGGACCACCTCGTAGGCGCCCTTGCTGACGCCGCCGGTGGTGACGATCAGGTCCACGGCCGGGGCGTGCCGGCGCAGCAGGGCGGCGAGCTCTTCCGGCCGGTCGGTGGAGATCCCGGTCCTCGTGACCGCCAGGCCGGCCTGGCGCATCGAGGCCTCGAGCAGGGTGCCGTTGGAGTCATAGATCTTGCCCGGCCCCAGCGGACTGCCGGGTTCCACGACCTCGTCGCCGGTGGTGACCAGGAGGATCGCCAGGGCGCGGTGGACCGGGACCTCCGTGAATCCCAGGGCCGCCAGCAGGCCCAGCTGGGCCGGACCAAGGAAGGTCCCGGCGGCGAGCGCCGGTTCCCCGGCGCGGAGGTCGCTGCCGGCGTCGCGGACGAAGTTCCCGGCCGGGGCGGCGGGCAGGCGGACGGTGGCCGGCTGCCCGGGCGGGGGAAAGGAATCCGGCACCGCCTGTTCAACCGGTACGACGGCGTCGGCGCCGGGGGGCAGCATGGCGCCGGTCATGATCGGGGCGGCCGTGCCGGGGGCGAGTTCCGCCGGGGCGGCACCGGCCGGAACGGGGGCGACGACGCGCAGCTCCGCGCCGCCGTCGGGCACGTCGGCGCTGCGGAGGGCGAAGCCGTCCATCTGGGAGTTGGCGAACGGCGGGAGGTCCAGCGGTGCCGTGATCCCGGCGGCGAGCCCCCGGCCCAGGGCCGCGAGGAGCGGGAGCCGCTCCACCCGGTCCGGGGTGCGTAGAGGGGCCAGCAGCCCGCGGACCTTGTCGCGGTGCTCTTCCACGCTGACGTGGCGTGTCTGGGTGCGGTGCATGGCTGGGTGACCTTTGGTTCGGCGGGCTGCTTCCGGGGGCTACTTCACGCTAACTCTAACCGTGTGGTAGCCGGTGGCCCCGCTGGGGGCAACCGGGGCACGGTCCTCCACCTGCGGGACGCCGCCGAGGTCCGTGGCCCGGACCTGGACCTCGTACTGCCCGGGTGCCAGCTCCAGCGCCAGCTTCCACTGGTACCAGGTGTCCTTGGAGATCCCCGGGGCGAGCCCGGCCTGCTGCCAGGGCCCGCCGTTGACCCGGAGCTCGACCTTGGCGATGCCCGTGTGCTGGGCCCAGGCGACGCCGCCGAACGCCACCGTCCCGGCCGCCACGTTGCGCCCGTCGCGGGGCACATCGATGCGGGAGGACGTCTTGACGGGGCCGCGCTCGGACCAGCCCCGCGGCGTCCAGTAGCCGGCGTCGTCCGCGAAGCGGGTCACCTTCAGCTCCGTGACCCATTTGGTGGCCGAGACGTAGCCGTAGAGCCCGGGAACGATCAGCCGGACGGGGAAGCCGTGCTCCAGCGGCAGCGGCTCGCCGTTCATTCCTACCGCCAGCAACGCGTCCCGGCTGTCCGTGAGGGCCTCCAGCGGGGTGCCCGCCGTCCAGCCGTCGGTGCTGCGGGACAGCACCATGTCCGCCTCCGGCCTGGGGCCGGCGAGGGCCAGCAGTTCGCGGACGGGCCAGCCGAGCCAGCGGGCGTTGCCGATCAGGTCCCCGCCCACCTCGTTGGAGACGCAGGCGATGGTCACGTACCGCTCCGTCAGGGGTTTGGCCAGCAGCGTGGCGAAATCCAGTTCGATCTCGCGCTCCACCAGGCCGGTCACCTTCAGGGTCCACTTCTCCGGCTCGACCAGCGGGACGCGCAGCGCGGTGTCGATCCGGTAGAAGTCCTTGTCGGGGGTCACGAGGGGGCCGAGGCCGTCCAGCCGGATCTCGGCGCCCGCCGGAACCGGCGCCGCAGGTGAGGCGGCAGCCGGCAGCGCGAGTTTGCTGCGCACCTCCGTGACGGCGGCGGCCGCCCCCCGCAGCATCGAGGCGAGCAGGCCGGCCAGGACGGCAACGGCGGCCGTTCCGCCGAGGATCTGCAGGAAGCGGCGCCGGGCAGGGCCGGGCTGCCCCGGGACGGCCTGCCCCGGGACGGGCAGCCCCTCTGCTCCGGCGTCCTGCCCGCCCGCAACGGGCTGCCCCGCTGCTCCGGCGTCCCGCCCGCCCGGGACGGGCTGCCACTCCCCCAGCCGGCGGATCAGCCAGCGCAGCAGCGATATGCCGGCCACGGCAACGAGCAGCGGGACGGGGATGGCGTACGCGGTCAGTTCGGCCCGGCCCAGCACGGCCACGAGGCCCACCACACCGAAGACAGCGATGATGGCAACTCCCGCGAAACGGCGCCGCAGCTCGACGATCCCGGAGAGGGCCGCCAGCGCGGCGATGACGAGCGCCATGCCGGCCAGCAGCGCCACCTTGTCGGCGGTGCCGAAGAGCGAGATGACCCATTCCTTCACGCCCGGCGGGACGGCGTCGATCACGGCGCCGCCCACCGCGGTCATGGGTGAGAGTGAGGGGCTCACCAGCCCGGCGGCAAGTTCTCCCAGCACCACCCCGGTGCCGACGGACACCACCCCGGCAGCCGCCGCCCACGCCAGGACGTGCCGGTTTTCCGTCGGCGCGGTGGCCGGGGCTGTCTGGGTAGTGTTCACGATTCCAGCATAGGTTCACCGGCGCCTCCACGGCAGGGCTCCGCGGCCGGCTCTCGGGCACGGTTCCGGGCACCGGACGGGAAAGTCGGGAATTCCCTGCGGCATCCGCCAGATCCCCGGCCCCCGGGCGTGATGCTTGGGCCGAGGTGGCGTAGCCTGAATTCATGACAGTTCAGCTCGGCATGCCCCATCCCCGCGGGACAGCCATCCCCGGAACGGGCGCCTCCGCGCAGTCCGGGCGCCCGGCCGGCCTACCCGCCGGGCTTGTGGACCGCTACGGACGCCGTGCCACGGACATGAGGCTCTCACTCACGGACAAATGCAATCTGCGCTGCACCTACTGCATGCCGGCCGAAGGCCTGGAGTGGCTGTCCAAGCAGGCAGTCATGTCGGCGGAGGAAATCGTCCGGATCGTGCGGATCGGCGTCGATATGCTGGGCGTGCGGGAGCTGCGGCTGACCGGCGGCGAACCGCTGGTCCGGGCCGACCTGCTGGACATCATCGCGGCCCTCCGCCAGGCCCACCCTGAACTGCCCATTTCCATGACCACCAACGGCGTCGGCCTCGACAAGAAGGCCGCCGGGCTCAAGGCCGCGGGCCTCTCGCGGATCAACGTCTCGCTGGATTCCCTGCATGAGGAAACATTTGCCCAGCTGACCCGACGGCCTTTCCTGAACAAGGTCCTGGCCGGCGTGGACGCCGCCTGGGCCGCCGGGCTGGGTCCCGTGAAGCTCAACGCCGTGCTGATGCGCGGGATCAACGACGCCGAGTCGCCGGCCCTGCTGGCGTGGGCCCTGGACCGCGGGTACGAGCTGCGCTTCATCGAACAGATGCCGCTCGACGCCGACCATGGCTGGACCCGCCGGAACATGATCACCGCCGCGGAGATCCGCCAACTGCTCTCCGCCGACTTCGTGCTGGGCCCGGATCCGCGGGCCCGCGACGGCGCCCCCGCCGAACGCTTCGAGGTCCGACGCCGGATGCCCGGTACCGCCGGGACCACCGGTCCCGTGCTGGGAACCGTGGGGATCATCGCCTCCGTCACCGAGCCCTTCTGTTCGGACTGCCGCCGCACCCGCATCACGGCGGAGGGCAAGATCATGAGCTGCCTGTTCTCGCGCGACGAGGTCGACCTGCTGGGGCTGCTGCGCGAGGGTGCCAGCGACGAACAGCTCGCCGGACGCTGGCAGGATGCCATGTGGATCAAGCCCAAGGCCCACGGCATGGACCACGTCGGACTGGATGCCCCGGACTTCGTCCAGCCGGACCGCAGCATGAGCGCCATCGGAGGCTGAAACACCTGTGCACGTACGTTACTTCGCTGCCGCGCGCGCTGCCGCCGGGAAGGAAGAGGAACTCTTCGACCTGGCCGACGGCGCCACCATGGCCTCGCTCGTGGCGGCGATCCTCGCCGTCGATCGGCCCGAACCCCCGGCCGGGACACCGCCGCTGGCCCGCATCCTGTCCCGCTCCAGCTTCCTGCTCAACGAGGTCGCCGTGCGTGGCCAAACAGCCACGCTGAAGCCGGACGACGTCGTCGACGTCCTGCCGCCGTTTGCCGGCGGCTAAGGCGCCCAGCTATACCGTGCCAGGCAGCGCAGGCCTACCATGGCAGTGTCTGCGCAGCACAAGCATGATACGCACGGTCAGCCAGAAGGAGACAAGGGCATGTTCACCCTGCAGATTGAGCATGGAATCAAGGACTTCGGGACGTGGAAAGCGGCCTTCGACCGGGATCCCGTCAACCGCGCTGCCTCGGGGGTGCTGGCGCACCGCATCAGCCGCCCGGTGGACGATCCAAACTATGTTCTCGTTGAACTCGATTTCGATCAGCGCAGCCAGGCGGAGGCCCTCCTGGAAAACCTTCAGTCCAAGGTCTGGAACTCCCCCGAGGCCGCCCCTGCTCTCCAGGGATCTCCGAAGACCAGAATCCTGGAATCGGCAGCCTGAGCACGCCGGACCACTCTGGACGTCCGTGGGCCTGTGGCAATTGAACTGGCCTTTGAGCTTCTGTAACAGACCTCGGCACTGCTCCGGAGCGTCAGCCGGCGCTCCCCGACGTCACGGCCGTGACCTCAACCAGGACCTCGTGGATGGCCATCTTCCCGAGCAGTTTGACCCCGGCGTCATCCCTGGCCTCCGTGCGTTCCGGAGCCGGATAGGAAACCTCGATGAACCGCTCGGCGTTTTCCTTGGTCTCGAACACGAGCGAGCTGTGGTTGCATTGCTCACTCAGGTTTCGCGTGAAGCGCGCGCTGACGAACCCGGGCAGAGTCGTGATGAACGGTATGACACTCGCTTCCAGACCGGCCATCCACTCCGCCTGGCCACCCGGCACACTCCACATTGCATCGACTGCGTACATTGCCCTCTCCTTGCTGGCGGCCCGGCTTGCCGCCGATTTCCGTGAATTTCAAATGGTTGGCCCACTAGTCAATTTCATTAGTGACACTCACTAGTGAGTGATACTGATAATGTGATCCACATCATGGAGGAAGTCAATAGCCACGAGAAGCCCAGCCGCCGCGACCGCGCCAAGGCCACGCGCGTGACGATCCTGCGTGCTGCCAAAGAGGAATTCGCAACCGCCGGCTACCACGGTGCCACGATGGCTTCTATCGCGGCACGCGCGGGCGTGGCCGTACAGACGGTCCACTTCGTCTTCCATACCAAAGGCGAGCTGCTGGGCGCTGTCGTCGACCACAGCGTGGAGGGAGAGGATTCCGTGCCGCCGCCTCTGAGTGACTGGTTCATTGCGGCCGAAGCCGAACCCGACGCCCGCGATGCGCTGCGCCATTTCAT
This sequence comes from Pseudarthrobacter albicanus, assembly GCF_018224015.1. Classification (GTDB taxonomy): domain Bacteria; phylum Actinomycetota; class Actinomycetes; order Actinomycetales; family Micrococcaceae; genus Arthrobacter; species Arthrobacter albicanus. The sequence continues at coordinate 86,677 of NZ_JAGPOT010000025.1, forward strand.
TCGTGGGAGCAGCACGATCATGGCCGGGGCCAGCGCCCTGAACGACGTGGTCCGGGCGGCGGCCCGATCGGATCCGGATGCCGAGGCCAATTTCCGCCGCGTCGAGCGGCTCCGGACCGAGTCCTACGTCAAGTTTCTGAACAGCATCCTGGCCAAGGGTGAGCTCCGCGCGGATGTCGACGGGGCCAAGGCTGTGGACATCCTCCTGGTGATGCTAAGCCCCCGCACGTACCTGGGCCTGGTGGAAGACAGGGGCTGGACACCGGAGCAGGCCATTGACTGGTTGGCGGATGCCGTGCCGGGCCTGATCTTTGCCGACACGCAGCCAGGAGGCGGCACTGTCCCTCGACGGGAATCCGGCCCAAATCGACGTCCGCACACTTAGACGCGGCGGCAGACTGTCGTCATGAAGGGCTTGAACTCGCTCGCCTTGCCCAGCCGGAGCCCGGCGGAGTGCGTTAGCACGCCGTCGTCCACCCGGAAGGTGTGCCGCGCGGTGCCGTGATCGCTGCGCCGTTCCAGTGTGAGCGTACCGCCCTGCCAGCTGGCGCGCGCGGGGCGCTCGGGCGGCAGCCCCATGCTATTAACGTGATACCAGAGGATGTCCGGGCGGTCCGGGTCCACAGTGAAGACACCATGCCCCTCGGAGAGGGTCCCATCAGCGTCGATGTGGCGGTAGCCATGAGTGACGGCCAGTCCGGCGGCGGCGCGGCTGAACGTCACCTCGACCGCTGCTGTCCGTGCCGGGCCCCACGGTGAGGCCGCCCACTCCGTAGTGCCGGCCCAGCGTCCCAGGAAAGCCTCAAGTGCCTCGTGTGCACTGCCTGGCAACGGCCGGTCCATGGTTCCTCCCGAATGACCCCGCCACCATCATCACGCCGGGCTGTGTGCGCTGTCTAGGTGAACCCAAACACGAGCCGGCCGGCACCTCCGACGGAGACCAGTTCGCAGCACAGATCCAAACCGAACCAAGCGTCTCCCTCACCACCCTGTCTGGGGACGGCTTCCTGGGCCGCCACGCCCTCTGCCCGGAACCGCGCCCGCCCGAGTGGGTGTTCCGGGAGGACGCCAGCGGGCACCTCTCCCGGGGTGTCTTCAACGCCCAGCGCCGCGGGTCCTTCCACTTCTGGCACGAATGGGCGATGATCCGGGCCCTGGAGACGAAGGATTCCACCTACGACGACTTTCCTTCGAAGACCAGGAGCACTGACGCAAGCTGCTCAAGCGCACCCCCGACGAAGCCTGGCACCGGGGGCACCTTGCTGCAGGTCTTATCCTCTCGGGTGCCGACGGCTACTGGGGCCTGCGGGACAACCCGGGCGCCACGGTCATCGGGGCGACCGGCCAGGGCTAGGCCCGGTCTAGGCCGCAGGCAGATGGCCAGGTCCGCTTTCGCTCAACCCATGTCGACCGTGGGCGCGGTACCGTCGTCGACAACAAAAACATCGACCATGAGGTTCTGCCCCCACCCTGCTCCTCTTTGGAACGTATCGATCCGAGTGACCGTAAATCGGATATAGCTTTCAGCCGTCTCGTTAACCATCACGGCGAACTGGTCCGGATATCTAAAATCGTTGTTGTCGAACTGCCTCGGCTGCAATAGAACGACCCGGGGGCTCGGCACCTTGAAGGGCGAGTCGGCGAACGTCGCCTTGACCGCCAGCGGCCTACCGCCCATCCATGGACCCACCCATGCATTCCCGTAAAGGAACATACCGCTCCTGACAAGGTCGGCGGAACCCGCGGGGCCAGAGGAGAGCTCAATCCGGACTTCTCTTTCTTCGGCTTCTAAGATTTCCATGTCCACCCTCGATTCCTTCGTCGTCCCGGCACTACGGGCCAGAACGGAGTGAGTTGTCGTGGATGAGGGTCCTCGTGCGCGATGGCCTTGTCAACACTTCACGGAAGTTCGCTTCTGCCACTCATAGAAGGGCATGACTCAAGCACGCCAACCCGCAGGCATCCCGACCCGCGGCCAATATCCCCCCCCCCCCCCCCCCGACATCGGCCCCATTCGCCTTTGAGTCCTCAGTCCACGATGGGTTCTTTACCGTCGTCGATTACCAAAACGTCGATCAGGAGGTACCCGGATACCGCTACGCTCTGAGCGTCAGGGTTCCTGGTCCTCATTATCGTGTTCCTGCTCGTTGCCTCACTCGCCGTGTCCATTCAGGTATTCAGGGCCCGGAAATGGGCACCAGCCAGCGCTGATGTCACGTCACCCGCCGGGCCGGGCGATGGCGCACCGGAAGCAGCGGGCGCCAGTTCAGGGCCGGATCATACGGACCTGGCCTCCGTGTCCTCGCCGGGGTAATGGTCACGCTGCTGGCAACCGGCAGGCGAAACCGAGGTCGGTGAGCTCTCCGGTCAGGATCCTTTGTGCAGGAGTGGTGTCCCTACGTCGCAGGCATTGAACGCCCAGTCGGCCCGTGTTACGGCCCCCGACGCTCCGCTGCCAGATCCGCCCATACGATTGGGTGTCAACTCGCACTTTTACCAATGGGGACCCATGAAATTAAGCTATGCCCTCCCGCTGCTCGCTGCCTCAGCACTTCTGCTCGCCGGCTGCTCTAGCAGCGCCCAGGCCGAAGCCCAGCCCACGCTCTCGGTGGCGCCAGCCCAGACGTCTACGCCCACGCCCTCGCCCAGCTCCAGTCTCGTCACCAACGCCCACGGCAACATCCCGAAGAAGGTCGGAGAGCTGGGCGGGGCCGGCGGAACATCGATGACCGATGCCGCCCTGAAATTCAAACCCACTTCGATCCAGCCCATCACGTGCGACGCCCCGTACTCCGACAAGCCAGTCGGCACCGCCTTGGCGGTGGCCATCGAGGTCGAAACATCCGCTGACTTCAAGGGCGGCCTGAACGTCAACGGCGCGCCTGGCCTGACCAGTTTCGACGCCCACTACTGGAAGGGGTACGCCGCCAACGGGACCCGCATGAACAAGATCGACACGATTGCCGCCCAACGTTGCTTGGCGGACGAGAGCCGTCTGCTGCCCAACAGCATCGGCATGGGCGAGAAAGCCACCGGCATCGTGGTCCTCGAGGTCACCACGCCCACCGGCAGCATCGCCTATGACGGCGCCGGAATGATCAGCGGTGGATGGGAATGGGAGTATCCGGCCAAGTAGCCCGGTCCGGATGCAAGAAGGGCCCAGCCACGGTTCATTGCGGTGGCTGGGCGTTCTTGTAAAGAAGGCGTGCCCTAGGCGCCCCATCGGCGTAGCCATAATCGGACCTTAACTACTTCGTGACGCGGACGGCATGCGGGGCAGTCACCGGGAACCTCACGTGGTTATAACAAAACATGCTTGACACAGCGAGTAACCCCGAGATGCATGCTTCCTCGGGGACTGGAGCAGTTCACTCGGTCTAATTCCCTCCGTTTTAGCGCTGGTGGCGGCAGCGCTTTTCTCAAGCGCAATTGCCACTTAGCAACCAGGTGGAGCAGAGATCGTACCCATTTCTGCTACAAGCGGGCACTCGAGATCCGTCAGACTTCCCTTAGGGCTAACCGTTGCTCCCCCGGGGGGTGGCCCTACGTACCGCTAAGGTGCACGTCAGAGTCCGAAGGTTTCGCTTTCGTCGAACGGGCCGACGACGGTGACCGTGCGGGGGGCTGCGGCGAGCTCGCGGGCAAGTTCCTGGACCTCGGCCGCGGTCACGGCCTTGATCAGGCGCAGGGTCTCGTCGATGTCCTGGTATTCGCCGGACACCAGCTCGGCACGGCCCAGCCGGGACATCCGGGATCCGGTGTCCTCGAGGGCCAGCACGATGCCGCCGCAGAGCTGCCCCACGGCCTTGCGGAGCTCCTCCTCGGAAATGCCGCCCTCGGCCAGCTTGTCCAGCTCCGCGCCCAGGAGTTCGACGACCTGCCGGACCTTGGACGGCGTGCAGCCGGCGTACATGCCGAAGTAGCCGGCGTCGGCGTAGGAGGACGCAAAGGAGTAGGTCGAGTAGACGAGGCCGCGCTTCTCCCGGACCTCCTGGAACAGCCGGGAGGACATGCCGCCGCCGAGGACCGCGTTGAGGACGCTCATCACGAAGCGGCGGTCATCGGTGGCGACGAGCGAGGGGCAGCCCATGATGATGTTCGCCTGCTCGACCGGACGCTTGACCACATGCAGGCCCGCGGTGCCGGTGATGGACGCACGTTCGGTGGGGCGGCGCTGCACCGGCGTGGCGGCCGGCTCAAGGCTCCAGCCCGCGGCGTGGAGGGCCTCGACCACGAGCCCGCAGACGACGTCGTGGTCCAGTCCCCCGGCCGCGGTGACGACCAGCTCGTCGGGCCGGTAGTAGCGGCGGTAGTGGTCCCAGACGGAGTCCCGGGCGACGGCGCGGATGGCGGCCGGGGTGCCCCCGATCGGACGGCCGAGCGGGTGCGTTCCGAGCACGGCGGCAACGAAGTGCTCGTGCGCGACGTCGGTGGGGTCGTCGCTGTCCATGGCGATCTCTTCGAGGATGACGTCGCGTTCCTGCTCCATCTCCTGCGGGTCAAGGACGGCGCCGGTGATCATGTCCGCGATGACGTCGATCGCCATGGGCAGGTCGGTGTCCAGCACCCGGGCGAAGTAGCACGTGCTTTCCTTCGCGGTGGCCGCGTTCGATTCCCCGCCGACCTCGTCGAAGGCCGAGGCGATCTCCAGGGCGGTGCGGCGCTTCGTGCCCTTGAACAGGAGGTGTTCGAGGAAATGCGTGGAGCCATGCTGGCCGGGGGCCTCGTCGCGGGAGCCCACGGCGACCCAGAAACCGATGGTGGCCGAACGCTGGCCCGGCATGGCCTCGGTCAGCACGCGGACGCCGCCGGGCAGGACCGAGCGGCGCACCTCGGAACCGCCGTCGGCTCCGTGGATCAGGGTGTCAGCATGCTGGTTCTGCTCTAGCGGCAGGGGTACGACAGTCATCAAGGCCTTTCAGTAAACACGAGCCAAATCTGCCTGCCATCCTACCCTTTAACGGCGGCGGGGCCGGTGGATGATCCACCGGCCCCGCCGCTGCGTTCCGTGTTGCCGGCTACTTGGCTACTCGGAGTCAGCGCCCTCGGCCGGAGCCGAAGCGTGAACACGCTCGGTCTGGCCGGCGCCTTCCGCGTCAGCCACGACCGGGGACAGGGAGAGCTTGCCGCGGTCATCGATCTTGGTGATTTCCACCTGGATCTTCTGGCCGACGGAGACGACGTCGTCGACGTTGTCCACGCGCTTGCCCTCGGCGAGCTTGCGCAGCTCGGAGATGTGCAGCAGGCCGTCCTTGCCCGGAGTCAGGGACACGAAGGCGCCGAAGGTCGTGGTCTTGACGACCGTGCCCAGGTAGCGCTCACCGATTTCCGGGATCTGCGGGTTGGCGATGGCGTTGATCGCGGACCGTGCTGCGTCGGCAGACGGGCCGTTCGTGGCGCCGATGTAGACCGTGCCGTCGTCCTCGATCGAGATGTCGGCGCCGGTGTCCTCCTGGATCTGGTTGATCATCTTGCCCTTCGGGCCGATGACCTCGCCGATCTTGTCAACCGGGATCTTGACCGCGATGACGCGCGGCGCGAACTCGGAGAGCTCGTCCGGGGTGTCGATCGCGGAGTTCAGGACGTCCAGGATGTGCAGGCGGGCTTCGCGGGCCTGCTTCAGGGCGGCCGCCAGGACGGAGGCCGGGATGCCGTCGAGCTTGGTGTCCAGCTGGATGGCCGTGACGAACTCGGACGTACCGGCAACCTTGAAGTCCATGTCACCGAAGGCATCTTCGGCGCCGAGGATATCGGTCAGGGCGGCGTAGCGGGTCTGGCCGTCGACCTGGTCTGAGACCAGGCCCATGGCGATACCGGCGACGGCGGCCTTCAGCGGCACACCTGCGTTGAGCAGGGACAGTGTGGAGGCGCAGACGGAACCCATCGACGTCGAACCGTTGGAGCTGAGGGCCTCAGACACCTGGCGGATCGCGTACGGGAATTCCTCGCGGGAGGGCAGCACCGGCATGATGGCGCGCTCGGCGAGGGCGCCGTGGCCGATTTCGCGGCGCTTCGGCGAACCGACGCGGCCGGTCTCGCCGGTGGAGTACGGCGGGAAGTTGTAGTTGTGCATGTAGCGCTTGCGCGTCACGGGAGACAGCGAGTCGATCTGCTGTTCCATCTTGAGCATGTTCAGCGTGGTGACACCCATGATCTGGGTCTCGCCGCGTTCGAAGATGGCCGAGCCGTGGACGCGGGGCAGGACCTCAACCTCGGCGGTGAGCTGGCGGATATCCGTCAGGCCGCGGCCGTCGATGCGGATCTGGTCCTTGAGGATGCGCTGGCGCACAACCTGCTTGGTGACCGAGCGGAATGCTGCGGACAGCTCCTTCTCGCGGCCTTCGAACTGGCCGGCCAGGGACGAGATGACCTCGTCCTTGAGCGCGTCGGAAGCGGTGTCGCGTTCCTGCTTGTCGGCGATCTGGAAGACAGCGGCGAGCTTCTCGGCTCCGGCGGCCTCGACGGCGGCGAAGACGTCGTCCTGGTAGTCCAGGAATACCGGGAATTCGACGGTCGGCTTGGCGGCGCGGGCAGCCAGGTCGGCCTGGGCTTCGCAGAGGGCCTTGATGAACGGCTTGGCAGCCTCGAGGCCTTCGGAGACGACCTCTTCGGTCGGGGCGGTGGCGCCCTGTTCCTTGATGAGGTTCCAGGAGTTGTCGGTGGCTTCGGCTTCAACCATCATGATGGCGACGTCGTCTCCGTCGGCACCCGACACAACCCGGCCGGCGACGACCATGTTGAAGACGGCGTTCTGCAGCTCGGAGTGCTTCGGGAACGCAACCCACTGCGAGCCGTTCTCGTCGGCAACGAGGGCAACGCGGACGCCGCCGATCGGGCCGGAGAAGGGCAGGCCGGAGAGCTGGGTGGACATCGAGGAAGCGTTGATCGCGACCACGTCGTAGAGCTCGTCCGGGTTGATGGAGAGCACGGTGACGACGATCTGGACCTCGTTGCGCAGGCCCTTGACGAAGGCCGGGCGCAGCGGGCGGTCCATCAGGCGGCAGGCCAGGATCGCTTCGGTGGACGGGCGGCCTTCGCGGCGGAAGAACGAGCCCGGGATGCGGCCGGCCGCGTACATGCGCTCTTCGACGTCGACCGTCAGCGGGAAGAAGTCGAAACCTTCACGCGGGTGCTTGCCGGCGGTGGTGGCGGACAGCAGTGCGGTCTCTTCGTCGAGGTAGACCATCGCTGCGCCGGCTGCCTGCTTGGCAAGCCGGCCGGTTTCAAAGCGGATTACACGCTTGCCGAAGCGGCCATTGTCAATGACTGCCTCTGAGAACTGGATTTCGGGACCCTCCATAGAGAGTCACCTCCGTTTCATGGTTCACGGAGCCCAGCCGCATCAACCCAAGCCAGCATCTGTCGACTGGCCTGCACTGCACCCGGTCATCGATCGAGACCCACGGGCCGGGGGTTTCATTCTTCGAAACCGTTCCCGGGGATCACTACCGAGGACCGCGAATGCGTGATGCGGTTGATCCTCCTGTTGAGTTGTATTTGAAGAAGGCGGCCCTTTCCGTTCCGGAAGGGGCCGCCCCTTAGAGCTGACTAGCGGCGCAGGCCGAGACGCTCGATGAGCGCACGGTAGCGGGCGATGTCAGTGTTCTTGAGGTAGGTGAGCATGCGCTTGCGACGACCGACCATGGCCAGCAGACCGCGCTGGGTGTGGTAATCGTGCTTGTGCACCTTCATGTGCTCAGTGAGATCCTTGATCCGCTGAGTCAGGACTGCAACCTGGACCTCCGGCGAACCGGTGTCGGCCTCGGACGTTGCGAAATCCTTGATGATGGACTGCTTTACAGCGGCTTCAAGTGCCACGATAACTCCTAGAGATGTGCCGTGAGGCCCGAAACAGTAATTCCACTGCCGGGGTGCCGGTGCCGGAAACCCTCTCCACAAGCAAGGCTTCCACTACACAACAAGAGCCAGCCGCCACGGACTGCAGCCGGATCCAACGTTTAGTTTACCGGCTTGTCGCCAAGGTTGTCGAAACCGCCGCTTTCCAGCCGCTCCCGGATCGCGGCCACGCCGCGGTACAGCTCCGCGAAGGACGTGCTCAGCGGTGAGAGCCCGATCCTGATGCCCTGCGGCGCACGGAAGTCGGGAATGACATCCTGCTCCCACAAGGCGGCGGTCATTTCCCGGAAGGCGGGGTGGTCCACGGTGATGTGGCTGCCGCGCAGCCCGGGGTCCCGCGGGGTTCCCAGCGTCACTCCCGCGGGGGCGAGCCAGGCGTCGTGGAGTTCGACGGCGAACGCGGTCAGCAGCCGGGACTTTTCCCGGACGGCGGCCATCCCGACTTCCTCGAGCAGATCCAGGGTGCCGCGCATCGCGAGCATGCCGAAGATGGCCGGGGTGCCGCTCAGGAAACCCCGGACGCCGGCGGCGGGCTCATAGCCGGCCGCCATGTCGAAGGCGTCCTTCCGGCCCATCCAGCCCCAGATGGGCTGCCGCAGCCCGGGCAGGTGCCGGGCGTTGACGTAGGCGAACGCGGGCGAGCCCGGTCCCCCGTTCAGGTATTTGTAGGTGCAGCCCGCGGCGAAGTCGACGCCGGCCGCGTCCAGCCCGATCTCAATGGACCCGGCGGAATGGCACAGATCCCAGACCACCAGCGCGCCGGCGTCGTGCACCGCGGCGGTGATCCCCGGGAGGTCCGCGAGGAATCCGGACCGGTAGGCGATCTGGCTCAGGAGTACGACGGCGGTGGCCGGCCCGGTGGCGGCCCGCACCTGGTCGACGGTCACGCCGGAGGCGGGATCGGCGTCGATCCAGCGCAAGGTGAGACCCTCTTCGCGCGCGATCCCCTCGACCAGGTAGCGGTCGGTGGGGAAATTGTCCGTGTCCAGGACGATTTCCGTGCGGGCCGGGTCCGGGACGGCGGCCAGCGCGGCGCGGATCAGCTTGTACAGCACGACGGTGGTGGAGTCGGCGATGATGGTCTGGCCCGGGGCGGCGCCGAGGACGGCCCGGCCCAACTGGTCGCCGATGACCTGCGGCAGTTCCAGCCATTCCTCGTCCCAGCCGCGGATCAGCCGGCCGCCCCAGCTGTCCCGGATGAAGCTGCCGACGTCGGTGACCGTGCGCTTGAGCGGGCGGCCCAGGGAATTCCCGTCCAGGTAGGACAGTGCGGTGTCGGTGCCGATGAAGTGCTCGCGGTAGCCGGCCAGCGGATCCGCGGCATCCAGTTCGAGGGCCCGCTGCCACAGAAAGTCCGTTGCTTCGGTGCTGGCGGGGATGCTCACCGGCCGATCTCCGTCCGGACGGCGAAGAGCTCCGGGAAGAAAGTCAGTTCCAGGGCCTTCTGCAGGAAGGCAGCGCCGCTGGAACCGCCCGTGCCCGCTTTCATCCCGATGGTGCGCTGGACCGTGCGCAGGTGCCGGAAGCGCCAGAGCTGGAAGTTGTCCTCGAGGTCCACGAGTTCCTCACAGGCCTCGTAGGCGCCCCAGTTGTCGGCCGCGTTCTCGTAGATGTACTTGAACACCGGCACCAGCCCGGGGCAGAACTCGTGCGCCTCGCTGACGTCGCGGTCCAGCACCGACGCGGGGATGTCGAAGCCCTGCCGCTTGAGGTAGGCCAGGAAGTCGTCGTAGATGCTTGGCTCTTCGAGGAGTTCCTTCAGCATCGCGTGCGCCCCGGGATCGGACTCGAAGACCGGCAGCATCTTGCGGTTCTTGTTGCCGAGCAGGAACTCCACTGCCCGGTACTGGCTGGACTGGAAGCCGGAGGAGTTGCCCAGGAAGCCGCGGAACTGCGAATACTCGGTGGGCGTGAGGGTGGCGAGCACGGACCACTGCTCGGTCAGGGTCTTCTGGATGTGCTTGACCCGGGCGACCGCCTTCAGCGCCGAGCCGAGGTCATCGGTGCGCAGCCAGGCGGCGGCACTGCGCAGCTCATGCAGGACCAGCTTCAGCCACAGCTCCGTGGTCTGGTGCTGGATGATGAACAGCATCTCGTCGTGGTGTTCGGGGGAGCTGACCGGCTGCTGGGCGCTGAGCAGGGTCGGCAGCTGCAGGTAGGACGCGTAGCTCATCCGGGAACTGAAGTCGCGGACAATGTCCGGGTCCAGCTCCCTCGTGTTTTTCTCAATGCCCACAGTGTGCCTTCCGCGGTTCGGTGATTTCCGCGGCTCAGTGCCTTCCGCGGTGCGCGACCAGGAGATCGTGCGCCTGGACCACGTCCAGGCGCATCTGCTCCACCAGCGCTTCAGGCCCACGGTACGCCACCATGCCCCGCAGCCTCGTGACGAATTCCACCACTACTGTCTGGCCGTACAGATCGAAGGCGTCGGCGTCTTCGGCCGGACGGTCGATCACGTGTGCCTCGACCTGCCGGCTGACGCCGTCGAAGGTGGGATTGGATCCCACGGAGATGGCGGCGGGCCACCGGGTGCCGGCCTGGTCCACGAGCCAGCCGGCATAGATGCCGTCCGCAGGGATGTAGCCGCTCGCCGTGAACGCGAGGTTGGCCGTGGGGAAGCCCAGGTCCCGGCCGCGCGCGGCGCCGTGCACGACTTCACCGCGCATCCGGTGGGGGCGGCCCAGGACCGCGGCGGCGGTGGCGACGTCGCCCGATCGCAGTGCCTCGCGCACCCAGGTGGAGGAGCAGCGGCGGTCCGTGCCGCCGTCGTCGTGCACCGCGTTGTGCAGTTTTTCATCGTGCAGGGGGAAGCCTTCGGAACCGAATTCGCTGATGACCAGCACCTCGAAGCCGAGCTTCCGGCCCAGTTCCTGCATGGTGGCCAGGTCGCCGGAATTGCCACGGCCGAAGCGGGCGTCGTGGCCGATCACCACGTGGCTCGCCTTGAGGCTGCCGATCAGGATGTCGGCCACGAATTCCTCCGGCGTGAGGCCGGCCAGCTCGAGTGAATACTTCAGCACCAGCACGGAGTCCAGGCCCAGCTCGCCGAGTGCCACCAGCTTGTCCTCCAGCCCCATGATCAGTTCAGGAGCGGATTCGGGCCGGTGCACCTGCGCCGGATGGGGGTCGAACGTGATGGCGACGGCACGGGCATGGTTCAGGCGGCCGATGCGGACGAGCTGCGAGAGCACCTGCTGGTGTCCGCGATGCACGCCGTCGAAGTTGCCGAATGTGACGACCGTAGGACCGAAGTCCGCCGGGACTTCGGACGGATCGTTCCAGATGTGGACCATGAACCTCGCCTTTTGCTGCCTGCCATGAACTCTTCCGGAGACGGTGCCGGCTCCGGAACTCTCTAAGATTACCCGCATTCACGGCGCGTCCGGGACGGTGCGGCCGGGCGGCCGGAAGCGGTCTTCCGCGGCCTTCCGCGTGCCGGGCGCCCGGACTACGATTCACGGGCAGCAGTTCGGCGGTGCCGGTCCGGGCGCCGTTTCCTGCGACGCCGCCGCCGCTCCCGGCGCGGCTGAAGGAGTACCCATGACTGAGCTCCAGGACATTCTCGGGCACATTCCGGTCGGGCAGATCGCAGGGCTGCTCGGCACGGACCAGGAGACCGCCAACGCCGCGGTGGCGGCCGCGGTGCCCACGCTCCTGGCCGGCATGCACAACAACGCCCAGGCCCCCGACGGCGCAGCGTCGCTGGAATCCGCGCTCGGCCAGCACCGAACGGGCTGGTCGACGGCGGAGTCGACGTCTCGCGGGTGGACACCGCGGACGGTGAAAAGATCGTCAGCCACGTCTTTGGCGGACAGCAGGACCAGGTGGCCAGCCAGCTGGCCGGGACCGCGCAACTGGGCGGCGCAGGCGGGGACCTGGTCAAGAAGCTCCTGCCGATCCTGGCCCCGATCGTGATGTCCTATCTTGCGAAAAGGCTGCTCGGCGGCCGCGGCGGCCCGGGCGGCCCGGGCGGTGCCGGTGCGGGTGCGGGTGCCGGTGGGGTCGATCTGGGAGGCCTCCTGGGCGGCCTCCTCGGAGGTGGCGCTGCCGGGGGCGGCGGTGGACTCGGCGATCTCCTGGGCGGCCTGCTTGGCGGTAGCGGTAGCGGTGGCGGCCGGGGCGGAGGCCAGCCGTCGTCGCACCCGGTGGCGCAGGAAGCCGGACTCGAGCCCCGGTCCTATCCCCAGGGCCAGCCGGCCGGGGGCGCGCCGCGGCCGGGTGAGCTTATCGACGTCGATCTGCCTGGCAGCCAGCCGGAGGACCAGAAGAACGACGACGACGACGGCGGCGGCGGCGGGCTGCTGGGCGGCCTCTTCGGGAAGAAGTAGGCACGTCCGGGCTCCCCTATGTCGTCGCTTCGCATACTGCCTTGGCTAGACCGGGGTACCGCCCTGGCAGAGCGCGGATCGGATGAGCGCGGCATCTTCGAGGGTCAGTTCCACCAGCCCGCGGCGGAGCTGATACCCCCAGTTTGGTGTACTGGTCAGCCGCAGCGAGCCTTTGAGGCCGTCAAGCGGGACCGGCTGGCTGGTTTCTTGACATCCTCCCCGACCTGAAGGACGGGGATTCCCGTGGCTGGTCGCCGCCGTCAGGCGGCAGCCAGTTGGGTGGTTACTGCTTCGACAGGGACCGCTCCGGCAAGCCGGAGTCTTACGTCCCCTCCACAGTCGTTTAGGCTCTCCGCAAGTCCTGCGGCGAGCATGATATTCACTGCTGCGTTGTAGTCGCGGTCGAGGACAGTGCCACAACCACCGCAGGCCCAGACACGGACCGACAGCGGCTTCTTGCCGTCCCTGATCCCGCATGCGGAGCATACCTGGCTGGTGGGTTCCCATTGGCTGACGCGCAGAACGGTGCAACCGTACTTCAGTCCCGCGTGGGTAAGTTCGTTGATGAACACACCCCACCCGGCGTCGTGGATCGATTTTGCGAGTCTGGTACGTGCCAGCCCCGTGATGTTGAGCGTTTCGACTGCGACCGCCTGGTTTTCGCGGGCCAGCCTGACGGCGATCTTGCGGGTGAAATCCTGGCGCAGGTCACGCGTTTTCGCGTGGATTTTCGCGACCCTGGCACGGGCTTTCGCCCTGTTTTTTGAGCCCTTCACGCGGCGGGACAGTTCCCGTTGGGCGCGGGCGGGTTTCCGTTGCGCCTTCCGGTCAAAGCGTGGCGCGGGGACTTTCTCCCTGGTGCCGTCGCTGTAGGTGATCGCCGCGAAATCCGTCAGGCCAAGATCGAGCCCCGCAGTACGCGGGACACGGTCAGGGGCGGCGGCGGTTT
>NZ_JAGPOT010000026.1 GCF_018224015.1 Pseudarthrobacter albicanus
CCGGGTAGTCAAACGCAAGGTCATCAAATGGGCCGCCAAACGCGCGCACCATGCCCAGCATCCGCAACCCACCCAAAATCCTCAAGTACACATCCTAATTATTAACTGAACGGTATTGCACCTAAAGGCGGTGGCGCCGTTGGGCACCTCCTCGGCGAACAGGGTGAGGTAGTGCGGGCAGGTCTCGACGGTGAGGTCCAGCCCGTCACGCTTGGCCGTGGCGATCATGGACAGCGCATCCGAGGAGGACAGGTGCAGGATGTGGGAGCGGGCACCGGTCCAGCGGGTGCGCTCGATGACCTCCGCGATCGCCAGGTTCTCCGCGCCGCGCGGGCGGGAGGCCAGGAAGTTCGCGCACACGTCCCCCTCGGGGTGTGGCGCGCGGTCGATGGCCCGGGAGTCCTCGGCATGCACGATCAGCAGGGAGTCGAACGTCTTGATCTCGGCGAGGTCCTCCTCCATCTCGTCGGCCTCCAGGTGGGGGAACTCGTCCACGCCGGAGTGCAGGAGGAAGCACTTGAAGCCGAACACGCCGTCGTCGTGCAGCTCGCGCAGGTGGGGTTGTTGCCGGGGATCGCCCCGCCCCAGAAGCCGACGTCGACGAACACGTTGCCCTGGGCGAAGAGCCGCTTGTACTCGAGGGCAGGCACGTGGGTGTCCACGAGGCCGGGGAGCAGGGTCTTGTCGTAGGCCAGCTCCACGACCTCGCGGCCGCCCAGGCTGGCCCCAGGGGTTCGATGGCCACGATTTTCCCGTTCCGGATCCCCACCTCGCGCGCGACCACCCCGGCAGTGGTGAGGATGCTCCGGCCCCGGATCACCAGGTCGAACTCGCGGTGGTCTCCGGGGAAGGCGCCCTGGCCGTCCGCCCCCATGCGGGGGGAGCCGACGGCATCGGCCGGGAGCCCGTGCTCCCGCTTGTACTCGGCGATCAGGCGCAGGATCCGCTCGGGGTCGTTCACGTTCTCGCTGACCTGGGAGCGGGTCAGTCGAGCAGTACGATCGCGGTGGGGGCGTCCACCCCGCGCTCGGCCAGCTCCTCGAACTCCACCACATTGTCGATCTCCGTGCCCATGGAGATGTTGGTGATCTTCTCCAGGATGACCTCCACCACCACCGGGACCTTGAACTCGGCCATCAGGGCACGGGACTTGTCGAACGACTCCTGCAGCTTCTCCGGGTCCATCACCCGCAGCGCCTTGCAGCCCAGGCCCTCGGCCACCTTGACGTGGTCCACGCCGTAGCCGCTTACGTTCGCAGAGAGATCAGTGGAGTTGATGTTCTCGAACGCCAGGGAGACGTTCTGCTCCATCTTGAACCCGCGCTGGGACTGGCGGATCAGTCCCAGGTAGGAGTTGTTCACGACCACGTGGATGTATGGCAGCTGGAACTGGGCGCCCACGGCCAGCTCCTCGATCATGAACTGGAAGTCGTAGTCCCCCGACAGTGCCACCACGGTCTGTCCGGGCTTGCCGCGCACCACCCCGAGCGCGGCCGGGCCGGTCCAGCCCAGCGGGCCGGCCTGGCCGGCATTGATCCACTGGCGGGGACCGAACACGTGCAGGAACTGCCCCCCGGCGATCTGGGACAGCCCGATGGTGGACACGTAGGTGGTGTCCTTGCCGAAGGCCGAATTCATCTCCTCGTACACGCGCTGCGGCTTCATCGGCACGTTCTCGAAGTGCGTCTTGCGCTGCAGCGAGCCCTTGCGGCGGGCGCAGTCCTGCACCCACGCGGAGCGGTCGGGTACGGCGGAACGCGCCTTGCGCTCGCGGGCCACCTCGAGCAGCATGTCCAGCGCGGCGCCGGCGTCGGAAGTGATGCCCAGGTCCGGGGAAAACACGCGGCCGATCTGGGTCGGTTCGATGTCCACGTGCACGAACTTCCGGCCCTTGGTGTACGTATCCAGGCCGCCGGTGTGGCGGTTGGCCCAGCGGTTGCCGATACCGATCACGAAGTCGGAGGCCAGCATGGTCTCGTTGCCGTAGCGGTGTGAGGTCTGCAGCCCCGCCATGCCGGCCATCAGCGGGTGGTCGTCCGGGATCGCACCCCAGCCCATCAGCGTCGGGATCACCGGGACGTCGAGCAACTCGGCCAGTTCCACCAGCTTGTCCGAGGCGTTGGCGTTGATGATGCCGCCGCCGGCGACAATGAGCGGACGCTCGGCGGTGAACATCATGTCGAGGGCCTTTTCGGCCTGCCTGCGCGTGGCGCGCGGCTTTTCGACCGGCAGCGGCTCGTAGGCGTCGATGTCGAACTCGATCTCGGCCATCTGCACATCGAAGGGCAGGTCCAGCAGCACCGGTCCGGGGCGCCCGGAGCGCATCAGCTGGAAGGCCTTCTGGAACGCTCCGGGCACCTGGCCCGGTTCCAGGATGGTCATCGCCATCTTGGACACCGGCGCGGCGATCGAGGAGATGTCCACGGACTGGAAGTCTTCCTTGTGCAGCTTGGCCACCGGCGCCTGGCCGGTGATGCACAGGATCGGGATGGAGTCCGCCGAGGCGGAGTACAGGCCCGTGATCATGTCCGTGCCGGCCGGACCGGAGGTGCCGACGCACACGCCGATGTTGCCCGGGGCCGAGCGGGTGTAGCCCTCCGCCATATGGGAGGCGCCCTCCACGTGGCGGGCGAGGGTATGCCGGATACCCCCGTGGGCACGCATCGCCGCGTAGAAGGGATTGATGGCGGCGCCGGGCAGGCCGAAGGCCTCGGTGGCGCCCTCCTTCTCGAGGATGGCGACGATGGCGTCGACCGTGCGCATTCTTGCCATGGTGAACTCCTTGTGAGCAGGACCCCGGAGCGGGTCCGGAGGTGCAGGGGATGTGGCACTACCGGCCGGAGCGGCCGGAGAGCTCCTCGACGAGCTTGAACAGCCCGGAGTGGTCCAGGCCGCCGTCGCCGCGGCCGACGGCGGCGCCCACGAGCTGGGCCACGACGGCGCCGAGCGGGATGGTGACCCCGGCCTCGCGGGCCGCGGCGGTCACGATGCCCATGTCCTTGTGGTGCAGCTGGAGCCGGAAGCCGGGGTCGAAGTTGCGCTCGAGCATCTTCTGGCCCTTCTGGTCCAGGACCTTGGAGCCGGCCAGCCCGCCACCGAGCACCTTCAGCGCGGCATCGGTGTCCACGCCATAGGCCTCGAGGAAGACGATCGCCTCGGCCAGGGCCTGGATATTCACGGCAACAATGAGCTGATTGGCGGCCTTGACGGTCTGCCCCGACCCGGACGGGCCCACATGCACGATCGTCTTCCCCACGGCCTCAAGCACCGGGCGGGCGGCTTCGAAGTCCGCTGCTTCACCGCCGACCATAATGGAGAGCACGCCGTCGATCGCGCCCTGCTCGCCGCCGGAGACGGGGGCGTCGAGGGGGCGGAGGCCCTTCTCGGCGGCCTGCTTCGACAGCCGGGCGGCGACGTCGGGGCGGATGGAACTGGCGTCGATCCACAGGGCCCCGGGCTTGGCGTGCTCGAACACGCCGTCCGGACCGGTGACGGCACCTTCGACGTCGGGGGAGTCGGGGACCATCGTGATGACGACGTCGGCGCTCTTCACCGAGTCCGCAACGCTCGAGGCGCCCTTGCCGCCGGCCTCCTCGAGCTGGTCGATCTTGTCCCGGGAGCGGTTGTAGCCGACGACGTCGTGGCCGGCCTTGATCAGGTTCCTGGCCATGGGCAGGCCCATGATGCCGAGTCCGATGACGGTGACGTTGGTCATTGTGCTGTCCTCACTGGTGGGGTCCGGGCGGTGAGTGCGACGGGCGGGTGGTGTGCAGGGGTTGGTCGGATGAAGGTGGCTCAGGGGTGAGCCCACGCGGAGACCCAGGCGAAGGGGTCCTCCTGTGAGGCCTTGTACTCCAGGCCCACGTAGCCGGAGTAGCCGAGCTCCCGGCTGCGGCCGATCCACTGCTGCAGCGGCAGCTCCCCGGTGCCAGGCTCATTGCGCCCCGGGGCGTCGGCGATCTGGATGTGGCCGAAGTCCGCAGCGTGGTTGTCGATGACGGCGGCGACGTCGTCGCCGTTGACCGCCAGGTGGTAGAAGTCGGCCAGCAGCTTGACGTTGTCCGCGCCATTCTGCCGGACCCGGGCGATGACGTCCAGGGCGTCCTGGGCCGTCTTCAGCGGGTAGGCCGGGGCTCCGGAGACCGGCTCCAGGAGCACGGTGCCGCCAATGCGTTGGACGGCCTGGCCGGCGCGGACGAGGTTCTGCACGCCCAGCTCGTCCTGGGCCTCGGCGGACTCGCCGTCCTGGCGGTTGCCGTAAAGCGCGTTGAAGGCCTTGCACCCGGTGCGCAGCCCGATCCCCGCGACGACATCGAGGTTGTCCACGAACTCCTGGGAACGGGCCGGCCACGACACCAGTCCGCGGTCCCCGCCGGGCATGTTGCCGGCGTTGAAGTTCAGGCCGCTCAGCTGCACGCCCGCGTCCTCGACGGCATTCACGAAGGCGTCGACGTCCTTTTCCGCGGGCACGGAGGTGTCGAAGGGCCACCAGAACTCGACGGCGTCGAAGCCGGCGGCCTTCGCGGCGGCGGGTCGCTCGAGGAGGGGCAGCTCAGTGAGAAGGATGGAGCAGTTCACGGTGTAGGACACGTTGGCCTCCTAGATTTCGTAATATGGCATCGGTCAGGAGACGGGGTGGCTGGCGGGCGGGGAGCCGCCGCGTCCGGGCAGCTTCATCTGCCGGTTGACGTCCTTGTAGAGCAGGTAGCGGAACTTCCCGGGTCCGCCCGCATAGCAGGCCTGGGGGCAGAACGCCCGCAGCCACATGAAGTCGCCGGCCTCCACCTCGACCCAGTCCTGGTTGAGCCGGTAGACGGCCTTGCCCTCGAGCACGTAGAGCCCGTGCTCCATGACGTGGGTCTCGGCAAACGGGATCACGGCGCCGGGCTCGAAGGTGACGATCGTGACGTGCATGTCGTGCCGTACGTCGTCGGGATCGACGAAGCGGGTGGTCGCCCACTTGCCGTCGGTGCCGGGCATGGCCGTCGGCTCCACGTGCTGCTCGTTGGTGACGAACGGCTCGGGGACCTCGACGCCCTGCACGTACTCATAGGCCTTGCGGATCCAGTGGAAGCGGGCGGGCTCGTCGCCATGGTTGCGCACGGTCCACTGGCACTCCGGTGGGAGGAAGGCGTAGCCGCCGGGCGCGAGCTCGTGCTCCTCGTCCTTGACGGTCAGGGTGAGGGCCCCCTCCATGAGGAACAGGACGCCTTCGACGCCCGACTCGGTCTCGGGGCGGTCGCTGCCGCCGCCGGGGCCGACTTCCATGATGTACTGCGAGAACGTCTCCGCGAAGCCCGAGAGGGGCCGGGCGAGCACCCACAGCCGGGTGTCGTCCCAGAACGGCAGCCGGCTGGTCACGATGTCCCGCATGGTCCCGCGCGGGATCACCGCGTAGGCCTCTGTGAACATCGCCCGGTCTGTCAGCAGGTCCGTCTGCGGCGGGTGGCCGCCGCGGGGTGCGTGGTAGGTGCGATCGGTCATGTCAGGCGTCTCCGGGAATCGAGGGGCGGGGGGGTGGGCGCGGCCTTGGGGTGGGCGAGGGCGAACAGGTCCTGCTCGCCGGAGCCCGCCGCGTCCTCCAGCTCGGCCGGGGTCGCGGCGGCGCAGGGGACGCCGCGGTGGACGAAGCGGGCCAGGACCCGGGCCGTGGTGGACCCGTCGGACAGCCGCACCCCGGTGCCGGCCACGGCCTCGACGGTCCTGATGCTGGTCATGGGGGGGTGCCTCCTGGGGCTGGTAGCGGGTGGCCGGCGGGTGCGGCGCTCAGACGGTCACCGGGAGCCGGCGTCCGCCGTGACGCCGGTGGCCTCGGCGGTCGACCGGACGGCCGCCGCGACGGCGGGGGGCCACGGCCGGGTCGAACACGCTCGGGACGATGTAGCTCGCGTTGAGCTGATCGTCGGCCACGCAACCGGCGATGGCCCGTCGCGGCCACCAGCATCTCGGTGGTGATGTCGGTGGCACCGGCGTCGAGCAGGCCCCGGAAGAGCCCGGGGAAGGCGAGGACGTTGTTGATCTGGTTCGGGAAGTCCGAGCGGCCGGTGGCGACCACTTCGGCGTGCTTGGCGGCGACGGTCGGGTCCACCTCGGGATCAGGATTGGCCACGGCGAAGACGATGCTCCGGTCCGCCATGGAAGCGATGTCGTCCTCGTCCAGCAGGTTCGGCGCGGAGACGCCGACGAAGACGTCGGCGCCCGCCATGGCCTCCTTCAGCGAGCCCGAGAAGCCGCTCTCGTTGGTGTTCTCGGCGATCCACTGCCGGTGGGAGTCCCCGTAGGTCTCCCCGCGGTGGATGGCGCCCTTGCGGGAGCACGCCACGATGTCCCCGGCGCCCTGGGCCTTGAGCAGCTGGACGATGGCGTGCCCGGCCGCCCCCACGCCCGAGACGACGATCCGGACGTCCTCGAGGCGCTTGTCCACCACGCGCAGGGCGTTGAACAGGGCGGCGAGCGCCACTATGGCCGTGCCGTGCTGGTCGTCGTGGAAGACCGGGATGTCGAGCTCCTCGCGCAGGCGGGCCTCGATCTCGAAGCAGCGCGGGGCGGCGATGTCCCCGAGGTTGATCCCGCCGTAGACGGGGGCCATGGCCTTGACGATGCGCACAATCTCGTCGGTGTCCTTGGTGTCCAGGCACACGGGCCAGGCGTCGACGCCGCCGAAGGCCTTGAACAGGGCGGCCTTGCCCTCCGTGACGGGCAGGGCCGCCGCCGGTCCGATGTCCCCGAGGCCGAGCACCGCGGTGCCATCGGTGACCACGGCGACGGTGTTGCGCTTGATGGTCAGACGCCGGGCGTCGTCGGGGTTCTCGGCGATGGCCATGCACACGCGGGCGAGACCGGGGGTGTAGGCCCGGGAGAGGTCGTCACGGTTGCGCAACGACACCCTGGGCGTGACCTCGATCTTGCCGCCGAGGTGGATGAGGAAGGTGCGGTCGCTGACCTGGCGCACGTGGACGCCGTCGAGCGCCTCCCGGACCTCGTCGCGGTGGGAGGCGTCGGAGACGTTGCAGCTGACGTCGACGACGACGTGGTCGGAGTGCGACTCGACGATGTCGAGAGCGGTGACAGCGGCGCCGGCCGCCGCGGCGGCCGACACGATCTCGCTCGTGGCGGTGAAGCTGGACGGTGCCTGCACCCGCAGGATCATCGAGTAACCGGGACTGGGCGCTGCCATGGTTCCTCCGAGGGGAGTGAGGCGGCCATTTCAATCGTATTGCGGAACGAAACTCTCTCGTGCAACGGAGCTTATGGGAGGGTAGAGGGGTTTGCAAGGGGGTTGACGGTGACAGACCTCATGCGGTGTGCAATCGGTGGAGCGGGTGGTCGAGCTCCTCGAGATGATCACTGCGGCGGGCGGCGAGATGTCGCCGAGCGAGCTCTCCGCGGTGGTGAACCGGCCGCTGCCCACGATCCACCGGCTCCTGCGGACCCTGGTGCCCTCGGGCCGGAATAGATGACGTCATCCTCGCGGGCGTAGTTTATGAGCGCCGGTTACCTTCCGAAGCGTCGACGCCCGCAACCGTGACGCGCCGGCGAGCTGCCGTTGACAACGGTGCCGTCCGCCCAGCCCACCACCACCGTCAGACCGGCTTCGAGGGCCAGCCGGTCGGCGAGGTCCCGTACTCGCGGCGGAAAGCGCGGGTGAAGGTGGAGGAGTTCCTATCGCCGTTAGGTCGGTAGCAGCGATGGCGTGAATTGCGTTCGACGAATGGGCTGCATGGTGCGATGCTGGCGAGGCGGTCGACCTCCTGATGGTCTGCGACCGCGGGCACACTGCCCCGCAGTGTCACCTGATCCGGGCATGCAGGGATGGAAGACGGAAGTTGTCGCTTGGGTGCTGCTACTCGGCGGACGGTCGTTGCCGTTGCCGTTTCGTTGCTGACCGCTGTTCCTTTGCGGCGAGGCGCCCCCGGTTCGACCCCCGGGTGGGCTTAGTCGGACGGCGTTGGACAGCACCGGGGGCAAGACCTGCAGTGATGAGTTCGGCGAGTTTGCCCAAGGCGATCTCGCGATTGCGGAGCTGGGAGCGCTGCTCGGAGGCGGTCACGGTGATCACTCCGGTGATGAGACGACGTCCGAGGCGCATGGCCAGTATCGTCCGCTGTCCATCGGAGAGCGCCGCCGAGCCGGCAATGTTCCAGGAGAGCTCGACGCGACTGTCCGAGGTGTTCACGTGCTGCCCGCCTGGACCGGACGAACGCGAGAACCGCCAGCGGAGTTCCGACGCGGGAATCGTGAGCGCGGGCGACACCTCCAGATCCATGCAACAAGCATTGCGCGATGTGACCACTGGGTGCGGCTTGCTGAGGAGCTGCAGGTGGCATAAACGCACGGATACCCGGACAACCGATCCAGAGTCTTAGGCACGGGTATGGACTTCAGCCGAAAACTGAACCGCCGGGTAAGGGACTGCCCTGATTTTGTTGGCTCGGTGACCTGCCCCAGGGATTGGTTACCCGTTGAAGAATGAAATTCAGGCTGTTTGGGGTGGGTTCTTGGAGTGTAGCTCGTGCTCGATCGGGGTGCGATGGTCCAGGCCGGAATGGCGGCGTTGGCGGTTGTAGAAATTCTCTAGGGGCCAACTTCACACCGCATTCTTGGCAGCTGGGTCTGAGCCAAGGCACCATGAACGGGTTGGCGTTCAGGCCAATGGTGAGCAATTCAGGTCCTACCTATAGACATGCCTACGGTGGGCCACCCGGACGACGGTGACCACGAGCAGGTCGTCTACGACGTCGTACAGCACGCGGTAGTCACCGATGCGGATCCGCCAGGCATTGTCTTCGCCCACGAGCTTCTTGCAGCCGGCCGGGCGCGGATCCCGTTCGAGGTCGGCAATCCCGGCCAGGATGCGGCGGCGGATCCCTGCATCCAGCTTCCGGATTTCCGTGGCGGCCTCTGTGGTGAATTCGACGCGGTAGGAACTCACCCGTCAAGCTCGGCGCGCAGCTCATCCAGGCTGACGCGGCCACCATCGTCCTCGGCCTTGGCGGCGCGGTATTCGGTCACGTCCCGCATCATTTCGAGCTGCTCCAGCAGCTCAAAGTCCTCAGGGCCGATCAACACGGCGGCGGGCTTGCCGTTCTTGGTGATCTGCACCCGCTCGTGCCCGTAGCTGGCCCGTCCCACGGCGTCGGCCAAGCCGTCGCGGAGGGCACGGATTGTAACGGAGGAGGTGATCGTGTTCATGGATCCATCGTAGCAATTGTGTACACAATGGCAATAGATAATGAAGTGTCCAAAGTGCCGATGATGTACCTTGGACAACCTGAGTCCGTCATGTTCGCATCCGATGCAAATGCGCCGGTGCCTGTGTGAGGAGGCGCTCGAATCAGTGTTTTCTCGGAGAGTCCGTGGCTAGGCAGAGGCGATGGCTTCCTTGAGAGCCCCCAGCACCAGGGTCACTGACGCGGCATTTGCGTTGGGGCCCATCATTCCGATCCGCCAGACGCTGGAAGCATAGCTGCCCGCCCCGGAGCCAATCTCGATGCTGAAATGCTCCAGAAGATAGCGGCGTACGGCCGCTGAGTCGACACCGTCCGGGACCTTGACGGTGGTAAGGCTGGGCAGCCGGTGGCCCTCGGCCGCGAACAGCTCAAGACCCATCTCCTGGAGCCCCGCCTGCAACGCAGCCCCTGCCGCGCGGTGGCGCGCCTGGACCGCATCCAGTCCCTCGGCCAGGATCCTGTGCAAACCCGCCTCGAGACCGGCGATCATGGTGACCGGCGCCGTGTGATGGTAGGTCCGACCGCTGCCGCTGACGGCCCCGACGTAACCCCCGAGCAGGCCGATGTCCAAGTACCAGGAGCGGGGATTCCCAATCCTTCGCTCGAAGGCCCTACCCGACACTGTGAAGGGCGATAACCCCGGCGGCACGCCGAGGCATTTCTGAGTGCCGGCGTAGCCGACGTCGATTCCCCAGTCGTCCGCAAGGAGTTCCAGCCCGCCGATGGACGTCACGGCGTCTACAATCAGCAGCGCATCTCCCTTGTTCTGCCCGAGCGATGCGACGTCGGACAATACTCCAGTTGAGGTTTCGGCGTGGACGGCCGCAATCACCTTCGGCCGCGGGTGGGCCGTCAAAACGCGTTCGGCGTCGATGGGCGTGCCCCAGTCGTGGTCCACACGAACCACGGTCGCGCCGCAGCGGCGGGCCACCTCACACATGCGCTCACCGAAGAGGCCGTTGACGGCGATTACTGCCACATCGCCGTCGGCCACTGTGTTCACGAAAGCCGCTTCCATGCCGCCGGAACCGGTGGCGCTCAGTGGCAGCGTGCAGGCATTGTTAGTCCCC
This sequence comes from Pseudarthrobacter albicanus, assembly GCF_018224015.1. Classification (GTDB taxonomy): domain Bacteria; phylum Actinomycetota; class Actinomycetes; order Actinomycetales; family Micrococcaceae; genus Arthrobacter; species Arthrobacter albicanus. Next base: position 10,301 of record NZ_JAGPOT010000026.1, read on the forward strand.
CAGACCGTGCGGAGGCCCTCGCAGGTGTTGTCGAGCCGTTCGATGAAGACCGGATCCAGGTGCCCAATCACGGGATGTGCCAACGCGGCGGTCACTTCCGGGTAGCAGTTGCTCGGTCCCGGACCGAACAGGAACCGTGAGGTCAAAATGTCTGGCATTGGAACTCCTTCATTGCGGCTGACCTGCCGGCTCCCGGCTCAACCCACTACCCGAATAGGGGTCGATGAAATTTCCACGCAGGATCTTGATGATGTCATTCTCGTCCCACCCCGCGCCATCAGCTCACGCGTGGTGTTGGGAAACCGTCGTAGCCGGTGTGAATACGCCCAGGCGCGCAGGCTGTACTCTGCCTCACCGGCTCTCGGCACCGCCGCGGCCGGAGCTTCCCTTTTATGGGCCTCTTCGGGGGCCATTTTGTTGGTCGAGGCTGAAGTCCAAGGCCCATGCCTCGGCCTCGGGTGCGTCGTCGATGCTCTGCTACGGCCGATCCATATCCCACAGATGAATCGCGGTTGACGCCGGGAGAATCAACATTGTCGGTGCCGCTTGCGACCATGGGAAGTGACAAATTAGCGGCCGGTGCACGAAGGGGTTGGCAAGGATCGTGATCGATTTCATGAAGTCCTGGATGGAACTGGGGAAGGAGTGGCGCTCCAAAGCCGACGCCCCCTATCGGATGGCAGCCTCGGTACTGGCGGTGCTGACCATTGCGGCTATCGCCACGGACAAGACTCCGGCAGCGATTCTGCCGATGCTGTTTGCCGCAACCGGGTGGCGGAGTGGGTCCGAATGGTTGATCACGTCGATGCCACCGTTCCTTGAGTTCCGTGATCAGGGACTCTCGCACGCAGCCGTGTATGCGTTCTTCATCGCCATCGGAATCCTCTGGGTGCTGCCGTTGATCCGAAACCGCATTGATGGCGTCGACACTTTCTATGATTCGGCCGGGTTGGTGTGGAGCCGGGCTGCAGCATCGTGCTGGCTCATCCTTCTGTTCGCGGCGCAGACCGGGAACGTCCGAGTCGTCTTGGAGAGGATCCTCTCTAATGCCGGTCCCACGATGGCGGGCGTTCTGGCCTGGGCGCTGGGCGCTGTCGCCGTGGTTTGGCTGTTCGGCTTGCGGTTCCCTTTTCTCGCCTCACTCGGATCGCTGCTCGCGCAAGTGTTTACCGCTGGCTTCAATGCCGGCGCCAACGTCGGCCTTGCCGTACTCGCCGTGCCCGTCTCTGTGCCATGGACGGTGTGCTCATGGCTGTTCACTACCACATCTCAGGCTTTCATCGAAGCCGAGGAAAAATCCGCAAGGATCCGGGCGGAGAACTCTCCGGTGGCCAGCGGCGCTATCCCAATCGACAGGGAGACGGCCCCGAATTTTGGCCATCGCTAACAGATATTGAGGAGCTGCCGTGAACGACAAGCGCGAAAGACATCGCTTCGACTGTCGCTGATTGGGAACGACTACGACTCGAAGGATCCAGCCACCAATGGCTGAGGGCCCCATAGCTCCTGGCTGTGGGACCCTCAGTAATCCGTAACAGGGAGCCTGCCCCTGTCTTCCTGAAGCACTGCATATTTTTGAGGTCGTGCTTCGTAACGCCATCGATGAAAAATTGTGTCTTTGGAACGCCACCCAGACAAACCCGGTGACAGGGCAGCTCCACTCCTCGGACTGGGTTCTGGATCCGTCGGTGTTGATAGAGCGGATCCTGGGGAGAGACATTCCCGATGCCAGGTCACGGGCGGGAGATCAACCCGTTTGCGACCCAAGGACCAGCGGGTGCGGTTGCACGAGGATCTTCTTGCGGCCATGTCGCTTGGCACGTGGCGATTCATGTTGCCAGGCCGTAAGGATGCTGGGAAGCAGCTGCTGTGGGATGAGGCTCGTCATGCGGCCTTTCCGAATTTGAAGCGACCGGTGCATGAGCTGGAGCGTGCGGTGGAGGGCGTGTACCGCCTGCGCAACCGCGTTGCGCATCTGGCCACTCATCAACAGCCGAATCGAATCCCAACTTGTCAACATGCGAACCGTCATAGGCGCGATAGACCAAGACATGCAGTCATGGTTTGCCTCCGTCGAGAAGATAGGCCAGACGCTGAAAGAGCGACCCGTGGTCACCCGTCGGCCCTGACGCCTTCCCCTCAATCGACCCCGTGGGCACAATGTGCACACCCTGGGGCAAGACCCTTCAGCAGCATGACCGTCAGCACGTGCCTTCGGCCCCGTTGCGGCGGCCCCCCGGTTCCGGTTTGGATCCGGGAACTTGGTTCATATCGATTTTCTGCGGCCTTTGCGGGTCTCGAGCCATTGGTGGGGGAGCGGGCACGGAGGAAGACATTCACAGAAAGCCGTGCCTCTCGCCGGGGGTGCAGCGCAGGGTTTAAGTAACATCGGCCCCGGTTGGTGCTTTTTGGGCATCAACCGGGGCCGTTTCGGGGGATGGTTCCTTGCCCGGGTTTCGTGGGGGTCAGGGCAGGGCCGCGACGGCATCGATCTCGACGAGGAAGTCTCCCAGGAACGAGCCCACGGTGGTGCGTGCAGGGAAGGGCGCCTCGATGAACTGCGCGTAGATGCTGTTGAATCCGGCAAAGTCCCGGCCCGGGTGGTGCAGGTGCACCGTGGCCTTGACGACATGGGAGAAGTCCAGGCCGTGCCCGGCCAGGACGGCGGACAAATTCTTCATCGCCTGCAGGCTCTGTTCTTCAATGGTGGTGCCGACGGCGTGGCCGGTGGCAGGGTCATGGGGCGTCTGGCCTGCGGTGTAGAGGAAGCCGTTGGCGGCGATGGCCTGGGAATACGGGCCGGCCGGGCTGGGTGCGAGGTCGGTGCTGATTTGCTCTCGGGGCATGGTGTTCCTTTCAGGGTGCCGGCCCGATGGCCGGCAGGGTCGTGCTGGTGGTGGTTTAGAGGACCTTGGACAGAAAGGCCTGGGTGCGTTCGTGGTGCGGGGAGCCCAGGACCTCGGCGGGGGGCCCGCTTTCGACGACGACGCCCTGGTCCATGAAGACGACCTGGTCGCTGACCTGGCGGGCGAAGCCGAGTTCGTGGGTGACCACGACCATGGTCATCCCTGCCTCGGCCAGGGACTTCATGACGTCGAGCACCTCGCCGACGAGCTCCGGATCGAGCGCCGATGTTGGTTCATCGAAGAGCATGAGCTTGGGTTTCATGGCCAGTGCCCGCGCAATCGCGATCCGCTGTTGCTGCCCGCCGGAGAGCTCCTGGGGGTATGAGTGTCCCCGGTTGCCGAGCCCGACGCGGTCCAGCAGGGTCTGTGCTTCGGCGGTGACTTCGCTCCGTGGCCGGCCAAGCACATGGACGGGCGCTTCCACGATGTTCTCCAGCACGGTCATGTGCGGGAACAGGTTGAAGCGTTGGAAGACCATTCCTGCGGTCAGCCGTGAGCGGGCCGTCTGCCGCTCTTTCATTTCGTAGAGCCGTCCGTTGCGCTCGGCGTAGCCGACGAGCTGTTCGTCCACGTACAGGCGCCCGGCGTCGACCTTTTCCAGGTGGTTGATGCACCGCAGGAAGGTCGTCTTTCCGGAACCGGACGGGCCGATCAGGCAGGTCACCGAGCCGCGTTCGACCCTCAGATCAATGCCCTTGAGGATTTCCGTCGAGCCGAAGCTCTTGCGTACGCCCCGGGCTTCCACCATGGCGGTGTTCATCGTATTGTCCTTGTCTTTGACCGGCGGGTCCGTCGCGGCGCTGCGTCGAAGCCGCGGCCATAGCGCCGTTCAAGTTTGGTTTGGAAGAAGCTCAGGATGGTTGTCATCAGCAGGTACCAGAGGCTGGCGACGATGAGCAGCGGGATCGTCTGGTAGTTGTTGGCGTAGATGATCTGGGCCGAGTACAGCAGGTCCGAGATCGCCAGCACGCTGACCAGGGCCGTGCCCTTGAGCATGGAAATGACCTGGTTGCCGGTGGGCGGAAGGACCACACGCATCGCCTGGGGGAGGATGACCCGACGCATGAGCTGGCTGCCGTTCATCCCCAGGGCCCGGGCGGCGTCGTACTGGCCCTTGTCCACCGATCCGATGCCGCCGCGGATGATCTCGGCCATGTAGGCGGCCTCGTTCAGGGACAGCCCGAGCAACGCGGCGCCAAGGGGGGTGATGAGCACGTTGGCCGATCCCAGGACCAGGGAGGGTCCGCCGAAGGGAAGGCCGAAGGCGATCACCGGATAGAGGGCTGCGATGTTGTACCAGAAGATCAGCTGCACGAGCAGGGGTGTGCCGCGGAAGAACCAGATGTAGCCCCTGCTGATGGTGCTCACGATCGGGTTGGCCGAGAGCCGCATGATCGCCAGGACCGTGCCCAGGGCGATGCCGACGCTCATGGACACCACGGTCAGGAGGATGGTCAGCCCGGCCCCGGTGGTGATCTGCGGGGCGAAGAGATAGGAGGCGACGACGTCCCAGTGGTACCGCTTATTCACCGCCACGTCCCAGGCGGCGCTGAGTGCGACCAGAATGAGAACGACGGCGATCGCCAGCCGGAGCGGGTGCTTGAGCGGCACCACCGGGATGGAATCGCCCGGCGCCGCCGGCGTGATCTGGCCGGCGTCAGGGATGATGTGTTGTTGCTGCATCGTTGTCATCTCCTATTGGGCGAAATTGACGCGGGCGTCGCTGATGGCGCTGGACTCAAGCCCGTATTTCCCGAGCACCTTGAGATACGAGTCGCTCTTGATGACACCGGAGAGCGCGGCGGAGACGGATTTGACCAGGCCGGAGTCCTTGGGCATGCCGACGCCGACCGGCGTGAAGTCGTATTTTGCGGCGATCTCGATCTGGGAGTTCTGCGTGGCAGCGAAGTTCAGAATGGGTGAGTCCGCCAGTACGGCGTCCAGCCGTCCGCTGGTCAGGGCGGAGATTGCCTGCCGCGTGTCCTGGAACTCGCTTCGCTGGATCGTGTCCTTGCCGGCCGCGGTGCAGTCCTTGTCGTAGTCGGGGACGTTGACCGTGAGCTGGTAGGACCCGGTCAGGAGGCCGACCTTCCTGCCGCACAGTGCGTGTTGATCAGTGATCCCCTGCGGGTTCCCCTTGGCCACCGCAATGGAATTGCCCATTTGCATGTAGTCAACGAAATCCAGGACCTCCATGCGCTTCTCCGTCGGGGTCATCGAGGAGACGGTCATGTCGTACCGGCCGGCGGCAATCCCGGGGATGATGGAATCGAAATTGGCGACCTGGATCTCCACCTTTACGCCCAGGGCCTGGCCGAGGAGGCGTGCGATGTCCGGGTTGGTCCCCGTCATGTCCTGGGTTCCTTCACGGTAGAACTGTGTCGGTGGCTCGTTGGTGGGGATGGCAATGCGCAGGACCTTTGTTGATTTGATCGGTTCCGGGAGCAACTGTGCGGCGGCATCGTTGACAGCAAGGGCAGGGACCCCGGTGCCGGACCCGGCCGGGTCTCCCGACGGCGTTGACGGTGAGGTTGCGGTGCCCGGCGCGCAGGCGGTGGCCGCCAGCAGGAGTGCCGCCGTGGCCATGACGGCCGGGATGCCGCGTTGGATGTGCTTTCCGGGAGCGGTTGCCGTGGGGGATTTCATCAGGGGGTCCTCAGATCGGAGTAGGCCAGCTGGGCCTGGGGGAAATCAGCGTGAAGGGTGCGGGTGAAGGCGTCGCTGCGGTGCCGGATCAGGTCACGGCCTTCGTCGCGCAGCTCCTGGATCGTGGAGACGCCGAGCAGCATCATGGTGCGCGTCATTTCCGCGGCCAGCAGCTTCAGCACATGGGCAACGCCTGCCTGGCTGGCGGCTGCCAGTCCGTAGAGGTAGGGGCGGCCGATGGAGCAGGCATCGGCGCCGAGGGCGAGGGCTTTGACGACGTCGGAGCCGCGGCGGATGCCGCCGTCGACGATGATTTCAACCCGGCCGGCCGTCCTGTCGACGATTTCGGGAAGCACGTCCAGGGGCGAAGCCATGTGGTCCAGCTGCCTGCCGCCGTGGTTGCTGACCTGGATGGCGCCGATGCCGAGCTCGGCTGCCATGACGGCGTCCCTGGGGTTGACGACGCCTTTGAGGATGATGGGACCGTTCCAGCGCGCCCTCAGATCCCGGATGTCGTCCCAGTCCGTCGGCTCGTACTGCCCGGCCAGCAGTGTCCGCCACATGTCGGGGGTGCTGGACAGCGGGCCCTCAGGAATTTCCGCGTCCAGGTTCGGGAAGGCGATCGCATCGTTGGCCAGGAATCCAAGAGCCCACCGGGGGTGCAGTGCCCCTTCGATGACGGTCTTGGGCTTGATGGATGGCGGCGCGGTGAATCCGTTGCGGTAGTCGCGTTCCCGGTGGCCAATGGCCCGGCAGTCGACGTTGAGCAGAAGCGCCTCGTAGCCGGCGTTCGAGACCCGGTCCAGGACAGCCTGAAGGAGGCCTTTGTCCGCCGTGGGCTCGAGGTTGAACCACCGCCGAAGCCCGGGGGCAGCGGCGCTGACATGCTCCATGGGTGTCGTGCTCAGATGTGCCAGTCCGTAGGGAATGCCGGCCTCGAGGGCCGCACGGGCGACGGCGGTCTCGCCGTCGGGGTGGAACAACCTGGTGCCACCGGTGGGGGACAAGGTCAGGGGCATCGCAACCGGGCCGCCCAGGAGCGTTGAGCTGAGGTCCAGGTGCTCCACCGATCCCCACTTCGGGAGGAAGGCCCAGTCATCAAAGGACGACTGGTTGCGACGCAGGGAAACCTCGTCCTCGCCGCCGCCCTCGATGTAGTCGAATACGCTCCCGGGAAGGCGTTTCGCGGCCATTTTCCTCATGTCCTCAACGCTGTAGCAACGCCGCGACAGCCGCTCCGACACTGAGCGGGCCGGGCCTTGAACCGTCGCCAGTGACTTGATGTCTTTGATTCTCATTTCGCGTCCTCTATTTCCTGCGTGGAACCTCGATCAACTTCGTCCCTCAATCGTGACGAGGATCTCATCCCTTCTATATGTCGGTTCCTCCAAAAGTTCCTTATTGAGCTTGTGATATCGTCCACTCATGGATTCAGAGATACAGCATCTTGCGGAGCCCGACCAGAACGCTGCGGCGGTGCGGTTGTCTGATTGCATCCAACTCATGCAGGCCGATCTCGTGCACGCCAATCCCACGCCGGAAAACCTCGGGCATCCGGTCTCGGACGTCCTCATGTATGACCCCATGGACGAATGGACGAGTATCGATGGCCGGATCATCCTGGCTGTCGGGCTTAGCTGCGGTTCGCCGGATTTTGACCAGCTGCTTCACCGGGCCTCGAACAGCAACGCGGCCGCCGTGATCGTCAAGGCCCACGGGGCGTCTTTGGAGCAGCTGCGCTCCGCCGCGGTCCGCCACAGCCTCGCTGTCCTTGTCGCACCCGACAACGCCGATTGGACGCGGCTCGTGGCACTGGCCAGGGCGTCGGTCATGGGTGCGGCCGTGGATTCCGTCTCAGGGGTCCGGCTGGGGGATCTCTACGCATTCGCCAACGCTGCAGCGTCCATCACCAGTGGCGCAGCCAGCATCGTGGATCCGCTCGGACGGGTGCTTGGATATTCGACTCTGCCGGGCCAGCCCATCGACGAATTGCGCCGCGTCACCACCCTCTCCCTGCAGGAGATCAAGCCGCCGGCGTTCGATACAGACTTCAAGATCGTCTATGCGTCCGCGGGTGCGGTGCTGATCCCCGCCGTAGATGATGAGATGGCCAGGCTGGCCCTTGCCGTGCGGGCCGGCGGCGAACTGCTTGGCTCGATCTGGATCATCGACCCAGGCGAAGAGAAACGCGAGGCGGCCCTGGACGCGCTCGACAGGATGGCGCCACTGGCCGGGCTGCACATGCTCCATGCCCGTTCGGCGTCCGATTTTGGGGAACGCCGGAACGGGGACTTGATCCGCACGCTCATGGACGACACCGTCCATGCGTCCTTTGCCGCTGCCCAGCTCGGGCTAGATCCAGTCCATGGGCTCGCCGTCGCGGCCTTTTCAATAGTCCGCCCCGAAACCGGGAGCCTGGAGTCGGTGCGTGAAATCCACCGGCTGCTGCACCTTGTCACGACAGTGTGCAACATCCAGTTCAACACGAGCAACAGTGCCCTTGTTGGCTCGGTTGTCTATGCCCTCCTGCCCTGCCAGGGAACCACCCCCAGGGCCGTGCATCGGCGCGTTGTCCAGGAAATCGGGGCGTACGCCCACACGATCAGCTCCTACCCGGTCATCGCCGCCGTTGGAGGCATCGCGTCCCGTGTAGAGGACCTGCCCGGATCCAGATCTGAAGCGCTGCAAACGTTGGAATATCTGCTCCACAAGCAAACTGCCACGCCGGGCACCAGTGGCGGGCGGGTCCCCGCCGCCGGTCTTTTCGAGGACCACCGAATCCCGCTGAACCTTTTGAAAATCGGGGCATTTATCGACGACAACGGGCTTGCCGATCTCGACGACATCGCAAGGATCCAGGCCCATGACGCCGAACAGCAAACCGACTACCTGGACACCCTGCGGGCCTATCTGGTTTCGAACGGAAACATCTCGACGACGGCGGCACGTCTCCACGTGCACAACAACACCGTGCGCTATCGGGTCGCACGCTTGGCCAAGGACTTTGACCTTGATCTGGACGACCCGCAGAAGCGGCTCTGGATCTGGCTGCGCCTGACAACCATGGACCTCGCACCTCAGGCAAGGCCGACGGTGCCGACGTAGGCGCAGAACACCGGATCTGCCCGAATGGACTACACAGGTTCCTGCATCGCTCTGATGGCGGCCGCGGCCTCTGCCTCGTCCACCAGGTCATTGTCGGCCAGCCATTCAATGGCCTGCCTCTTCATGACGGCGTCGTGGAATTCATACCACTCCGCTTCCAGCCCGGGAAACAGCTGCAAGGCGTCCTTGAAATGCCGGAATGGACGATGGCCGTTGATGGCCCGCTCAAGGCGTTCCCGCTGGCCCGGTCCCGGACATTGGAGGCGAACACCTCCATGTCCCGATACCCCACATTTGATTCGACGGGTTCGATGCGGATGCCTCCACGCTCAGCGAGGTCTTCCACGGTTTCGCCGGTTTCGTCGGCCACTTCCTCGCCCCACAGATCGATCTGCCCCGTTTCTGGATCCAGCCAAAAGAATGTGCCGTAGTCCATGAAATGGTTTTCAAGTGCCATGGCGAGATCCCCCAGATCAATGGCATCCAGGCGCAGCATGACGAAGCCTCCCTTTGCATTGCGGCGGTAGTTAAACACGCGCCACCCTCCATCGTTACCTCTGGGGAAACATCCGGCAACGCCGGACAGAAGACTCCTACGGCCCACTCGGGGCTCAGGAACGCGGGGCATTCGAAGGACGGCAGGCAATGCTGGTACCGCGTTCAGCATGCGCGCGTGTTGCGGAGCCGACGCTGTTGGGCGCGCCGTGACAGCCGAGGCATTGCTGAAGGCTACCGCTTTCTGTGTGTTGCTCATAAAGAACCCGCGCGTAGAAGCCGGCGCATACACGTTGGGCTACTCGCGTTGGGCCCTCTGCCACCGAAAAGTGCAGAGAGTTCCGGAAATGTGAGCTTCTGCCGACCACAATGGTAGCTGTGAGTGGAGACACGCCCGAGGCTGCTGGACAAACCGTGCTGCCCCTCTTTCTCGATGCGGCAGGCGGCGCACTGGTGCGCGAGCTCGAGGAGCTGCGCCGTGACAATGCCAGGCTGCGGAAACTGTTGGAACTCACCGAATCCGAATCAACAGCTCCGCATCAAGACCAGCCTGCCATTGCCGCAGTTGTGCACCATGGCCCGGTGACCATGGAATCGCCGCCGGAGGCAAAAGTCCGGCTGTTCCAGGATTTGTTCCGGGCACGCAATGATATTTACGCAGTCCGCTGGGAAAACGAACGAGATGGACGATCAGGCTGGGTTCCCGCGGTCGCCGGGGGTTGGCGCAAAGGGGCGAAAGCCGCCGGCGCCAATTTCCTGGCACTCACTCCAATGGTTATTGCCGATCATCTGCGCGGACTGCAACACGTCGGCCTCTACCCCTTGACTGAACAGGACACCTGCTGGTGGGTGGCGGCGGATTTTGACGGCAGCGCTGCAATGTTGGATGCCCTGGCGTACGTCAAAGCAGCACGTTTTCGCGGCATCCCGGCAGCGCTTGAAGTGTCGCAATCTGGGCGCGGGGCCCACGCCTGGATCTTCTTTGGCGCGGCAATCCCGGCGTCGGTCGCACGACAGCTGGGGACCGGCCTCATCCACGAGGCCATGGGATTGCGCGGCAGCATGAGCCTGGCAAGTTACGACAGGCTCTTCCCCTCCCAAGACATGCATTCCGGCAAAGGCATGGGCAACCTGATTGCCGCGCCGTTGAACGGCAAGCGCCGGCAGCACGGAACCACGCTGTTCATCGACACCACGACCCTCGAACCCTATGAGGACCAATGGGCCTACCTGTCCAGCCTGGACCGGCTCTCGGACCGGGAAGTCAGCACCCACGTCCGGAGGCTGCCTGCCGTCAAGGTGGGACCGGAGGTGCGCCGGCTCGAACTGCCTCAATCGTCCAAGATCGTTCCTCGCCCGGCTCTGATCGTCCACGCGGCGTTTGCCTCGCGCGTAACCATCAAGGAAGCGGAACTGGGACCGGCGATGATTTCGGCAGTCAAACATGCCGCATCCATGCCGAACCCTGAATTCTACGAACGACAGCGCCAGCGCCGGTCCACCTGGAACATTCCCCGATTTCTGCGCAACTACGACGAGACTCTCGAAGGGGACCTTGTCTTCCCCCGTGGGCTGCTGCCGCTGTTGCAGCAGCTGGTCGAATCGAGTGGCAGCACGCTGCGCATTGACGATCAACGCGCGGCCGGAACTGCTCAAGCCTTCGAATTCACGGCCCGTCTCCATGCGGAGCAACAAGAGGCCGCGGATGCCGCCACCGCCGCGGATGCGGGGATTTTAGTCGCACCGCCGGGCACCGGCAAGACGGTGATCGCGTGTGCCGCGATGGCGCGTCGGGGCGTATCCACGCTTATCCTGGTCGACCGCAAGGCCCTGGCTGACCAATGGCGGAGCCGCATTCGCGAGTACATGGATGAAAAGTGCGGCCAGATAGGAGGCGGACGGGCAAAAACAACGGGACGCGTCGACGTCGCGCTCTTGCCCACGCTGGCGCGGCGCGAAAATGTCGCCGAACTGACCGCCGGATACGGTTTTGTCATCGTGGACGAGTGCCACCATGTCCCGGCCGCGGCGTTCAGCCACGTCATGAACCAGATTCCGGCGCGGTACTGGCTGGGGCTGACGGCTACGCCGTACCGGCGGGACAAGCTGGATGCGCTGATCTACCACCAGCTGGGCCAGGTCACGCACACCATTCCACCGGCGGCTCCAGAACAACTTCCACGCAACGGACGCGGGATAGTGGAGCCGACGCTGGCCTTGGAACTGCACCGGACGGCCTACATTTACGACGGCGACGCGGACCCCAGCGAGCCGGGCGGGATTTCCGCCATCTACAAGGACCTGATCGCCAGCGAGGAACGCCTGTCGCAAATCTACGACGACGTCATGGCAGCATACGAACGCAAAGGGCGAATTCTTTTGCTGACGACCTGGAAGGCCCATCTCGACTCGTTCAGGTTGCGGTTCGAGGCGGCGGGCCTGGAACCGGTGGTCTTCTCCGGCGCGATGAAAGCGAAGGAACGGCAGGCCGCCGTCGACCGTCTTGCCAATATGGACGACGCCCAGCCATTGCTGGTGCTGGGCACCGGCTCCTACATCGGGGAAGGCTTCGATTGCCCCAAACTGGATACGTTGTTCCTTGCTGCGCCCGTTTCGTTCAAGGGACGGCTGGTCCAATATGCCGGCCGCGTCATCAGGCCGTACCCGGGGAAAACTGTGGCGACCGTGCACGACTACTACGACGAATCAACTCCGGTGCTGGCCGCGTCGTTGAACAAACGGGCGCCGGGGTACGTCTCGCTCGGATTCCCTGACCCACGAAAGCTGACAATCAGGTGACTCCCAACTCCCCGAGCGGGCTCTGCTCCAACCAGGTTCAGCAGGCCAGCGCTGTTGACGGCCGGCTGAGAATGTTGTGGTGAAATTCTGCCAGAGCACCATTGGTACCGTTTGGGACTATGAAAACATGGCCATGAATTTGCGCATTCCCGAAGACCTTGACCGCCGCCTTGAGCAGCTCGCCTTGGAAGAGCACACCTCCAAGTCGGCGCTGCTGCTCCAAGGCGCCGAACTCGTCCTCCAGCGCCACCACCGCAGCCGCGACATCAGCGCGGGCATGGACTTCGTCATGAGCCACGACGGCGAGCTGCTCAAACGCCTTGAGGATGCATGAGTTCATACCTCGAAATTGAGGACGCGCTGCAGGTTATCGACCGGTATGGATTCCACATGCGTGACATTGGGCTCCTTGCCTCGGCTCTGGCGCGCCCTGCGACCACAGTCATGGGCGCGGAAGCATATCCGCAGCTGCCCATGAAGGCCGCGGCGCTGCTTGAATCTGTGGCACGTTTCCGCCCTCTCATCGACGGCAACAAACGCACTGCCTGGACCTTGATGGTCCTGAAGCTCTGGATCAACGGCTACCGGCACAACTTCAGCACGGACGAGGGGCTTGATCTCGTTGTGGGAGTGGCCGCCGGCAGCGTCACATTGGAACGCAGCGCAGCCCTGATCGCCGAGCATCTTGTCCCGCGGTAGGCGGCGTTCGCTTCTGCGGCGGCGGGCAAGCGGGAAGGAGCGACCAACTACCGAAAACGACCGCTAGTTGCCGCCGCGGGAGTCGCATCCTTGCCTGGTGCGTCTCTGGCGGGTGCTTCGATCAGACGAAAGCGGACAGCAGCAGTGTGAATCCGAATCCGACGACGGAGATTATGGTTTCCATGACGGACCAGGTCTTGATCGTTTGCCCTACGGTCAGCCCGAAGTATTCCTTGACCAGCCAAAAGCCGGCATCGTTGACATGGGAGAAGAACAGCGATCCGGCACCGATGGCGAGCACAACCAGCGCCAACTGAGCCGGCGTCAGACCGGTTGCCAAGGGTGCGATGATGCCCGCGGCCGTCACGGTAGCCACGGTCGCCGAGCCTGTGGCGAGACGGATCAGCACCGCGATAATCCACCCCAGCACCAGAGCCGACAGACTGGCAGCCACGGCGATCTTGGCGATCGCGGTTCCGGTACCGCCGTCGACCAGGACCTGCTTGAAACCGCCGCCTGCGCCGACGATGAGCATGACCCCGACAATCGGCAGCAGGCTCTGGCCAATCTTCTTCGTCAGAGTCGACGCGGAGAAGCCCACTCTTGTACCGAAAGTGAGCATGGCCAGCAGCACTGCCACGAGCAGCGCGAAGACCGGATCGCCAATGAAGTCCAGCAAGGGCCGCAGCGCAGCTCCTTTGTCCATCCAGATGTCCGCCCCGGCTTTGATCAGCATGAGCACCAACGGGGACAGCAGGGTGACCAGGGTCCAGGTGAAGGACGGGCTGCGCGTGGCATCCAAATCCTGTGCCTTGCCCAGGGGCGCGTCGCGGCGCTGACTGCCGGCCTGCGTGCCCTGGCCCGTGCCCTGGCCCGTGCCCTGGTCCTGGGGATCGGCCGTCTGTGCGTTCCCGCCGGATCCGACGGTGACGGCCAGGCCGGCGCCAGCGGCGCCGATGGGCACCATCCGTGCGGCGAGACGGCCAAACAAGGGACCGGCGATGATGACGGTTGGAACCGCTATAAGGAGGCCAAAGGCAAGAGTCACACCGACATTGGCGTGCAGGATGCCGATCGCCGCCAGCGGGCCCGGGTGTGGCGGGATGAATCCGTGGAGCACCGACAGGCCGGCCAGGGCTGGAATGCCAAGCCGCATCGCCGGGCCCTCGGAACGGTGCACGGCGAGCATCACGACGGGTATGAGCAGCACGAGCCCGATCTCGAAAAACATGGGGATACCGATGATGCCGGCGATGAGCGCCATCTTCCAGGGCAGCGTTGCAGCCCGGCCGTGGAGAAGTGTGTCCACGATCTTGTCCGCACCGCCGGAATCCGCCAACAGCTTGCCCAGCATGGCTCCCAGTGCGATGAGGACTCCGACGTAGCCCAGCACCCCGCCGACGCCGGTCTCGTAGGAGGTGGTCACCTTGTCCAGAGCGATACCGGAGGCAATGCCGACGAAGAGGGACCCGATGCTCAGGGCCAGAAAGGCATGCATCTTCGCCCAGATGATCAAGAGGACGACGATCGCGATGCCGACGGCTGCCACGACAAGTACTTGGGTGTCGTGGCCGTTCCATGGTTGATTCATCAGGTCTGTGGTGCTGTCGGTGGCGACCCCGGTGAAAGGCTTGTTGAGGGTGGAGATTCCGTTCATGGTCCTCGTCCCGTTCCGCTCGGCCGCAGGCCGAACTCGTCCATGATTCGTTGGGCAATCGTCCCTGGAGCCGGGCCGACGTCGAACCGGATTCCGGGCTCATCCTGGGACGGTTCCTCGAGGTCTGCGAACTGGCTGGCCAACATGCTCGGGGGCATAAAGTGACCGTGGCGTTCGGCCAGCCGTGCGCTGATGGTCTCGGGGGACCCCGACAGAAAAACGAAGACGACGCCGGAGCCCCGGCGGTTAATGATGTTCCGGTAAGACCGTTTGAGCGCCGAACAGGTGATGACGCCGTTCTCCCCATGATCCAGCCTCCGGTCCACCCACCCGGCGACCTTCTCCAGCCAGGGGTATCTGTCCCCATCCGTGAGCGGATGTCCCGCGGCCATTTTGTCGATATTTGTTTGGGGGTGCAGGGCATCGCCTTCCTCGAAGGCCCAACCGAGCCGCCCCGCAAGGAGGGCGGCAACGGTGGATTTGCCGGAACCGGATACGCCCATGACAACCAGTACGGCCGGGTTGGTGAGAGCAGGCGTCGCCAGGTCCGGGGTGTCCATGATGCCCATCTTGGCAGCACCGGGGCATCAGTGCCACAGTGAATCGCAGCTGATTCCACGGGGTTACCCTGGCGGTGCGGCCTTCGCGGCGCGCGCCTGGGACGCCTGCCGGTGGAACCACTCGATGTGTTCGCGCAGCAGGCGGGCGGCGAGCTCGCCGTCGTGTGCCTGGAAGGCAGCAAAGATGCCGTGGTGCTGGCTCCGCAACACGGACACGACCTCGGGCCACGAATCCATGGCGTCGACGGCATCCTTGACGTAGCCGACGATGGCTCCGCTGAGGGACTCCATCATGGTGGCGACCACTGCGTTGCCTGCCAGCGAGCTCAGGGCAACATGGAACCGGGCGTCCAGCTCGTAAAAGGCCTCCCGGTCCAGTTCGGTGTCGTCCATGGCGTGGAGAAAATGGGCAGCATGCTGTAGTTCCTCCTCGGAATCGAGGCGGGCCGCCGCCGTCTGGGCGGTCCAGGTCTCCAGCAGGATACGGGTCTGGACGATGTCCGCGACGGGCAGCCTGTTGCTGGCAACATGTAGCCGCAGCGCGGACGAGAGGCCCGCGGAGGGGTCGGAAATGACAATCGCGCCGGACGCGGGTCCGGACCCGACGGAACTGCGGATCACGCCCATGGCGCCCAGGATGAGGATGGCCTCGCGTACCGATGCCCTCGAAATTCCGTAGGTTTCCGCCAGGGCGCGTTCGCCGGGAAGACGGTCCCCGAGCTTGATCTTGCCCGAGCGCAGGTCCGCCTCGATGTCCGCCAGGAGGGCATCGTAGCTACGGCGGCGGCCCGCTGATGATTCGTCGCTGGCCATGGGCGTTTCCTTCTGGTCGTCGAAGGCGTGCGGCCCGGGGATCCGGCCCGCACGCCTCATTGCGGGAATGGCGGAATGCTAGGGCAGCATCCAGCCCAGGATGGGGGTGGATTGCAGGAAGATGAGGGTACACAGCACCAGCAGCAGCGCCACGCTCCACCCGACCACCTTACGCAAAAGCACAGACTCCTGCCCGTCGAGGTCGACGGCGGTCGCCGCAATGGCCAGGTTCTGTGGGCTGATCAGCTTCCCGACCACGCCGCCGGTAGTGTTCGCGGCCACCAGCAGGTTGGGGTCGATGCCGGCTTTCAGGCCGGCGGTCTGCTGCAGCTTGGCGAAGAGGGCGTTGGCCGAGGTGTCCGAGCCGGTGACGGCCGTGCCGAGCCAGCCGAGCACGGGGGAGAGGAACGCGAAGAAGGAACCGGTGCCGGCCAGCCAGGTGCCGATGGATACCGTCTGCCCGGAGTTGTTCATGACGTAGGCCAGCGCGAGCACGGTCACGATGGTCAGTCCGGCCCAGCGCATCTTGACGATGGTCCGCCAGATTTCGTGCACAGCGTTGCCCACGGTGATGCGGTAGCGGCCGCCGTCGTCGTATTTGGAGTACACGAACGCGACGATCAGTCCGGTCATCAGCAGCATGGTGCCGGGGCTGGAGAGCCACTGGAACACGTACACGGTGGAGGAAAGGGGCTTGCCTTCGGTATTAACCAGCGCATCGTGCAGGATGGGCCACGGGATCTTGATATCGGTGGCGGCCAGCAACGCGGGGAGGTCCACGCCGAGTTTCCACAGCTTGCCGATGCCGAAGATGACTATCACGAGGAAGTACGGGAACAGGGCAAGCCAGGTGCGCGTCGGCGTGAGGCCGCCCGGAGCGGACCTCTTGGCGGTGGCCACGGCGCCGGCCTCGCGCGAGCCTTCGGCGCTCCTGGTGGCCCCGTTTTCCGAGCGGGCGTCCGAGACTGTGTCCGAGGCAGGACCTAGGCGCTCGCGCGCCGCAATGCTGCCCCTGGGTGTCCAGAGGCGGAAGAAGAGCACGGCCGCGCCGAGGCCCGCGAGCGAGGCGACGATGTCGGTGAGCTCGTAGGAGAAGTAATTGGAGCAAAGGAACTGCGTCACGGCAAAGGACAAGCCGACGACGACCGCGGCGGGCCAGCAGTCCTTCAGGCCCTTGCGGCCGTCGAGGATGAAGAGCAGGATCAGCGGCACGAAGGTGGCCAGCAGCGGTGCCTGGCGGCCCACGATCGAGGCAATGTCCGTGGCGTGGAGTCCGGTGAGGCCGGCGGCGGTGGTGACCGGGATCGCCATCGCGCCGAATGCGACCGGCGCTGTGTTGGCCACCAGCACCGCGGCGGCGGCGCGAAGCGGCGGCAGTCCGAGCGCCAGCAACATGGTGGCGGTGATGGCAACGGGCGCGCCGAAGCCGGCAAGAGCCTCCAGCAGTCCACCGAAACAGAAGGCGATCAACACCGCCTGCAGGCGGACATCGCCCCCGCCGATCACGTCGAACACGCGGCGGAGGTCCTCGAACCGTCCGCTGAGCACCGTCACGTGGTACAGCCAGACGGCCATGATGACGATCCACAGCACGGGGAAGGCGCCGAAGACGCCGCCCTGGGTGGCGGAGAGGATTGCCAGGGCCGGCGGCATGTTGAAGGCAGCGATGCCCACGACGAGGGCCACGAGAAGGGCGAAAGCGCCCGCAACATAGGCCTTCGTCTTGACGAAGGCCAGCAGGATGAAGAAGGTCAGCAGCGGCAGCAGGCCGACGATGGCCGACCAGGCCACGCTGTTCAGCACCGGGTCGGTGCTGGGAGTGAAGTGGTCCACGGTGTTCCTCCACATTGAGATAACTTCTCAGACGATGATCTTTGGTCAGACCACAGTGGTCGGACCATACGAGTGTAGCGCACATCCCATTCGCATTGTGAGCGGCCTCACGTCGGTGCCCGGGGTTGAAAGTGGCGGGGATCACGTGATGTACTATGGTCAGACCACACGTTACGAGGCTGCTCGAAAGGCTGTCATGAGAATCGCTTTGTTCGCCACCTGCATCGTGGATGCCATGTATCCGCGCACCGCCCGGGCCACCGTGAACATCCTGGAGCGGCTGGGACACGAGGTGGTGTTCCCCTCCGGCCAGGCCTGTTGCGGGCAGATGCACGTCAACAGCGGCTACCTCAAGGAGGCGGTCCCCGTGGTCGCCAACCATGTGGCCGCCTTCGACACTGAGGACTACGACGTCGCCGTCGCGCCCTCCGGCTCCTGCGTGGCCTCCGTCAAGCACCAGCACCCGATGGTCGCCCGCTCCTGCGGGGACACATCCCTGGAAGCCCGCGCCACCGCCGTCGGCGCCAAAACGTACGAACTCTCCGAACTGCTGGTCGATGTGCTCGGCGTCACCGATGCGGGGGCGCAGCTCGGCTCGTACTTCCCGCACCGCGTCACCTACCACCCCAGCTGCCACGGCATGCGCCTGCTCCGGCTGGGGGACCGGCAGCCCCAGCTGTTACGCAGCGTCCAGGGAATCGACCTTGCCGAGCTGCCGGAGGCCGACCAGTGCTGCGGCTTCGGCGGCACGTTCTCGATGAAGAACGCGGATGTCTCCTCGGCCATGCTCGCGGACAAGGCTGCGAATATTGAGTCAACGGGCGCCGCCCTTTGCGCCGGCGGTGACGCCTCCTGCCTGATGCACATCGGTGGCGGACTCTCCCGCCAGGGCAGCGCCGTCACCACACTGCACCTGGCCGAAATCCTTGCCAGCACCATGGAAGCGCCGGTGTCCGTCACCGGCGAGGTACGCATTTCAGCCGGAAAGGCATCACGATGAGCACCTTCCTCGGCATGCCCTCACTGCCCGTCTTCGGCACAGGCAACCTCCACGCCACCGAGTCCTTCCCGAAGGCGGCCCGCCACGAGCTCAACAACGCCCAGCTGCGCGCCAACCTCGGCCACGCGACCCACACCATCCGCGACAAGCGGCTGAAGGTGGTCTCCGAACTGCCGGACTGGGAGCAGTTGCGCGATGCCGGCAGCGCCATCAAGGAATCCGTGATGGCCCGGCTGCCCGAACTCCTCGAGCAGTTCGAAGCGAACTTCACGGCGCGCGGCGGCATCATCCACTGGGCCCGCGATGCCGACGAAGCCAACCGGATCGTCGCCGGACTGATCCGGGACACGGGCGAAACCGAAGTCGTTAAGGTCAAGTCAATGGCCACGCAGGAAATCGGCCTCAACGAATACCTCGAAGAGCAGGGGATCGCGGCCTACGAAACGGACCTGGCGGAGCTGATCGTCCAGCTTGACCACGACAAGCCCAGCCATATCCTGGTCCCCGCGATCCACAAGAACCGCACCGAAATCCGCGACATTTTCCTGCGTGAGATGCCCGGCGCGGATCCGGAACTGACCGATGAACCAGCGGTCCTGGCCATGGCCGCCCGGGCGCACCTGAGGCGCAAGTTCCTCACGGCAAAGGTGGCCGTCTCCGGCGCCAACTTCGCGCTGGCGGATTCCGGCACCCTCGCCGTCGTCGAATCCGAGGGCAACGGCCGCATGTGCCTGACCCTGCCGGAGACGCTGATCACTGTCATGGGTGTGGAGAAGCTGCTGCCCACCTGGCAGGACCTGGAAGTGTTCATGCAGCTGCTGCCGCGTTCCTCCACCGGGGAACGGATGAACCCGTACACCTCACTCTGGACAGGTGTCACCGAAGGTGACGGGCCGCAGAACGTGCACCTCGTGCTCCTGGACAACGGCCGCAGCGCCGCCCTGGCCGACGAAATGGGGCGCTCCGCACTGCACTGCATCCGCTGCAGCGCCTGCATGAACGTGTGCCCGGTGTATGAGCGCACCGGTGGCCACGCGTACGGTTCCACCTATCCGGGACCCATCGGCGCCATCCTCTCGCCGCTGATGACCGGAATCCAGGCCGAAGAGAACAATTCACTGCCCTACGCGTCCTCCTTGTGCGGCGCCTGCTATGACGCCTGCCCGGTAAAGATCAACATCCCGGACATCCTGGTGCACCTGCGCAGCGTCGACGTCGACAGCCAGCGCGGGAAGACGAAGCTGCCCAGCCAGATGGACATCGGCATGAAGGCGGCGTCATGGGCGCTGTCCTCCGGCAAGCGGCTCGGACTGTTGGAAAAGGGGCTGCCCCTGGGACGCCTTGCCGCCGGCCCGGACCGGAAAATCACCAGGCTGCCGGGCATCGCCGGCGGCTGGACGCAGAGCCGGGACATTCCGGCGCCCCCGGCGGAATCCTTCCGCAGCTGGTGGGCCAAGGAGCACCAGAAGCCGGATGCCGAAGGTATGAACAAGCCGTCAGAAGACACAGGAGACCAGGCATGAGCGCTCGCGAAGACATCCTCGGCCGGATCCGCTCCGCGCTGCGGGACAGCCCCGAGGTGCCGCGGATTCCCCGCGGGTACCGGGCAACCTCCGGGCTGGACGAGGCCGCGTGCATCGAACTGTTGGTGGACCGCCTGGAGGACTACAAGGCACGCGTCAGCGTTGTAGGGGCGGCCGAGGTGCCCGCGCTGATTGCCGGATTATTGGCCGGCGCCGGTAGTTATGTGGTGCCGGACGGACTGGATGCCCTCTGGCTGGCCGCCGTTGACAGCCAGCCTGGCAACGCCCGACGCCGGACGGATTCTGCCGCGGCTCCGCTCACGGTCGCGGAGCTGGACTCGGTGGACGCCGTGGTGACCGGCAGCGCCGTCGCCGTCGCCGAAACCGGAACCATCATCCTGGACGGGAGCCCCGACCAGGGCCGCCGCGCCATCAGCCTTGTCCCGGACCACCACATTTGCGTCGTTGACGCTAAGGACATTGCCGGTATCCTGCCTGAGGCGCTGCGCCGGATCGACGGAACCCGGCCGCTGACCATGATCAGCGGACCGAGCGCCACCAGCGATATCGAACTCGAACGTGTCGAGGGCGTGCACGGTCCGCGCAGGCTCGACGTCATCATCGTGAGGTAGGGGCTGTTGTATCGCCGGCGTGGGGCATCACCGAACGGGTTACTTGAAGCTTCAATAAAAACCGGGTATGCTGTTGCCATGACGCAGATCCTGGACCGCCCCCCTGTACTCTTTGTCAGCCACGGCGCGCCGCCGCTGGCCGACGACGCCACCTGGACCCGGGAACTCAATGAGTGGTCCGGCACCTTTGCCAAGCCCAACGACATCCTCATGGTGTCTGCCCATTGGGAAAATGCTCCCGTCACCCTCAGTGCAACGAAGCGTAATCCGGGCCTGGTATACGACTTCGGGGGCTTCCCGCAGAAGTACTACGACGTCGCCTACGACGCCCCGCAGGCACCCGAGCTCGCCACCGAAGTGGAGAAGCTCGTCGCGAGCCATGGCCACCATGTCGAGCGTGATGAGGGCCGTGGCCTGGACCACGGCGCATACGTGCCGCTCAAGGAGATGTACCCGGACGCGGATGTGCCGGTGGTCCAGATGTCCATGCCAACCCTCGATCCGCAGGGATTGTTCGAACTCGGCGCGTCGCTTGGGCCGCTGCGGGACCGCGGCACGCTGATCGTCGGCTCTGGCTTCACCACGCATAATCTCCGCTGGTTCAACCCCGCGGGCGGTCCGGACAGTGCCCCGCCCGCAGCGTCCAGCGAATTCGATCATTGGGCGGAGGAAGCAATGGCACGCGGCGATGTCGATTCCATCCTCGACTTCCTGCACAAGGCACCCGCCGCCCGCGAGGCGCACCCGAGAAGCGAGCACTGGGCCCCGCTGTACATAGCCCTCGGCGCAGCCTACGGTTCCGGCGACATCCAGGCGAAGACGGCAATCGAGGGATTCTGGTTCGGGCTGTCCAAGCGCTCCTGGACGCTGACGTAGCCGCCCGCATCCGCCGGGCCCGCGCCAACTTATTGGCGCGGGCGGATCCTTCCGGCATAGAGTGTGACCGCTGCCGGGTATGTGGCTGAGAAGTTGTAGCGCCGGTGCCCTCCGGACCGGGATCCTGCGGGCCAAGGGCCTCTCAGATCTACAGATCTACTCATCCCTGGGAACCACCATCGCAACCGTTGCCGCCGGAACGTTGGCCGCGCTGGTCGATTGGCGCCTGGTCTTCGCGTTCCCCGCTCTCGGCGCTCTGGCATTGCACGCGCCACCACCGTCTCCTTGTTTGCCTGTGCGCTGTTCCTGGGCAGCTCGCTGGCCACCTACCTGACGGCCGGACTCGCCGAAGAGGGACAGTACGGGACCATCTTCGCCCTCAGTTTCGCCCTGGGCATCGTCTTGGCGGCGGCTGCCACTGCGGGGTACGCAGCCTGGAAGCGCAGGCAAGCTAGCCTGGGCGGGTCACGCGCCCTTCTAAAAGACCTGCCCGGAGGTTCCTGATGATTCCGCGGTACGCGGAGCGGCCCGTTGGACCCGGTGTGCCGGTCTCTCCCCTTCCGGCCGCTGTCAGACTACATTTTGAGGCAGGGCCGGTGCGCCGGTCACAAGGGGTACTGAGAGTTGCAGCGGATCCACGAATTGGAAATGTCAGACGTTTAGGGTTATAACCGTACTAGCTGCCCCGCACGTCCTCGGCTGTTCCAAGCCTTGAGTGATCTGACGCCCGGCTTCGCGGCACCCACCTTCTGAAGGAGAACTGATGCATCTTTTGCCCCGTGAGCAGGAAAAGCTCATGATCGTCGTTGCCGCCGACCTCGCACGCCGCCGCCAGGCGCGCGGCCTGAAACTCAACTTTCCGGAGTCCGTCGCGCTCATCAGCTATGAGCTGATCGAGGGCGCCCGCGACGGCAGGACCGTGGCAGAGCTCATGAGCTACGGCACCACGCTGTTGGGGCGCGACGACGTCATGGAGGGCGTGCCGGAGATGATCCATGACGTCCAGATTGAAGCCACCTTCCCGGACGGCACCAAGCTCGTCACCGTCCACGATCCGATCCGCTAGGAGCACGGCCATGATTCCAGGGGAGTACATTCTCATTTCCGACCCTGTGACGGTGAATGCGGGGCGCGAGGCGATCGACGTCGTCGTGACCAACACCGGTGACCGGCCCGTGCAGGTGGGCTCGCATTACCACTTTGCGGAGGCGAACTCAGCACTGGACTTCGACCGGCAGGCCGCGTATGGCCGGCGGCTGGACATCCCGGCCGGCACCGCTGCGCGGTTCGAGCCCGGTGACAGCAGGCCTGTCCGGTTGATCGAACTGGCGGGCGCCCGCGAGGTCTATGGGCTGAGCAACGCCGTCAACGGCGCGCTTGCCCCGATTGAAGGAGCAACCAAATGAGCTTCGACATTCCCCGCAGGCAGTACGCGGACCTGTACGGCCCGACGACGGGCGACGCCGTCCGCCTGGCGGACACCGACCTCTTCCTCGAGATCGAAAAGGACCTCACCGTCTACGGCGAGGAAGTGGTGTTCGGCGGCGGCAAGGTGATCCGCGACGGCATGGGTCAAAATGGCCAGGTCACCCGGGATGAGGACGTCCCGGACACGGTGATCACCAACGCGATCATCCTCGACTACACCGGCATCTACAAGGCCGACGTCGCGCTGAAGGACGGCCACATCTTCCGGATCGGCAAGGCCGGCAACCCGCAGATCAGCGACGGCGTGGACATCGTCATCGGTGCCAGCACCGAGATCATCGCCGGCGAGCGGAAGATTCTGACGGCCGGCGGCGTGGACACCCACATCCACTTCATCTCCCCGGACCAGGTCCCCACGGCCCTGTGCAGCGGCGTGACCACGATGGTGGGCGGCGGCACGGGCCCGGCCGACGGCACCAAGGCCACCACCGTCACCCCCGGCAAGTGGCACATCCAGCGGATGCTGCAGGCCGCGGAGGGCCTGCCCATCAACATCGGCCTGCTCGGCAAGGGCCACGCCTCCGCCGTCGAGCCTTTGGCCGAGCAGATCCGCGCCGGTGCGATCGGGCTCAAGGTCCACGAGGACTGGGGTGCCACCACGTCCTCCATCGACACCTCGCTGAAGGTGGCCGACGAGTATGACGTCCAGGTGGCCATCCACACGGACACGCTCAACGAATGCGGCTTCGTCGAGGACACCATCCGCGCCATCGACGGCCGCGTCATCCACACCTTCCACACCGAAGGCGCCGGCGGCGGCCACGCCCCGGACATCATCAAGATCGCCGGGCTGCCCAACGTCCTGCCCGCCTCCACGAACCCCACGCTGCCGTACACACGGAATACCATCGAAGAGCACCTGGACATGCTGATGGTCTGCCACCACCTCAGCCCGGCCATTCCGGAGGACGTGGCGTTCGCGGACTCCCGGATCCGCGCCGAGACCATCGCCGCGGAGGACGTCCTGCAGGACCTGGGCATCTTCTCGATCACCTCCTCGGACTCCCAGGCCATGGGCCGGGTGGGCGAAGTGGTCACCCGCACCTGGCAGGTGGCGGACAAGATGAAGAAACAGCGCGGCGTGCTGAAGGACCCCCGGGGGGACAGCGCAGCCGGCGTCCACGGTGCTGCTTCCGGTTTGGGCGCCGAGAGCGACAACTTCCGCCTGAAGCGGTACGTGGCGAAATACACCATCAACCCGGCCATCGCGCAGGGCATGGCGGACTCCATCGGCTCGGTCGAGGTGGGAAAGTTCGCCGACCTGGTTTTGTGGGACCCGGCGTTCTTCGGGGTGAAGCCGGAGCTCGTGCTCAAGGGCGGGCAGATCGCGTACGCGCTGATGGGGGATTCCAACGGCTCCATTCCCACCCCGCAGCCGCGGACGATGCGGCCGATGTTCGCGACATTCGGCAAGGCGCTGCAGCAGTCCTCCATCACCTTCCTGTCCAAGGCCGCCATCGAAGCAGGGGTTCCGGCGGAACTCGGACTTCAGAAGGTCATCCGGCCCGTGTCCGGCATCCGCAGCCTCACCAAGGCCGACCTGAAATACAACGGCGCCACCCCGGCCATCGAGGTGGACCCGGAAACCTACAAGGTGACGGTGGACGGCGAGGACGTCACCTGCGAACCGTCCGACGTGCTGCCCATGGCCCAGCGCTACTTCCTCTTCTAGGAGCCTGACTTGATTATCGAAAAGATCCTGGGCAACGTGCACGAGCTGCCCCCCAATTCGGGGGACTACGCCGGGCTGCACCGCGAAAAGGTGATCCTGCCCAGCGCCGCGCTGGTCAAGCGCATCCAGCGCGTCACCACCGACCACGGCAAGGAACTCGGCATCCGGCTGCCGTCCGGTTCCGTGGACCTGCGCGACGGGGACATCCTGCACGTCGCCGGAACCAGCATGATCGTGGTCTCGGTGCTGCCCACCGACGTGCTGGTGGTCGCGCCCCGGTCCGTCCACGAGATGGGGGTGGTGGCGCACTCCCTGGGCAACCGGCACCTGCAGGCCCAGTTCTTCGACGCCACCTCCGAGTACGCCGCCGACGTCATGGTCTGCCAGTACGACCACACCGTCGAGGACTACCTCAAACACGTCGGCGTCCCGTATGACCGCCAGGAGCGCGTGATGCCCGTCCCCTTCCGCCATGCCGAACACAGCCACTAGCTACCAGCTCGCGCTCCAGCAGCTGACGGACTCCGCCCTGCCGACCGGGGCGTTCGCGCACTCGCTGGGATGTGAGACGTACATCGAGCGTGGGCTGGTGCGGGATGAGGCTTCGTTCGGGGTGTGGCTGGGGGCGTTCATTTCACAGCAGCTCACCTACTCGGACGGGCTGGCCATCCGCTTCCTCTACGAGGGTACGAAGGTGGCTGAACTGGACGAACACCTCACGGCGCAGCTGCTGCCACGGCAGGTGCGCGAAGCGAGCATCAAGATGGGGATCCGGCTGCTGGAGATCGGCTCGGAGGCTTTTCCCTCCGCCGGGCTCGAACAGTACCGGTCCCTGGTGGCCGGCGGCCGGGCCGACGGCCATCAGCCGCTGGCGTTCGCCGTCGTCTGCCGCTCCCTGGGCGTTCCGCTGCCGGAAGCCCTCGCCGCGTACCTTTTCGCGGCCGTCACGTCGCTGACGCAGAACGCCGTGCGGGCCATCCCGCTGGGGCAGAACGCCGGCCAGCGGCTCCTCCGGAAAGCGGCCGACGACGTCGCTGCCGCCGTCGAGCGCATCGGTCACCTGACGCCGGACGATTTCGGGGCCGTCAGCCCCGGACTGGAAATTTCGCAGATGCGGCACGAGCGTCAACGTGCCCGCATGTTCATGAGTTAGCAGGAGGACAGAATGACTGAACCCATCAAAATCGGCATCGGCGGCCCGGTCGGCGCCGGCAAGACCCAGCTGGTGGAACGGCTCACCCGCCACATGAGCCGGGAAATCTCCATGGCGGCCATCACCAACGACATCTACACCATCGAGGACGCCAAGATCCTGGCCGCCAACGGCATCCTGCCCGAGGACAGGATCATCGGCGTGGAAACCGGCGGCTGCCCGCACACCGCCATCCGCGAGGACACCTCGATGAACATGGCGGCCATCGAGGAGCTCAAGAAGCGGCATCCGGACCTGCAGGTGATCTTCGTCGAATCCGGCGGCGACAACCTCTCCGCGACGTTCAGCCCCGAACTGGTGGACTTCTCCATCTACATCATCGACGTGGCCCAGGGCGAGAAGATCCCGCGCAAGGCCGGCCAGGGCATGATCAAGTCCGATCTGTTCATCATCAACAAGACCGACCTCGCACCCCATGTGGGCGCGGACCTGGCCGTCATGGAACGGGACTCGCGCGAGTTCCGCGGCGACAAGCCGTTCTGCTTCACCAACCTCAAGACGGACGAAGGGCTGGAGCGCGTCATCGACTGGATGCGGCGCGAGGTGCTGATGCTCGACCTCGCCAAGTGAGCACCGTCCCGGTGGTCGAGCTTGCTGAGACCCAGGGATTTCGACAGGCTCAATCACCGGTGGCCCAAGGGGAGCTTGAGCTCGTTATCAGTAAACGTGGTGAGCGTTCCATTGCCTCGCGTCAGTTCCATCAAGGTGCCTTGAGGGTGTTGCGGCCGCATTACCTCGATGACTCGGGTCAGGTTTGCTATGTCATGGTGAACCCGGGGGGAGCCTATCTTGGGGCGGACCTTTACACCGTGGATGTTGAGGTGGAGGCCGGGGCGCGGTTGCTCCTGACCACGCAGTCGGCCACCAAGATCTACAGGACTCCCGGCTCCTTTGCGGAGCAGCGGATGACGCTGAATCTGGGGGAGGGGGCGCAGCTGGAGCTGGCTCCGGACCAGCTGATCGCCTATCGGGAGGCAAGCTACCGGCAGAACACGCACATCACCGTGCATCCGGCGTCGAGCCTGCTCATGGCTGAGGTGGTGACTCCCGGCTGGTCGCCCGACGGTTCCTCGTTCAAGTACGAGGAACTGCGGCTCCGGAACGAGATCCACGTCTCCGGCGTGAACGGCCCGGAGCTGCTGGCGCTGGACAACCTGCTCATCCGGCCGCCACTGGGTGACGTCACCGGGATGGGCTTCATGGAGGGCTTCAGCCATCTGGGCTCGCTGATCGTGGTGGACCCGCGGGTGGACCAGGCCCTCGCCGATGAACTGCATGCGCTCACCGCAGGCTGCGACGCCTACACAGGGGTATCCCTGACCGCCAAAAAATCAGGGACCATGGGACTCGTCCTCCGGTCCCTGTCCAACAGCACCGGGGAACTCAACCACCTGCTTGGGGCCTGCACCGGACTCCTGCGGGAACGCTGGTACGGGCAATCACCGCTGAACCTCAGGAAGTATTGATGACGACACTGGGCGACTTCGCCATCATGTACCGCCAGCGCGAGCAGCTGCCGGTGAAGACCCGCCTGCTGTTCACCGGCGGTGCCGTCATTCTGCTCCACTGCACCGCCGTCGCGCTGCTGGTGATGGGCACCGCCGCTGCCGGGCAGCCGCTGGCACTGGGACTGGTCCTCACCGCCTACCTGGCCGGAATCAAACACAGCTACGACTGGGACCATATCGCCGCGATCGACAACTCCACCCGCAGGTTCGTGGCGCAGCACAAGGACCCGGTCAGCGTAGGGTTCGCGTTCAGCCTCGGTCACAGCTCCGTGGTGATTCTGGCTGGTGTGCTGGTGGTGACGGGTGCCACGCTGGTGGGCCAGTTGATGGAAGAGGGCACCACCGGCAACCTGGTGCTGGGGCTGATCGGCAGCGGGGTCTCCGGGCTCTTCCTGCTGGCTATGGGCATCGTCAACGGCTCTGCCTTCCTCCGGGCCGTCCGGGCCTACCGGAACGTGCTCGGCGGAGGCGACGTCCGCGACGAGGACCTCGCCGCGAGGGGCTTCATCGCGCGGCTCTTGGCCAAGCCTTTGGCCAAGGTGGAGCGGCCGCGAAACATCTACGTGATCGGCTTTCTGTTCGGCCTTGGTTTCGATACCGCCACCACCATCGGCCTGCTGGTCATGACGACGGCCGCAACGCTGGCCGGCGTTTCTCCCTTTGCCCTGATGACGATTCCGCTGGCGTTCACGGCGGCGATGACCCTGTTCGACTCGGTTAACGGGGTTGCCATGATGCGCATGTACAAATCTGCCATCGACAACCCGCAGCGCAAGCTCGGCTTCAACGCCGTCATCACGGGCATTTCGGCGGTGTCTGCGCTGTTCATTTCGGTCATCACCCTGGGCGGATTTATCAACGGCGCGTTCGGCATGGACGACCCGACCACCACCTGGCTGGCCGGAATCGACCTCGGGGACGCCGGGCTGACTCTGATTGCCTTGTTTGCCCTTGTATGGATTGCTGCAGTTCTGCTGGGGCGGCGGCACGCCAGGTGATCGCCCACCACACCCGCATGGAAGCCGTCCGGACCTTGAATTGGATTGCGGTGACGAGCCGCGGGCTGGGTCAGATCTACTTCCAAGCAAACGCCTGGACGGGGATGGCGGTGCTGGCCGGCTTTGCCATCGCGAACTGGCGGATGGCCGCTCTGGCCATCGTGGGGCTGCTGTTTTCAACACTGAGCGGCGTGTTATGCCGGCGGACCCTGGGCGAGTTGGGCAACGGCCTGCACGGCTATTGCGGAGCCCTGGTGGGCGCAGCGCAGTTTTCGGCCCTGGGCTCCACCTGGCCAGCGGCCGTGTTTGCGATCCTTGGCGGCCTCGCGTGCGGGCCGGTCACGGTAGCGGTGGCGTGGCTGTTTTATCATCCTTCAATCCGGAATTACTCGCTCCCCGTCACCACGGCGCCGTTCTGCATCGTGGCCGGGGTGCTATTCGCCATTCACGCGCCCTTGCATGGTCCCCGCACCGATCTGCCGGAGGTGCCCAAGAGCATTCTTGCGAACATGGGCCAGGCCATCTTGAGCAACATTGCCGAGGTGGTTCTGGTCGACTCCGCCATCGCGGGTGCCGTCATCCTCCTTGGATTATTAATCGCCCACTGGAAGGTGGGCGCCGCGGCACTCCTGGGCAGCGTGCTGGAGGCCGTCATGGATCTTGTCACGGGTTCCGATGTGCAGGCCCTCGCCCACGGACTCCTCGGCTATTCGGGGGTTCTGACGGCCATTGCGCTGGCTGCGGTCTTTGTGCGCGGCACCTGGCAACCTTGGGTTGCGGCCTTTGTCGGCGTAGTCATTTCCTCGGTGCTGGCCTGGCTGATGGGCCTTACCGCGCTCCCGGTTTACACCTGGCCGTTTATCATCGCCACCTGGCTGGTGTTGGTTGTGCTGTACTACATTCCGGGGTTCAGGCACCGCTGAGTGACCCCGCGTCGCCTGACCCGGGGTTTTCGTGTGTGATGCAATTCCCGTTAACGGCGCGGCACCTGAGCAGCGGCCTGTCCTGACAGTTGCCGGTCCTGCCGGCACGGACCTTCCGGCGCCCGACAGATTCCGGATACAAACCTGAAACGTGGTGTCGAAGCCGCGAAACATTCGGAAGCTACGCTGTTTCCTACTTGGACACCGTGGTCCAGGCCACGCATGGAAGGACACAATTATGGTGCTTTGGAAAAGCCTTACTCTCTTTCTTGATTCCCGCCGCAGTGATGACGATCCCCGATACGGTGGCGGCGAGGCCGGCACCGGATTCCCCAGTGGCCAATTGACGTCCACTGCTTGGGAAGGCTGGTGGCACGAAGCCTAGACTCGGACAGCCGACTGCCGCCGGATCAGCGCGCCCGGACCGTCCGGCAATCATGTGCCGGCTGTGTAACCCGGCTACGCCCACGTGTCAACGCGCGCGGCGATGCGGTCCACGAAGTCCAGGACCGCCGGGTGGGCGGGATTGATGAGATGTCCGCCTGCGACAAGTACGGTCCGGGTAATGGGCAATGCGCCCGTCAGACGGGCGTTCACAAGCCGGCAGGCCTCAGACGAGTCCTCGGCGGTTACGAGGAGCGTCGGCCGACGGATCCCGGCCAGTTCGTTCTCGCCCAACTCCAGGGCGTCCTCGCTGAGGTCCATGCGGTGGCCTGTGATCTCGGCGAGGACGGCCGGTCCGGTCCCTGCAAGCACCTGCTGGAGATCCTCCGGGAGCGACGCCCAGGTTGCATCGCCAAGCGCCTCCCGCATAACGGTCGCGGCAAGCAGCCCGGTCCTGCCGGCGGAGCGCTCCAGCACTCTGAGGCGAAGGTTGCGGGCCCACACGTGAGCATCCGGATCGATGGTGAACAAGGCCGGCTCCAGGAGGACCAGGCCCTTCACCTTGTCGGGGAACCGGCGGGCAAGTTCGACGGCGATGAGGCCGCCTGTGCTGCGGCCGATCACGACTGCCGGCCCCGCGTGCAGCGCGGCCAGGACGGCCGCGGCGTCGTCGACGTGGTCCACCAGGTCCAGGGTCCCGAACGGCACCGGCGGGGCGCTGCGGTGGAAGCCCCTCCGGTCATAGATGATGCACCGGCCATGCCGGGCGTGGCGGCATCCGCCCACATCACGGCCGAACCGGGCGTCCCGTGCACCCCCAGGATGGGGATCCCTTCGCCTTGTTCCTCGTAGTAGAGATCCACGCCGTTGACGCTGAGTCTGGGCATATCATCAGCGTAGGTCCCGCCCGCAGCCTGCGGAAGGGCGGCCCGGCAGCCGAGAGCACAATGGTCTCCATCCTTCTCCTGGTGGTGATTCATGATGGCCGTGGCAGTCGTGGTTGGGTGCACCGTTCTCTTGCTGGTCGGCGTCGTCTTTCCCCCTGCCGGTCTTGCCATCGGCACCGGTGTACTCCTACTGCTCATGTGGATGAGCGTCATTCCTGCCTCCAGGCTCCTTTCAACCCGTCCCCCGGCGCGTGCCGGCATGGGTTGGGACAGGAGCGGTTGTTCTGGCATCCGCCGCAGCGCTTCCTGTTGTCGTCGGGGCGGTGATTTCCATAACCTCGCGCACCAACTGAACGGCGCTTCACCAGTGAGGACTGTGTCCGCGGTCCAGCGGCCGGGTCACTGGTCCACAGACGCAGCCCTTATCCGGCGCCGACGGCCGGTAGCAGCCGGCGGTTCCTGATCCGGGACTCGCCGAATTCGACCGCCAGCGGTCCAATCTCCCGGAATCCGCCGCCCCTGGTCTTCGGGCGGCCCACGGCAATGTGGGGCAGCCAGCGGGGCTGTCTGAAGCCAAGGGCGCGTGAGCTGAGAATAAAGTCATCGACATTGTCGACGAGCAGCTCGTCAAGCAGTTCGTGCAGGGCCTGTACGAGGGAGACCTGATATTCATGCACACTGTCGGGGACCTCCACTTCAAGTCCGCAAACGCTTCCGCCGCCGAGCGCGACGAGCCTGTCGGCGCTTCCGGAAAAGCCCCCCAAAACAGGCAGCGCCTGCAACCACGCAACCGTCCTGCCGGTGGCTACCGCGGTACTGGTGATGCCTCTGGTCCAATCCGCGACATCCTGGGAGAAGTCCTCAAGGACGCCGATGTGCAGCAGGGTCAGGTGCAGACCCTGCGGCCTGCGCAGCGCATCGACGTAGCTGCCCAGTGCCTCGTAGTCCGAGGGTCCGGATCCGATGCTGAGTACGGGAACCTCCACTGTGATGCGCGGAAGCGTTTGCATCCGGACCTCCTCTTGTCCGCGCTGGGCGTTGATTGTCGACTGTTGATGCAATTATCCGCCCGTGCGAATAATTCGATTAGGCGCTTGTCGTGATTTGCGTTTCGCAGGAGTGCTGTGAGCCCCGGAGGAAGGGAACCAGGCGGCCACCGCGTGGAAACCCATTCCGATGCTCGCCATTGACAACCCCTTCGATACCGCCTGAGAAAACATCACCCGGAAGGGCGCTGTTCAGAGATGGACGTGCAGGCATCGCAATGATTGCTGCGCTCCGCCGCCGGTTTTGTCCCGGCATACCACCACCCTCAAACGATCACAGGGAAGGGATTTGCAGGAGAACTAAAGATGCCGGCAAATGATACTGGCGCCGCACGACGACCTTCGCTGGAAAGTGGCCAGGAGGTACCTGATCATTTCATTTTGGGGCCGAGGCGCCAATGTCAACCATTGACTTCCAACTCCAAAATGCGGATCCTCGAGCTAGAACTGTTCCAGCTCGCAATCACGCTGGATTTGGGGGTACCAATGGTAAGCGGCGGCTATTGCCTTTTTCAGCTGAGCCTGTTCCAGTCGTGGAAACTTTGCCGGGACTCGTGCACCGTGCATGTTGCAGCGCGGCAACAACGTCTCATTACGGCGCTGGCGATTCACGGTCCCCGCCCCCGAAGCTTTCTGGTCGGGCTCTTGTGGCCGGAGAATTCCGAGAGCCGGGCCATGGAAAGCCTGCGGGTATGCGTGCATCTCATCTGTAAGCAGGTTCCGGGACTGCTGGTCAACGGCGGCGCGGTGCTCTCCCTCAGCGATCTGGTGGCCGTCGACCTGCACCGGGTCCGGGCGCAGATCCGGGAGCTGGGCCAACTCGGACTCAATGGGAATGCGGCCTCATACCTGAACCTGTTACGCGATGCCGAACTGCTCCCGGGCTGGTACGACGACTGGGTCCTTTCTGAACAGGCCCGGTTGCGGCAGGAGCGTCTGCACGCCTTCCAGATCATCGCCCGCGAGTCGCTGGCGCAATGTAATTATGAGGTTGCCCTGGAGGCATCGGAGGCGGCGCTGGAACTTGAACCGCTTTACGAAAGTGCAGTTGGGCTACTCATCCAGGCCGAAAGGCAACAAGGCAACAACGCGTCAGCGCTTCAGGCCTTCGAAAAGTACCAGATAAAGCTGAAGGAAGACGTGGGCATAGCGCCTTCGGAAGCCATCCGGCGGCTCATCGCCGACGGTTCATGACACGCCTCAGGATGCATCCGTGGCAAGGCGGAAAGGACTGCGTCCCGCTGCGGGCCTTGCGCCGCCATGCCGCCGGGCCCGGATATCTGTAACGCTCCAATAATGGCGGGCAGGGAGATTGGGTGTGGTCACTATCTCCGGCGGTCCCGGCGGAACACGGAGCGGGCCGGGGAGTGGGTGGCGTCGTGTTCCCCGTAACTGCATTACAAACCTTGTACCTGGAATCCGGCAGAGGGCTGGGGGCCGCGAGACGGAAGTCCGTGCAGGTATTACGAAACGGACATGGTTCCTGCCGACAGGCCCCGGACGCTCGCAGGCGCGCCCGGGGCGATCTATGGTGGGAGCATGCCCCGGAACCACATCCCTGTGCGGCCCCCCGGCGACGATCTGCGTGACCGGCGCGTCCTTGTCGTCGAGGACGACCCCACCGTCAGGGAAGTCGCCTGCGACTACCTTCGTTCCGCCGGCCTCATCGTTGACGAAGCCGGCGACGGGATCAGCGCCCTGAAGGCAGCGGAGCGCACCCGGCCGGACCTGATCGTGCTGGACCGGATGCTTCCCGGGATCAGCGGAGCCGAAGTCTGCCGACGGATCCGGCACGGCGCCTCGACGCCGATCATCATGCTCACCGCGCTCGGCTCCACCGAGGAACGCATCGAGGGCCTTGAAGCAGGCGCCGACGACTACCTGACCAAGCCGTTTTCCCCTCGGGAACTCGTCCTTCGCGTGCAATCGATCCTTCGACGCAGCGTCACCGATATCACCCCTGAGGCGCCCTTCGTCCTGGGCGGATTCAGGGTGGATGCGTCCAACCGCAGGATCTTCAAGGACGGCCGGTTGCTCGGCCTCTCGGTCCGCGAATTCGATCTGCTCGCCTTCCTCCTGAAACATCCCGATCAGGTCTTCAGCCGGGCGCAGCTCTTGAAGGAGGTGTGGCGGTGGAATTTCGGGGACCTTTCCACGGTAACGGTCCACGTCCGCAGGGTCCGCGAGAAGATCGAAGAGGACCCGACGGAACCGCGGTTCCTGACCACCGAGTGGGGCGTCGGATACCGGCTGAGCGTGGAAGGAAACGATGAACCATGATTGCGCTGTCGGATTTCGTCACCATCCTCCTCACGGCGGTGGCCGCCGCCGCCGTCGTGGCCTTCATCGCGGGAGTCGCCCTGCGTCTTGCGAGGCACCAGTCGATGCTTTGGCGGCTGCTCATCGTCGTCGCGGCCACCGTTGCCTCCATTGCGGCGGCAACAATCGCCATCGCTGCCCAGATGTATATCTCGGATCACGATCTTCTCGTGCTGTGCTGGGTGATCGGTGTCGGCGCAGCTGCCAGCCTGGGGGGCGCCGCTGTGATCGGCGTCGGCATCACCCGTACAGGCGCCCGGCTTCGTTCCACGGCCCGGGCGATCGGGGAGGGCCGGATCGTCCTGCCGGAGGACCACGACGGGCTGGAATTCGCCGCGCTGGCCCGGGAACTGGCTGAAACTTCACAGCGGCTCGCCCGGTCCCGGGAAGAGGTCGCCACGCTGGATGCATCACGCCGGCGCCTCGTCGCATGGATCTCCCACGATCTGCGCACGCCCCTGGCGGCGTTGCGCGCGATGGCAGAATCCCTGGAGGACGGCGTTGCAGAAGAGCCCGCCCGCTACCACAGGCAGATCCGCGTCCAGGCCGAGACCCTCGCCAGCATGGTCGACGACCTGTTCGAACTGTCCAAAATCCAGTCCGGAACCCTTGCGCTGAACATGGGTCCGGTATCGCTGTTTGACCTGGTCAGCGACGCCGTCGCCGACCTGCACCCGGTCGCCGCATCACGGTCGGTCACGCTGAAGGAGTCCAGCACGGGGAATCTCACCCTCTTCGGCGACGCGCGCGAACTCTCCCGGGTCATCGACAACCTCCTCATGAACGCCATCCGGCATTCCCCCGCGGACAGCGAAATCCTCATCTCCGCCCGGGAGACCGAGGACGAACACGTCGCCCTCAGCATCGTGGACGCAGGCGGCGGGATCCCCGAAGAAGACCTGGGCAAGATCTTCGACGCCGGCTGGCGCGGGACACCATCCCGGACGCCGTCGACCGCAAGCGACATGCCCGCGGGAGCCGGCCTGGGGCTTGCCATCGTGGCCGGCATCGTTGAAGCCCACGCCGGCGGAGTCACTGTCCGGAATGTCCCCGGCGGATGCCGCTTCGACGTCACTCTCCCGCGGTTCGGAGCGCGCACCGCCTAAGGCCCGCGCACCGCTTAAGGCCGGCGCACCGCTTAAGGCCGGCGCACCGCTTAAGGCCGGCGCACCTTAGCCCGGTTGGCCGCGCAGGGGAGCGGTGGCAAATTCCCGCATGCCCTCGTCAAATCCTACGGCCGGAGCCCAGCCCAGCTCCGACTTGATCAGCTCCGAGGAGGCGGTGACGTGCCGCACGTCCCCGAGGCGGTATTCGCCGGTCACAACGGGCGCCGGGCCGGAGCTGAATGTGCTCAGCGCGGCGGCCACGTCGCCGACGGTATGCACCTCGTCGGCGCCGACGTTGTAGGCGCGGAAGCCTGGCGCGTTGCCCCGCGACAGCGACTCGGCCGCGGCGATGTTCGCTTCGGCCACGTCCCGGACGTGGATGAAACTGCGCCGCTGGGCTCCGTCTTCGAAGACTCTTGGCGCCTCGCCGCGGGCCAGGGCCGAACGGAACAGCGACGCGACTCCGGCGTAGGGCGTGTCGCGCGGCATCCGGGGGCCGTAGACATTGTGATAGCGCAGGGCCACCACCGCTCCGCCGGTGCTGCGGGCCCACGCGGCGGCGAGGTGCTCCTGGCTCAGCTTCGATGCCGCGTAGACGTTGCGCGGATCAAGCCGGGCATCCTCGGTGAGCATCGCCGGCGTGAGGACCGCACCCGTGTCCGGGTTCCGGGGATCATACATGCCGGCGCGCAGGTCGGCCTCGGTACGGGGTCCGGGCCTGACCGGCAGGCCGGTCCCGGGATCCGTGTAGGCGCCCTCCCCGTAGACCACCATCGAGGAGGCCAGGATCAGGCGGGAGATGCTGTGGCGTTCCATGGCGGCCAGCAGGACGGCGGTCGCGTAGTCATTGTTGCGGATGTAGTCCGGCGCGTCCGCGAAACTGACGCCCAGCCCCACCTTCGCGCTTTGGTGGCAGACGATGTCGATGTCCTCCAAAGCGGTGTCCACCACAGCCGGGTCCGTGACGTCGCCGGTGATCAGCTCCACGTGCGGGTCAAAGGCGGGCGGCCCGGGGTGGAGCCCGGGGTCCAAGGAGTCCAGGACCCGCACAGCCCATCCCTTTGCGAGGGCGGCGTCCACGATGTGCGAACCGATGAACCCCGCACCGCCGGTGACGAGGAGCCTCACCGGGCGGACACCGCCCCACGCGCAACCGTGAGGGCCATGATCCGCTCCACGGCGGTCTGATCCATCAGCATGCGGGGGGAGTAGTCCTCGCCGATCGCGGCGATGGCGTCTTCGAGCACGGCCAGAATGTTGCCCTGGGCATCCTTGATGCGGGCAAAGACGGCGTCGGCGGTCACCGGGGCCGAGCCGTCATGTCCGGTGTCCGCATCGGTGATGAAGGCCAGATTGGCGAAGCCCATGTTGAGCTCGGCCGCCAGGACGGGTTCGGGGTACTGGGTCATGCTGATGAGGTCCGCGCCGCCGCTGACGTACCAGGCCGACTCCGCCTTCGTTGAAAAGCGCGGCCCGTTGATCACCACGACAGTACCCCGCGGGACGAAGGGCAGCCCCCGTGCCGAAAGCGCGGCGTCCAGATGGGAACGCAATGCCGGGCAAAACGGTTCTGCGGCGGGCAGGTGCTGGACACCGGCCGGGGCGACGCCATCGGCCACGGTGCCGTCGAAAAACGTATCGGCACGTCCCCAGGTGCGGTCGATCAGCTGGTCGGTGACGGCAAAGGTCCCGGGCCCAAAACCTTCCCGCAGCCCGCCCACGGCCGAGGAGGAAATCACCGCCTCGACTCCGAGGCTCTTGAGCGCCCAGAGGTTGGCCCGGTAGTTGATCTTCTGGGGCGGGAGTGAGTGTTCCCCGCCGTGGCGGGGGAGGAACGCCACGGTCCGTCCGGCCACTTCCGCCAGCGTCACGGGGCCCGACGGCGGCCCGTAGGGAGTGCCGACGTCGACCCTCGCCTGGACGGTTGCTCCGGGGAGCCGGTAGGTCCCGGAGCCTCCGATGATTCCGACGCGTGGCTGCGGCGCGTGGCTAGCTGATTGTTCCATGTGGCCATCCTGCCATCCGGACGGGAGTTCCCATGACCGGGCCGGTCCGGTCACGGCTGTTCCGGGCTGCAGCTCATGGCTTCGGTCCGGAGCGCCGACGCGGCGGCCAGGCGCAGCCCAGCGCGGCGCCGCAGCCAGGCTCCGGCGGCAAGTGCGGCGGCCGCGGCGAGGAGAGCGCCCTGGTTAATCGGCCCGCTGTAAGGCTCGACCTTCGGCACCATGTAAATGACGTCCAAGGCAAGGATCACCGCGGTGTACTCCCACCTGCGGCTGAGCACGATGAACGGCAACAGCATCAGTGCGTACCAGGGGTAGGTGGGGCTGACAACCAGCAGCGTGAGCCCGATCATGACGGTCTGCTGGTCCCAGACGTTTTCGGCGCGTGTCCGCCGCAGCACTCCCAGCGCCACGATGGCCAGGGCGGCCGCGCTGAGAACCGGCGGCCACGGGCCGGCCGAGACGAGCTGCGCGAGGCCGAACCGGATGCCGCCGCTCTGGCTGTACCCCTCTTCCTTGAGATATCCGGGAAGGAAACCGAGAACCCCGGCGCCGGCGACCGCCAGGTACGGCACGTAGAGGAGCACGAAGGTGCCCGCCGCCGCGGCGATGAACCTGACCGGGCGCCGGAAAAGCAGTGCGGGTGCGGCGATGACCGGGATGAGTTTGGTCGCCACCGCTGCCCCGAACGCCGCTCCCGAACGGAGCGGCCTCCCGCCGGCCAGCAGCATGCCGGCGGCCAGAATGAGAGCCCCGCCGAGTACATCGACATGGGCGTTGTTCACCGCTTCAAGAAGCACTAACGGGCTCCACCCCCACACCGCGGCCAGTTCGAGGGGCAGTCCGCGTCTGGCCAGCACACGGAGCAGCATCAGGGTGACGGCCACACTGATGAGCAGCCCGCCGAGCTGGAAGGGGAGGTAGCCGACCGTGTCCGGCACGGCGGCACGCACCCCGACGAAGTAGAGTTCGGCCGTGGGCGGATAGATGGTGGGCACGTGCGGCCGGTTGATGGCCGTGCACAGCGGATTCCCGGACGGATAGCCGAAGGCCGCCACCGAATCCGTCCCGAACAAGCCCCTGGCGCAGACTGGCCTGCCATCGGGGCCGGACGCGCCCGGCGCAAACAGCCAGCCGGGCCGGAGGCTGCTGAGGGTTTCATCGATGGGCACATAGGAATAAGGGGAGATGCCTGCTTTTTGGACGATCCCGTCCCACGCATACCGGGCTGAATCGTTGCTGGTCCGGGGCGGCGCGCCTACCGCCACCAGGCCGAGAAGCACGGTGCCCGCGACGACGACGGCCCCCACCCGACGCCGCGGTACCTGCCGCAGGAAGCCGACGGCGGCGATGAGAACCAGCCACGAAAGGCAGGTCCCGACAACCGGCGCGGACTCGAACGGGTTCCCGGGGAGCACCATCCACCACAACAACGCCGCACCCGCAACGAACGGCGCCGGAAGGACAACAAACAGCCGGAGCTTGGTGCCGGCCGCCTGCGGTGATGCTGCTGTACGGGGAGTCACCCTCTGATCCTGCCCCATATCGGCGCGGCGCGGGCGCGCGGTCCGGGGTTTTCAGGGAATCGTAAGGTCTGGCGCCCCCGCGGCAGCCGGAAGCGTGGTGTGATCGAGGTATGGAAAAGCTCACCAATGCGCTGGCCGCCAGATTTGCGTCGCCGACGCGCAGTACTCGGCTGACGGTTGTTCTGGGGCGGTGGCTCGGCCTGAGCTTCACCATCTGTTTCCTGACGGGTCTCTTGAGCCACGGGCTGCAGGAACCGCCGTCGTGGATGTTCTTCCCCACCCGGCCTGTCTGGATCTATCAGCTGACCCAGGGGCTCCACGTGACCGCCGGTATCGCTGCCATTCCACTGCTTCTGGCCAAGCTGTGGTCCGTCTACCCCGAATTGCTGAAGTGGCCTCCGATCAAGTCCGTGGCGCACGGCCTGGAGCGGGCTTCCATCGCCTTGTTCGTCGCCTCTTCGCTGGTTGAGCTGATCACCGGCCTGATCAACACCTACAAGTGGTACCCGTGGCCCTTCCCGTTCCGTGAAACGCACTTCTGGCTGGCCTGGGTCATCTGGGGTTCGCTGCTGCTCCACATTGCCGTCAAGCTTCCGGCGATCATGGAGCACTGGCGCGCCCGTCCGGGCCGCGGGCCGGCGGGGGCTTCCGGCGCGGTCGCCCCTGCGCAGGGGTTCAATGAGGACGCGCCGTTGGCCGACGACGGGGTGGCGCTGACCGACGACGGTGCGGCGGCGCCGGGCCACTGGTCGCGGCGTGCTTTCCTGGCCGCCGTCGGGACCACCACGGGGGTGGTAGTGCTGACGACGGCCGGGCAGTCGTTCTCGTGGCTGCACCCGCTCAACTTTTTCGCGCCCCGGGCCATGGGAACGGGCCCCCAGGCCGTTCCGGTGAACCGCACTTCCGCCGATGCGAAGGTCGCGGCACTGGCCGGCGCTAAGGACTGGAAGCTGACCGTCAGCCACCAGGGGACCAGCCGTTCCTTCACCTGGGCGGAGCTCAAAGCCCTGCCGCAGTATGAAAGCGAGCTGCCCATCGCTTGTGTCGAAGGCTGGAGCCAGCTGGCCCGGTGGAGGGGCGTGCGGATCCGTGATCTGGTCAGCGCTGTCGGCGCCCCGCCGTCGTCCTCGCTCCGTGTCACGAGCCTGGAACCTGAGGGCAACTACCGGATTATGTCCATGCCCAACGTCTACGTGCAGGATGAGCTGACCCTGGTGGCCCTGGAACTCAACGGGGAGACTCTCGATCTGGAACACGGGTATCCGGCCCGCATCATCGCGCCCGGGCGCCCCGGCGTCCTGCAAACCAAATGGCTGCAGACTGTGGAGGTCCTGTGAAAACCGTGAAGGGCCCGAAGGTTACAACCCCGGCCCGGGCGGGAAATGCCGTGAAGATCACGCGGTACGTCCTCGGAGTGGCGGGCGCAGGGTTGATCGGGTACGGGCTTTTGGGGTTGCCGACCAAACTGGGGCCTGCGGAACTGATCGGGCTGCTGATCTGGCTGGCGGTGGCTGTCCTGCTCCACGACGGCGTCATGGTGCCGGTTTCCACCCTCGCCGGCGCGGGCCTGACCCGGGTGGGGTCCCGGCTGCGTCCGGCGTCGGTGGCGGTTCTCCGCGGCGCGCTGATGACGGGCGCGGTGGTAACGCTGATCACGGGGGTGCTGCTCAAGGCGCAGTCCGTAGCCCGCATTCTCAGCGCACTGGACGGCGACTACGCCGCCAATCTGCTCTGGTTCTGGGCGATCCTGGTAACCCTGGCCGCAATCCTCATTTACAGGATTGAACGTGCCTACAGGGTTGAACGTGGCGGCTCCGGCCGCGGCGAGAGACAGTAGAACACGCGGCCTTGACGGCGCTGGATGGCGGAAACCGTCCATCCGGCGGACTGCGCCCGGGATTCCAGGCCTGCCCCGCCGGTCCGCGCCCAGCTGAAAGGCTCGCTCCGGTTGCCCAGTTCGTCTTCCAGTACCGCCGGGTATGCGGTATCCATGCCCTCGTCGGCCTCCACTTCCACCAGGAGTGTCCCGGAGGGTGCAATGAGCTGCCGGCAGCGGCGAAGCAGGGATGTGACACTTCCCCCGATGCCGATGTTGCCATCGAGCAGGAGAACAGTCTGCCAGTGCCCGGATTGGGGTACCGCGGCGAATACGGACTGCTCCAGGGCGCGGTCACCACGGCCGCGTGCCCAGCGGACCGCTTCGGCGCTGGTGTCTATGCCCACTGCCTGCAGCCCAAGTGACCGGGCCGCCGCCAGCAGCCTGCCGGGTCCGCAGCCGACGTCGAGGATCGGACCCTGAAGACTTTGCAGGAGTGACCTTTCCATCAGGCTGGCATCCTCGCACCAGCTGCTGACATCGAATGCCACAGGTTCCGCGTGGTGGTAGTGGCTCTCCGGGCGCAGCGTCAGGGTTCCGGTGCCATTCTGCAGGGCGCGGGCGTACGGCTCGCGCCGGCCCTGGCCAAAGTGCGCCACGGGTGCAACCCCGGCGGCGGTCACCGCAGGGCTCCCGCGCGTCGGTGTTCGCCCAGCGCCGGATCCGAGGCCTCATCCACTGCGAAGGCGAAGTCCGTGCCCGGAATTTCGGCAGCGATCTGCAGGGCGTCACTGAAGTGGTCCATGTCCCGAAGCTCGGGAAGCATTCCGACGGAGAGTCCGGCCGCGGTAAGCCGGGCGAGCTGCCCGGCTCCGGTGGTGTCAGTGGACATCGGCACTCCCCGGAGCAGCGCGCCGTCGGGCCGGCGCAGCGCCAGGGCCCAAAAGCCGCCGTCCGTTGCCGGCCCCATCCACGCTTCGTGCCGGGGTGCGTCCGAGGACCAGTCGCGCAGCAGCGGAGCAACGTGCTCCGTTGAGAGCTGCGGGGTGTCCATGCCGACAATGAGCAGCGGACCCGTGGCTGCATCGCAGATGGCGGCCAAACGCTCGTCGAGTGCGCCGGCAGCCTGCGGCACCACCGTGAATTGCGCCGTGTCGCGTGCCGTCGGCGTTCCGTCCATGACCAGCAGCCGGTCCCGTGCCGGGAGGAGCCGCACCGTATCCAGGGTGCGGCTGAGACTCAGCTGGGCCAGGGAAGCGGCCTGTTCGGGGGTCAGCGGTGGGCTGAGCCGGGTCTTGACCCGCCCCGGCACGCACGCCTTGGCGATGACCGCCACTGTCAGATCCATGCTGTACCTCATATAGGTTATTCGCTGCGGGCGGCCTTCCGGACCGGTCCGGCAGGCAAAGCCGCTGCGGCAGCCTTGAGCTGCGCCGACATGTCCCGGACCGCGGTCAGCGTTCCGCGGACCGTGCCGGTCACTTTCGACTTGCCGGTGCGCGGGGCGTATGGCACCGGGGTTTCCCTGATCCGCCAGCCTTGCCGGCTCGCCTTGAGGAACATTTCCAGCGGGTAGCCGCTGCGGCGGTCTTCCAGCTCCAGGGACAGCAATCCGGCACGGCGCGCTGCCCGCATCGGTCCGAGGTCCGTCACCCGTTCCCCGGTCAGGCGCCGGAGCCGCCACGCCAGGACAAGATTGGCCAGGCGGGCGTGCAGCGGCCACGAGCCGCGCTGCGGCTGGCGGCTGCCCAGCACAAGGTCGGCGCTGCCGTCCATGACGGGAGCGAGAAGCTCCGGCAGTTGCGCCGGGTCCAGTGAGCCGTCGCAGTCGCAAAAGGCGACGAATTCCGCCGTGGCGGCGAGGAGGCCGGCATGGGCGGCGGCCCCAAAGCCCCGGCGTTCCTCCCTCACCACGACGGCGCCCAGGCTGGCCGCCAGTTCGGCCGAACCGTCGGTGGAGCCGTTGTCTACGACGATGGCACGGTACCCCTCCGGCACGCGGGACAGCACCCAAGGCAGGGCGTCCAACTCGTTCAAACACGGTAGGACCACATTCGCGATGGTCACGTCACTCACCTCTCAAGGCTACGTTTCCCGCGGCGTTGCTTCGCCCGGGATTCCTTACGGAATACGCACGGAAAAGTGCCACAGACCCCCAAGGGGAGCCGTGGCACTTCCCGCCGGTGCAGACCATGCATCCGGCAGGTTCTCCCGGTGCGGACTACTTGGCGTTGACAGTGATCTTGGCAACGCCGACGAGCATGCCGGCCTTCACGGCGTCGGTCTTGAAGGTCTTGTTCAGCAGGCCGGCGGCGGTGTCGGAGATCAGCACGCGGGTGCCCTCGAGGATGGCGGTGTCGCCCGCGGCCTGGAGCGGCTTCAGGGTGGAGCCGTCGAGGTTGAAGATGTAGGCCTGCTTCGCGGCGACCGTGCCGTTCACGGCAACGTCACCGTAGAGCTTGGAGGTGCCCGGGTCGATGGTGAAGTTGGTCAAATCCACCTTGGTGTCACCGGCGGTGAGGGAGAACCCGGAGCCGGCGTGGCTGATCAGGCCCTGGACGTAGGGGCGGTAGGCCTTGGCGGGGTCGTAGTAGTCGACCTTGCCGCTGGTGATCGGGAAGATGAGCGAGCCGTCGGTCAGCGCGGCGGTGCCGACGACGCCCGGAGTCAGTTTCAGGGTCTCGAGGGCCTTGGCGAAGGAGGCATCCAGCTTCACCGCGGTGGATACCCCGGTCAGTGCCGGGATGGACGCCAGCGGCTTCGGTATTTCGGCCGACGCGGAGGAGGATGAGGTGGTCGGGGCGTTGTTG
Organism: Pseudarthrobacter albicanus; assembly: GCF_018224015.1. GTDB lineage: Bacteria > Actinomycetota > Actinomycetes > Actinomycetales > Micrococcaceae > Arthrobacter > Arthrobacter albicanus. The sequence goes on from NZ_JAGPOT010000026.1 coordinate 53,544, forward strand.
GCCGGGCTGCAGGCGGCCAGCGAGAACATCAGGGAACCGGCGGCTGCGATTCCGGCGAAGGTCTTGATTGATGTACGCATTGGTGTACTCCTTTTTGTCATTGATTTTTGTCATTGATTCGTGCTCTGCCTGTCCCCGCGGCTGAGGGTTCATGCCATGAACCCTCAGCGGGGCCGGTGTTTGTCTGTCAGGAGTACTTCGATATCAGCCACACCGTGGATGGGTTGTGCAAAGACTGTGGCCGTTCCGTTACACGGTGAGGCGCGGGGGAGGGCGGGTTCCATACCGCCGGGCCTCGGTAGGCTGTGCAAATGACGACTGACTTTGCGGTGGGCCTCGCCGTCGTTGTCCTGCTGTTGTTACTCGCGCGGCTTATGGTTCCGGGACTGCCCCCGAAAAGCCTGGCAGCCCGGCTCACTCCCGTGGACGCCGGGCTGGCGGCGGCAGGTATCGCCGGCCTGGTTCTTCATTGCGCTTCGATGTTCTTTGAGCCCGTGGTCAGTTCTTTTCCGGGGAGCGCGGCCGTGATCAGCCAGATCAATTCGATGGGCCCGGCAAGCGTGATCTGGTATATCGTTCCGTCACTTCTGCTTCTTGCCGGCCTTCGGCGACAAAACACTGCGGTCCTGGCTGTTTTAGCCGTTGCGCTGCTTACAGTTGGCGTCACCATGTATGACGGCGCGGCACTCTGGATACACCTGGACGCCGTCTTTGCCGCTGGTGTCGTGACCGCGGCGATCCTGTTCCTTCTTTTGGTGCCACCGTGGCGGACCCGGCCGGAGTCCTTTCGGCGCTGACCACCGGTGGTCAGGCTTGCCTGCCGATTATTGGCCCTCCGGCGGAACCAGGAACGGCGAGCTCTCCGGGCACGGCGTCGCCTTCCCGCCGCTGCTCGACGCTCCGCACTCGAACAGGTGACCCAGTACCCTCGCAACGATTGATACGCAGGAGCTTTCAATGACCCGAAAATAAGTATTTTACTTCACTCAATTCCAGGTCTAGCGTAGTTACATATGAAGATGTGAGACAGGGCACAGCGGCCCGGGGTCCCGCATCCACCGGCCGGGGAACCGGCCACCGTAGATATCGTGCATCGACAAAGGAGTCGTCATGACGACGGAATCCCAGGCCACCGCCGCCGCTTCGGGCGCAGGGGCAACAGCCCGCTTCAGGGAGAACAAGCACGTCGAAGGCGCCACCAGCCAGGAGCGGGTCAGCGCCCTCGCCGGCCGGCTCGTCAAGGCCGTCAATGACATCGTCACGGACGAGAAGGTCACGTACGACGAATACAACGCCTTCAAGGCCTGGCTCATCAGCGTCGGCGAAACCGGCGAATGGCCGCTGTTCCTGGACGTCTGGGTGGAGCACTCCGTCGAGGAGGTCGCCAACGCCAACCGGCACGGCTCCAAGGGCACCATCGAGGGCCCGTACTACATCCCGGATGCCCCCTCCCAGCAGAGCCCCGCGACGCTGCCGATGCGCGAGGACGAGCCGGGCACGCCGCTGCTGTTCCAGGGCGAGGTCAGGAACGTTGCCGGCGAAGCGCTGGCCGGTGCCCTGATCGAGATCTGGCACGCCGATGACCTGGGCTTCTACTCCCAGTTCGCCCCGGGCCTGCCGGAATGGAACCTCCGCGGCTCCATCACCGCCGATGAGCAGGGCAAGTTCCAGATCAACACCGTCCAGCCCGCGCCGTACCAGATCCCCACGGACGGCGCCTGCGGAGCCCTGATCTCGGCCGCCGGCTGGCACGCCTGGCGCCCGGCCCATATCCACCTGAAGGTCTCGGCTGCCGAGCACCTGCCCATCACCACCCAGCTCTACTTCGAAGGCGACAAGCACATCGCCGACGACATCGCCTCGGCCGTGAAGCCGGAACTCGTCCTCGCCCCCACAGGCCGTACCGACGGCGCAGGCCGTGAAGTCACCTACGACTTCATCCTCGACCCGCAGGACTGACTCCCCGGTCCGGTGCACGGCAGCACTCCATTACCGGCGGGCGGGGGTATTTCCGCCAGCCGCCATCCAACCCACACGGCCTGCCCTGATGCCGTGTTGCCAAAATCAGGCCAACAAAAGGAGTCGCCAGTGACTCAGGAAGCAATCAAGGCCGCCATTGATACCCGCGAACTGCGCCACGCCTTCGGCACGTTCGCCACCGGAGTCACGGTGGTCACGTGCCGGTCGGAGGATGGTGTCCCGCATGGTGCCACTGTCAACGCGTTCACCGCCGTGTCGCTGGATCCGCCGCTCGCCCAGGTCACACTGACCCGCACCTCGCGGGCCGCCCGTTATCTCGAAGGTGCCCCGTTCGCCATCAACATCCTCTCCCTCGAGCAGATGGACGTTGCCCTGCACTTCGCCGGCAAGGTCATGACAGAGGAGCCCGAGTGGGCCCTGGACGGCAACGTCCCCGTCCTGACGAAGAACGCAGCCACCCTGGAATGCCGGCCCTGGAACATCTACGACGGCGGCGACCACATCATCGTCGTCGGCGAGGTCATCGCCATGGAGATCACCAGGCGCGAACCGCTGCTGTTTTTCGGCGGGAAGTTCCGCCAGATCGGACGCCTTGTCGAAGGGGCGCCCTGGGACCACTCCGGTGACGCCCCCGAATCGGGCTGGTTCGCCGGCGCCCGTTCCTTCAAGCCCTTTACCAGCCTTTAGCCCTGCCACATACCTGAAAGGAACGATCATGACCGAGGCCACGGATCAGGTTCCCTCGTCCACTCCGTCGATGGATGAGAGGACCACCCCTGCCAACCCTAAGATGCCGATGACGGGGGATGAATACATCGCCTCCCTCCAGGATGACCGGGAGGTGTGGATCTATGGTGAGCGGGTCAAGGACGTCACCACGCATCCGGCGTTCCGGAACTCCATCCGGATGGTGGCCCGGCTCTATGATGCGATGCACAAACCCGAGCTGCAGGACAAGCTGATGGTGCCCACGGACACCGGGTCCGGGGGCAAGACGATGTCCTACTTCCGCACCCCGCACAGTGTCGAGGACCTCAAGCAGGACCGGACCGCGATCGAGACGTGGGCGCGGATGAGCTACGGCTGGCTGGGGCGTTCCCCGGACTACAAGGCGGCCTTCCTGGGCACCCTGGGCGGGATGCCGGACTTCTACGAGCCGTTCCAGGAGAACGCGAAGCGCTGGTACAAGGAGTCCCAGGAGAAGGTCCTGTACTGGAACCACGCGATCATCAACCCGCCGGTGGACCGGCACCTGCCGCCGGACGAGGTCGGCGATGTGTTCATGAAGGTCGAGAAGGAGACCGACTCGGGCGTCATCGTCTCCGGCGCGAAGGTCGTCGCTACCGGCTCGGCGATCACCAACTACAACTTCATCGCCCATTACGGGCTGCCGATCAAGCGCAAGGAATTCGCGCTGATCTGCACCGTCCCGATGGACGCGCCCGGCGTGAAGCTGATCAGCCGGGCCTCCTACAGCCACCAGGTCGCCGTGATGGGAACCCCGTTCGACTATCCGCTCTCGAGCCGGCTGGACGAGAACGACTCCGTGTTCGTCTTCGACAAGGTCCTGATCCCGTGGGAGAACGTGTTCGCCTACGGGGACGTGGAGAAGATCAACAACTTCTTCCCGCAGACGGGCTTCATCAACCGCTTCACCTTCCAGGGCGTGATCCGCCTTGCCACCAAGCTTGATTTCATCGCCGGTCTGCTGATGAAGGCCCTGGAGATCGCCGGGACCCAGGACTTCCGCGGCGTCCAGACCCGCGTCGGGGAGGTCCTGGGCTGGCGGAACATGTTCTACGCGCTGATCGACGGGATGACATTCAACCCGGACCCGGGCCCGAACGGGACCGTGCTGCCCAAGCTGGACTACGGCCTGTCCTACCGGATGTTCATGTCCATCGGCTACCCGCGGATCAAGGAGATCATCGAACAGGACGTCGCGTCCGGACTCATCTACGTGAACTCGTCCGCGCTGGACTTCAAGACCCCGGAGATCCGGCCGTACCTGGACAAGTACGTCCGCGGTTCCGACGGCGTCGAGGCCGTGGACCGGGTGAAGCTGATGAAGCTGCTCTGGGATTCCATCGGCACCGAATTCGGCGGCCGGCACGAACTCTACGAGCGGAACTACTCCGGCAACCACGAGAACGTGAAGGCAGAAATCCTCTTCGCCGCGCAGGCGCAGGGCACCACGGACTACATGAAGGGCTTCGCGGACCAGTGCCTGGCCGAATACGACCTGGACGGCTGGACCGTCCCGGACCTGATCAGCAACGACGACGTCAGCATCTTCCTCAAACGCGGCTGACCGGGCCACACCCGGAAGCACCCAGGAAACCCCGCCGCCTGCTCTCGGCGCTGGCGTTTGGAGGGTTCTGTATCCAGGACCACGAGCGGCGCTACCGGCCCGGGCCGGCCCTGTGGGGCCATGCGGCGGAGGTGTTCACTGTCCAGTTGCTGCGGGAACGTGCCCGCGGTGCGCTGGCGGCCCTGTATGCGGCTGTTGGCGAAACCGTACAACTCATGGTGCTGCGCGGCGGGAACGTGCAGTCTATCGACGGGATCGAATCGGATTCCTCGTTGCGGGTGGGAATGATTCTCGGTGCCCAGATGCCGGCGTTTGTCTCCGCCGGGGGAATGCCATGCTGGCACAGCTCAGCAATGAGGAGCTTGACGAGCTCTACCGGAATGGCCTGCCATCGTGGCCCACGGGGAGGATCACTTCGTTGGCGATGCTCAAGAGGAGCATGACAAGGGTCCGGCGCGCGGAATTCGGCACAAAACTTCGAGGAGACGGAGCAGGGGCTGGTCGGCCTGGGCGTCAGCGTGAACGACACCGCGGACCAGCCGATAGCCGCCCTGACGACGGCGACGCCCAGCATCCGGTTCCGGCGGGCGGAGATGCCCGCCTACGTCGACGCCCTGCGGGCCGCAGCCGCAACAGTCGAGCAACAGCTGCAGCAGGCATGCCCTAGCGGGTGCGCGGCCGGAAGGTGTGCGGCCCTGAAAGGTGTGCTGCGGCCGTTCCACACAGGCAAAAGCCGGTCCGGTCACCCAGCGGATGACCGGACCGGCTTGTCCAGCGAGAGTTTGTACGCCCTAGTGCTGGTGTGAGGCGTCGTGCGCGCTTGCAGGCGCCGGTGCTGCAGCCGATCCGGAAATACTGCCCGTGATCCAGGACATCATTCCGCTGTGCGCAATAAACGCCCGGGTTGGCTCGGCGCCCGGCCGTTCCGGGCCGGCCGTGGTGCGGGCGGCGTCCGCCGGAAGCCCGTGTCAGGTGCCGGGCAGCGGGCGGCTGTCGGCTGCCGCCGCGAGCAGGCCACTTTCCGTCGCGGCTGCCGCCTCCCGCAGCGCCTTGACGTACTCGGGGATCGAGGCCTTCCTGAACCTCGCCGTGGGGATGGCCGTCGTATACGCGGCGACGGGCTTTCCGATGGCGTCCCTGATGCAGACACCCAGGCCGCTCACCCCCTGCTCCGTCTCCTCCAGGTTCGCTGCGTAGCCTGCCTTGCGGACGGCCGCCAGTTGGCGCTTGAGTGCGGGCAGGCTATGGATCCTGGCGGTGGGCCACGGCGTCAGGCCGCCGCGGTAGATCTGCTCCACTTCCACGTTGCCGAGCTCGGCCAGGATCGCCTTACCTCCGGCGGAGCAGTAGGCCGGCATGAGATCCCCCATCCTGGCTTTGACGCGGAGGACCTCTTCGGACTCGATGCCGTCGATGAAACGGATGTTGGGGCCCGTGAGCACCATGAGCTGGACGGTGTCGTTGATGTCTTCATGAAGTTTCAGCAAGGATGGCCGGGCCACCTGCCGCAACTGGTTCACCGAGAAATGACTCTCGCCCTGAGGGGCCAGCTGGGGCCCGGCGCGGTACCGCCGCTCCCGGTCTTGCACCGCGAAGTCCCTGGCGACGAGGGCGCCGAGCAGTCTGTGGGCAGTCGAGGGTGCCACGCCCAGGCGTTCTCCTGCGGACTTGACGCTCATCACCTCCCCGCCGCGAAGGCTGACGAGCAGCTGGAGGGCGCGGTCAACTGATTCGAGCTTCGAGGGAGTGTCGGAATTTCGCATAGCAGAATCTTTGCACAGTGCGATCGCCTCAGGCCAGGGGCGGTGGATCCCAACTGTTCAGTAGCGGCGAGAGCTCCAGTGGTGGGACCCGGTGAAGATGATTTCGCTAGTCGAAATTTCAAACAGAATCGTGGACGGCTGCGAAACGCTGTGACTACGATCACTGTGTTGCCCAAAAAACTTTTACGTACCAGGAAAGAAGACATGGACGTCTTAACCCAGATCCGCCAGTCGCGGATGACCCGCTTCCAGGTCATGGCCGTGGCGATCGCCTTGACGCTGATCCTCATCGACGGATTCGATGTGGCCGTGATGGCCTACGCAGCCCCGAGCCTCTCCCGGGCCTGGGGACTGGACCCGGTCACCCTGGGCTTCCTGCTCAGCGCCAGCCTCTTCGGCATGGCAGCCGGTTCCATCTTCCTGACCCCGCTCGCGGACAAGATCGGGCGCCGGAAGCTCGCGCTGATTTCCCTGGTCATCATCAGCATCGGCATGGTCCTCTCGGTCTTCGCCGCGGACGCGATGCAGCTGATGGCCTTCCGGATCGTCACCGGCCTGGGCGTGGGCGGCATGATGGCCAACCTGAACGTGCTCGTCTCCGAGTACTCCTCTGACAAGCGGCGCGGCACGATCATCGGGATCTACGCTGCCGGCTATCCGATCGGCGCCACCGTCGGCGGACTCGTGGCGGCGCCGCTGATCCCGCTCTACGGCTGGCAGGCAGTGTTCATCGTCGGTGCCGCCCTGACGGTGCTGATGCTGCTCATCTCCTGGCGTTTCCTGCCCGAGTCCCTCGACTACCTGCTGACCCGCCGCCCGGCAGGTGCCCTGCCCAGGATCAACGGCATCCTGGCCAAGATCGGCCGCCCGGCGCTGAACGACCTGCCCGCCCTCCCCGAAGCCGTCCGCCAGCAGAGCGCCGTGGCTGAGATCCTGGGCAGGCCCACGCGTTTCCGCACCCTGGCGTTGTGGATCGGGTACGCCTGCCTGGTCGCCGCCTACTACTTCGCGAACACCTGGACGCCGAAGATTGTCGCGGCGGCCTCTGGCAATGATTCCCTGGGCGTGACCATCGGCGTGATCGCCAACGCCGGCGGCATTCTCGGCTGCTTCATCTTCAGTGCCCTGGCCATCAAGTTCCGCAGCCGCCCGCTGCTGGTGTGGGCCCTGGGCGCCGCCGCCGCAGCCTACCTGCTGTTCGGCGTTGTGTTCACGCAGATCAGCGTCGCCATCGTCGTGGCCCTGTTCCTGGGCATCCTCACCACGGCCGGGATCGCCGGCTTCTACGCCGTCGCACCGGACATCTACACTGCGCGGGCCCGGGCCACGGGCATCGGCTGGATGATCGGCCTGGGGCGCCTGGTCTCCATCGTCGCGCCGATCCTCGTGGGTTACCTGATCTCCGGCGGGTGGCAGCCGGAGAGGATCTTCTTCCTCTTCGCCATCCCGCTGGCCGCATCGGCCCTGTGCGTCGTGTCGCTGGGCATCTCCCTGAAGCGCACGCAGCCGCCGGCGCTTGCCGACGCCGCCGTCGCCCCCACCGCCGCTGCCTGAGCAGCACCAACAGCCCCCATCCCCAGAAACACCCGGAAACACCCCCGAAGGAAAACCTCATGCGTTCTATTGAAACCGGCACCCTGCTCCGAGCCGCCCCCGCCAGGGAGGACTGGTCCGAGTCCCGCATGGGCGTCTTCCTGCAGGAAACCGAGCAGAAGACGGGCCGGCGGTTCGCCAGCTACGACGACGCCTGGCAATGGTCCGTCGACAATCTGGAGGAGTTCTGGGGGGCCGTCTGGGAGCACTTCGAGATCATCACGCACACCCCGTATGAAACAGTGCTGCGCGAGCAGAAGATGCCCGGCGCCGACTGGTTCCCCGGCGCAACGATCAATTACACCGAACACATCGTCCGCGCCGTCGGCCAGCGCCGCGACGAGGTCATGGTCAAGTCCCGCAGCCAGACCAACGGCAGCTCCGAGTGGACCGGCGGACGCCTGCTGGAGGAAATCGGCCGCATCCAGCAGGGCCTGATCCGCATGGGCATCACCGCGGGGGACCGCGTGGCCGGCTATCTGCCCAACATTCCCGAGACGCTGGCCGCCTACCTGGCGACCGCCGCGCTGGGTGCGATCTGGTGCTCGGTCCCTCCGGAGATGGGCCCCAAATCTGTCCTGGACCGGATCAGCCAGCTGGAACCTTCGCTGATCCTCGCGATTGACGGTTACCGGTGGGGCAGGAAAGACCTCTCCCGGGCCGACGATCTGGCACGGATCCGCGAGCAGCTCCCGCAGACGCCCGTGGTGCTCCTGCCGTACCTCGATGCGGACTGTGACATTCCTGCCGGCGCCGTCTCCTATCAGGACTTCACCCGCGAGTCCGGGGACATCCGCTGTGATGCGGTGCCCTTCTCCCACCCGCTCACTGTGCTGTTCTCCTCCGGAACCACCGGCAAGCCCAAGGCCATCGTGCACTCCCACGGCGGCTTGCTGCTGGAGCACTTCAAAGCGATGGGGCTGCACTTTGACATGGGCCCGAAGGATACCGCGTTCTGGTTCACCACCACCGGCTGGATGGTGTGGACGCTGGGGGTTTCCACGCTGCTGACCGGCGCTGCGATGGTGCTCATGGACGGCGACCCGAACTGGCCTTCGCTGGACGGGGAGTGGTCCCAGTGGGCGGTGGCCGCCGAAACCGAGGCCACCTACCTCGGCACCGGCTCCGCCTACCTTGCAGCGTGTGCGCACGTGGGACTCACGCCGGGCGCCACCTGGGATCTCAGCCGGCTGCGGGAAATCCAGTGCTCGGGTTCGCCGCTCGCGGCGGACGTCGCCGGCTGGGTGCACGACGACGTCAGCCCGGACCTGCTGCTGGCCCCCACCTCAGGGGGAACCGACATCTGCGCGGCCTTCCTCGGGGCCAGCCCCCTGACCGGAGTCTACGCCGGCGAGATGTCCTGCCGGCCGCTGGGCGTCTCGGTCGAATCCTGGGACCCCGAAGGGCGGCCGCTGCACGGTGCGGCCGGCGAACTCGTGGCCACCAGGCCGATGCCGTCCATGCCCGTCTTCTTCTGGGGGGACGAGGACCAGGAGCGCTACCGCGGCAGCTACTTCGGCGCCTACGAGGGGGTCTGGCGCCACGGCGACTGGCTCATCGAGACCGAGCGGGGCACCTGGGTGATCTCGGGCCGCTCCGATGCCACCCTCAACCGGGGCGGTGTCCGGCTGGGCACGGCGGAGTTCTACGCGGTGCTCGACGGGCTGGCCGAGGTCAACGACAGCATGGTGCTGCACTTTGAGGATCCCGACGGCGGGATGGGCCGGCTGGTCCTGCTGATCGAACCGCAGGAAGGCGCCAACAAGGTGGTGCTGGAGGCTGCGGTGCGCCGTTCGCTGCGGACGGAACTCTCGCCCCGGCACGTGCCGGACGACGTCGTATTTGTCCCCAGCATTCCCCGCAACCCATCGGGCAAGCGGCTGGAAATCCCCCTCAAGCGCGTCATCCAGGGCGCCGTCTTGGGCGATGTCCTGGACCCGGGAGTGCTTGTGAAGCCCGACGACGTCGAAGACACCGTCCGGATCATCAAAGAGGCCTTTGCCGCGTGACCACGACCAGGAATGTGAATGCCACCGCGAATATTGCAGACCTCGTTGCCGTTGATATGCACGTGCATATCGAATCGGACGGCCACGGCCACACCGACATGCCCGAGGACTTCCGCGAGGCTGCCCGCAAGCACTTCGGGACTTCGCACGAGCCCCTGAGCGTGGACAGCGTGGCCGCGCACTACCGCGAACGCAACATGGCCGCCGTCGTCTTCACGGTGGACCATGAGTCCGTGACCGGGCACCCGCCGATCGCCAACCGGGAGATCGCCCGCCAGGCCGCCGAGCACGCGGACGTGCTGATCCCGTTCGCCAGCATCAATCCTGCCCGCGGCGCCGAGGGCATCGAGGAGGCGAAAGTCCTGGTGGAGGAGTTCGGGATCAAGGGGTTCAAATTCCACCCGAACCTGCAGGGCTTCTTCCCCAACGACCCCGTGGCCTATCCGCTCTATGAAGCGATCGAGCAGCTGGGCGTGCCGGCGCTTTTCCACACGGGACAAAGCGGGATCGGCTCCGGCATGCCGGGCTCGGGCGGAATCCGGCTCAAATACTCCAACCCCATCGTCCTCGACGACGTCGCGGTGGACTTCCCCGAGCTGAAGATCATCATGGCCCACCCGTCCTTCCCCTGGCAGGATGAGGCCCTGGCGGTCGCCGCCCGCCACACCAACGTCTACATCGACCTCTCCGGCTGGTCCCCGAAGTACTTCCCGGCAAACCTGGTCCAGTACTCCAATTCGCTCCTGCGCACCAGGGTGCTTTTCGGCTCTGATTACCCCATGATCCCGCCGGACCGCTGGATCGCGGACTTCGAGAAACTGGCCATCAAACCTGAGGTCCGTCCCCTCATCATGCGGGAGAACGCCCTCCGGCTGCTGGGGCTGGACGCAGCAGCGACCCCCGCTGCAGCGACCTCCGTGGAAGGAAACGGACCGTGACCGCACAGCGCGTGCTGATCACCGCAGGAGCCGGAGGGATCGGCCAGGCGATTGCCCAGGCCTACGACGACGCCGGCGCCAGGGTTCACATCGCGGACGTCGACACCGATGCGCTCGGCCGGATCACGTCCGGGTCCGACGCCGTCAGCGGGACCGCGGGGGACATCAGCAAGGCCGCCGACGTCGCCCGCATCATCGCCGACGTCCAGGAGCACCTGGGCGGACTGGACGTGCTGGTCAACAACGCCGGAATCTCCGGCCCCACGGCACCGGTGGAGGACCTCCCCGCCGATGCCTGGGACAGCGTGATCTCCGTGAACCTCAACGGCACCTTCAACGTCACCCAGCAGGCCATACCCCTGCTCAAGGAATCCGCGGCCGGATCCATCATCGTCATGTCCTCGCTCGCGGGCCGGTTCGGCTATCCCAACCGGGTCGCCTACTCCACCACCAAATGGGGGCTGGTGGGATTCACCAAAACCCTGGCCCTCGAGCTGGGCCAGTACGGTATCACGGCCAACTCGATACACCCCGGGGCCGTGGACGGGCCGCGCTTCCGGAGCGTGATCGCCGGGAGGGCCGAACTGTCCGGCCGCACGGTGGACGAGGAGCTGGCGGATGCCCTGGCCCTCCAAGCGGTGAAGAGGCTCGTGGACCCGGCCGACATCGCCGCCATGGTGCTGTTCCTCACCGGTCCGCACGGCCGATCCATCTCCGGGCAGATGCTCCCTATCGACGGTGATTCGAAGGCAGCGTCGTAGAAGGCGTCGTTTAAGGCGCCGTCCGTGGCCTGTGCTACGGTTCAGCCCGCCGGGCCGTGCGCTGCCCCGCCTCCGCCGGCCCGTGCTAGCCGTCGCGGCCGGCGTCGGCGTCCCGGACGGGGCTGGTCCACCGTTCCTCAATATGGCCGAACCGCCACACCGCCAGCGCGAGGATCCACGTGGTGACGAACAAGGCAACGATCGTGTACCCGACCGAGCTCAAATCAAGTCCGCCGATGTCGGCCAAGGGGCCCGTGCTGATCCCGATCCGCTCCACCGCGATGGAAATCAGCTCGACCGAGCCGATGCCCAGGGCAACGGCGACGGAAAGTCCGGTGACGACGATGTTGTAGTAGATTCTGCGGACCGGCTTGGACAGCGCCCAGCCGTAGGCGAAGTTCATGAAGGCGCCGTCAACGGAGTCCAGCAGGCTCATTCCGGCGCCAAACAGGACGGGCAGCGTGAGGATCGCGTACCACGGAAGCGTCGACGCCGCCGCTCCGCCTGCCAGGATCAGCAGGCTGACCTCCGTGGCCGTATCGAACCCGAGACCGAACAGCAGTCCGACGCCGTACACCTGCCAGGGGCGCCGGACCGATCGCGTTACCCGGCCGAGAACGCGGTTCACCAGACCCCGGTTCGCGGACACCTGCCGGTCCGCCTCGGCCGCACCGTAGTCACCATTGCGCATCCGCCGGACGGACCTGATCGTACCCAGCAGGACCCCCAGATTCACAATGCCGATGCAGTACAGAAACAGCCCGGAGACGGTGGTGCCGAAGAGCCCCAGAAAAGAATGAAGGTCCGCCGTGCCCGCCGCCGTCCGGTCCGCCAGGCTCCGGATTCCGGCCGCCAACAGGGCACACATGCCGAACACAACGCTCGAGTGGCCCAGGGAAAACCAGAATCCGACGGACATCCGCCGCTTGCCCTCGCTGCAGAGTTTTCGCGTGATGTTGTCAATCGCCGCAATATGGTCGGCGTCGAAGGCATGGCGCAGGCCGAGCGTGTAGGCCGCCACGCCGAGACCGATGCCAAAGGCGCCGGTGGCGCCGGCGGGGAAGTTCCCTGGCGCCGCCACTCCTGCCAGCACGCCCCAGCCGAGAAGGTGCAGGAGGGCGACAAACCCGGCCATCCCGCCAAGCGATGCCCGCTCCCTGCCGGTCAGGACGGTTCGTGGGCCACCGGCCCGGGCCGGTCGCGCGGCCTCCGGTTGCTCCTCCGGTTGCTTCATGATTCCAGCCTCTGATTCCACAGAAGATGCAGATTGCCGGGATGACTTCGTCCACTTAGCGGAAGTATACGCCGGTGTCAATTTAGATGGTTGCGCTTTGTCCGCTGCGAGCCTATCTTGGCAGGAAGGAGCGCGACCATGCACGAGCTTTCCATCATGCAGGGCCTGGTTGACGCCGTTCTGGACCGCACGGGCGAACGGCCGGTTGCGGCGGTCAACCTTCGGGTCGGGTCCCTGTCAGGTGTACTGCCTGATGCCATGCGTTTTTGTTTTGACGTAGTTGCTGCCGGCACCCCGCTGGCCGGCGCACGGTTGCAGATCGATGAGCCGGAGGGGGTGGCCCGGTGCCGGAGTTGTGCAGAGGAATTCGTACTGGCTGACCTGATCCTCCTGTGCCCCTGCGGCAGCGCCGACGTCGAAGTGCTCAGCGGCCGCGAACTCATGCTGATGTCGGTGGAGGTGGCGTAGAAGATGTGTACAACATGCGGTTGCGGCGATGAGGCCAACACGCGGGTTTCGACCCTCCAGCAACCCGAAGGAATGTTGGAGCACGAGCACCCGCACGTCCACGCCGAGGGTCATGACCACCCGCATCCGCACGGACACGGCCCGGGTCATGAACACACCGTCCACCACCCCGAGACGATCACCCTGGAGCAGAACCTGCTCGCCAAGAACGACCTGTTGGCGGCCCGGAACCGCGGCTGGCTTGCCGGCCGGGGAATCCGGGCGCTGAACGTGATGAGTTCACCGGGGGCAGGCAAGACCACCCTGCTGGTCCGCACCCTGGCCGAACTGGGAGCGCGCCTGAACGCCGGGGTCATCGAGGGGGACCAGGAGACGTCCCTGGACGCCGACCGGATCCGTGCCGTGGGCCGCCCGGTGATCCAGATCAACACCGGCGCCGGATGCCATCTCGACGCCGACATGCTCCGGCGCGGTCTCGACGCCCTCGACCCGCAGACGGGATCCACGGTCTTCATCGAAAACGTCGGCAACCTCGTATGCCCGGCACTGTTTGACCTCGGCGAAACAGCCAAAGTAGTAGTCGTTTCGGTTACGGAAGGTGATGACAAACCACAGAAATACCCCCACATGTTCAGGGCAGCCGACCTGGTGATCGTCAACAAGGCGGATCTGCTTCCCTATGTTGAATTCGACGTCGACGAGTGCCTGCGCCAGATCCGGCAGCTCAACTCGCACGCCCACTTCCTGGTCCTTTCGGCCACCACCGGCGAAGGCCTCGCCGGCTGGTATGACTGGCTCGACAACGCCAGCACCCGGTCAGACACCTTGACTGAATCCCTGACAGACGCACATTAAGCCCCTGGCGGGCCACTGAAAGAGGCCACGATGCCTACTGAAACTTCCCTCAAGGCCGAAGAAGCCCTGATCCACGTGCTGTGGATCAACGCCGGACTGAGCTGCGACGGCGATTCGGTCGCCCTGACGGCCGCCACCCAGCCCAGCGTCGAGGAGATCGCCCTGGGCGCACTGCCCGGCCTGCCACGGATCGCCATGCACTGGCCCCTGATCGACTTCGAGTGCGGACCCCAGGAAGGGGCCGACGACTTCCTGGAATGGTTCCGCAAGGCGGACCGCGGGGAGCTGGAGCCGTTCGTGCTGGTCGTCGAGGGGTCCATCCCCAACGAAAAACTGCACGACCCCGGGGGCTACTGGTGCGGCTTCGGCAACGACCTGGAGACCGGCCAGCCCATCACCACCAGCGAGTGGCTGGACCGTCTGGCGCCGAAAGCCACTGCCATCATTGCAGCCGGTACCTGCGCGACGTACGGCGGCATCCACGCCATGGCGGGGAACCCTACCGGTGCCATGGGAGTTCCGGACTACCTCGGCTATGACTGGAAGTCCAAGGCCGGCATCCCCATCGTCTGTGTCCCGGGTTGCCCGATCCAGCCGGACAACCTCTCCGAGACCATGACGTACCTGCTCTACCAGGCCACCGGCCAGGCCCCGATGATCCCGCTCGACGAGGCGCTGCGGCCTACCTGGCTGTTCGGCAAGACCGTGCACGAGGGCTGTGACCGGGCGGGCTACTACGAGCAGGGCGACTTCGCCACCGAGTACGGCTCCCCGAAGTGCATCGTCAAGCTCGGATGCTGGGGTCCCGTGGTCAAGTGCAACGTGCCCAAGCGCGGGTGGATGAACGGCATCGGCGGCTGCCCGAACGTCGGCGGCATCTGCATCGGCTGCACCATGCCGGGCTTCCCGGACAAGTTCATGCCCTTCATGGATGAGCCCCCCGGCGGCAAGCTGTCCACCAACAGCATCCGCCCCTACGGGGCCGCCATCAGGGCCCTGCGCGGCATCACCACCCACACCCTGGACCAGGAGCCGAAGTGGCGCCGGCCCGGACCCGAGCTCCTTACCGGCGCCCAGCGCACCTGGTAGAAACCCCTCCACACGTCCAGACAGGTGAAGCACAATGACCTCCACGATTCCAATGCAGTCCGGGAGCGAAGCGGGTAACAACAAGCTGGTGGAGATGGCGTGGGACCCCATTACCAGGATCGTCGGCAGCCTCGGCATCTACACCAAGATCGATTTCGAGAACAACCAGGTGGTGGAGTGCAAGAGCACCTCCTCGATCTTCCGCGGCTATTCCATCTTCATGAAGGGCAAGGACCCGCGGGACGCCCACTTCATCACGAGCCGCATTTGTGGAATCTGCGGCGACAACCACGCCACCTGCTCCTGTTACGCGCAAAACATGGCCTATGGCGTGAAGCCGCCGAATCTGGGCGAATGGATTGTGAACCTCGGCGAAGCTGCCGAATTCATGTTCGACCACAACATTTTCCAGGAAAACCTCGTCGGCGTGGACTACTGCGAAAAGATGGTCTCCGAGACCAACCCCGGCGTGCTGGCCAAGGCGGAAAACACCCGCGCCCCGCACGAGGGAGACCACGGCTACCGCACCATCGCCGACATCATGCGCTCGCTCAACCCGTTCACCGGGGAGTTCTACCGGGAGGCGCTGCAGGTCAGCCGGCTGACCCGCGAGATGTTCTGCCTCATGGAAGGCCGCCACGTCCACCCGTCCACGCTGTACCCGGGCGGCGTGGGAACGGTGGCCACCATCCAGCTGATGACCGACTACATCACCCGGCTGATGCGGTACGTCGAATTCATGAAAAAAGTCGTCCCGATGCATGACGACCTGTTCGACTTCTTCTACGAGGCCCTCCCGGGCTACGAACAGGTGGGACTGCGTCGCACGCTGCTCGGCTGCTGGGGCTCGTTCCAGGACCCGGACTACTGCAACTTCGAGTACAAGGACATGACCGAGTGGGGCCGGAAGATGTTCGTCACCCCCGGCGTCGTGGTGGACGGCAAGCTCGTCACCACTGACCTGGTGCGGATCAATCTGGGCATCCGGATCATGCTCGGCTCCTCCTACTACGAGGACTGGGAAGACCAGGAGATGTTCGTCACCCACGATCCGCTGGGCAATCCGGTGGACCGCCGCCATCCTTGGAACCAGCACACGAACCCGAAACCGCAGAAGCGGGATCTGGCGGAGAAATACAGCTGGGTCATGTCCCCGCGCTGGTTCGACGGCGAGAAGAACCTGGCGCTGGATACCGGCGGGGGACCGCTGGCCCGGCTCTGGTCCACGGCGCTCGCCGGGCTGGTGGATATCGGCTACATCAAGTCCACCGGCAGGAGCGTCCAGATCAACCTCCCTAAGACCGCTCTGAAGGGGCCGGTGTCCTTCGAGTGGAACATTCCGCAGTGGAGCAACACGCTGGAACGCAACCGGGCCCGCACGTACTTCCAGGCGTATGCCGCCGCCGCAGCCCTGCACTTCGCGGAAAAGGCCCTCGAGGAAATCCGCGCCGGCCGGACCAAGACGTGGGAAACCTTCGAGGTCCCCGATGAAGCGATCGGCTGCGGCTTCACGGAGGCGGTGCGGGGTGTCCTGTCCCACCACATGGTGATCCGCGACGGCAAGATCGCCAACTACCATCCGTACCCGCCGACCCCGTGGAACGCCAGTCCCACGGATTCGGACGGCGTCTCCGGCCCCTACGAGGATGCCGTGCAGGGCCAGCCGATCTTCGAGGAGAATGACCGCGAGCATTTCAAGGGCATCGACATCATGCGCACTGTCCGCAGCTTTGACCCGTGCCTCCCGTGCGGCGTCCACATGTATCTGGGCAACGGCCAGACCCTGGACAAGCTGCATTCCCCGACCCAGTCCCTGACCGGAGAGTAACCGGCCATGCACGGCCAGGACCGGGCGCTGCAGGCCGGCGAACGGATCGGCACCCTCCTCGACGCCCTCGGCGCCGGCGGGGCGGTGGCGCGCGGGCGGGCCGAGGACCTGGTGCGGCAGGTCACGGACCTTTACGGCTCGGGCCTGGAGCGGATCCTGGAAATCCTCGACCAACAAGGCAAACTCGACGGCGCCACGCTGGCGGCGCTGACCTCCGACGACCTGGTGTCCAGCCTGCTCATCATCCACGGGCTGCACCCCCAGGACCTGGAAACCCGCGTGGCAGCCGCGCTGGACAGCGTCAGGCCCTACCTGGGCTCCCACGGCGGCAACGTCGAGCTGATGGACATCAGCACCGAGGGCGTGGTGCGGCTGCGGCTGCTCGGGACCTGCCAGGGCTGCCCGTCGTCGGCCGTCACGCTCAAGTTCGCCGTCGAGGAGGCCATTGAATCCGCAGCGCCGGAGGTGACGGCCATCGAAGTCGTCGAGGAGGAAAAACATGCCGCCACGCCGGCACTGATCCCCGTCGACGCCCTGCTCGTCCGGGTCAACCAGCTGGCGGCCCAGGACGGCGGGACGGCCGAAGAAAGCTGGCAGCTCCATGCCGGCGGGTCCTGGGAACCCGTCCCGGAGATCGCCCGGCTGGAACCCGGCGACGTGGCGGGGTTCCTCGTCGACGGGTACCCGGTGCTCGCCTGCCGGACCGGGCAGGACGTGTACGCCTACCGCGACTATTGCCCCCGCTGCGCCGGTTCCATGGCGGGAGCCACGCTGCAGCGCGCGCTCGCGGCACCGTCCGGCGGCGGCCTGCTGCGCTGCCCGGGCTGCCGGGCCCACTTCGATGTGCGGCAGGCCGGCGCGTGCCTGGAGGACAAGGGCCTGCACCTGGACCCGTTGCCCCTGCTGGTCCGGCACGGCGTGATGTCCGTTGCCGTGCCGGTCCCTTCCGGACAGGGCGGCTGAGATGAACCCCGCGGAGTCCGCCGCCTCCGGCCGTACGCCGGGCTCCGGCGGCCTGCCGGTGGCGCTGCTGCGCCGGATCGCCGTCGCCCCGCCCGCCCCCGCCGCCGGCGAACGCTGCGAGATGTGCGGGGAACCCATCCCGGAGACGCATCAGCACGTCGTGGATCTGGACAGCCACGCCATGATGTGCACGTGCCGGCCGTGCTACCTCCTCTTCACCGACAGCACCGCCCATCTCCGGTACCGTTCCGTGCCGGACCGGTACTTCTCCTTTCCGGATTTCGAGCTGGGTCCGGGCCAGTGGGACGAGCTGGAAATTCCGGTGGGCCTCGCCTTCTTCTTCCGCAGCTCCAAACTTGACCGCACCGTCGCCTTCTATCCCGGTCCTGCCGGCGCCACCGAATCCGAGCTTCCGCTGGACGCCTGGGCCGCCGTGCTGGCCAGGAATCCGGCTCTGGGCCGCGCGGCCCCGGACACCGAGGCGCTGCTGATCCGCGGTCCCGGGCCGGGCCGCCCCCAGGCCGACTGCCACCTCGTCCCCGTGGACGCCTGCTATGAACTGGTCGGGCAGCTCCGGCGCCGGTGGCGCGGGTTCGACGGCGGGCAGGAGGCCCGCGAGCAGCTCGCCGCGTTTTTCGCCCGGGTCAGCAGCCGCAGCAAGCCGGTGCACGAGGAAAACCGCGACGCCGTCCCCGGAGGCTCCTAATGACCGAACTGGCCTTCGCCGTCCTGGACATCCAACCCGAACCGTACGCCGCGGCCCCGCAACTGACCGCCCGCCTGAGGCTGACCGAGGCGACCGGAGCAGTGGTCCATGCCATCGCGCTGCGCTGCCAGGTCCGCATCCTGCCCCAGCGCCGCGGCTACACCGCCGGGGAGGAACCCGGGCTGCTGGACCTCTTCGGTGACCGCGGCCGCTGGCCCACTACCCTGAAGTCCTTCCTCTGGATGCAGTGCAGCACCGTGGTGCAAGGCTTCACCGGGGAGACGGAAATCGAGCTTCCGCTGCCGTGCACCTTCGATTTCGACGTTGCCGCCTCGAAGTACCTGCATGCCCTGCACGACGGCGAGATCCCGCTGGAGCTGCTGTTCTCGGGGACCGTCTTCACGAGAGGCCAGACGGGATTCGGGGTGGAACCGGTGCCCTGGGATCTCGAGGCCTCGTACCGGCTTCCCGTGGAGGCCTGGCGCCTGCTGATGGACCAGTATTTCCCCAACGCGGGGTGGATCCGCCTGGACCGGAACGTCCTGGCAGCCCTGGCACAGTACAAGTCCGCGCGCGGACTCACGTCCTGGGAAGCTGCGGTGGAGGGTCTGCTGGCCGGCGCCGCCGCGGATGTGGCGGGAGACCCGCTCCGATGAACATGAGCCTCAGCCTTGCACGCGCCGTCGCGGACGCCGTCCTCTACGAGGGCTACCTCCTGTACCCCTACCGGGCGTCCTCGCAGAAGAACCAGGCCCGCTGGCAGTTCGGCATCCTGGGGCCGCCGGGCGCGGCGGCCGCCGGCACCGGGGAGGAGCCGGCCATGTTCGCCGACTGCCTGCTGAGCCCGGGCCCGGCGTCCGGGCTGGAGGTCCACCTGCGCTTTCTGCAGCTTCAGACGCGCACCGCCGAAAAAGCGGACGACGCCGGCGGGTTCACTCCCGTGGGCGAGCTCGCCGCCGGCGCCTCGCGCTGGTTGAGCTGGGATGAGGCCGTGGAGCACGAAATCACGTTGGGGCCCTTTCCGCTGGGGCGGCTGACCGGCACGGAGGAGACGCTGCCGGTGGAGATACCCGCTGGCATGGACCTCGAGGAACTTACCGACGCCGGCGGGCGCACGGCCGGCCGGCTGGTGCGACGGCGCCACGCCCTCAGCGCGGAAGTCAGGCTGGAGGCCGCCGCCGTCACCGGCCGGCTGCTGCGGCTGCGCGTGACCGTGTCGAATACCGCACCGCCACCTCCGGATTCCGTGGCTCCGCACGCCCTGGCTCCGCACGCCTGGAGCAAGGAGGAAGCGATCGCCCGGTCCTTCATCGGCTCGCATCTGCTGCTGAGCGTGCAGGACGGGGATTTTGTCTCGCTTCTCGAACCGCCCGAATGGGCCGCGGACACGGCCCGGCACTGCTCCCAGCACCGCTGCTGGCCGGTGCTGGCCGGCCCGGAGGGACAGACCGACGTGCTGCTGGTCTCGCCCATCATTCTCTACGATCACCCGGCGGTGGCCCCGGAAAGCTCGGTGGCGCTGTACGACTCCACCGAAATCGACGAGATCCTCACGCTGCGCGTGCTGACGCTGACCGACGAGGAAAAAGCCGAGGCCCGCGCCACCGATCCGCGGGCGGCCGCGGTCATCGACCGCTGCGAGGCCATGACGGCGGAGGAACTGCAGCAGTTGCACGGCGTCCTGCGGAATCCGCATGCCCTGGCCAACCCCACCCTGCCGGCAGACCCCACCCTGCCGGCCGGGCCGCCAACTATCGGGCCGCCACGTATCGGGCCGCCGGCCGGCAGCGCCTCACCCGGCGGCGGCGACGGGGACCTGAGCTGGTGGCGGCCGGAGGCGGAAGCCAGCGTCCGGCCCGAGATGGACGCCGTCCTGATCGACGGGATTCCGGTGGCCCGCGGCAGCCGGGTCAGGGTCCATCCGCGCCGGCGCGCCGATGCCCAGGACCTCTTTTTTGCCGGCCAGACGGGCCGGGTCACCAGCGTCCATTTCGACGTCGACGGCAGCACCCACGTGGGCCTGGTCCTGGAACAGGATCCGGCCGCGGACCTCCACGAAGGCTACGGCAGGTCCTTCTACTACGCGCCGGACGAACTGGAGCCGCTGGAACCGGGCCCCCGCCCGCGGGGCCAGGCATGACGGGACCAGGGACCGCAGGACCAGGCATGACGGCACCCAGGATTCAGGATGGAAAGGAAGACGCACAATGAGAGCTGTTGGAATGGCCACGGTCTGTCTTGTGGTGGCGGTGGCCCTTGGCGCCGTATACGTCGGGATTCGTTCCGTGCCGGACATCCGGCGATACCTCAAAGCGCGCCGGATGTGATGCACGTGCTCCCGCGCGGCCGGACCGGCGTTGAATCCCCGAAGCGTGGGGCCAGCGTCCTCGTTGCCGGCGTCGGAAACATGTTCCTGCGTGATGACGGATTCGGCCCGGAGGTAGCCCGCCGGCTGGCCTCGGACTCGGACTCGGCCGCAGACCCGGCAGCGGTTGCGGTGGGTCAGAGCGTTAAAGTTGTTGACTACGGCATCCGCGGCATGCACCTGGCCTACGATCTGCTCGCAGGCGTGGACGTCCTGGTGCTGGTGGATGCCATGCCGCCGGACGCAGACGAGGACACGGCCCCGGGAAGCATCAGGGTGCTGCAGGTACGGAGCGGGGACCTGGATTCCAGCGCGTCCTTCGACCCGCACGGCATGGATCCGGTGGCAGTGCTGGGCCGTCTGCGTTCCTTGGGGGGTGAGCTGCCACTCACGTACGTGGTGGGCTGCGTGCCCGCCGATCTCGCGGAAGGCATCGGCCTGTCCGCGCCGGTAGCAGCGGCGGTGCCGGAGGCGCTGGCCGCCGTCGCTGAACTTCTTGCCCTCCACGCTTCGGCCAATCCGTAAGGAAGTGCGCACATGTGCCTTGGAATACCGGGCCAGGTCATCGGACTGGTGGAGGGCTACGGCGGCCAGCTCGCCCTCGTGGACGTGGCAGGGGTGCGGCGGAAAATCAATATCGGGCTCCTGGACGAAGGGCCGCTGCCGCCCGGCAGCTGGGTCCTGATCCATATGGGCTTCGCCCTGGAACGGGTGGACGCTGCCGGCGCCGAGCAGGCGATGAGCGGTCTGGAACTTATGGGCCGTCCCAGGGAGCAGGGCGGCCCGGCATAAGGGCACCCCCCGTCACGGGCAAGGCATACAAGCACAGCGAGGAGAGCACGATGTCACCCACGAATCCGTCCAATCCGTCCAATCCGTCCAATCCGACCCAGCCGGACAACGGGACTGCCCCGGGCACGGCGCGCGCCTGGGGGAGCGAACCGCCGGTGAAGGAGCCCGCCCAGCCCGGGTCCGATGAGACCCCTGAGGACGCGGCGATGCCGCCAGAGGGAGTCGGGGAGAGCACCACGAGGCGGGGTGAGGATGTGGTCAAAGGGGAAGGCAAGGAGCACGGCAGGGAGGACACCGGAACGCACCCGACGCCGGCGGACCGCCCCACCGGCGAATCGTCCCCGCGCGATGCGACGGGCGTGAATCCTCCGGAGGATCCCGACAGCGCCGCGCCCCAGTCGCCCTAGCGACATCAGCGCGGGTTCCGGCCTCCGGGGCCCGGTGTTCGGGATTCCGGCGGCCGCGCTTTAATCCCGCCGCGTATTCAGCGCGCTCCTAATGTTCGAGCGCGATGGCTGCGCCGCGGTGTTCGACGCCGCTGTTGGCGATCCTCAGGTGCCGCGCGGTGAAGTGCTTCAGGCGGTGCAGCTGCTGGGCGGACAGGCGGTCACAGATCCAGTCCCAGTGGAGCGAAACGACGTCTCCCGCCGCGAGGCCCGCCACGAACCCTGTTCCGTTCACGGCGTACTTCGCCGACTCCACGACGGGGTCTCCCACGGCGAGCGCCGTCCCATCCCAAACCAGCGGCCGGGAACGAACCACGGCGTCATCGCCGGAGACCGCCAGCACCTCGCCCCAACGGATCCGGCACCGGTCGAGCACAGCCAGCGCCGTGGCGTGGCGGCGGTCGTCGTGGAGCAGCCCCAGCCAGGGATAGATCTCGAACACGTGGAAACTGTGGTGCGGCACCCCGCCGGCCAGGACGCCTTCCACCAGATGCGGGAACTGCCGTCCGGTGCGGGCCCGGAAGCGGTCCTCCATCGAGTTGCCGATGTTGGTGATGCCCACGGCGTCCAGCAGGCTGTTTCCGACCCAGTACGCTTCGACGACACGGGCATCAAGCGGATCGGGGATGCCCGTGGCGGCGGCAATCAGCTCCAGGTAGGGCCAGGCGCCGGCGAAGCCTTTGGCCAGGTCGCGGAGACCCTGGTCCGTGACGCCGGACTGGCCATAGTGCAACAGCGCATCGCTGTCCGGCGGCCCGCAGCTGCCCCTCGAATTCGGAGGGTAGGCATAGCGGACAAACAACTGGGCACCGTCGACAACCATCACCTGGCCACCTTCTGCAAACGTCTTCTGAACCTAGCACCGGGCCCGGTCCGCGACAAGTAGCCGACCGCAGGGCGGGAACAGGGCGGGAGCCGGGTGGAACAGGAGGCAGCACGGACCGGGAGCCGGCGGCTCGCGCCGTTGACAGCCATGCCCTTCGAGCGGATGCTTTGAAGAACCTACGCACAGGGGGTCAAACTTATGCCGGACGCCGATCCGAACGCCGGACTGAACCGCCGCACGGTACTGCAGGTGTTCGTGGCGGGCGGCTCCGCGGCCGTCCTGGCCGGGTGCGGCGCCGGCCCTGCGCCGGGGGCCTCCCCGTCCGGTGCCCCGTCCGGCGCCGCGGCCGGCGGCAGCATCAGCATCACCGACCAGCGCGGGAAGACGGTCACGTTCGACAAGCCGGTCACCAAGGTGGTGACCATACCGATGCCGGCGGCATCACTGCTGGTCGCCGTCGACCGCAGCGCGGACCATCTCGGCGCCATGCACAACGCATCGTGGGTGGCGATGCGCGACGGCATCATGGGGTCCATGTTCCCCGCCGCCCTGGACCTGCCGCATGACATTGCCAGCCAGGACTTCATCGCGAACGTCGAGAGCGTCCGCGCCCTCAACCCCGACGTCGTGATCCAGTGGTCCGATGCCCAACTGATCGAGCCCCTCGAAAAAGCCGGGCTGAAGGTCATCGGACTGGCGAACACCGGCAAACAGGAGGATGTGGACGCCTGGGTGGCAATGTTCGCCGCCATGCTCGGCAAGCCTGAGCGGGCCACCGAAATGAAGGCACGCAGTGATCGGGAACTGGCCGAAATCAAGGCACTCGCAGCAGGACGGACCTCCGCCGGCCCCAGCATTCTCTACTTCAACCGCTACACCGGCGGACTCAAGGCCGCCGCGGCCAACACCTACAACGACTTCTACATCAAGCTCGTCGGAGGCACCAACCCCGCCACGGGAGCGCACCCGTTGCCCGGCACCGGCATGGTGGGCCTGGACATCGAGCAGGTCCTGAGCTGGGACCCGGAAGTCATCCTGCTGGGCAACTTCGACGCGGCGATGCCCCAGGACATCTATGCGGACCCCGTCTGGCAGGGCATCTCGGCGGTACGCTCCCGGCGCGTCTACAAGGTTCCCCTCGGCGGCTACCGCTGGGACCCGCCGGGCCAGGAATCACCGCTCATGTGGCACTGGCTCACCGATATCGCTTTTCCCCGGCCGGAATCCGGACTTCGCGCCAAGGTCACCGACTACTTCCGCTTCCTCTACAACCACGAGCCCACCGGTGAAGAGCTGGATAAGATCCTGTGGACGGCGGCCAACAGCAAGTCCGCCGACTATCAGCAGTTCAATGCTGCATGACGCCCGGGTCCCGCGGCTGAGCAGCAACCGTACCCCGGCGGAGCGACGACAAACAGCCCGGCAATCCGGCCGGCAAAGAGGTCACGGACCGCGTGACCGGCGCAGGGAGCCGGCAGTCTTCGTGCCCATCGCCGTGACCGCCGCCGTCCTCAGCGCCGTCGTGCTTCTGGCGCTGACCGTCGGACGTTACAACGTGCCCCTCTGGCATGTCGTGCAGATCCTCGCCGCCCAGCTTGTCCCGTTCCCCGTCGAGGCGAGCGGAACGGAACAGAATGTGGTCCTGCTGGTGCGGATGCCGCGGATCCTGCTCGCGTTGCTCGTGGGCGGCGGCCTGGCCATCGGCGGGGCCGCGCTGCAGGCCATCTTCCGCAATCCGCTGGTCAGCCCGGAAATTATCGGCGTATCCGCCGGCGCGTCGTTCGGCGGCGCCCTGGCCCTGCTGCTCGGCCTGGGCTCTGTCCTGCTGGTCACCGGCTCCTTCGTGTTCGGCCTGGTTGCCCTCGCCACCCTGGTCCTCATCACCTCGGGCCGCGGCGGAACGCCGATGCTGATGATCGTGCTCGGCGGTGTGGTGACGGGGTCCTTTTTCTCGGCCCTGGTCGCCCTGGTGACCTATATTGCGGATCCCAACACCACGCTGCCGGCGATCGTATTCTGGCTGCTTGGCAGCGTCTCCACGGCAACCTTCACCAAAGTGCTGGTGGCGCTGATCCCCGTCCTGGGCGGCGCCGTCGTGCTGCTGGCCCTGCGCTGGCGGATCAACGTCCTGTCCCTGGGCGACGAGGACGCCGCAGCCCTGGGCGTGCAGCCGCGCCCCCTGCGCTGGGTTGTCCTGGTGGCGGTGTCGCTCATCGTGGCCGGGGCGGTCGCTGTCAGCGGGGTAGTCAGCTGGGTGGGCCTGGTGATTCCCCATCTGGCACGGATGTGGGTGGGACCGGACCATCGTGTGCTGTTGCCGGTGTCCTTCCTGCTGGGCGGCGCCTACATTGTGCTCGTCGACACCGTCGCCCGCACGGCGACCGCCGGAGAGATCCCGCTGGGCGTGCTCACAGCCCTGATCGGCGCGCCCGTCTTCTTCCTGCTGCTGCGCCGGAACCGGGACAGGATCTGGGAAAGTGCTTGAGCTGGACACCGTGGGCTACACCTACTCGCGGGCGGACTGGGTTTTCCGGGGCGTCAGCTTCCGGGTGCGCCCCGGCACGGCCACCGCCGTACTGGGCCCCAACGGCAGCGGCAAGACCACCCTGGTGCGCTGCGCCGCCGGGCTCCTGGCGCCGGCGGAGGGAACCGTCCGCCGGCAGACGGGTGCCGGGTACGTCCCGCAGGCCCATGGCAGCGCCTTCGCGTACCGGGCGCTGGACATGGTCCTGATGGGCCGCGCCAGGCAGGTGGGCGTTTTTCGGAGCCCCGGGTCCGCGGACCGGGCCGCCGCGCTGGACGCGATGGAACGGGTAGGCGTGGCCGCACTGCAGGACAGGCTTTTCCCCACCCTGAGCGGCGGGGAACAGCAACTGGTCCTGATCGCGCGGGCCATCGCGGCTGGCTGCCCGGTGCTGGTGCTGGACGAGCCCGCCACCGGACTGGACCTGAAGAACCAGGTCCGGGTGCTGACGCTCCTGCGCGAACTGATGACCGACGGAATGGCCCTGCTGCTCAGCACGCACCATCCCGACCATGCCCTGTACCTGGCGGACCGGGTTGTCCTGCTGGGCCGCACCGGTGCGCGCACCGGGCCGGCTGCCGAGCTGCTCACGGACACGGCGCTCTCCGCACTCTACGGAGTGCCGGTGAGCACAGTCGCCTATTCCCACGACGGCCAGCCCGGCCGGACCATCGTGGTGCACTACGGCACACCCTGACCAGGCCGCAGACCGCTTCCCGGACCAGCGGCAGTCAAAGACAGTGGCTGCCAAAGACGCCGGCTGCCAAAGACGCCGACGAACCGGCATCAGACGACCCTGGCGGGCCCCGTCGATCCACGCACGGTCAGATGGGTCGGCATGACGGAACGGCTGCGGTTGGAGCCACCGGCCAGGGGATTGAGCCGGCCGAGCAGCATCGACACGGCCACCCGCCCGGCCTGTTCGATCGGGGACGTCATGGTGGTCAACGGGGGGTTGCAGAAGTCCGCACCGAAGATGTCGTCGCAGCCCACGATGCTCATGTCCTCCGGAACCCGGATGCCGCGTTCACGGAGCCGCTGGAGCATTCCGATGGCTATCAGGTCGTTGAAGGCTATGCAGGCGGTCACGCCGCTGTGCACGGCGGAATCGGCCGCGGCCGCGCCCGACTGTGTTTTCGGTGCGAACGGCCCGAGCCGCAGGACCTCCACGCCGCGCTCCTCCGCCGCCGACGAAAGGGCAGCCCACCGCCGCGAGCTGGACTGGGAAGTCAACGGACCTGCCATGAAGGCGACGCGCGTGTGACCCAGCGAGACCAGGTGATCCAGGGCCTGGCCGGTCGCCGTGGGGGTATCGATGATGACCGCGGGCACGCCGGGTACATCCCGGTTGATGGTGACCATCGGCATCTTCGCCGCGGCGGCCAGCAGGACGTCATCGCCCAGCCGCGGGGCGGTGACAATGATGCCGTCGGCACCCTTGCGCAGCTGCTCCATGGTGCTGGCCTCCACCTCGTCCGACTCCTCGGTGTCCACCAGCAACTGGGTGTAGCCGGCCGCCTTGAGTTGGAGCTGGGTTCCCCTGATGAGGTCGAAATAGAACGGGTTCGTGATGTCCGGAACCAGCACTCCCACGGCCCCGGTCCGGCCCGAGCTCAACGCCTTGGCCTGGCTGTTGGGGGTGTAGTTCAGCTCCGCTGCCGCGGCTTCGATCCGCGCACGGGTGCGGAAGTTAACCCGGTCCGGCGTGGAGAGCGCGCGGGAAACCGTCGACGCCGCCACTCCGCACATGGCGGCGATGTCGTGGATGGTGGCGGGGCGGTTGACCCCGGCTGGTGCAGCCACAGCGTTCCTCTCTGAACGTGATGACCCGGCAGCGGAAATCGCCATTGTGACTCTTGCCACAGCGTCATGGGGTCAAGGTTGCCATATCCCAGCACGGTTTGGCAACCGGTTGTCAGAGTGTGTCTGCCGGGCTAGACTGGCGCCGATACCTGATTTGTGAATTGAGTCACCGCGGGCCGGAGCCGGAGTTCCCGGTTGCCGGCCAAGCGTTGGCGCAACCCAAAGGAGCTTCCCGTGACCGAAACATCAACAGCCGTGTGGCCGCTCTCCGGATTTGGCGACGAGGTGGATCCGGACCCGGCCGTGCAGGCGGCCGTGCTGCTGGCCCTGGGCGCCAGCCATATCGAAGTCCGCAGCGCCTGGGGCACCAACGTCTCCGAGCTGGAGCCTGAGCAAGTCGCCACGCTGAAGGCGATCCTGGACGACAAGGGGCTCAAGGTTTCTGCCGTTGCGAGCCCGATCGGGAAGGTGGACGTCAGCCTGCCGGTGGAGCACGAGGTTCAGCGGCTCCGCCAGATCATCGCCGTCGCCAAGGCCCTGGACACCACCTATATCCGGATCTTCTCGTTCTACCGCGCCGAGGGCCAGAGCCAGGAAGACATCCGGGAGGATGTCCTCACGCGCATGGCCGCGCTGGCGGCGGAAGCTGCGGAGGCCGGCGTCGTACTCCTGCATGAAAACGAGAAGGGCATCTACGGCGATACGCCCGAACGGGTCCTGGACATCATGGAATCCGTCGATTCGCCGGCCCTGCGGATCGCCTGGGACAACGCCAACTTCGTCCAGGTCGGGGTCAAGCCCTACACGGACGGGTACGCGATGCTGCGCCCGTACCTTGAGTACTTCCAGGTCAAGGATGCCATCCTGGCGACCGGCGAGGTGGTGCCTGCCGGCGAGGGCGACGGCGAACTGGACGCCACCATCGCCGCGCTGAAAGCCGACGGATTCGCCGGGTTCGCCTCGCTCGAACCGCACCTGGCCAGCGCCCATGAACTGGGCGGCTTCTCCGGGCCGGTGGCCTTCGGCACCGCTGCCCGGGCCTTCGCCGGGCTCGCCGCCAAGCACGGGGTGACGCTGTCATGACCGTCAAGGCGGCAGTGATCGGATGCGGCGACGTCTCGACCGTCCACTTCGGAGCCATCGCAAAGCTCGACGACGTCGAACTGGTCGCGGTCTGCGATACGGATCCGGGACGGCTGGCTGCGGCGGTGGCCGCCTACGGTGTGCCCGGCTTTGCGGATCACCTCAGCCTCCTTGCGGAGCAGAAGCCGGACGTGGTCCACATCAGCACCCCGCATGACCAGCACGCCGCCCTCGCGGCGGACTGCCTGGAGCGCGGCGTCAATGTCATCGTGGAAAAGCCGCTGGCGCACACCCTGGAGGAGGGGCGCCGGCTCATTGAGGCCGCCGCACGCAGCAGCGCCAAGATCGCCGTGTGCTTCCAGAACAGGTACAACGCCACCGCGCAGGCCATGCACGCACTCCTGAACTCCGGTGAGCTCGGCGCCGTCCTCGGCGCCTCGGCCACCGTGATGTGGCAGCGGAGTGCCGGCTACTACCGGAGCCGGCCGTGGCGCGGCAGCTGGGCCGGCGGCGGCGGGGGGCTGATGATGAACCAGGCCATCCACACCGTGGACCTGCTGCAGTGGCTGGTGGGTGACGTCGTGTCGCTGAACGGCAATGCGTCCACCCGCTTCCTGGGCGGGACCATCGACGTTGAAGACACCGCCGAATTCGTGGCGGAGCACGCCAACGGGGCGCGCAGCGCCTTCTACGCCACGCTCGCCAACGCGGTGAATGCCCCCGTGACCCTGGACATCGTCACGGAGCAGGCCACCCTGAGCCTGCGCGGCGACCTCACGGTGACGCATGGGGACGGACGCGTCGAGGTGGTGCCCGAACGCGTGATGGAGTCCGGTGGCAGGGCGTACTGGGGCGTGTCCCATGAGCTGCTGATCGCCGACTTCTATGCCCGGCTGGGCGAGGACGGCCCGTTCTGGATCAACCCCTCCGAGGCCGCGAAGTCGCTGCGGATCGTCAAGGAGATTTACCGGCAAAGCTACCCGGAGTCGCTCGACGCCGTGCGCTGAGACCGTCTTCGTCCCTTGGCCCGGCGAGGGCTGGCACACGCCCGTGTGCAAACGGTTGCGACCGTCAAGGGGATGGAATCACCTCCTTTCCGGCGTGTTGTCGGGCTTTATTCCCGCGTCCGCGAAACTTTCGAAATGAATGTGACAATCGGTTGCCAAATCGGGCAACAATGCGTACTGTCAATCACACGGATCGGATGTGGCCCAGGCCACACCCGCTCACTGCTGAAGTCACCAGTTCCATCAGACTCATAGGAGCCAACAATGAAGTTAGGTCCCAAGGCAGCGTCAGCTGCCCTCATCCTCAGCGCATCCCTCGCGCTGACAGCCTGCGGCGGCGGCTCTGCCGCGCCCGCCGGCGCCGGCGCCCCGGCGGCCACGACGCTGACCCTGGGTGCCGTCCAGGAAATCCGCTCCTGGGACCCGGCCCAGGCGCATGTGGGCCACTTCCTGCAGCCGTACCAGGCGGCCTACGATTCCCTGCTCCTGCGGGAACCGGACGGCAAGCTCAGCCCCATGCTGGCCACCGCGTGGAAGTACAACGCGGCAAACACGGTGCTGACGGTTGATCTCCGCACGGACGTGACCTTCAGTGATGGCGCCAAGTTCGACGCCGCAGCGGCCAAGGCGAACCTGGACCACTTCAAGACGGCCAACGGCCCGCAGATGGCCCAGCTCACCGCAGTCTCGGACATCAAGGTTGTGGATGCCGACACCATTGAGCTGGACCTGACGACGCCGGATCCCTCGCTGGAGTTCTACCTCAGCCAGGCCGCCGGCCTGATGGGCAGTCCCAAGGCGCTGGGCACCGAGGGCATCAAGACCGAGCCTGTGGGCAGCGGCCCGTACGTGATGGACAAGGCAGCCACGGTCAAGGACTCACAGTCCGTGTTCACAGCCCGCAAGGACTACTGGAACAAGGACAACCAGAAGTTCGAGAAGATCACCTTCAAGATCCTGCTTGACTTGACCGCCCGCACCAACGCACTGGTTTCGGGACAGGTTGACGCCACACTGCTGGACCCCAAGACCGGAAAGCAGGCCGAGGGCGCCAAGATGATCCTCGCCGCGAACGAGGTGGACTGGCAGGGCCTGACCCTGTTCGACCGCGATGGCGCCAAGAACCCCGCATTGAAGGACGTCCGCGTCCGCCAGGCCATCAACTACGCGTTTGACCGCAAGACGATCCTCGACCAGGTCCTGCTGGGCCAGGGCACACCCACGTCCCAGCCCTTCGGGAAGGCCAGCGGAGCCTGGGTTGAAGACCTTGAGAACAAGTACCCCTACGACCCAGCCAAGGCCAAAGCACTGCTGAAGGAAGCAGGCTTCGAAACCGGCGTCGTCCTCGAGCTCCCGTCCGTTCCCGGGTTTGAAACCCAGCTGGCAGTAATCAAGCAGCAGCTCTCTGACGTCGGCATCACCGTGAACATTGGCGCCGCGATCACCAACACCTACACCACGGACGTCGCCGGGCAGAAGTTCACCAGCATGTACTTCTCGCTCTTCCAGGGTGAGCCGTGGGTTGCCATCAACCAGATCATCTCCACGAAGGCCCTGTACAACCCCTTCAAGACCACCAGTCCCGAGCTGCAGGCCAAGATCGATGCCGTGCAGGGCGGCGGCAAGGATGCTCCCAAGCTGGCGCAGGAAGTCAACAAGTACGTGGTTGACCAGGCCTGGTTCGCCCCAATGTTCCGCGTGAACCAGATGTACTACCACAACTCCAAGATCAACGTCACGCCGCAGATCCAGCAGGCTGTCCCGTCGATCTACAACTACTCGCCGGCGAAATAGCAGCCAGCGCAGTAGCTTCCCGTTCCGGCAGCCCGTCCAGCACAGGACGGGCTGCCGGAACAAGGCAGCCCACCATGCCATTTCAATGGAGCCAGCAATGATCAGATTCATCCTCAAACGCCTCGGCAGCGGACTCGTG
The DNA here is from genome assembly GCF_018224015.1 of Pseudarthrobacter albicanus. Classification (GTDB taxonomy): domain Bacteria; phylum Actinomycetota; class Actinomycetes; order Actinomycetales; family Micrococcaceae; genus Arthrobacter; species Arthrobacter albicanus. Next base: position 84,821 of record NZ_JAGPOT010000026.1, read on the forward strand.
GTCCTGTTCGCCGTCTCGGTCCTCACCTTTTTCCTGCTCTACATATCCAGCGGCAGCATCGCCCGGAACATCCTGGGAGACCAGGCAACACCGGAGCAGCTGGCCGTGAAGGAAGCCGAACTGGGACTCGACCAGCCCATGCCCGTCCGCTACTTCAGCTGGCTCACGGGCGCCCTGAGGGGGGATCTGGGCACATCCTGGTTCACCTCCGAACCGGTGGCCAACGCGCTCGCCACCCGCATCCCCGTCACCATGACCATGGTGTTCGCGGCCATGATCCTCATCGCCATCATTGCGACCCTCATCGGTGTTGCCGCGGCAGTGAAGCGCGGCTGGGTCGACCGTGTTGTCCAGATTGGCGCCATCATCGGCGACTCCATTCCCGGGTTCGTCATCGGCATCATCCTGGTGACCGTGCTGGCCATCCAGCTGGGCCTGTTCCCCGCCACCAGCACCATTTCCCCGGGCGCACCTGCGTCCGCCTGGGTGCTGTCCCTGACGCTTCCGGTGATCGCCCTGCTGATCAACGGAGTCACCGGCGGCGCGCAGCAGATCCGCAGTGCCGTCATCAAGCAACTCGAACGCGACTACGTCCGAACCCTGCGCAGCCGCGGCATCGGTGAGGGCGAGATCCTGTCCAGGCATGTCTTGCGAAGTGCTGCGCCGGCGGGGCTCACCGTCCTCAGCCTGCAGCTCATCGGCATGCTCGGCGGCGTGGTCATCATCGAGCAGATCTTTGCCCTTCCCGGCATGGGCCCGCTTGCCGTGGCTGCCACCAGCCAGACTGATCTGCCCGTCGTCATGGGCGTTGTCATGTACACCGTCGCCGTTGTCATCACGGTCAACCTCATCGTTGACCTGCTCAACGGCTGGCTCAACCCGAAGGTGCGTGCCTCGTGACCGAGTCCGTCGAAACCTCAGCCCTGACGCCTTTACCGGGGCAGGGGGCTCCCGCCGGCCAGACCGGAACCGTGGTCCGTTCAACGGTGCTCAAGCGGCTCTTCAGGAACCCGCTCGGCATCATCGCCATGGTGATCCTGCTGGGGATGGCCCTCCTGGCCGTGTTCGCCCATGTCCTGGCCCCGTTCGACGAGAACTTCGCCAACATTTCCAAGACCCTCGCCGCCCCGGACTCCGTCAACATCCTGGGAACGGACAGCTCAGGACGCGACGTCTGGAGCAGGCTGCTGTTCGGGGCGCAGTTGACGCTCCTCTCCGCGCTGCTTTGCGCCGCCGTCGCCATCGCGATCGGCCTCCCGGCCGGTCTGCTGGCCGGCTACTACGCCGGCAAGTTCGAAGCAGTCTCCAACTGGATCGTCAGCATCCTGATGAGCCTCCCCGGCCTGATCGTGCTGCTGACCATCCGTGCGGCCTTCGGACCGTCGGTGTGGATCGCCATGATCGCGTTCGGCATCCTGATCAGCCCCTCCTACTTCCGCCTGACGCGTTCCGCAGTGCAGTCGGTCCGGAACGAGCTCTACGTGGATGCCGCCCGGGTCTCGGGCCTGTCCGATCTGAGCATCATCACCCGGCACATCTTTTCCGTGGTCCGCGCGCCCATCATCATACAGACCGCCGCGATCGCCGGGGTGGCCATCGCCATCCAGTCCGGCCTTGAGTTCCTGGGGCTGGGGGATCCGGCCAAGGCAACCTGGGGCGTGATGCTCAGCGAAGGCTTCAAGAACGTCTACCTCACGCCGACGCTCCTGTTCTGGCCCGCACTGGCCATGGCCCTGACCATCGGCGCCCTGGTGCTCCTGGGCAACGCCATCCGCGATGCCCTGGAAGACGGCGAAAAGATCAAGCACCGCAAGAAGCCTGTTAAGGGCACAGACAAACGCACGACGGCGGCCCCGGCCCCCGCGCGCCAGTCACGGTACGCCGTGGCTCCCGCCGTCGACGCCGGGACCGAACACCACCTGGTGAAGGTCACCCACCTCGGCGTCGGGTACCCGCAGGCCGACGGCTCCATCAAGAAGGTCGTGGATGACGTCTCCTTCCACGTGGACCGCGGCGAGATCCTGGGCATCGTGGGCGAATCCGGCTCCGGGAAATCCCAGACCGCCTTCTCCATCCTGGGTCTCCTGCCGGACACCGCACGGATTGTTGCCGGCTCGATCCAGTTCGAGGGCAACTACACGGCGGCTCCGGGCGAGGACGTCGTGAACCAGGGCAGGCTCTCCAAGCTTCGCGGCAAGCGGATCTCCTACATCCCGCAGGAGCCCATGAGCAACCTGGACCCGGCCTTCACCATCGGATACCAGCTGGTCACGCCCATGGTGCGTGTGCTGGGCATCCCCAAGGCCGAGGCCACGTCCCGTGCCATGAAACTGCTGTCCGACGTCGGAATCGTCAACCCGAAGCGGACCTTCGATGCCTACCCGCACGAAGTCTCCGGCGGCATGGCCCAGCGCGTGCTGATCGCCGGCGCCATCAGCTGCGAACCCGACCTGGTGATCGCGGACGAACCCACCACGGCCCTGGACGTGTCGGTGCAGGCCGACGTGCTGGACCTGATCCGCGAACTCCGTTCCCGCCTGAACATCGGCGTGATCCTGGTGACGCACAACTTCGGCGTGGTCGCCGACCTCTGCGACCGCGTGGTGGTGATGCAGAACGGACGCCTGGTGGAAGAGGGCACTGTCCGCAACATCCTCCGCAACCCGCAGGAAACCTACACCCAGGTACTGCTCGGGTCCATGCTGGAAGGCAAGGAACCCATGTCCATGCTTGTTTCATCGACCGCCAAGGGGGCGGCATCATGAGTGCAACCGTAGCCACCGACCCTGCAACAGGTCCCGCCGGCGAACGTGAAAGTCTCCTCCGGGTGGACAATCTGGTGGTGGAATACCCCAGCAAAGGCTTCCGCGCCAGGCCGTTCCGCGCCCTGACGGACATCAACATCTCCATCGGCCAGGGCGAAACCCTGGGCCTGGTGGGGGAGTCCGGCTCCGGAAAGACCACGCTGGGCCGGGCCGTGCTGGGTCTCGCGCCCGTCACGGGCGGAAAAATCACCTTCGAAGGCCGGGACATCAGCCATGCGAGCCGTAAACAGCGCCGCGTCCTGAGCCGTGACCTGCAGGTGGTGTTCCAGGACCCCTACACCTCGCTGAACCCGGCCCTGGAAATCGGGGACATCCTCGCCGAGCCGCTGGGCGTGCAGGGGAAGCCGCCGGCGGAGGCCAGGAAGCGCGTCCGGGAACTGCTGGACCAGGTGGGCCTGCCGGCCGACGCCATCCACCGGCTGCCGCGCGAATTCAGCGGCGGCCAGCGCCAGCGCGTGGCCATTGCCCGCGCCCTGGCGCTGTCCCCGAAGCTGATCGTCTGCGACGAACCGGTGAGCGCCCTGGACCTGACCACCCAGGCACGCGTGCTCGACCTGTTCCTGCAGATCCAGCAGGACACCGGGGTTTCCTACCTGTTTGTCTCCCACGACCTCGACGTGGTCCGCCACATCAGCCACCGGGTGGCCGTGATGTACCACGGCGGGATCGTCGAACAGGGCCCGGCCGACGTCGTCACCCGGGACCCCGAACACCCCTACACCCAGCGCCTCCTGCTGGCCTCACCTGTGCCGGACCCGGACCGCCAGGAGCAGCGGCGCGCGGACCGTCACCGGCTGCTCGAGATCCAGCGGATGCAGGACGAACAGGCCGTCGCCCTCGCCTGAGGGCGCGGCCCGGGCGGGAAAAGGAACCAACCACCAACAAGAACCAAGCAGCCGGCTACGATTGCGGACCCGGCCCACAACGGAGGAAGACCGTGGAAACAACAGCCACAATAGGCGTACAGGCAATGATGCTGAAGGACAGCTTCAGCGAAATCGGGGCGTTCGAGACGCTCCGCAAGGTGAGCGCGATCGGCTACAACGCCGTCGAGATCTCGCAGATCCCCATGACCCCGGAGAACGTCGCGGAACTGGACAGTTCCCGCACAGAGCTCGGGATGGACATCGCCGCGCTGTCCGTGGCAATGGAGATGCCCAAGGGGCGCCCCGGCGACTCCCTCAAGGACCACTTCGACAAGATCGTCGACGACGCCAAGCGGCTGGACTCCAAGCTCCTGCGGATCGGGATGCTGCCGTTCCCTGCGATGAAGTCCCTTGGTGCCGTGATCGACTTCGCCAAGGAGGCCAACGGGTACGCCGAACGCCTGGCCGAACACGGGATCGGCCTGTACTACCACAACCACCACATCGAGTTCGCGAAGTTCGATGGCAAGTACATGCTCGACATCATCGCGGAGAACTCCCCGGCCATGGGCATGGAAATCGATGTGCACTGGGTACAGCGCGGCGGCCTGGACCCGGTTCGGACGCTGGAAAAGTACGCAGGCCGCACCGCCATGGTCCACCTGAAGGACTACCGGATCGGCGAACTCCCGGAAGCCGCCTTCGGGCTGCTGGACACCGGCGACATCATGGGCTTCATGGCCGAGTTCAAGAACGTGGTCCAGTTCGCCGAGGTCGGTGAGGGCAACCTCGACTTCCCCTCGATCATCGACGCCGCCCGGGCCGCCGGGGCCGAATACCTGCTCGTGGAGCAGGACGAACTCTACGGACGCACCGTCTGGGAGGCGCTGCAGACCTCCCACGACAACCTCGTGGCCATGGGCCACTCCCAGCTGTTCTAAGACGATACGGAGAAACACCACATGAGCAATAAAGTACGCCTCGGCATCATCGGCCTGGGCCAGCAAGGCGGCATGTACGCCAAGTTCATCACGGACGGACTGGTCCCCAACATGGAGATCGGCGCGCTGTGCGATCACGACGCCGGCAAGAAGGACCGCTTCGCCGCAGAGTACCCAGGAGTTCCGTTCTACGACGACTACATCGCCATGCTGGAAAGCGGCGACGTGGACGCCGTCGTGACCTGCGTGCCGCACTTCCTGCACCCCGAAATGGGCATCGAAACGCTCAAGCGGAACATCCACGCCCTCGTGGAGAAGCCCGCCGGCGTCTACACCAAGCAGGTCAAGGAACTTAACGAGTTCGCTGCCAGCAAGCCGGAGCTGTCCTTCGCCATCATGTTCAACCAGCGCAACAACCCGCTGTACCAGCGGCTCAAGGAGATTGTCGACAACGGCGAGATCGGCAGGATCCGCCGCAGCAACTGGATCATCACCAACTGGTGGCGTCCGCAGGGCTACTACAACTCCAGCGAATGGCGCGCGACGTGGGGCGGCGAAGGCGGCGGCGTCCTGGTCAACCAGGCACCGCACCAGCTGGACCTGTGGCAGTGGATCTGTGGCGTCCCGAAGTCTGTCTACTCCAAGGTTGCCTTCGGCTTCCGCCGCGACATCGCCGTCGAAGATGAAGTGACTGCGGTAGTGGATTATGGTGACGGCGTCACCGGCGTCTTCGTCACCGCCACCCACGATCTGACCGGAACCGACCGCTTCGAGATTCTGGGCGACCAGGGCAAGATCGTGGTCGAGAACAGCAAGACCGCCACCGTGACCCGCCTGAAGAAGCCCGAGCGCGAGCTCAGCGAAGGCATGGACATGGGCGACGTCATGAAGCTCTTCACTGGCCAACTGAATCCGGAGGACTACTACACCACCGAGGTCATCGAGTTCGAGTCCGCCTGGGGTGCGCAGCACTCCGGCGTCCTGGAGAACTTCGCGGCCAACATCCTGGACGGCACCCCGCTGCTCGCTCCGGGCTCGGACGGCATTAACGGTGTCCGCCTGGCCAACGCCATCCACCTCTCCGCTTGGACCGGCAAGGAAGTTGGACTGGACTTCGACGAGGACGAGTTCCTCGCGGAGCTGAACAAGCGCATCAGCGAAGAAGGCAAATTCCCCGAGCGCGTCTGACCTCGGGCCGCCCCGCGGCCGCATCCCGGCCCGACTGACTCGCAGTTATTGCCGTTTTGAGCGCTCAAAACGGCAACAACTGCGAGCCAGTCGGGTGGGTTTCATCGATAGGATGGGGCGGTGACTGAACCCAAGAATCCGGAAGCTGCCGCATCAACGGGCCCGGTCAGCAGGAAGGGCCTGGGCGGCAAGTCCAGCGCCACCATTTACGACGTCGCCAGGGTTGCCGGAGTCAATCCGTCCACGGTCTCCAGGGCGCTCAGCAAACCGGGCCGGGTCAGCGCCAAGACACAGAAGCTGATCGAGCATGCCGCCGCCGAGCTCAACTACCACGTCAACCCCTTTGCCCGCGCCCTGCCCACCGGGCGGACCAGCACGCTTGGCCTGATCGTCGCGGACATCACCAACCCGACCTTCTTCGGCGTCATCCGGGGTGCCGAAGCAACGGTCACGGCGCGCGACTACACGCTGATGCTCGCCGAATCCTCCGAATCGCCCGCGACCGAGCTGACCGCGGCCCGGCGCATGATGACGACCGTGGACGGGCTCATCCTGGCCAGCCCGCGCATGGATGACGACAACATCCGTGCCCTCGCCAGGGGCAAGCCCGTGGTGGTCATCAACCGCGAGGTGGACGGCGTGCCGTGCGTGGTGCCGGACGCCAACACGGGAATCGCCGAAGCCATCCGCAGCCTCGCCGCCAACGGCCACCGCAGGATCGCCTACGTGGCCGGCCCGCCGGAGTCGTGGATGTCACGCCGCCGCTGGGAAGGCGTGCAAACCGCGTGCGAGTGGTCCCGGCTGGAAGCCGTGCGGCTTGAGTCCTCCCGGCCAACGGTCTCCGGCGGCCGGGAGGTGGCCCGCGGCGTCCTGGCCAGCGGAGCCACGGCTGTCCTGACCTACAACGACCTCCTGGCCATCGGCCTCATGCAGGAACTCCAGGCCGCCGCCGTCGTGGTGCCGGACCGGATCAGCATTGTCGGCTTCGACGATATTTTCGGGGCGGACTTCACCACCCCGCCGCTCACCACCGTGCGCTCTCCGATGGCGGAGTGCGGCACGGAAGCGGCAAGCCTGCTCCTGGACGCGCTGCAGGGCATCGAGCATCCGGCGGCCATCCTGCGGGTGGAAACGGAGCTCGTGCTGCGGGGCTCCAGCGGCCGGCTTCTTCCCTCCGGCTAGCTGCCGGGCAGAGACCGCATCGTGACCCCTCCCGGCATCCCGGCGGCAAATTTTGGCAACCGGTTGACAAGCGAGCGAGCCAGGCCGGATTATTGATCCATGTCACAGTCGATTGCAGCCAACCCAGACCGGCTCCTGCCCGCGGATCCCGGAACGCGAAGCATTGCGCGCGGCCTCCTGGCCCGGGTCCAGGATCTTCCCATCATTTCCCCGCACGGCCACGTTGATGCCGCCGTCATCGAGCACAACACGCCCTTCCCTGACCCCGCAGCGCTGCTGGTAAGCCCGGACCACTACGTCACCCGGCTGATCCATGCCAGCGGTGTCTCCCTTGACAAGCTGCGCGGCTCGAGCAGCGCAGCGCCGGATTCCCGCAGCGTCTGGCGCGAGTTCTGCACGGCGTGGCCGCTGCTGGAGGGGACCGCCTCCGGCTACTGGCTGCGCAACCAGTTCCACAGCGTCTTCGGCCTCCAGCAGGAGATCAGCGCCGAAAACGCCGATGCCAGCTACGACGCCATCTCCGCCAGGCTCCAGGAGCCCGGTTTCCGGCCCCGCCAGCTCTTCAAGGACTTCAACATCGAGGTCCTGGCCACCACGGATGACCCCCTCGACGACCTCGCCAGCCACCAGGCGATCGCCCAGGACCCCAGCTTCCACGGCCGGGTGCTGCCCACGTTCCGCCCGGACGCCTACCTCAACATCGCGCACCCCACCTGGTCCGCCAATGTCGACCGGCTCATCGCGGCTGCGGGCGACGGCGCCACCGGCTATGCCGGCTACGTCACGGCACTGGAGAACCGGCGTCGTTATTTCGTGGAGCACGGGGCGGTTTCCGCTGACCACGGCGTCAGGACGCCCGCCACGTTGAAGCTCGACGCCGCCGACGCGGCACGGCTGTTCGACCGCGCCCGCTCCGGCCAGGCCACCGCGCAGGACCGCGACGACTTCGAGGCCCACATGATGTACCAGATGGCCCGGATGTCCGTCGAGGACGGCCTGGTGATGACCATCCACCCCGGCTCGTTCCGCAACCACCACGAGCCCACGTTCAACACCTTCGGGGCGGACACGGGCCACGACATCCCCGTCGCCACCAACTACACCGAGGCCATCCGCCCGTTGCTGCAGGACTTCGGCACCGCCAAGGACTTCCACCTGGTGCTGTTCACGCTGGACGAGACCGTGTTTTCGCGCGAACTCGCACCGCTGGCGGGCTTCTACCCCTCCGTCTACCTCGGCGCGCCGTGGTGGTTCCTCGATGCCCCGGACGCCATGCTGCGCTTCCGCTCCGCCGTCACGGAGACCGCCGGATTCTCGCGGTCCTCGGGCTTCATCGACGACACCCGCGCGTTCTGCTCCATCCCGGCCCGGCACGATGCCTCCCGCCGGATCGAGGCCTCCTTCCTGGCCCGGCTCGTGGCGGAGCACCGGGTCAGCGAGGACCGTGCGCACGAAATCATCGTCGACCTGGTCGATTCCTCCCCGCGAAGGGTTTTCAAGCTGTGACCATCCACGAGACCGACTCCAAAGCCGCTCCCGATGCTCCCGACGCGACAGCCGCTCCGGACGCAACAGGGCTGCCGCCCGCCCGGCTGCCGCAGCTGAGCCGGGCCATCCGGCCCTCGGCAAAGGCGCCCGTGCGGATCGTCCACCTGGGGCTGGGTGCCTTCCACCGCTCGCACCAGGCCTGGTACACCCACCACGCCGGTGACGCCGCCGGGTGGGGCATCGCCTCGTTCACCGGCCGCCGGCCTGACGCGGCGCTGGCACTGGCCGAGCAGGACGGCCTGTACACCGTGGTCGAGCGGGCCGATGGCGGCGATTCCTTCGAGATCGTCAGCAGCATCGTCGAGGCAGTGGACGGCGCCGACGTCGGCCGGCTCGCCGCCCTTGTCGCCGCACCGGCCACGGCGGTGATCACCCTGACCATCACCGAGGCCGCCTACCGCCTGGGCGCCGACGGCAGCCTGGACCGGGCGGCCCCCGACGTCGTCGCCGACCTTGCGCTGCTGGCTTCGGGCAGCGGAGCGCCGACGACGCCGCTGGGCCGGCTCGTCTTTGCCCTCGCCGCCCGCCGGGCTGCCGCCGCCGGACCGCTCGCCGTCGTCTGCTGCGACAACCTGTCCAGCAACGGAACGGTTGCCCGCCATGCAGTGGTGGGCCTGGCGGAGGCCTGGGACGCCGGCCTCGCCGCCTGGATCGATGAGAACATCAGCTTTGTCAGCACCTCGGTGGACCGCATCACGCCGCGCACCACCGGCGCGGACCTCGCAGCGGTGGAGGCCGAGTGCGGCTACCGCGACAACTCGCCGGTGGTGGCCGAACCGTTCCGCAACTGGGTGCTCAGCGGCGCCTTCCCGGCCGGACGCCCGCGCTGGGAAGACGCCGGCGCGGTGTTCGTGGACGAGATCGAGCCGTACGAAAACCGGAAGCTGTGGCTCCTCAACGGCGCCCACTCGCTCCTGGCCTATGCCGGGCAGCTGCGCGGCCACACCACGGTGGCCGAGGCCCTGGCGGACCCGCTGTGCCTGCAGGCCGTGGAACGGTTCTGGGGCGAAGCCGAGGCCAACCTGCACGGCGCGGACCTCCGGATCCCCGAATACCGCGCCGAACTGCTGGCCCGGTTCCGGAACACCCGGATCGCCCACCACCTGGCCCAGATCGCGATGGACGGCAGCACCAAGCTGCGGATGCGGGCCGTCCCGGTGCTGCTCGCCGAGCGGGCGCAGGGCCGTTCCGGGGAGGCCGCAGCCCTCATGATCTCCGCCTGGATGGATTTCAGCGCGGCGGCGGCAGAGTTCCACGACCCCCTGGCCACAGACGTGGCCGCGGCCAACAGGCTCGGCGGCACAGACCGTGTCCGCGCCCTGCTGGCCCTGCTCAATCCGGACCTCGCCGCCGATGACGCCGTGGTCCGCCTCGTTGAAGACCTCAGCGGCACCTTCTCCGGGCCGGCTGTCCAGGAGTAGCCCCGACGCTGCAGGCGGCACTGTCCGGGCCCACGGCACCTGCCGGAGGCCCGGGCAGTGTCCGTTTAGGCCGCCCATGTCCGGGCGCGGCGATGTGAATATCTGGCAACCGCTTGCCAAATGTTTGCCACGTGACTAGGATTACAGCCAGACAAAAACGCGGGCCGCCAGCACGGCCCAGCGGATCTCCCAACGGTCCCACCCCGCAACGATGCGAAGGATTCCCCCCAGATGCTCAAGCCCCAGGCAAGTGAAACCCGTGAGATGGTCAACCTCGACGGGCTCTACCGGTTCAAAGTGGACTTTGACCGCGCCGGCCACCAGGAGGAATGGTTCAAGGCGCCCCTGGCGTCGCCGCTGGAAATGGGTGTCCCGGCCAGCTACAACGACGTCTTCCCGGACAAGGCCATCCGGGACCACGTGGGCTACGTCTGGTACCAGCGCGACGTCCGGGTTCCCCGCGGCTGGGCCGGGGAACGGATCCATCTCCGGCTCGACTCGGCAACGCACGAGGGAATGGTGTGGGTTGACGATGTCCTGGTGGCCCAGCACACCGGCGGCTACATGCCGTTCAGTGCGGACATCACGGAGCACGTGACACCGGGGCAGACGTTCCGCCTCACCGTCTCCGTCAACAACGAACTCACCCAGGCCACCATCCCGCCCGGCAGCATCACGGTCACGGAGGACGGCCGCCGCCAGCAGGGCTACCTCCACGACTTCTACAACTACGCTGGCCTGCACCGCAGCCTCTGGCTGTACAGCACCCCGGCGGTGACGCTGGACGACATCACGGTCGTGACCGGCTTCGACGGGGCCACGGGCAGCGTCGACTACACGATCGGAACAGCCGGCGGCAGCGGCAGCGAAGCGGTCACGGTCGTCCTGAAGGACGCCGACGGCGTGGAAGTGGCCCGGGCCGACGGCGCCCGGGGCACCCTGGTGATCGCCGACGTCGTACTGTGGAAGCCGGGCGCCGCCTACCTCTACAGCCTGACCGCCGAGATCCGCGACGGCGGGCGGCTGCTGGACAGCTACACGCTGCCGGTCGGCGTCCGGACCGTGGAGGTCCGCGGCAAGGAATTCCTCATCAACGGCGAGCCCTTCTACTTCACGGGTTTCGGCATGCACGAGGACCACATCGGCATCGGCAAGGGCCACAGCAACGCCCAGATGGTCAATGATTTCCAGCTTCTGGACTGGGTGGGCGCGAACTCCTTCCGGACCTCGCACTACCCCTACGCCGAAGAGGTGATGGAGTTCGCCGACCGCCACGGGATCGTGGTGATCGACGAAACCGCAGCGGTGGGCCTGCACCTCGGCTTCGGCGCCGTCTTCGGCGGCATCTCCAAGAAGACCTACGTCGAGGGCGGGGTGGACGCCAAGACGGCGGCCAACCACCGGCAGGCGATCTCCGAGCTCGTGGCCCGGGACAAGAACCACCCCTCCGTTGTCATCTGGTCCATTGCCAACGAACCCAACGGCTCCGAGGAAGGCGCCCGCGAATACTTCCAGCCCCTCGCGGAGCTGACCCGGGAACTGGACCCCACCCGCCCCGTCGGCTACGTCAACGTCATGTTCGACACTCCGGACAAGGAACTGCTGGGCGATCTGTTCGACGTCATCATGCTCAACCGCTACTACGGCTGGTACCTGCACAACGGCGACCTGGAAACCGCCGAGCAGGTCCTCGAGAAGGAACTCCGTGAGTGGGAAGCCAAGTACGGCAAGCCCATGATCATGACCGAGTACGGTCCGGACACCATGCCGGGCTTCCACTCCATCTACGAGCAGCCCTGGAGCGAGGAATACCAGGCCGCCTTCCTGGCCATGTACCACCGGGTCTTTGACCGCGTGGACGCCATGACCGGCGAACAGGTCTGGAATTTTGCGGACTTCCAGACCTCCAACGGCATCATGCGCGTGGACGGCAACAAGAAGGGTGTCTTCACCCGCGACCGCCGCCCCAAGCCCGCAGCCTATGCCTTGCGCCAGCGCTGGACTGCGCTGGGCGGCATCAAGAACTCCACCAAGGCATAGCCTTTATTAACATGCGTTTTCGCTGGTCCCCAAGGGGCCGGCACCGGGTAAAGGAGCCCACAACATGAAAAAGCTGAACAAGCTCAGCATCATCGGCTATGGCGCCGGCGATGCGGCAAACAACCTCGCTTTCACCACCGCCACGATGTTCCTGCTGGTGTACTACACGGACGTGGCCGGGATTTCGGCCGCAGCGGCCGGCACCCTGCTGCTGGCGGTCAGGATCTTCGACGCCTTCGCTGACGTTTTTGCCGGCCGGGTGGTGGACCGCGCCTTCAGCAAGCGGTTCGGCAAGTTCCGCCCGTTCATCATGTTCGGCTCCATCCCGCTGCTCCTGCTGAGCGTGGCCACGTTCTCCGTCCCGCAGCTCGGCGAATCCGGCATGCTGCTCTATGCCTACGTCACGTACGCGGCCCTGGGCCTGGCCTACAGCCTGGTCAACATCCCCTACGGCTCCCTGGCCGGCGCCATGACGCAGGACCCGGGGGACCGGGCCAAGCTCGGCTCCGCCAGGTTGGTCGGCGCAATGCTCGTTAGCTCCGCCCTGGGTATTTTCGTGGCTCCGCTGATCAAGCCCGGCGCCAACCTGCAGTCAACATTCACCACCATCACCCTGGTGTTCGTGGTCATTGGCGCCGCACTCTACTTCTTCACCGTGCTGACAGCCAAGGAGCGGGTCCACCGCGCCGTCCCCAACGTCACGTTCAAGCAGAGCATGGACACGCTCAAAGGCAACAAGCCGCTGCTGATGCTCTGCCTGAGCTCCTTCTTCTTCCTCACCGGCTACCTGGCCCTCACCTCGGTGCAGCTGTACTACCTGCGCGACGTCCTGCACCGCCTCGACCTGTACCCCGTCCTCTCCATCATCCAGCTGGTGCTCACCTTCGTGCTGGCTGCAGTGATGCCCAGGCTGGTCCGGAGCCTGGGCAAGAAGGGCGTCTACGTCTACGCGTCCCTGCTCACCGTCGTGGGTGGCGCGATCATCTTCTTCACCCCGGCCAGCCAGGTCTGGATCGGCTTCGCCGGCCTCGTTGTCAGCCTGGTCGGGGTCCTTGCCGTCAACATCGTGGTGTGGGCACTGGAAGCCGACACCGTGGAATACGGCGAATGGCGCACCGGCGTGCGCACCGAAGGCATCACCTATGCCTTGTTCTCCTTCACCCGGAAGACCGGCCAGGCGGTGGGGGGCGCCCTCGCCGCCTACGCCCTGGCCCTGGGCGGCTACAAGTCCGGTGCGGCCCAGACCGCGGACGCGGTCTTCGGCATCCAGTTCGCGGCCGGTGCGCTGCCGGCCATCATGACCATCCTGGCCGTCCTGGTGATGTCCAGGTACACCCTCACCGATGCCATGCACGCCCGGATTCTCGCCGAGATCCAGGAGCGCCGCAAGACCGCCGACAGCTCCGCCCAAACGGCAGCAACCGGCAGAACCCCCGCAACGCCCGACGCCGCCGCCGTCGGCTCCGGCGGAACCACGCCGCCCGGCCCGGCCAGCCACTAGCCACCACCGACCCAGCCCGACACAGTCCATTTTGAAAGGAACTGCCGTGAAAATCATTGCCGCGGAAGTCTTCGTGACCAGCCCCTCCCGTAACTTCGTCACCCTCCGGATCACGACGGAGGACGGCGTCACCGGGATCGGCGACGCGACCCTGAACGGGCGTGAACTGGCCGTCGCCGCGTACCTGAAGGAGCACGTCGCGCAGCTGCTGATCGGCAAGGACCCGCACCGGATCGAGGACACCTGGCAGTTCCTGTACCGCAGTTCGTACTGGCGCCGCGGGCCGGTGACGATGGCCGCGATCGCCGCCGTGGACATGGCGCTGTGGGACATCAAGGGCAAGGTCGCGAACATGCCGGTGTACCAGCTCCTGGGCGGGGCGTCCCGGAACGGGCTGCGCGCCTACGGGCACGCCTCCGGCTCGGACCTTCCGTCGCTGTTCGATTCGGTCCGGGAGCACCTGGACCTGGGCTACAAGTCGGTGCGGATCCAGACGGCCGTCCCCGGCATCAAGGCCGTCTACGGCGTCGCCGCGCAGGCCCAGGCCTCCGGGGAACGCTACGATTACGAGCCCGCCGGCCGCGGCGCGTTCCCGCAGGAGGAGGACTGGGACACCCGGGCCTACCTGCGGCACCTGCCGTCGGTGTTCGAGGCCGTCCGGAACGAGTTCGGCCC
>NZ_JAGPOT010000027.1 GCF_018224015.1 Pseudarthrobacter albicanus
TTACGAGCCCGCCGGCCGCGGCGCGTTCCCGCAGGAGGAGGACTGGGACACCCGGGCCTACCTGCGGCACCTGCCGTCGGTGTTCGAGGCCGTCCGGAACGAGTTCGGCCCGGAGCTGCCTTTGCTGCACGACGGGCACCACCGGATGACCCCGATCCAGGCGGCCAAGCTCGGCAAGGCCCTGGAACCGTATGACCTGTTCTGGCTGGAGGACTGCACCCCGGCCGAGAACCA
>NZ_JAGPOT010000028.1 GCF_018224015.1 Pseudarthrobacter albicanus
TCCCGGGCCCCGGCCTCTCATTCCCAGGCCGTCAGCGGGCCGCCCAAAGCTCCGAAGAGCGGCCCGGAAGCCGTATCCCATCTCCGGATTGCCCCTTGTTCAGCGCTCTCCTAGGCTGGTGGCATGGGCACCGCTCTTCGCACACCACGGGCTCCGCGGCCGGAACTCTACCGGTTTTCCGGACTCGATCTCACCGCAGCCGGGCTGTATGTGGCAGTGGCCGCCTTCTTTGCCGCGGCCGGCGATCTGCTGGGGCCGCTGCTGCTGCAGATGTCGCCGAATCCGGCCGTGGCGTCCTACACCGTGAACCTGGTCTTTTACGGCACCATCGGCCTCCTGGCCCTGGCCGCCGCCCGGCACGTCGCCGCGCGCGATCTCCGGGTCCTGGCCACCCGGCCATGGTTCACCCTGCTCATGGTCCCGCTGGCGGTGGTGGCGATGATGATCCTTACCGCGGTCCTCGTCGCTCTCAGCGGGCCCGTGCAGACCTCCGCCAACCAGGCCGGCCTGCAGGCGCTCATGCAGCAGGTGCCGGCCTGGCTGATGGTGCCCCTGCTGGTGATCGTGGGGCCCTTCGTGGAGGAGTACATCTTCCGGCACCTGCTGATCGGCAAGCTGAGCCGGCGGGTCAACATCTGGGTGTGCTGCGCGCTGTCCGTGGTGTTGTTCGCGGCCCTGCACATTGTGGGCCAGGAGCAACTGACCCTGCAGGTGCTGATGCCCTACCTCGCGATGGGCGCGGTCCTGGTCTTCGTCTACGTCTGGGCCGGCAGGAACGTGATGTTCTCCTACTTCGTCCACGCCTCGAAGAACCTGCTGGCGGTCATCTTCATCTATGCGATCCCCCCGGACGTCCTCGAGCAGCTCCAGCAGCTGCAGGGCTGAGCCGGGCCGGGGGCTGAGCCGCGCGCCCCTACCGGGCGGGGCGCCGACGTCGTAGTTTCATTCCATGACACTGAACATCCAGATCGCCGTCGATTGCAGGAATCCGCATGAGCTCGCCGACTGGTGGGCCGAAACCCTGGACTGGGCCGTGGAGCCGCAGGACGAGGGCTTCATCCGGTCCATGGTCGGGCAGGGGTTCGCCACGGAGGCGGACACCCTGATCCACAACGGCAAGCTCGTGTGGCGCGACGGGGCAGCCATCCGCCCGGCCGAAGAGCTGGATGCCAGACCTCCGGCCCGCCGCATCCTCTTCCAGACCGCGCCGGAGGACAAGACCGTCAAGAACCGGATCCACTGGGACGTCAACCTCGCCGGTAAAGACAAGGATCACGTCCGCGCCGCCCTGGAGGCGCGCGGCGCCACGTTCCTGTGGACGGCCAGCCAGGGCCCGCATTCCTGGCACACCATGGCGGACCCGGAGGGCAACGAGTTCTGCATCAGCTAACGCGATTACTAGACTCGGACTGTGAACAACGAAATCCCCGCCCAGGTATCCGATGTCTTCGACCCCACCCGCTGGCGCGCCGTGTCCGGTTTTGACGACTTCCAGGACATGACCTACCACCGGCAGGTGGAGCGCTCCGCTGACGGCTCGTACGTGCGGGACCTGCCTACGGTCCGCATCGCCTTCAACCGTCCGGAGGTCCGCAACGCCTTCCGTCCGGGCACCGTGGATGAGCTGTACCGGGCCATGGACCACGCCCGGATGACCCCGGATGTGGCCACCGTGCTGCTCACCGGCAACGGGCCCTCGCCCAAGGACGGCGGCCACTCCTTCTGCTCGGGCGGCGACCAGCGGATCCGCGGCCGCGACGGGTACCGCTATGCAGACGGCGAGACCCAGGAGACCATCGATCCCGCCCGCGCCGGCCGGCTCCACATCCTGGAGGTGCAGCGGCTCATGCGCACCATGCCCAAGGTGGTCATCGCCGTCGTCAACGGCTGGGCGGCCGGCGGCGGGCACTCCCTGCATGTCGTCTCGGACCTCACCATCGCCTCCCGCCAGCACGGCAAGTTCAAGCAGACCGACGCGACGGTGGGCAGTTTCGACGCCGGCTACGGTTCCGCGCTGCTCGCCCGCCAGATCGGCCAGAAGGCCGCCCGCGGGATCTTCTTCCTGGCCCGCGAGTATTCCGCCGAGGACATGGTCCGCCTGGGTGCCGTCAACGAGGCCGTGGACCACGAACGGCTCGAGGACGTGGCGCTGGAGTACGCCGCGGACATCGCCCGGCAGTCCCCGCAGGCCATCCGCATGCTCAAGTTCGCGTTCAACCTCGCCGACGACGGCCTGGCCGGCCAGCAGGTGTTCGCCGGCGAGGCCACCCGGCTGGCCTACATGACCGACGAGGCCGTGGAGGGCAAGGAAGCCTTCCTCGAAAAGCGCGACCCGGACTGGTCCCGGTTCCCGTACTACTTCTAAACCATTCCTTCCAAGGAATACTTTCCGATCCGACGACTTCTCATCCGACGACCTCCAAGGCAGGACCTGTGGCTTCCGGAGCTATGAACATCGAGCCCGCGCTCGCGGCATTGGCCGCCGCCCTCCGCGGCGAGGGCCCCGCCGTCGAACTTTCCGCCGGACCGGACGGCACCCCGGCCGTGCAGCCCGTCGAGACCGGGATCGGGGACGCCGCCGTCGTGGTGCGGACCTCCGGTTCCACCGGCCCGCCCAAGGCCACGGTCCTGACCGTGGACGCGCTGGCCGCCTCCTCGATGGCCACCGCCGTGGCGCTCAAGGGCGAAGGCCAGTGGCTGCTGGCGCTGCCCGTGCAGTTCGTCGCCGGGCTGCAGGTGCTGGTCCGCTCGCTTTTCGCCGGCACCCGGCCCTGGGCCATGGACCTGCGCGGCGGCTTCACGCCCGAGGCTTTCACCGCCGCGGCCCTCGAGCTCACGGACAGGATCCGCTTCACCTCGCTCGTCCCGACGCAGCTGCAGCGTCTGCTGGACTCCCCCTCCGCGGACACCCTGGCGGCGCTCCGCCGCTTCGACGCCATCCTGCTCGGCGGGGCGCCTGCTTCCCGTCAGCTCCTGGCCGCCGGCCACGACGCCGGGGTCCGGGTGGTGACCACCTACGGCTCCGCCGAGACCTGCGGCGGCTGCGTCTACGACGGCATGCCCCTCGACGGCGTCGAGGTCAAACTGGGCGGCGACGGGCGCATCCTGCTGGGCGGTCCCACCGTAGCCGCCGGCTACCTGGACGCGCCCGCGCTCACGGCGGAGACGTTCGTCGAGGAAGACGGCGTCCGCTGGTACCGCACCAACGACCTCGGCGAGCTCGACGCGGCCGGCCGGCTGACCGTGCTGGGCCGCGCCGACGACGTCGTCATCACCGGCGGCGTCAAGGTCTCGGCCGCGCATGTACAGGCGGAGCTGGAGAAGCTCGACGGCGTGATGGCGGCTTTTGTGGCCGGCGTCCCGTCCGCGGAGTGGGGGCAGGCCCTCGCCGCCTACGTGGCGGTGGCCGACAGTTCCCCCGAAGGGATCGCCGCGTTCACCGCCCGCGCTTCCTGGGCGCAGGTGCTGGGGCGGCTGGCGCCGAAGACCGTTCTCGCCGCCGGGGAATTGCTCATGCTGCCCAACGGCAAACCGGACCGGCTGGGCATGGCTGTCCGGCTGGACGCCCTGCATCAGGGAAAATAGAGAAGCCGGGCATTCCCGGCGTCACCGAGTCAACACCCGAATCAACACGAGGTACTGAACGTGGCCACTGCCGCACAATGGATTCAAGGCGCCCGACTGCGCACCCTGCCGGCCGCGATCGCTCCGGTCCTGATCGGCACCGCGGCCGCCTACGAGATGGACGCGTTCCGCCCGGTCAACGCGGTCCTGGCGGCGCTGGTCGCCCTCCTGCTGCAGATCGGCGTCAACTATGCCAACGACTATTCGGACGGCATCCGCGGCACTGACGAGGACAGGGTGGGCCCGCTCCGGCTCGTCGGGTCCGGCGCGGCGCGGCCCGAACACGTCAAGTGGGCTGCCTTCGCGGCCTTCGGGCTCGCCATGGTGTTCGGCCTGGTCCTCGTCGTCATGACGCAGTCGTGGTGGCTGATCCTCGTGGGCATCGGCTGCGTGCTGGCGGCCTGGGGCTACACGGGCGGCAAGAACCCCTATGGCTACCTGGGCCTGGGCGACGTGTTCGTGTTCGTCTTCTTCGGGCTCGTGGCCACGCTCGGCACCACGTACACGCAGGCCGGCCAGCTCAGCCTCGCCGCCATCATCGGAGCCATCGGCACGGGCCTCATTGCCTGCGCCCTGCTGATGGCCAACAACGTCCGCGATATCCCCACCGACCGGGTGGCCGGGAAGAAGACGCTGGCGGTCCGGCTCGGGGACAAGCATGCGCGGGAAAGCTACGTGCTGATGCTCGCCGTCGCGATCCTGCTGGTGATTGTGCTCGCACCCGGCCGGCCCTGGATACTCGTTGTCCTGCTGCTGATTCCTGCGAGCCTGATGCCGTCCTGGCTGATGATCGCCGGCCGGCGGCGCAAGAGCCTGATCCCGGTCCTGAAGCAGACCGGACTGATCAACCTCGGCTACGCCGTGCTGTTCTCCCTGGGCCTGGTGCTGAGCCACGGGTTCTGAGGGCGGGCTCGCGGGCAGGGGCTGAGCCCGCAGGCGCGTCTGAGCCCAAGCTCGAGGCGGCCCGAGGCGGCCTCGCGGGCAGATTTGAGACCGGTTGCTAGGAGTCCTTGGGCCGGCTGTCCTTGCGGACCACGACGTCCGGGTGCTCATCCACCAGGCGGTCCTCGGCGTCGGCGTCGTCCTTCTCCCCTGCGCTGCGCAGCGGCTTGGCGTTGCCCGAGAAGCGCTGGTGGAGGTTCGCGGTAGCCGCGTCACGCTGTTTCTGGAAGAAGAGGAAGCTGACGGCGAAGGCCATCATGCCGGCGCAGAGGACGGCCAGCAGCCAGCCCAGTTGCAGGTGGACGAACAGCGCGAACAATGGCACAAAGAGGGCCAGACGGATCAGGGTGTATTTCAGGAATGCCACGCTTCAAGTTTAGCCGTCCGGCGTCGGCCTGGGCTCTGCCGTGGGTTTCGGTTGCCCGCCGGCACCGGTCGGGAGCCCGAGCCCGCGCCGGGGACGCCCCCGGAGGCTAGACTGAAGGTATGCTTCGTGTCGTGGTTCCAATCGTCGTTCTCGTCGTGTTTGTCTACGGACTGGTCGATGTGATCCGCACGGACGCGCGTCTCACCAAGGGCATTTCAAAGCCGGCATGGATCGTGGTCCAGATCGTGCTTCCGGTGGTCGGCGCCGTCCTCTGGTTCATCATCGGCCGCCCCCGTGCCACCAGTGCCGCCCCGGCAAGCTACGGCCACCCCCTCGCACCGGACGATGATCCGGAGTTCCTACGCAACCTGGAAGTACGCCGCCGCCAGCAGGCAGAAGCCGAGCGGCTCAAGAAGCTGAAGCACGAGCTGGAGGCCAGGGAGCGCAAGCACGACGGCGCCCCCGGTGGCATCGACGGCACCGGTTCCGGCGGTTCCCACGGTTCCGACGAGGCCGGGGCGCAGGGCACCGACGAAGTCAAATAGGCCAAGCCCGGGCCTCGGCTGACGCCCCTGCTCGCCGGGCGCGGCGGGGAGTGCGGCACGGCTCCAGGGCCCAGCGAAGCCCCTTTGCCACATCCGGCCGGAATCCCACGCTCATACCGGCCACTTTCGGCAAATCGCCGCTGCGCTGTCCCGGGCCACGCACGCAATGCCCCCGGGCCGACCCGGGCCCGGCCACTCCGGACGCCCATTTGCCACATCCGGCCGGAATCCCACGCTCATACCGGCCCTATTCGACAAATCGGTACCCGCGAACGGCCATATCCGGGACCAGGGCCGCCGCCCACTGCTCCCCCACACCCCATTCGTCCTGTGGATAACGATCCCATCCCCTCCCAGCGGCCGCACAATGGCTTTCATGCGCCGACCCAGCGAGCTACCCCGGCATCTCCGGAACCAACCCTTTACCGTGGCCGAAGCCCGGGCTGCAGGGCTGAGCCGACGTCGAATCCGGGCCGTGGATCTGGTCAGTCCATGTCACGGCGTCCGGGCCACAGCCTCGTCCGAGGACAGCCTGCTCGAACGGCTGCGCGCCCTGACGGCTGTCACCGGCACCATCGTGAGCCACACTTCGGCTGCAGTGCTGTGGGGATTCCCGCTGCCCGCCGCCCTTGAACGCCTGGTCATCATCCACCTGACGAGTCTGCCGGGCAGGCGTTCCGTGCGTCGCAAAGGGGTCGTCGGCCACCAGCACGCCCTCGAATCCGAGGAGATCACCGCCGGGCGTCGGCTGGTCTGCACCTCGCCGCTGCGGACCTGGTTCGACCTTGCCGGGATTCTTGGCCTCGACGACCTTGTGATTGCGGGGGATTTCCTGCTCCGGCGGAGGAATCCGCTGGCCAGCCTGCCGCTGCTGGATGCCTACCTTGCCGGCAAGAAGGGCAACCCCGGCTACCGCCGCGCGCTGCAGGCCCGGTCCTTGATGCGGGCGGGCACCGACTCCCCCAAGGAGACCGAACTTCGGTTGCTCCTGCTCCGCCACGGCCTTCCCGAACCCGGAATCAACGTCCCCATGTTTGACGAGACCGGCCGCTGGATCCAGGACCCCGACCTGTCCTATGAGGAGCAGAAGATTGCGATCCAGTACGACGGCGGCCACCACGCCACCCCAGCCCAGCGGCGCAGCGACATTTTCCGGGACGAGGACGCCAGGGACGCCGGTTGGCGGGTCGTGGTCCTGACCCAATGGCATCTCACCCCGTTTGCACCGGGGATGGAACCCAGCGCCGTCACCCGGGTCCGGGCGGCGTTGATGGAGCGCGGCTGGAATCCTGCCTCGGCCACGGTTCCCAAAGGGGCGCAGGGTCCATAAGGCGGACACGGTTCATGAGGCGGTCCCGCTTCCTAAGGCAGCGCTCCAAACTCCCGCCCCGCCCGATTGACGCAAATGGCCGCCAAGCGGGTGTCTTAGCGGCCATCTCCGGCAAATCGCGGAGGGAACGGGAGCGCCCTCACCAGGGTCCCGGCGGAAATGACGGAACGCGAATGGAATCCTGCCGGGGTCCCTGATTCCTGAAGCCGACAGGTTCATGAGGCCACAATGCCGGTTGCGGCCAGACCTCCCCGCCCTCCCGCCCCGCCCATATGACGCAAATGGCCGCCAAGCGGGGTCGCTTAGCGGCCATCTCCGGCAAATCGAAGAGGGAACGGGCCTCACCCGGGTCCGGGCGGCGCTGACGGAGCGCGGTTCGAATCCGGAGCCCCGCCCAGCGGCTCGAATCCAACTCCCGCACTCCGGCCCGCCATCCCGCCCGATTGACGCAAATGGCCGCCAAGCGGGGTCGCTTAGCGGCCATTCGTGGCAAATCGCCGAGGAGCACCCCCGCGGAGGAGCGGCCCCGAGAGGACTACAGCCCCGAGTAGGAGTGCAGGCCGTTGAAGAACTGGTTCACGATCGTGAAGTTGAAGACCACGCACAGGTAGCCCACAATGGACAGCCACGCCGCCCGGGTTCCGGTCCAGCCGCGGGTGGCGCGGGCGTGCAGGTAGCCGGCGTAGACCACCCAGATCACGAAGGTCCACACTTCCTTCGTGTCCCAGCCCCAGAACCGGCCCCACGCCTTCTCGGCCCAGATGGCACCGAACATGAGCGTGAAGGTCCAGCCGATGAAGGCGATCGCGTTGATCCGGTAGGACAGGTTCTCCAGGCTCAGGGCGGACGGCACGAGGCGCAGGAAGCCCAGCTTGTCGGCGCCGCCGGAGGCTACGGCCTTCTGGCGGTGCGACTGCAGCAGCTGCAGCGCGGACATGGCGAAGGTCAGGGTGAACAGCGCCGAGGACATCACGGCGATGGACACATGGATGATCAGCCAGTAGCTCTGCAGGGCGGGCACCAGGTGCCCGACGGGCGTCCAGAACGCCACGGAAGCGGCGACCAGCATGATGACGGCCAGGCCGATCACGAACGTGCCCAGGAAGCGCAGGTCGCGGCGGATCAGCACCACGAGGAACACCGCCACGGCCACGAACGCGCCCGTGCTGAGGAACTCGTACATGTTGCCCCACGGCACCCGGCCTGCGCCGATGGCCCGGGTGATGACGCCGGCCGCATGGATCGCGGCGCCCAGCACGGTCACGGCGACGGCGACGCGGGCCGGAGCGCGGCGCTCGGCACCGTAGCGCATGCCGCCGTCGGCGGTCTGGCCGACGCCGGTGGTGCTGCCCTGCGCGGCGCGCGAGACGGACGACGTCGGACGCTCGGCGCGGCCGGCCGGCCCGCTGACGTCCGAGTCGGCACGGTCGGCGGCACCCGTGGCGGCTCCGGCACGCACTCCTGCCCCCACACCCGCCCCGACGGGAACCTTCACACTCGCGGCACCGGCGCTTGTCCCGGAGGCGGCGGCCGCCTTGAGGTCCACGGCGCGCAGCATCTTGCTGCTCTTGGCCAGGTCCCAGGCGAAGGCGACGAAAGCGACCGTGTAGGTACCGGCGGCGAGCAGCATGAACAGCTCGCTGTACTGCCCCATGGTTTCGTTGATGGAGAACGGCATTACTGATCCTTCTTTGACTCAGGCGAGCCGGCTGTTGACTGAATGAAGTCTGCTGCGGAGTGTTCCAGGGAGGACTGCGCGACGGCGGCACCGGGCGCGCCGGTATCCGCCCGGCCATTGTCCGCTCCCCTGCTGGGAGCGGGCTGGGAGGCGGAGGCCGGCGCCGCAGAGGCGGGGGCGGAGGCGGGCGGGGCATCGTCCGGGGAGACGGTATCCTCGTCCAACGCCCAGGCGCCGGCCAGCAGGGACCGGATCGCCTTGGCCTCGCCGGCCAGCCGGTGGTCTTCACCGCGGGCCAGGAGCCCGTATTCGACCATGGTGCGGCCGTCCTCGTGGGTTCCTGTCCGGACCCAGACGCGGCGCCGGTTCACGTATAGCGAGGTGACCAGCCCGGCGACGGCCACGAGCGCGAAGATGAGCGCGAAGAGCTGCCCGGGGTTGTGGTGGATGTCCACGCCCACGTAGCGCTTCACGCCGTCGAAGCTGATGGAGCCCTTGCCGTCCGGCAGCGTGTAGCTGGCACCCGGCGCGAGGGTGATGCCCTTGGTGTCCAGGTTCCGGGCATTGAGCGGGGTCAGCTTCTTGACGTCGAGCTCGAAGACATTCTGCGGGGAGCCGTCGTTCAGGCCGAGGTCGCCGTAGTAGGAGTTCAGGCTCAGCTGCGGGTTGATCAGCTCGGGATCGCCGCTGAAGGAGACGCCTTTCTCGGTGACGAAGGCCGTGGGCAGGAAGAACCCGGCAAAGGCGAGCTGCTCGGGCTTGGCATCGGGGACCTTGATGACGATGGAGGAGTAGTAGTTGTCTCCTTGCAGCTTGGCCACGACGGGGCCCTGCATGGCGACGTTGCCGGAGCCGTCGCGGACGGTGACCACGGGGGCGTAGCCGTTGCCGGTGAGGTACATGCTGGTGCCGCCGAGGCTGAGCGGATCATTGACCTTCAGCACTTCCTTCTTCGCGGGTGCGTCCGGGGTCTCCTTGGTGGTCACGTCGGCCGTGAAATCGATGGGCTGGCCGAACTTGCCCTTGGATTCGCGGTCGAAGGTGATCCGGAACTTGTCCAGCTGCACCGAGTAGGGCTGGAGCTGGCTGCTCTGGAAGTTGGTGCCCGGCGTGAACTGGTCGTAGCCGACCAGGGTGTTCACGAACGTGTCCCCCTCCACCAGGATCCGCTGCCCGCTGTAACCGAACAGGCCGCCGGCGGCGACGGAGATCAGGACGCCGATCAGGGCGCTGTGGAAGACGAGGTTTCCGACTTCGCGCAGGAAGCCGCGCTCCGCCCCCAGGGACGGCCGCGCGCCGTCGTGGTTCCGGACGTCCACGCGGTAGCCGCGCTTCTTCAGCAGCCCGGCGGCGTCGGTGATGGCGGACGACGCCGGGATCCCGGCGTCGGCGGGGATCACGAGCGTGCCGTACTCGGGGAGCCGGGACAGGCGGGCCGGGGTCCGCGGCGGCTGCGAGCGCATCGCCTTGTAGTGCGCAATGGCGCGGGGCACCACGCAGCCGATCAGCGAGATGAACAGCAGGATGTAGATGGCCGAGAACCACGCGGAGGAATAGACGTCGTAGAGCTGGAGCGAGTCCAGGAGCTTGCCGTAGTCCGGGTGGTCCTTGATGTACTGCGTGACGATCGAGGGATTGGCCGGGCGCTGCGGGAACAACGAGCCCGGCACCGCAGCGACCGCGAGCATGAGCAGGAGGAACAGCGCCGTGCGCATGCTGGTCAGCTGGGTCCACGCCCAGCGGAGCATGCCCAGCGGGCCAAGCGTCGGAAGGACAGCCTCCGCCTTGGCAGCGGAAACAGCCGCCGCCAGCGGGCTGGCGGTGCCGGGCGGGCTGGCGGTGCCGGCGGCGTCGGGCGTGCTGCCGGGGGCCGGGGACTTCTTAGGTACGTTCACTCGCTCGCTCATCAGATCGGCAATTTCACATCGGTTTGGAACCAGTACTGCAATTCGGAGACCCAGGTCCCCCACACGCCGCTGGCCATCAGCAGACCCAGAACAACAAGGATGCCGCCGCCGGTGCGCTGGATGGCGAGCCGGTGCTTGCGGAAGAAGGACATCACGCCGATGCCGCGGCGCACGGCCAGGGCGATCAGCAGGAACGGCAGGCCCAAGCCAAGGCTATACACGAAGGCCAGAAAAGCCCCCTTGGCTGCCGACGATCCGCCGGAGAGGCTCAGGAGCTGGACGGCGGAATAGGTCGGCCCGATGCACGGCGCCCAGCCCAGGCCGAAGGTGATGCCCAGCAGCGGCGCGCCCCACAGCCCCGCCGGCGGCTTGGCATGGATCTTGGCGTCGCGCTGGAGCCAGCCGAAGCCGCCCATGAAGACCACACCCATGATGATCACCAGGATGCCCAGCAGCTGGGTGATCCACCGGTTCTGCGAGCCGGTGATCAGCGTCCCCAGCTGGCCGAACGCCCCGCCGAGCAGCACGAAGACCACCGAGAAGCCCAGCACGAAGAGCCCGATGCCGGCCAGCATGCGGCCGCGCTTCTGCTTCTGGAGGTCGACGCCGGTCAGTCCCGTCACGTAGCCCAGGTACCCGGGCACGAGCGGCAGCACGCAGGGCGAGAGGAAGGAGACGACGCCGGCCAGCAGCGCCACGGGCACGGCCAGCAGGAGCGATCCGTTCAGGATGGCTTCAGCGAAGGGGCTGTTCACGGCCGCGCCGCCGCTACTCGGCCACGGCGGCGGCGATGAGGGACTTGAGGGTGCCCTTCTGGATTTCACCGAGGACGCGGGAAGCCACGCGGCCCTGCTTGTCCAGCACCAGCGTGGTGGGAACGGCTCCCGGGGGCACCAGGCCGGAGACGGCCAGCAGCACCGCTCCGTCCTTGTCATTGAAGCTCGGATACGTGAGGTTGAAGGTCTTGTCGAACGCGTCGGCGGTGGCCTTCTCGTCACGGAGGTTCACGCCGAAGAACTGCACGCCCTGGCTCGTGAACTCCTGGTTCAGGGCTTCCAGGGAGG
Source organism: Pseudarthrobacter albicanus (assembly GCF_018224015.1). Lineage (GTDB taxonomy): Bacteria > Actinomycetota > Actinomycetes > Actinomycetales > Micrococcaceae > Arthrobacter > Arthrobacter albicanus. The sequence continues at coordinate 11,458 of NZ_JAGPOT010000028.1, forward strand.
GCGCTTCAACCCGGCACGGGGCGCAGGCGGCAAACCAGAAGTTGAGCACGGTGACCTTCCCGAGGAAGTCCGCGGGCGCCACGGCGGTGCCGTCGAACAGCGTCCCCCTGACATCCACGGGCGCCTTGCGGTCCGCGACGGCGAACTCGGTCACCGAGCCGTCGCCGGCCACGTAGTTCTTGTTGTCCCCGGCCTTCGCCTGCTTGGCCAGCGCATCCTCCTGCGCGCAGCCGGAGAGCCCCAGTACGACGGCGAGGGCGGCGCCGCCCGCCGTCAGGACGGTGCGGCGGGACAGCGCCGCCGGCGTTCCCTTGTTGTTTCCCTTGTGGCCGGCCACGCGTCAGGCCCCCGGGGTGCTGGACGCACCGGCAAGAAGGGCGGCAGCAGGCTCGCTGTAGTCCACGCGCACGAGGGCGCCGGCGTCGTCGAACACCAGGGACGTCAGGGACGTCAGCGTGCACTCGCGCTTCCGCGGATCATGCCACAACGGCTTGCCCTCGGCGCTGAGCCGGGTGGCCCAGATGGGAAGCTGATGGCTGACCAGGATGGCCTCGGCGCCGTCGCCGCCGAGCTCGACGGCCCGGACGCGTGCGTCCCGGACGGCGGCCATGACGCGGGCCGCCTGCTGTTTATACGGCTCGCCCCAGGAGGGCCGGAACGGGTTGCACAGCCTGGGCCAGTGCTTCGGCTTGAGGAGTTCGGCCTTGGAGACGTGGAGCCCCTCGAAGTAGTTGGCGGCCTCGATGATCCGGGCCTCGGTGGCAATCTCGAGGTGGAGCGCCCCGGCGATCGGGCGTGCGGTCTCCTGGGCGCGGGCCAGCGGGGAGGCGGCCAGGTGGACGATCTTCGCCCCCTGTGCGGCGCGTTCGGCGAAGTGGTCCGCCAGCACCCCGGCCATCTGCTGGCCGAGCCCGGAGAGGTGGAATTCCGGCAGCCTGCCGTACAGGACACGATCGGGATTGTGGACCTCGCCGTGGCGGAGCAAATGAACAGTGGCTTGGGGCATGTGTACCAGTTTCTCAAACGGCAGGGGTAATGACGAAATCTTCTACAGGAAGTAGAACTGAAAAGTTTGGCGAAATGTTCCCCGGAGTTGGGACAAAAGATGCAAACGCATGTAATACTTGATTCAGCGGTTAGTTGAGACTTCAAGTAACGAAGCCTCGACTGACGATCAGACGAACTGAAGCAAGGCCCACCCGACTCAAGGAGAACCACCATGGCACTTCCCGCCAACGTCACCACCGGCACCTGGACCCTCGACAACTCGCACAGCGAGATCGCGTTCACCGTCCGCCACGCCGGCATCAGCAAGGTCCGCGGCCAGTTCAAGGATGCCGAGGCCACCCTGGACCTCGCCGAGAACGTCGCCGACTCCAAGGTCAGCGCCACCATCAAGACCGCGAGCTTCGACTCCGGCGATGCCAACCGCGACGGCCACGTCCGCGGCGAAGACTTCTTCGACGTCGAGAAGTTCCCGGAAATCTCCTTCGTCTCCAACGCCATCGTCCCCAAGGGCGACAGCTACGAGCTCGTGGGCGATCTGACCATCAAGGGTGTTACCCGCCCGGTGGCCCTGGACACCGAGTTCAACGGCGTTGCCGTTGACCCGTTCGGCATGACCCGCGCCGGCCTGTCCGCCGAGACCACCATCAGCCGCAAGGACTTCGGCCTGACCTGGAACGCAATCCTGGACGCCGGTGGAGTGCTCGTCAGCGACAAGGTTGCCGTCAACCTCGAACTGGCTTTCATCGCTCCAGCAGCCTAGTCAGTACCCTTGGGCAGGCCTGGCCCGTTGCCGGCGCCTGTCCGGAGCACCCCGCTTCATCCCCGTGATGGAGCGGGGTGCTGTGTTTAAGCCCACTCCGGGGTTCCGCCGCACGGTCTGGGCGGCCGCCGCGGCGCCGGCGTAGGCGGCCGCCGGCAGCCCGTGGCATGCCCGCGGCAGGCCGCAAATTCCCTAGATAACGGCGGAAGCGCCGTCTACAGTGGGAGCCATGAGCAACCCTAGTGATGTACCGCCGCCGCAGCCGGGTGCCCTCCCCCCGCCGTCCAACAATGTCCCGCCCGCCGGCTCCGCCCCGTCGCAGCCGAACCCGCAGATCCCCGAGGGGTACGAGTCCCCTCCCCAGGGGTACCAGCCGCCGCAGGGCTACGGGACTCCCCCGCAGGGGTACGACGCGCCGGGCCAGCAGGGGTACGGGGCGCCGCAGCCGGGCTACGGCCAGCCGCCGCAGCAGGGGTACCCGGCTCCCGGCCAGACCGGACGGCCGGCTCCGACGGGCCGGATGCGCTTCGAGATGCCGGGCGACCGCCCCAGGAACTTCAACGATGTACTCCCCCAGGGCGGCTTCTCCGGCATGTTCACCGTCACCCAGATGCCGACCGAGCTGAAGGTTTCCTACTGGATCTGGCTCATCGGCGGCCTGCTGGGCCTGCTCGGCGGAGTCATCGGCCTGTTCGGGTCGTTTGTCCTCATTGCGATCGTCCCGCCGTTGGGCCTTCTGGTGCTGCTGCTGGTGCTGGTGGCGCTCGTCCTGGCCGCCGCCCAGGTCGTCCTGGCCATGAAGATGAAGGAGGGCCGGGAGTGGGCACGCTTCGCCCTCACGATTGTTGCCGGCATTTCCCTGGTCCTGGCGATCATCAATGCCAGCGCCGCGGACGGCCGGGGCGGCGGGAGCTGGCCTGGCTTCATCGTCAGCCTCGCGGCCGCGGTGCTCATGTGGCTGCCCAACTCGCAGGCCTGGTTTGCGGGGCTCCGGGGCCGCGCCCAGTAGCCGCCAGCGGCAAAAATTTTGCCGACAGGCCGCGTCGGGGGCACCTGCCCACCGCGGCCTGTCAGCGTTCGGAGATAAGGGCCGGGAATACCTCTCCGGAATGATCCTCGCGGCTGCCGGCCCGCGGTACGGTGGAACTGACCATGCTGGGGGCAGGGCAGGATCACTGGTCCCGGAATGCAGAGCCGAAATCGACATGCAAAGGACCGCCCATGAGCAACCCGCCAGTCCCCCCTTCGAATCCGGACGGCCCCGAACCCGGCCAGCCGCCGGCACCAGGCCAGCCCCCGTCAGCACCGCAGTACGGCCAGCAGGCACCCCAGCCTCCCGCGTACGGCCAGCAGCCCCCGTCAGCGCCGCAGTACGGCCAGCAGGCACCCCAGCCTCCCGCGTACGGCCAGCCCCCGTCAGCACCGCAGTACGGCCAGGTCGCTCCGCAGCTGCCCCAGTACGGCCAGCAGCCCCCGCAGTCCGGGAACTCCGGCTACGGACAGTCCCCTTACGCCCAGTACCCTTCCGAACAGCCGGCAGCTCCGGGAGAGGCGCCCAAGCTGGTCAACATTTCCTTCTGGCTGCTCATTGCATCCGGAGCGGTGTGGCTGCTCTCCGTCCTGCTCTCGATCGTGCTCATCGACACCCCCGCCCTCCGGCAGCAGTTCGAGGAGCAGATGCGTGCAAGCGGCACCCAGATAGATTTCAACTCCATCAAGGGCATCCTCGTCGGGACCATTGTGGCGGTCGCCGTGATCGGCGCCGGCCTCTACGCCCTGGTCGCCTTTAATGTCCGTAAGGGCAAGAACTGGGCGCGCATCCTGGGTACCGTCTTCGCCGCGCTTTCCGTCCTCAGCCTTTTCCCGCTGGGCCCCGGAACCCTCGCGGCCCTGCTCGGCATCGCCGCAATCGTGCTGCTCTACCTGCCGGACGCGTCGCCGTACTTCCAGAAGCGGCAGCCGTTCGCCAACCCGTACGGGCAGCCGGGCGCTCCGTTCGGGAAGTAGTCCCCAAGGAAGTAGTCCCCAGGCACACGCGCACAGGGCGCGGGAGCCGGACGGGCTGGCTGAAACTAGCCGGCGTCCTCCGGGCCCTGCGCCCTTTGTGCGTGGTACGCCAGAATCTGCAGCTCGGTCGCCATGTCCACCTTGCGGAGGTTGACCCCCGGCGGCACCTGCAGCATGACCGGTGCGAAGCTGAGGATGCTCCGCACGCCGGCAGCGACAACCCGGTCGCAGACGCTTTGCGCGACCGCGGCAGGCAGCGCCAGGACCACCATGTTCGCGCCCGTCCGTTGCAGCACGGGCTCAAGGTCTGCTGCGTCGCTGACCCGCAGCCACCCCACTTCGCTGCCCACCACCATCTGGTCCGCGTCGAAGATGGCGACGACGTCGAAGCCCCGGGATTCGAACCCGCCATACCTGGCCAGGGCCTTGCCCAGGTTGCCGGCACCGACAATCGCGACCTTCCAGTCGTGGGTCAGGCCCAGGGCGGCGGCAATGTTCCGGGTGAGGTACTGCACCTCATAGCCCACGCCCCGGGTTCCATAGGAACCGACATAGGACAGGTCCTTGCGGAGCGTGGACGAGCTGACGCCCGAGGCCTCGGCCAGGGATTCGGAGGAAACCCTGTCGACGCCTTCAGCGCGCAGCGTCGTCAGGGCGCGCAGGTAGAGGGTCAGCCGGGCCACGGCCGCGGGTGGTATCAGCTTGGCGGCGGTCCCGGATCCCGCCGGCACAGCCTCGGGAGTTGAATCCAGCGAAGTCACTATCTGCTCCATTGCGTCGCGTTGTGCCTTCCACTCTAGATCCCCGGCAGTTCACGCATCAAAGCAGGCCGCGTCAGGGCTGCTGGTCCAGGGCCCGGCGCAGGGTCCGGGCCAGCCGTGTTTCGTCGATTTTCCAGAAATCCCGCTGGACTCCGTCCACCAGCAACACCGGGATCTCCTCGGCGAAGCGCTCGCGCAACTCGGCGTCGTCGTCGACGGATTGCTCCGTCCACTGAATCCCCAGGGCCGCCGTGACACGGCCGACGGCGGCGCGCGCCTCGGCGCAGAGGTGGCAGTCGGTTTTGGTGATCAGGACGACGTCGGGGCGGGGCGCGGGCGTGGGCATGGTTCCACGGTAGCCCGGCAGCGCGCCCGGCGTCGACGCAGGGCAGCCGGAGGGGCAAAACGGGCCGGTCCGGGGTGTTTCGCGGGCCGGCATGACGCGGGCGAAACGGGAGGAAGGCCCGCAATGACTAGACTCGAGGCATGCCCGAGGAGAAGTACGCCGCTGTGGCCACGGCGCCGCATGCAGCCTGGCAGCACGGCGAGGCCGCGTTCTTCGACGTCGACAACACCCTCATGAAGGGCGCCAGCCTGTTCCACGTGGCGCGCAAGATGTACCAGCGCGGGGCCTTCACCATTCCCCAGGCCGCCGGTTTCGCCTGGAAGCAGTTCATGTTCGTGCTGCGCGGGGAAAACATCGATGATGTCCACGCCGTCCGCGATTCCGCCCTCACCCTCGCCGCCGGCATCACCGTGGAGGACATCGAGGCGCTCGGCGAAGAAGTCTATGACGAAATGATTGAATCCCGGATCTGGCCTGGCGCCAAGGCGCTGGCCGAGCAGCATCTGCGGGTGGGCCGCAGGGTGTGGCTCGTGACCGCGACGCCGATCGAGGTGGCCACCGTGATTTCGACCCGGCTGGGCCTGACCGGCGCCCTCGGGACGGTGGGCGAGATCCTGGACGGTTCCTACACGGGCAGGCTCGTGGGCGACATCCTGCACGGGCCGGCCAAGGCCGTTGCCGTCCGTGACATTGCCGAAGCCGAGGGCCTGGACCTTAACCGGTGCTGGGCCTACAGCGATTCCCACAATGACATCCCGCTGCTGGGCATGGTGGGGCATCCGGTGGCCATCAACCCGGATTCCAGGCTGCGCCGCCACGCCCGGGACAACAACTGGCCGGTCTACGATTTCCGCTCCGGACGGCGCGCGGCCACCCTGGGCCTGAAGGCGGCCACCGTCGGAGGGGTCGTCTACGGCCTCTGGCGGGGCTTCTCCCGCTTCCGCGGCCCCACCCCCTGAGTGCCGGGCCCCCGCTCTGCGGCCAAGGCCGCCTGGAACACCCCGCCAAAGAAAATGCCCGCCGCCGGGAAGGCAACGGGCATTTCACGCAGTGTGAAGTATTGCTACTTCTTATTGCGGCGCTGGTGGCGCGTCTTACGAAGCAACTTGCGGTGCTTCTTCTTGGCCATACGCTTGCGACGCTTCTTAATAACTGAACCCACGAAAGTCCCTCACAAACTAGATGCAGGACCTGTCTGCTGGGAGTCGTCCGCGGATTGAGCTTGAGACTGAACAACTGACAGGTTCTTACGATGACGTAAAACGTTCCTTAACAGGGTACCGCCTATCCGGGGCGGCCCACGACCGCTGGCCCTGTCCGGGCCCGCAGTTCATCCGGAAGACTCCGCGGGGCAGTCCGCGGACAGATCAGCCTGTTTCCGTATGTCCGTCGGCGTGCCTGTCCACGACGGCGCCTTTGAGATATTGTTCGACGGCGTTTTCCGGTACCCGGTAGGAGCGTCCGAAGCGCACGGCCGGCATCTCGCCCGAATGCACCAGGCGGTAGACGGTCATCTTTGACACCCGCATGACCTCCGCGACTTCAGCCACGGTCAAAAAGCGTGCGTTGGAGAAATTGGCCTCCGGAGACATTTCCTTTATTCCTTTACTCAAGCGAACGGCAGCCCCACCTGGATGACATGGCGGTGTGCAGATGCTGAGCCATCAAACAACCACGTGTTAGTAACTCTAGGTGCTTGTGGTGCCAATGTGAAAGGTTTGCCCAGGAATCCCGCCGCTGCGGTGCTCTCGACTCAGCCGCGGGTCCGGCGCGTACGGGCCGAGGCTGCCAGCTGATCCAGGACGGCCGCGGTCACGTCCCAGTCCATGCACGCATCCGTGACACTCTGGCCGTAGAGCAGATCGTCCGTGCCCGCGGCATGGCTGGCGACGTCCAGGTCCTGGGCCCCGCCCACCAGGAAGCTCTCAAGCATGACGCCGGCGATGGCACCCGCGGAGGGCCCCGCGCTTTCCAGCTGCGAGCCGATTTCGAGGGCCACCTCGGCCTGGCGGTGGTGGTTCTTGCCGCTGTTGGCATGGCTGGCGTCCACGATCAGCCGCGGGTTCAGCTGCTTGCCGGCCAGCGTGGCGGAGGCGGCCTCGACGTCGGCAGCGGCGTAGTTGGGACCCTGGCGGCCGCCGCGGAGGATGATGTGGGTGTCCGGGTTGCCGGCGGTGGCCACTAGCGCCGCCCGGCCCCCGCCGTCGATCCCGAGGAACGCCTGGGCCGCCGCCGCGGCGCTGCAGGCGTCGAGCGCGACCTGGAGACCGCCGTCGGTCCCGTTCTTGAAGCCGACCGGCATGGACAGCCCGGACGCCAGCTGGCGGTGGATCTGGCTTTCGGTGGTGCGGGCCCCGATGGCACCCCAGGAGACGAGATCGGCCATGTACTGGGGGCTGATCGGTTCGAGGAATTCGGTGGCCGCGGGCAGGCCGAGCGCGGTGACCTGGCGCAGGAACCCGCGGGCGGCGCGCAGGCCGGCGGCGATGTCGTGGCTGCCGTCGAGCCTGGGGTCGTTGATCAGGCCCTTCCAGCCCACCGTGGTGCGCGGCTTCTCGAAGTACGCGCGCATGACGATCAGCAGGTCTTCGCGGTGCTTTTCGGCCTGGCTGACCAGCCGGCGGGCGTATTCCAGTCCGGCCTTGGGATCGTGGATGGAGCAGGGGCCCACGATCACCAGCAGACGGTCGTCGACTCCGTCCATGATGGCGCGCACCTCATCCCGGCCGCGTCCGACGACGTCGGCCATGCGCGGGTCCAGCGGCAGTTCCGCGATCATCTCCTGCGGGGTGGGCAACGCAGTGAACTCGCTGACGCGGAGGTTGGAGGTGCACTGCTGGGATTCGGGGGCTGCTTCGATGCTCATGTCGGGGTCCTGTTCCGGTGCGGAGCGGGCCCTGGTCAGAACCCGCCGGGAAATGGCGAAGGGCAGAGAATGATCTCTGCCCTGTTGGCTCTGAAGGAAATTTGGATGCGTGTCAGTTCGACGCGGGCCCCTCCAGAGCCAACGAAAAATACGCATACCAACGGTTAGTCATGCAAGGACCATAGCCCCGGCCTCGGCCCCGGGCAAAACCGGGCGCATCCGAGACCGTAACATTCAGCGACCGGGAACGAGGCCGGGGGCGGGTTGCGCGTGGCCGGGCGCGGGCGGCGGGGAGCGGTGCCCGGGTCACACCGGCTTATGCGCCGAACCCGGCCTCCTCGCGGTACCCCACCCAACTCACTCGCAGTTGTTGCCGTTTTGAGCGCTCAAAACGGCAACAACTGCGAGT
>NZ_JAGPOT010000029.1 GCF_018224015.1 Pseudarthrobacter albicanus
TGTTGCCGTTTTGAGCGCTCAAAACGGCAACAACTGCGAGTTACTTGGGCTATTTTTTGCGGCCGAACTTCGGCAGGCTGGCCAGCAGGTCGGCGGCCTTGGTGGCGGCCCGGCCAACCGTGCGCCCGAGCTGCTGCGGCATCTTGTCCTCGACCGGGGGCCCCACCGGAATGACGACGGCGGCGCTGAGCGGGCTGCCCGCCGGCCGGCTCGCCAGCGCCGCGGCCGGCGGCTGCGAATCAGCTGTGCCAGCAGCAGCGGCAGCAGACGGTGCGGCTGCTGCCGCCAGGCTGTCCGGGGCGGCCTGGAGCCGGGCGGCCGGCACCCGGGCCGGTGACGCCTCCGCGGCACCTGCAGTGCCGCCCGGGCCGACGTCGAACGTCTCGAGCCAGCTGGCGATCCCGGCCAGGGGCTTGGGATTCAGTGCGTAGTAGCGCTTCTGGCCCTGGGCGCGCATGCTCACCAGGTCCGCTTCGCGGAGTACCTTGAGATGTTTGGAAATGGTGGGCTGGCTTGCCTCAAGCTCCTGGACCAGTTCCCCCACCGCCTTGTCCCCCTTGCGGAGGGATACCAGAATGTCACGCCGGGTTGCCTCAGCAATGACGGCAAATACGTCGTCTGTCACCATGCCCTCCACACTAGCGACATATACCCCGGATGGCATCCACTATTTCCGCGCCTCCACTGGCCCGCGTTCCGCCGGGTCAGCGCAGCCGGGTCAGTCGAACCAGGGGTCCAGCCCGTAGAGGGGGAACACTTCCTTGCGGGTGGCCATCACGGTGCGGTCCACCTCGTCGTTGGGGTCGAAGCCCACTTCCCAGGAACGCCACCACAGGTCGACGTCGTCACCCATGAAGTGCGGGGCCTCGACCCCGTACTTGGGCCCGTAGTGCTCCAGGACGAACGTCCGCCAGTCTTCGGGGACCGGGGTGCGGAGCGGGACGGGCCGTCCGGCTGCGATCCCGATCAGGTGGGTCCACGAGCGCGGGACCACGGTGATGACGTTGTAGCCGCCGCCGCCGGTGGCGATCCAGCGGTTGCCGCAGTACCGCGCGGCCAGGTTGCCGATCGCGGTGGCGGCCTCGCGCTGGCCGTCCACGCTGATGTTGAGGTGCGAGAGCGGATCCAGGGTGTGGGAATCGCAGCCGTGCTGGCTGACGATGACCTCCGGCTCGAAAGCGCCGACGAGCTGCGGCACCACGGCGTGGAAGGCCCGGAGCCAGCCGGCATCCCCGGTCCTGGCCGGAAGGGCCACGTTCACCGCGGCGCCCCGCGCGTTCGGGCCGCCGATCTCATTGGCGAACCCGGTGCCGGGGAAAAGGGTCAGGCCCGTCTCGTGCAGCGAAATGGTCAGCACGCGGGGATCGTCCCAGAAAATGTTCTGCGTGCCGTCCCCGTGGTGGGCGTCGAGGTCGACATACACCACCCGCTGCACGCCGCCGTCGAGAAGTTTCTGGATCGCCAGGGCAACGTCGTTGTAGATGCAGAAACCGCTGGCACGGTCGCGGTCCGCATGGTGCAGGCCCCCGCCGAAGTTGACCGCGCGGACCGCACTGCCCTCCAGGACCGCGGCAGCAGCGAGCAGGGAACCGCCGGCCAGCCTCGCGCTGGCCTCGTGCATGCCGGCAAAGGCCGGGTCGTCCTCCGTGCCCAGGCCCCGTGCCGGATCCGTGCTGCCGGGGTCCAGGCTGACGCGCCGCACGGCGGCCACGAACTCGGGGCTGTGGACCGTGCACAGCTCGGCGTCGCTGGCCACCCCGGGGGCCGCCACCGTGACGTGGTCCAGGTCCAGCAGGCCCAGGCTCCGGGCCAGCCGCGCCGTGAGTTCCATGCGCTCCGGTGCCATCGGGTGCGAGTGGCCGAAGTCGTAGGCGGTCATGGCCGGATCCCACACCACCATCGTCGGCAATGCGGTCGCAGCGGGTCCGGGCAGGAATGTCATCAGTCACAGGCTACCCGAGCGTGGCGGACGCTCCCCGTCACTGGGCGGTGATTAGTGGTTTACTACTGAAGGAAGCAGTTTCAACCGAGGAAAAGCCACACATGACGCAAAGCCAGTCGAGGTCCACGAGCCCGGCCAGCTGGCAGCCCGGCAGGCCGGAGCGCAAGGGCCTGTGGATCTTCACACGCCTGCGCGACTTCATCGACAACATCGCCAACACGACGCCGGCCCGCCTCGCGCTGACGACGTTCGCCGTCGCGATCCTGATCTTCACCGCCCTCCTCTCGCTGCCGGTGTCCTCCGCCACGGGTGAGGCGACGCCGCTGCACCAGGCGCTCTTCACCGCGGTGTCGGCCGTCTGCGTCACGGGCCTCACGGTGGTCTCCACCGCCGTGCACTGGTCCTTCTTCGGCCAGCTCATCATCCTGATCGGCATCTTCGTGGGCGGCCTGGGCACCCTGACCCTGGCATCGCTGCTGGCCCTGATGGTCAGCAAGAAACTCGGAGTCCGCGGCAAGCTGATCGCGCAGGAGGCCATGAACAGCTCCGGGCGGCTGGGCGAGGTGGGTACCCTGCTGCGGATCGTGATCGTCACCTCCGTTGTCATCGAGGGCGCCCTGGCCGCGGCCCTGGTCCCCCGGTTCCTGTCGCTGGGGGAAAGCTTCGGCCAGTCCGTGTGGCACGGCATCTTCTACGCGATTTCGGCGTTCAACAACGCCGGTTTCACACCCCATTCGGACGGCATCGTCCCGTACGAGACGGACCTGTGGATCCTGATCCCGCTGATGCTCGGTGTTTTCCTCGGCAGCCTGGGCTTCCCCGTGGTCATGGTGCTGCAGCAAAACGGGCTGAACTGGAAGAAATGGAACCTCCACACCAAGCTGACCATCCAGGTCTCCCTCATCCTCCTCGCCGCCGGCACCGTGCTCTGGGGACTGATGGAGTGGGAGAACACCCGGACCATCGGCACCATGAGCGTCGGCGACAAGATCATCCACTCGCTCTTCGCCTCCGTGATGACCCGTTCCGGCGGCTTCAATCTCGTCGACCAGAACCAGATGGATTCCACCACCATGCTGCTCTCCGACGCGCTCATGTTTGCCGGCGGCGGCTCGGCGTCCACGGCCGGCGGCATCAAGGTGACCACGATCGCCGTGATGTTCCTCGCGATCGCAGCCGAAGCCCGCGGCGACTCCGACGTGAAGATCTACGGGCGCACCATCCCCGAGGGGACCATGCGGGTGGCCATCTCGGTGATCGTCGCCGGCGCGACGCTCGTCTCCGTCTCGGCCTTCCTGCTCCTGCAGATCAGCGGGGCGTCGCTGGACCGGGTCCTCTTTGAAACCATTTCCGCCTTCGCCACGGTGGGCCTCAGCACCAACCTCAGCGCCGAACTGCCGCCGTCGGGGGTCTATGTCCTCGCCGTCCTGATGTTCGCCGGGCGCGTCGGGACCGTCACCCTTGCCGCCGCCCTGGCCCTGCGCCAGCGCAGCCAGCTGTACCACTACCCGGAAGAGAGACCGATCATTGGCTAGTTCCTCAGGCGCCGTCAACCGGCCCGCCCACAATACCCCCGTGCTGGTGATCGGGCTGGGCCGCTTTGGCGCGTCCACCGCCGAACAACTGGTCAAGCAGGGCCGCGAAGTGCTGGCCATCGAACGGGACCGGAGCCTGGTGCAGAAGTGGGCGTCCGTCCTGACCCATGTCGTGGAGGCGGACGCCACCAACATCGATGCCCTCCGCCAGCTCGGCGCGCAGGAGTTCAGCTCCGCCGTCTGTGGCGTGGGCACCTCGATCGAATCCTCGGTGCTGATCACGGTGAACCTCGTGGACCTCGGGATCGAGCACCTCTGGGTCAAGGCCATCACACCCTCGCACGGCAAGATCCTGACCCGGATCGGCGCCAACCATGTGATCTATCCGGAGGCCGACGCCGGTGTCCGCGCCGCGCACCTCGTGTCCGGGCGGATGCTGGACTTCATCGAGTTCGACGACGACTTCGCGATCGTGAAAATGTACCCGCCGCGGGAGACCGTGGGCTTCACCCTGGAGGAATCCAAGGTCCGCTCCAAGTACGGCGTCACGATTGTGGGCGTGAAGTCCCCCGGCGAGGACTTTACCTATGCCCGGCCCGAGACCAAGGTCTCCGCACGGGACATGCTCATCGTGTCCGGCCATGTGGACCTGCTGGAGCGGTTCGCCGCACGGCCCTAGCTAGCGCGAACGTACACTTCAGGCCCCAGATCCGCCGGATTCGGGGCCTGAAGTGTACGTTCGCGCTTCCGTCGGGCGGGCTGCTGCTAGGCCAACTGCTGCGTGATCTCCGCCGCCCGGGCCGCCGCGGCGCGGGCGCCGTCGGCGATGATCGCCGGGAGGCCGCGCTCATCAAAGGTGGCGATGGCCCGTTCGGTGGTTCCGTTCGGGCTGGTGACCGCCTTGCGCAGCGCGGCGGGATCGGCGCCGGGTTCCGTCAGCATCATCCCGGCCCCCGCGACGGTTTCGCGGGCCAGCAGCATCGACAGGTCCGGATCCAGCCCCAGTTCGACGCCGGCTGCCGCCATCGCCTCGGCCAGGTAGAAGGCGTACGCGGGGCCCGAGCCGCTGATCGCGGACAGCGCGTCAACCTGGACTTCGGCGACCTCGACGACGGTGCCCACGGCGGACAGGATGTCCTTGGCCTGCTGCAGCTGCGCCGCGGAGCAGCTGGTGCCGGGCGAGACGGAGACGACGCCGCGGCCGAGCCGTGCCGGGGTGTTGGGCATCGTGCGGATCACCGGCTGGCCGGCCGGAAGCGCCGCCTCAAGCTGCGCGAGGGACACGGCCGCGGCGACGCTGATGACAATCGTGCCCGGGGAGAGCGAACCGCTGATCTCGCGCGCCAGGTCCGCGATGCCCACCGGCTTGACGCCGAGGATCACGACGCCGGAGCCGGTGGCGGCGTCCTTGTTGTTGTCGGGCTCTTCGTCGCCGGCGATTGCCGTGATGCCGTGGTGCCGCTCGGCAAGCTCGGCGGCCCGTTCGGCGCGGCGGACGGTGGCCACGATGTCCGCCGGATCGGTGCCGCCTTCGATCAGCCCGGCAAGGATTGCCTCGTTCATTGACCCACAGCCCAGGAATGCGATTCGGTTGCTCATTGCTCCATCATGGCAGTTCCGTGTGGGTTGTTGCAGTCCGGGCCACGCTGCGTCGGCGGCAGGCCGTGGTTTCAGGCGTGTGCGAGGTGCCCGGGCACGTATGCCGGCAGGTGTGCCCGGAGTTCCTCCAGGGTCGGGGGCTTCGCTCCGGGCCGGCGGACCGTGATCGCTGCGGCCAAAGAGGCTGTCCGGCCCAGCCGATCCAAAACCTCGGGGCCGAGTCCCTCGCCGGTCCGTGTAAGCAGCCCGAGAATCAGCGCCGCCATGTAGGAGTCGCCCGCTCCGATGGTGTCCGCGACCTCGGATTTCACCGACGGGACGCTCAGCTGTGCTGCGGCGGTGGCCAGGAGGGACCCCTCCGGGCCCTGGGTGATGACGGCCAGATCGGCGCCCAGGCCAAGGATGTGCGCGGCGGTGTCTTCGAGGGTCTTCCCGGGGTACAGCCACAGGGCGTCCTCGTCGCTGAGTTTGACGACGTCGGTGAGTGGAACGAGGTCCTCGAAGATGCCTTGGGCCTGCGCATGACTGCCAAGCAGGGCGGGCCTGATGTTGGGGTCGTAGGTGACCAGGCAGGAGCGGTGGGATTGTTCCAGGAGTGATTTGACGGCGCCGGCTCCCGGCGCGAGGAAGGTGGCGATTGACCCGGTGTGGAGCACCCTGGGTAAATGGGCGGGGGCGACGGGAGGCAGTTTCCAGTCAATGTCGAATTCGTACCTGGCGGAGCCGTCCGCGGCGAGGGTCGCCGTGGCTGACGCTGTGCGGGCCAGGGAATGGGAGCCCGGCAGAAGCACCACTCCCCCGGCGCGCAGGTGTGCCTCGATCTCTGCGCCGCGTTCGTCGTCGCCAATGGCTGTCAGCAGTCCGGTGCTCACGCCGAGCCGTCCGAGGCCGTACGCGACGTTGGCCGGTGATCCTCCGGGGTGTTCACTGGTGCCGTCGGGCGAGGTGACAATATCGATGAGCGCTTCGCCGACGACGATGGCGTCGAAGATGTTCCGTGCTGAACTCGCGGGTTCGGTGTTTTTCATTTCCTGTCTTTCTTGGGGTTGTGCCGGTCCCGGCCGCAGACGGGTCCGTCCGCGGACCGGTTGTCAGGTCCGCGGACGGAGAGTGTAAGGGATGCAATCCAACGGGTGCAGCGGGACTCTAGGCCGTGGCGGCGCCTGTCATGATGGCGACGGCGTCGGTCATGCTGTGCGACTGCGGCGTGATGGTGGCCGCGCATTTGCCCAGCCGCTGGATGTGGATCCTGTCCGCCACGTCGAAGACGTGGGGCATGTTGTGGCTGATCAGGATCACGGGCAGGCCGCGGTCCCGGAGGTCGCGGACGAGCTGCAGGACCTGGTTGGATTCGCGCACACCCAGTGCCGCCGTCGGCTCATCCAAAACCACCACTTTGGAGCCGAACGCAGCCGCCCGGGCCACCGCCACGGCCTGGCGCTGGCCCCCGGACAGGTTCTCCACCGGCACGGTGACGTCCTGCAGGGTGGAAATGCCCAGGCGTGCCAGTTCGTCCTTGGCCTTTTTCCGCATGCCCTTGGTGTCGAGGATGCGGAAGAACTTGCCGAGCGGGCCCGGCAGCCGTTCTTCCCGGCCCAGGAACAGGTTGGATGCGACATCGAGGGCCGGCGAGACGGCCAGGTTCTGGTAGACAGTTTCGATGCCGTGAATGCGGGCATCCTGGGGGCGCTTGAAGTGGACCGGCTGGCCGGAGACGGTCAGTTCTCCGGAGTCCGGGATTTCCGCTCCGGTGAGGCATTTGATCAGCGTGGACTTTCCTGCCCCGTTGTCACCGATGATGGCAAGCACTTCGCCCGGGTATAGGTCCAGGCTGACGCCGTCCAGGCCGACGACACGCCCGAACGTTTTGACGAGGTTCCGTGCCTGGAGAATCGGCTGCCGTGTTTCGGGGGTGGCGGAGGAAATGTCTGTGGCGGTCATGACTTGACCTTTCGGATCCACTGGTCGATGGACACAGCGAGAATGATAAGAACGCCCACCGCGAGGGTCTGGTACAGGATGTCCAGCCCCGCGAGGGAGAGGCCGTTGCGGAAAACGCCGACGATCAGCGCGCCGAGCAGGGTGCCCCAGACGGAGCCGCGGCCACCGAAGAGGCTGGTGCCGCCGATCACGACGGCGGTAATGGAGTCCAGGTTCAGGTCAACGCCGGCGTTCGGGCTGGCGGCGTTGGTGCGCCCGATCTGGATCCAGGCGCCGATGGCCAGGACCGCTCCGGCGGCGAGATACACGCTCATCAGGACCTTGTTGACCGCGATTCCGGCGAGGCGTGCTGCTTCCTTGTCGTCGCCGACGGCGTAGACGTGGCGTCCCCAGGCGGTCTTGCCCAGGATGAACGCGACCGCGATGTAGACCAGCAGCATCAGTACGACCCCGATGGAGATCCGGACCGGACCGACGGGGAACGTGCTTCCGGTCCAGGTGAGCAGCCCTGGCATGCTTGAGCCGCGGACAGTGGCGCCGTTTGAGTACAGGAGCGTCAGGGCGACGAAGATGTTCAGTGTGCCGAGCGTGACGATGAACGGAGGGAGCCTGAGCCGGGTGACGAGGAATCCGTTCAGCGCCCCTGCGGCGAGGCCGACAACGAGCCCTGCCAGCAGTGCGAGCGGGGCCGGGGCGCCGTTGCTCACGGCCAGCTGTGCGACCACCATGGAGGACAGAATCATCACGGCGCCGACCGAAAGGTCGATCCCGGCCGTGAGGATGATGAGGGTCTGGGCGATAGCCAAGGTGCCGACGACGGCGACCTGCTGCGTGATCAGTGAGAGGTTTTCGACGCGCAGGAATCTGTCGTTGAGCAGCCCGAACACGATCACGGCGACCAGCAGGACGATGGCCGGGCTGACCGCCGGGTAGCGGTGGAGGACGTTGCGGATGCGGCTGAGGGGCGTCTGGCGGTCGAGGAATTCCTCGGCCAGATCCGGATGCCGGGTACCGGGCGGACCGGCCGTTTGTTGCTGGGTCACGATTGCTCCTGGACTTCCATGTTCGGTTGCTTTTTGTGTTCGCTAAGGGGGTGGTGCCGGGGCGGGCCTGCCACGCGCCGCCCCGGCGCCAGTAGGCGGTGCGGGTTACTTGCCCCAGCAGATCTTGGCTGCATCCGCGGTGCCGATGCTCTTCACACCAGTGGCAGCCTTGTCAGTCACGAGCTCGACGCCGGTATTGTAGAAGTCCAGGCCTTCGGAGTTGGCCGGCTTCTTGCCGGTCTTCGCCAGCTCAACGATGGCCTTCACTCCCAGTTCGGCCATCTTGACCGGGTACTGCTGGGCGGTGGCGCCGATGACGCCTGACTTGACGCTGTTGACGCCGGAGCAGCCGCCGTCAACGGAGACGACCAGGACGTCTTTCTCCTTGCCGGCGGATTTCAGGGCCTCGAAGGCTCCGGCCGCTGCGGGCTCGTTGATCGTGTAAACGACATTCACGGCCGGGTTTTTGGACAGCAGCGTCTCCATGGCCGTGCGGCCTCCGTCTTCGGCACCCTGGGTAGCCTGGCTGCCGACGATTTCGTAGTCGCCGCCCTTGCCGCCGGTGTACTTGCCGGTCTTGGCTTCGTCGCCGTTCTTCTTCTTGTCTGCCGTGTCGATCCCCAGGCCCGTCAGGAATCCCTGGTCACGGTTGTAGTCGACCGAAACAACCTTGTCATCGAAGAGGTCCAGCAGGGCGATCGTGGCCTTCTTCCCGTCCAGCTGTGCGGCGGTCCACTTGCCGATAAGTTCGCCGGCGGCGAAGTTATCCGTCGCGAACGTGATGTCCGCGGCGTCGGCCGGGTCCGGCGGGGTATCCAGCGCAATGACAAACAGCCCGGCGTCCTTGGCCTTCTTGAGTGCATCGACTACCGAGGGGCCATT
The DNA here is from genome assembly GCF_018224015.1 of Pseudarthrobacter albicanus. GTDB lineage: Bacteria > Actinomycetota > Actinomycetes > Actinomycetales > Micrococcaceae > Arthrobacter > Arthrobacter albicanus. The sequence continues at coordinate 8,943 of NZ_JAGPOT010000029.1, forward strand.
GGGGGTGATGAGAATCCCCTTGTCCCCCTTGGAGATGGCGTTCTCGATCGCCTGGATCTGGGTGTCCTCGTCGCCGTCGGCTTTGCCGGCGGCCAGCTTCAGATCCACTCCGTCGGCTTCCGCCGCCTTCTTGGCACCGTCCTGCATCGACACGAAGAACGGGTTCGTGGTGGTCTTGACGATCAGCGAAACACCAACCTTCTCCGCGGCGGATGCGGTCCCTGTCGCGGCCGGGGCGGAAGCTCCGCCGCAGGCAGTCAGGCCCAGCCCGGCAAGTGTCAGGACCGCGCCGGCGGCGAGGAGACGAGTGGCCTTGGACCGCGGGGTTTTGGAACTCAACATTGAATCTCCTGTTTTCGGGTGGCACACCCTGTGCCTGACAACGATGTCATGTAGCATGTAAGCAGGATCACACAGCCGAGTCAAGCAGTGGATCAGGCTTAAGGAGAAGTTCTTTGACAACGATGTCGAATCGTTACCGGGCCGAACCCGGTAACAACCGCCCCACCATGCGCGACGTGGCCGCCCTGGCCGGAGTGGGGACCAAGACCGTTTCCCGGGTAATGAACGATGAGGCGGGCGTCACAGAGGCCACCCGGCTCCGCGTCCTGAAGGCCACGGAGCAATTGAACTACCAATTGGACATAGCGGCCGGCAGCCTGAGGCGCACCGGACGCAGGACGCTGTCCATCGGCCTGCTGCTGCCCAGTGTGGCCAACCCGTTCAGCGGGGAGATACACCGGGCCATTGAAGACGGGCTGGCCGCCCGCGGAATAGCCGTGTTCGCGGCCAGCCTCGATGACGATCCCGAGCGGGAGAAGACCCTGGTTGCCGCGTTTCTTCGACGCCGCGTCGACGGCCTGGTCCTGACCCCCATCGCCAAGAGCCAGGCCTACGTCATTCCGGAGCATTCGAGGGATCTGCCCATGGTCTTTATCGACCGCGAACCGGTGGGCATCGAAGCCGACGCCGTCGTGACGGACAACGCCGTCGGCGCAGCCCGGGCGGCGGCGCATCTGATCAGCCATGGCCACCGGAAACTCGCCTACCTTGGGGACCGCACCGATATCCAGACCGCCAGGGAACGCCGCAGGGGATTCACGGAAGAACTCGGCCGGGCCGGCATCGCCACCTCCACGATTCCCATCCTCGAAGACCTGCACGACGAGGAATCGGCCTGCCGCGCGGCACACGCGCTGCTCGGCTCCGACGATCCCCCCACCGCGGTCTTTTCCAGCCAGAACCTCATCACCTTCGGCGCCATGCGCGCGCTGAAAGACCGAGGACTGAACAGGACCACTGCGCTGGTCGGATTTGACGACTTCTCCCTGTCCGACATGATGGATCCAGGCATCACCGTGATCGCCCAGCACCCGGAACGCATCGGCAAACTTGCCGCCGAGCGACTTCTGGCCAGGATCGACGGCGACCACGTCGCGCCCCGGACCTACGTTGTTCCCACCGAACTGATACCGCGGGGCTCCGGCGAGCTCCGCCCGCCAAACTGACGCAGGCACACGGCTACGGACAATCCCTACCGATCAAGGACACACACCATGACTAAAACGTTGTACGCGGAGTTCACCGTCAAACCAGGCAGCGAAGCCAGAGTGGCCGACATGATGCGCGAACTCACGCGCCTCGTGCGGAGCGAACCGGGCAACGAACTGTTCCTGCCCTACACACGCGACACCAATCCGCGGGAGTACTTCGTGTTCGAGGTCTACCGTGACGAGGGCGCGTTCCAGGAACACATCACCGCGGACTACGGCCGGACCTTCAACGCCGAACTTGCCGGCCACATCGAAGGGGACGGCTCGGTCCTTACCTGGCTCCGGCCGGTTGGCTGAGCCAGGCACGCAGAATATAGGGGACCGGATGTCGGCCCGGCTCCGGCCGCCATCCCAACTATTGGAAAGCGTCCATTCCCAGCCAACGTCCACGCGGCCCGATTCACAGCCAGTTCCCAACCCGGGTGCAGGTTCCTCACAAACTCCGGGACTAATTTTGAAAGTACCTCATTGAGGGTGCGAGTGATACGGCAGGCATGCGGATGTCTGCCCGGCACCGGTGGTCCGCGGCGGGTTTCCCCCATTTTCCCGCAGCGGCCGCCGGTGCCATCGCCGTTTAAAGTGCCGGCGCGGCACTTCCGCGGGCGCGGGGCGCACCGAAAGCCCCGACGCACCCTGCGGCCCGGAACGCCGGCCCTTGCCAGCCCATGCACAGGAAAAACTCCCCGTATGCCCAAGTTCGGGGTCTAGCTTGGGAAGTGCCTCAACAGGGTGCGAGTGATGATAGCCGGTCCTCCCGGACCGGCGTGGCGCCGGGTGGTTGCAGCAGGGGTTCCCCCAATTCCTGCTGCGGAGCCGCCCGGCGCTTACTCATTTAAATCCCGGACGCTCAAAGCAGATCCTCCGCGCTCAGGCTTCCTGATCCCATGCCTTCAGTCCCCGCAGCCTGCTTTCCAGGAACGCCCGCTCAGCGGCACTTCCGGCAAGCTCCAGGGCTGTCCGGTAGGCGGCGGCCGCTTCCTCCGGCCGGCCCAGCCGTACCAGGAAGTCGGCCCGGACGGCATGAAGGAGGTGGTAGCCTTCCAGCCCCAGCCCCTCGATGAGATGGAGGGCGCGTTCCGGCCCCTCGACCTCGGCCAGGGCCACCGCCCGGTTCAGGGCCGCCACCGGGCCCGGGGCGGCATCGAGGAGCTGATCGTACAGCCGCAGGATCTGCCGCCAGTCCGTCGCGGCGGCGGCAGGGGCATCGCTGTGGACCGCGTTGATCGCAGCCTGCAGCTGGTACGGTCCTGGCCGGTTCCGACGGAGGCACCGGCGCACCAGCTCCTGCCCTTCGGCGATGAGGCCGCGGTCCCACAGCCGCCGGTCCTGGTCCGCCAACAGCACCACGCCGCCGTCGCCGTCCCGGCGTGCCGGGTCCAGCCGTGCGGCGCGCCGTGACTCGATCAGCAGCATCAGCGCCAGCAGGCCCTGCACCTCGGGTTCGTCCGGCATCAGGGCGGCCAGCAGCCGCCCCAGCCGGATCGCCTCCCGGCAAAGATCCCCGCGCACCGGGCCGGCGCCGGAGCTGGGGCTGTAGCCCTCATTGAAGATGAGATACACGACGGCGAGCACCGGCTGCAGCCGTCCCGGGAGCTCCGCCCCCTGCGGCACGCGGTAAGGGATCCTCGCGTCGCGGATTTTCGCCTTGGCCCGGACCAGGCGCTGGGCCATGGTCGCTTCCGGCACCAGGAAGGCGCGGGCAATCTCCGCCGTCGTGAGTCCGCCGAGGAGCCGCAGCGTGAGTGCGACCTGGGCGTTGGTGGCCAGGGCGGGGTGGCAGCAGGTAAACATCAGCCGCAGCCTGTCGTCGTCCACGGTGCCCTCCCCGGAAAGTTCGTCAAGGAGCAGTTCCTCCGGCGTGGCCGCCGCAGCCCCGGCACCGGCCGCCTGCAGCAGCGCCGCCTGGGCGTGCCTGTCCTCCCTGCCGGCCTCGCGGCGCAGCCTGTCGATGGCCCGGTTCCTGGCCGTGGTGATGATCCATCCGGCCGGGCTGGGCGGCGTGCCCGCGGCAGGCCAGCGCTGGACCGCGGCGGTAAAGGCGTCCTGGACGGCGTCCTCGGCGAGGCCGATGTCGCCGAGGATGCGGGTCAGGACGGCCACGGCGCGGCCGTACTCCTGCCGGAAGACGCGGGCGATCTCCGCGTCCTCCGGTAGCGGCGGCGGAGCCGGCGGCTGTTCCGGCTCCGGCGGGTGTTCCGGAGCCGGCTCCTGCTCCGGAGCCGGCGGGTGTTCCGGCTCCGGCTCCGCGGGCGGAGTGGCCCCGACCATTGCTCCTGGCCCCTAATGCTGGACGGGGCGCACTTCGACGGGCAGCGTGGTGGCCCGTGTGAGCTTGCCGGCCCAGCCGAGCGCGGCGTCGAGGTCCGCTGCCTCGATGACGGTGAACCCGCCGAGGTGCTCTTTCGCCTCCGCGAAGGGGCCGTCAGTGATCATGACCTCGCTGCCCTGCTGCCGCACCACGGTGGCGGAGTCCGTGGGATGCAGCCCGGCCGCGAACACCCACGCCCCGGCGGCCTTCATTTCGCCGTTGAGGGCCTCGAGGTCACGCATGATCGGTTCCAGGACTTCCGGTGCGGGGGCGGGGCCGACCGGCTGGTAGATGCTGAGCAGGTACTGCGCCATTCTGGGTTCCTCCTCGGGATGCGGCCGGCCCGGTGCCGGCCTCTCACCTTCTACACGAATGGAACGCCTCCGGATCGACACCGCTTGGCAGATGAGTCGGGCTCCGCTAACAGGGGCGGCGCCGGTCATCGCTGCGAGGCTGACTGGGGCTCCGGGGACGGGGCGGCCGGGGAGGCTGTGCCCGGCCGGGTTGTCTCGGGCGGCCCGACGCCGGGCGGGAGGCTCGCGGGGGACTGCAGTTCCGGCGGCGGAGGCTGGCCGATGTGGGTCGCCCGTTCCAGCGACCCGTCGAAGACCAGGTGATCCAGCCGCCGGAGGATCAGGCCCTCGCGCAGGGCCCACGGGCAGATCTCCAGGCTGGGGAACTCGAACATTTCCAGCGCTGCCTCCGCCACCAGGGCTCCCGCAAGCAGCTGGGGGGCACGGGCCTCGGAGACGCCGGGAAGGTGCAGCCGGTCCTCAATCTCCATGGCCGAAATGCGTTGCGCCCACAGCCCCAGGTCGGTGGCGAACAGTTCCCGCTTGACGTACGGGCCGGCGGCACTGGGTGCTGCCCCGGCAATCCGGGCGAGCGAGCGGAAGGTCTTGGACGTACCTGCGACGCGGTTGGCCCTGCCCAGCTTCTCGAAACTGCGCACGGCGGGCTTGAGTGTGGCGCGGATGTACCGGCGCAGTTCCTTCACGCTCCTGGCCGAAGGCGGATCCTCCGGAAGCCAGTCGCGGGTGAGCCGGCTGGCGCCGAGCGGGACGGACAGGGCGAGCTCGGGGAGTTCATCCTGTCCGAAGGCCATCTCGAAGGAGCCGCCGCCGATGTCCAGGGCCAGGACGGGCCCGGCGCCCCAGCCGTACCAGCGCCGGACGGCGAAGAACGTCATCGCTGCCTCTTCGCTGCCGGTGAGCTCCCGGAGGGTGACCGTGGTTTCATGCTTCACCCGGGCCAGCACAGCGTGGCCGTTGGTGGCCTCACGGATGGCAGAGGTACAGAAGGCAAGGAGGTCGTCGGCCTTGTGCCTGGCCGCGAATTCCCAGGCTTCGAGGACGAATTCGGTCAGCTCATGCTGGCCGGCCTCATTGATGTTGCCGTCCCCGTCGAGGAACTGCACGAGGGACAGCGGGCGTTTGTGCGAGGCAAACGGCACCGGGCGCGCACCCGGATGGGCGTCGACCAGCAGGAGGTGGACGGTATTGGAACCGATATCGAGGACGCCTAGACGCATCCTGCCATTATTCCCCTCGGGGCAGCGGCTGGCCTAACTGCGACCGCTGGCCGGCCCAGCTGGGGTCGACTCAGTTCGGCTGGCGGCCGCGGCGGCGCGCCTCAGGGGCGGTCGCCGTCGTCCCCGGACGCCCGGCCCGGCTCCAGACCCCGCTCTTCGGCGGGCTCTCCGCCCGGCTCTTCGCCCGGCTCTTCGGCGGGGTGGAAGTCGCGGCGGATATTGGCCACGCCCTCCGGATCGATTTCGAATCCGAAGGCGGCACCCGGGTTGATGACCATGCCGAGCTCGTCCCCGAGATTGCCGATGATCGCGGATCCCTGGGTGCCCAGCACGTTGGGGGCGGCCGCCAGATACTGCTCGGCGACGCGGCTCGGGTGCGAGAACACGGCCAGGACCGGCTGGCCCGAGGAGTTGGCGAGCACGAGCGGCTCAACCTGGGAGTCGGGACCTTCGAGCACATCCGGGGTCGCTAGGTAGACCTCGTTGTTGAGGAACGCGAGGATGACGTCCACCGGGTTGGCATCCGGCTGCTCGCCCCGGGCAAGCTTCTCTTCGAGTTCGTTCAGCGGCTGGAGGTCCTTGGGCGCGGGCTTTTCAGTCATGTTCCTACTCGATCATGTCCGGCCCGGGTCCGCAATTCCTCTATCCCTCTGCTGCCGGAGGGGAGTGATCCGGCAGCGTGCGTCTAAGCGAGGAACGAGCGAGCACGCCGAGGATTGCTCCCATCCGGCAGCCTCCCCTACTTCTTGGCGGCAGCCTTGCGTGCGGGAGCCTTGCGGGCCGTCGTCGTCCGCTTGACCGGGCCCCTGGCGCGCTTCTCGGCGAGCAGCTCGACGGCCTGTTCGCGGGTCAGCTCCTCCAGGGCGGTGGTGCGCGGCACGGTGATGTTGGTGACGCCGTCGGTGATGTACGGGCCGAAGCGGCCTTCCTTCACCACGATGTTCTTCTCCGAGACCGGGTCCGGACCGAATTCGGCCAGCGGCGGCACCGCGGCACGGGCCCCGCGCTGCTTGGGCTGGGAGTAGATCTCCAGCGCCTGTTCCAGCGAGATAGTGAAGATTTCCTCTTCCGAGCCGATGGACCGGGAATCCGTACCCTTCTTCAGGTACGGGCCGAACCGGCCGTTCTGCACGGTGATGGGGTTGCCGTCGCCGTCCTGGCCGAGGACCCGGGGCAGGCTCATCAGCTGCAGGGCCTCGTCCAGGGTGATCGTTTCGACGCTCATCGAGGCGAACAGCGACCCGGTGCGCGGCTTGGCCTTGACGGGCTTCTTCGGCGGCTTGGGCTTGCCGTTCTTGTAGTACTCCACCGGGGCGTTGGCCAGCTGCTCGGCCGTGGGCTCCGGGATGATCTCCGTGACGTAGGCGCCGTAGCGGCCGTTCTTGGCCACCACCGTATGCCCGGTGTGCGGGTCCGCACCCAGCACACGCTCTTCCGGCGCCGCGGTCTCCATCAGCTCGATCGCCTTGGCAGGCGTCAGTTCATCCGGCGCCAGGTCCTCGGGGACGTTCGCCCGGGCGGATTCGACTACCTCGCCGGTCTCCGGATCCACTACGGCGACGGAGCTCTCCAGGTACGGGCCGAACTTCCCGACACGCAGCGTGATGCCGTCTGTGATCGGAATGGAGTTGATCTCGCGGGCGTCGATCTCGCCCAGGTTGTTCACGATGCTCAGCAGGCCGGAACCGGCATCCTCGCCGAAGTAGAAGTGCTTCAGCCAGGTGGGCCCGGCCGCCTGGCCGTTGGCGATCTTGTCCAGGTCCGCTTCCATGTCCGCCGTGAACTCGTAGTCCACATAGTCCTTGAAGTGCTGCTCCAGCAGCCGGACCACGGAGAACGCGATCCAGCTGGGGACCAGCGCGGAGCCCTGCTTGCGGACGTAGCCGCGGTCCTGGATCGTGGAAATCGTGGAGGCATAGGTCGACGGGCGGCCGATGCCCTTCTTTTCGAGTTCCGCTGTCAGCGAGGCTTCGGTGAAGCGCGGCGGCGGGGACGTCTCATGCCCGACGGCGATGATCTCCGAGGCGGTCAGCGCGTCGTCCTTGGCGACGTTCGGGAGGCGGCGTGCTTCCTCGGACTCGTCGTCGCCGCGGCTTTCGTCCTTGCCCTCTTCGTAGGCGGCCAGGAAGCCGGGGAAGGTGATGACGGTGCCGGAGGCCGAGAATTCGGCGTCGCGGCCGGCGGCCGCGCCGCCCACAGCGACCGCGCCGAGGCGGATCGTCGCGGTGGAGCCCTTGGCGTCGGCCATCTGCGAGGCGACGGTGCGCTTCCAGATCAGCTCGTAGAGCCGGAATTCGTCGCCGGAGAGCTGCTTGGCCACCTGGGCCGGGGTGCGGAAGGAGTCACCGGCGGGGCGGATGGCCTCGTGGGCTTCCTGCGCGTTGGCGGCCTTGCCGCTGTAGACCCGCGGCGACGCCGGAACGTACTCGGGGCCATACAGCTCGGAGGCCTGCCGGCGTGCGGCGGTGACGGCCTCGTTGCTCAGCGCGGAGGAGTCCGTACGCATGTACGTGATGTAGCCGTTTTCGTAGAGGCGCTGGGCCACCTGCATCGTGCTCTTGGAGCTGAACCGCAGCTTGCGGCCTGCCTCCTGCTGCAGTGTGGAGGTGGTGAACGGCGCTGCCGGGCGGCGGGTGTACGGCTTCGTCTCAACCGAGCGGACCCGGAAATCAGCGTCCTGCAGCCCTGCCGCGAGCGTCGTGGCGAGCTCCTCGTGCAGGTGCACGACGTTGCGGGAGGTGAGCTCGCCGTTGTCGTTGAAGTCGCGGCCGCTGGCCACCCTGGTGCCGTCCACCGCGGCCAGTTTCGCCTTGAACGACGCCGAAGCGGCGCCGAACTGGCCGGTCAGGTCCCAGTAGGAGGCGGCCCTGAACGCCATGCGCTCACGCTCGCGGTCCACCACCATGCGGGTCACGACCGACTGCACGCGGCCGGCGGACAGACCGCGGGCCACCTTGCGCCACAGCACCGGGGAGATCTCGTAGCCGTAGAGGCGGTCCAGCACGCGGCGGGTTTCCTGCGCGTCGACCAGGTCCTGGTCCACATCGCGCAGGTTGTCCATGGCACGGTGGATGGCTTCCTTGGTGATTTCGCCGAAGGTCATCCGGTAGACCGGGACCTTCGGCTTGAGGACCTCCAGCAGGTGCCACGCGATGGCCTCGCCCTCGCGGTCCCCATCGGTTGCGAGATAGAGGGCGTCGGCATCCTTGAGCTGGGCCTTGAGCTCGGCGACCTTCTTCTTCTTGTCCGAGGACACCACGTAATAGGGCTTGAAGTCGTTTTCAATGTCGACGGCGAACTTGCCGACCGAGGTCTTCTTCAGTTCCGCGGGGAGCTCCGAGGGCTGCGGGAGGTCCCGGATGTGACCGATGGAGGCCTCGACGATGAAGCCCTCGCCGAGGTACTTGGCGATGGTCTTGCTCTTGGCGGGAGACTCTACGATCACGAGTTTCTTGCCGGTTTTGGCCTTGCTTGGCACGGTGCTCCTACAGAAAAAGGTTGCTCGGGCAGATGCGCCCATACCCGCCTAGTTCACCATATTTTGGGGGATCCCGCGCATTCGGGTGAAAAACCCGCCCTTCCTGCCGTGCCGCCCGGACGTCTGGAAGCAGGCCATTTCCGGGCCCCAAGAGGTCGCTTCAGGCGGTACCGCGGTCATCCGGAATCATCGACCACATCGTCGCCATGCGTTGGGCGCCCTCCGGCACATGGCCGGGGTCTTCCAGCTCGTAGTCCCGCAGCAGCGCGAAAAGTTTCTCCGTCAGCTCGGCCCGCTGGGCCGGCGTGAGGTACAGCAGATTGCTGGCCAGCACGACGGAGGAGGAGTCGGCCGCCTCACCGCGGCGGCGCCGCTCATCGCGGGTCCTGGCGTAGGCGTCCACGCGGCGACGGAAGGCATGGAGTTCCAGATCGAGGACCGCGAATTCCGGGCTTGCCACTCCCCCGCCCGAGTTGATGCTGAAGTCGGTGCCCGCGGCTTTCCAGCGCCGTTCGCGGGCGTCCCCGGCGGTGGCGGCCGGCACCACGATGCCCCATTTCTGCAGCACCCTCAGGTGGTAGCTCATGGCGCTGGGGGTGAGCCCGGTCTGTGCGGCGAGTTCGGTGGCGGTCCGGCTCACCTGGGTGGAAAACAGCTCGGAAATGACCTCAAGCCGGGCGGCGTGGGCCAGCGCCCGGATCGCCTTCGGGTCCGTGATTTCCACTTTGTTCTCCGGGCGCGGCCCTCGTTTGGCGGCCGCTGGAACCCGGGACTCCGCCGTCGGGATTTCTGCATCCACCCCATCAGTCTACCGAGCCACGCCAAGCTCTGAAAGGAATGTTTGACACCTTGACCCGCCCCCGCGGGGCCGGCCGCCGGCGGCGGGGCAGCCCGCGGGTCGGGCAGCCGTCAGGCGGGCAGCAGGAAGCCGTCAGGCGGGCAGCCGTCAGGCGGGGAGCAGGAAGCCCTCGTGGACCAGGTTCCCCACGTCGCCGAGGAGCCCGACGCGGAAGGCCCCGGCGTCGAAGTCTTCGCCGCCGCCGAGCAGCGCCTCCAGGGCGCCGATGATCTGCGCGACGGACAGCTCGCCGTCGCACGCCGAGACGAAGCCGGCCAGTTCGGTGCTGAGCAGGTTGGTGCGGCGCAGCCCGGCGCCCTGGCGCAGCAGGATGACGCCGGGGTGCTCGGCCCCGGGGCGCTGGTGCCGCTCCTCGGTGACGTCCTCGGCGACCAGCAGATGCGCGGCCGCCAGATCGTGGGCGGCCAGCCAGTCGGCGCGTTCGACGGCGGCGCCCAGGTGCGGGCCGACGGGCTGCTCGATCGGGTAGGTGATCTCCTCGAAGCGGGAGATCACCACACCGGAGCCTTCCGCCGGGCGCCGCAGCCAGACCATCCCGAAGCCGATGCCCTCGACCCTGCGGGAGGCGAAGTCGGCCAGGTACGCGGCGTAGGAGTCCTGGTAGAGCCGGCGGTCACGGGATTCCGAGGCGTCCTGCAGCCAGGTTTCGGCGTACTGCTCCGGTCCCACCTGCTCGCGCTGGATGAACCACACGTCCACGTCCGGACCGGCCCAGCTTCGCGGCCGTTCAGCCCAGGGCGTCCCCGCCGGGATTTCCCAGTTGCCCAGGAGCTGGGCCGTGCCGCCCGGCGCGAGGACGGACGGCAGGGCCCCCACGAGGGACGCGACGATCTCGTCCCCGGGGAGCCCGCCGTCGCGGTAGGTGAACTGGTCCGCGGCCGCCTCGCCGGCGCTGCGCGGCGTGATGACGAACGGCGGGTTGGAGACCACGAGCTCGAACTCCTCCCCCGCCACCGGCTCGAGCATCGAGCCCAGCCGCAGGCTCACCCGGACCTCGAGGTCGGCCGGGTCCAGCCCCAGCTCGGCGGCGTTGAGCAGGAGATTGAAGCGGGTGAAGGCCAGCGCGCGCTCCGAGATGTCCGTGGCCGTCACGTGCCCGGCATGGTGCAGCAGGTGGAAGGACTGGATGCCGCACCCGGTGCCGAGGTCCAGGGCCCGGGCCACATGCCGGCGGGCGGTGACCTGCACGAGGGTGGCGGACGCCTGCCCGATCCCGAGCACGTGGTCGTGGCGCAGGACGCCGGGGCGCTGGTGGGCGGCGAGATCACTGGCCACCCACAGGTCCGCCCCGCCGCCGCCGGTATCCATTGCGGCTGTATCCGTTGCGGCGGTATCCGTCGCGGCTGCGCCCTTTCCGGCTTCGCCTGTTGCGGCTGCGCCGTCCCACCCGTACGGCCGCAGGTCCACCTTCGCCTGGACCAGGCCGTCCGCTGACCGCTCCACGAGGCCCAGTTCCAGCAGGCCGTCCGTGCGGATGCCGGGCAGGGCGGCGTCGAGCGTCACCCCCTGCTGCGGCTCGGCCAGCAGCCACAGGCGGACGACGGCGGCGAGCGCCGCCGTCGTCGGCTCACCGCCGGCGGCGGCCTCCGTGACGGCCAGTGCGGGGATGAGCTGGTCCCGGCCCAGGGCGGAGTGCGCGGCCGCACCGAGCAGGCCCGCGACGCCCTCGACGGTGTAGCCGATGGCGTTCAGGTCCGAGGCCAGCGTGCCGAGCAGCCCGGGAAGGTCACTGCGCGGAGCGTCGGGGGTGTTGCCGGCCGTGAAATGCGTTGAGGGAGTCACCGGACAAGTTTAGTCGCCGCCGGGTTTACCAGCCGCCGGGTCATCGTCCGGACTGGAAGTGCCGCTCCGCGTAGATCCGGAGGGCGTCACGGACGAAGGCTGCCCCGGACTCGCCGCCGTAGTTCGCGCTGAAGCGGGGATCGGCCACGTACATCTCGCCGAGGCCGGTCACGTACCCCCTGATGTCACCGTTGCTGCCTGCGGCGTGGGCCGCCGCGGGAGTCCCCGGAATCGCTCTGAGCCATTCGACCTGCCGCCGGGCCAGTTGCTGCGCCTCGTCGCTGTCGGCCGCGGCACCGGACTGCGCCGCCGCGATCCAGTCGCTGCCCAGTTGCCGGGAGCGCTGCTTCCAGGCGTCCTTCTCTTCGGCCCCCATGCCGCGCCACCAGGCGTCACCCTTCGCGTACGCGTCCTTGCCCCAGCGGTCCTCCACCTCCTCCTGGTACCGGGTGTGGTCAAAGCCGTCAAACATTTTCTCCGCCATGATCTCTCCTCCTCCTTTCACTGCCTCAAGGGTCCGCCGGACCGAATCAATCTGCCGGGCCAGCCGGTCCTGTTCCTGCCGCAGCCACTCGAGGTGGCGGCCCAGCGCCTTTTCCGCATCCGATTCGTGGTCCAGGACCTCCGCTATGGCCGGCAGTCCGAGCCCGAGTTCGCGAAGGAGCAGGATCCGCTGCAGCCGGACCAGCGCGGCGTGGCCGTAGTAGCGGTAGCCGTTGTCGCCGGTGCGGCTGGGTTTGAGCAGCCCGATCTCGTCATAGTGGCGCAGGGTCCGGCTCGTCGTGCCGGCGAGCTTCGCGATCTGCTGCACGGACCAGTCCACGGCCCCTCCGTCCTCGTTGCGGGTGCGGCGCCCGCCGTTGCGGACCCGATACCCCGACTCTAAAGGTTAACGTTGCGTCAAGGTCAAGACGACGCCGGAGCCTGCGTCCGGCCGGACGCCCGGCGCCCCGGTAAGGCAGGAACCTCCGTCCCCGCGCGGTAAGTTGGAGGAATGCTTTTCCCTCCCACTCCCCCTGGCCCTTTGGGCTGTCGCGCGCCGCGGCGGTTGCTCGCGGGCGCTGCTGCCGCCGCCGTCGTCCTGGCCGCGACCGCGTGTTCCCCGGCCGGATCCATCGAATCCGCCGATGTTCCGGCCTGGCAGGCCACGGCGCTGCCCGCAGCCACCGGAACTGTGCTGGCGGATGCGGGCAAGATCCTCAACCGCGATCCGATCGTCAGGGCCGCGTCCGGTGTTCCGGCCGGCAGCTACACCCTGACGGTCAGCTGCGACGGCGGCGGCAAGATGTTCTTCGCAGTCTCCCTCGACGGCAAGCAGCTGGCCGAGGCGGGGGCGGCGTGCAACGGCAGCCGCGAAACGGCAAAGATCACGGTGCCGGCGACCGGCGCTGTCCAGATCAGCACCCAGAGCGTGGATCCGCCGCTGATCTACGCCTACCATCTGGCGGCGGAGTAGCCACCTCCTGGGGTGCCGGCCGCCGCCGCGGCGGGCGCGATCCGGATCGCCAGCCCCGACGCCGGCCCCCACGCCGGCCCCGGGCCAGGGTCTATGGTTTTTCGTGCCGGGCTGGCTTAAAGTCAGGGTATGCCCCCTGTCCTGGCAAAGTGGGTGCCGCGACAGCGCACCGTGGCCGCCGCCGTCGTGCTTTTGGTTGCCCTGCTTCTTGGGTCGCTGCTGGCCGGCTGCGAGTACGTGGACGAAGACAACTACCGGGACGAAGGGACCGCCGCCGCGTCGGCCCCTCCCCCGACGGGCGCGGCCCTGCCGCAGGACCCGGCGCTGAGCCAGCCCGTTGCCGGAGCGGAGCTGGACAAGTGGGTCAAGCAGGTCCTGCCCAGCGCCGAAGGCCAGGTGTTCCACACCGGCTCCGGATCGTTGGATGCCGGCGCCGAACGGAGCGAGACCACCGGGCAGCTTCCCAGCGGCACCTACACAGTCACCCTGGCTTGCCGGAGCACGTCCCGGGTCTCCTTTTCCGTCCGCAACGGGGAAGAGGAACTGATCGATCTGACCCTGCGCTGCGGGACGTCAAGGGTCAATGTGGTGTCCTTGGCCGCAGATACGGTCCTCACCGTCAAAATGGAAGCAAACAGTCCGGCGAACTACGCCTACCGGGTGAACCGGATCTGAGAACGCAGCGGCACGCCTTGGGCTGGAGCACGGCGCAGGCTGCACGGCTCAGGCGGTGCAGCCCTCGGGGCAGCGCAGCGTTTCCGGACTGGCAGCGCACTGCGCGCAATAGAGCGTCAGGGTCCGGCAGCTCGGGTTGGAACAGTTCTCAAACTTGCTCGTGGGCGCCGCGCAGCGGACACACTCGCCGATGGTCTTGGCCTCCTCGCTGAATTCGAGGTGCATCCGCTTGTCGAAGACGTACAGCGAGCCTTCCCACAGGCCCCGGTCCTTGAAGGCCTCGCCGTAGCGGACGATGCCGCCGTCGAGCTGGTAGACCTCCTTGAAACCGCGGTTCACCATGAGGCTGGACAGCACTTCGCAGCGGATTCCGCCGGTGCAGTAGGTGACGACCGGCTTGTCCTTGAGCGAGTCGTACTTGCCGGAGTCGAGCTCCTTGATGAAGTCGTGGGTGGTGGCGACGTCGGGGACGATGGCGTCCTTGAACTTTCCGATCCGGGCCTCGAAGCCGTTGCGCCCGTCGAAGAACACCACCTCGTCGCCGGCTTCCTTCTTGGACTCCACGAGCCGGTGAAGTTCCTCGGGCTGCAGATGCGTGCCGCCGCCCACGACGCCGTTGCCGTCCACGATGAGCTCGCCCGGGGCGCCGAAGGACACGATCTCGTCGCGGACCTTGACGCTCAGACGCGGGAAGTCCGCGGCGCCGCCGTCGGACCATTTCACGTCGATGCCGTGGAACCCCTTGTATTCACGGGTGGTCTTGACGTACTGCTTGACGGCGCTGATCTCTCCGCCGACAGTCGCATTGATGCCGTCCTTGGAGATGAGGATGCGGCCGGTCAGCCCGAGTTTCTCGCACAGGGCGCGCTGCCAGAGCCGGATGGCGTCCGGGTCGGCGAGAGGGGTAAAGCCGTAAAAGAGCACAATTCGGTTCCAAGCCACGTATTTAAGGGTACTGGCCTCAGCCGGCCGCGCGGGACCTCCGCGGCAGGTGGGGTGGCCCAGGTGGGGAGGCGCGGGCGCGGGCGGGGGCGGGTGGGGTGGTGCGGTCCGGGGGGACTTTGGAGCCGATCCCGGCACCGCGGCGGCTGAACGACGGCGTGTCCGTGCCAAAGTACCCCGCGATGGCGCTGCGGGTTGTTCAAAGTTGTCCATGCGGCTTGGTAGAGTCCGCGGGAAGCGCTGCAGAAAGGCACTTTTGCCGCAGGCCCTCCGCAGCGGGTGCCGGGCCCGGGCCTTACCGTCACAATTGCATAAGCAAGCAAAGGATCACGGACCCGGCCCCTGTTGCTTGTGGCGGGGCTGGAATACGCTCATCACATGAGTCTTGAGGCGATGGTTGAAGATACCGCCCACCTGCTTGACGTCTGGGTTACCGGCTGGGCCGGCTGCCGGGGCTATGAGACGGGCAAGGAGGGCCGCTTCCCTGCGGCGCTGCGTGCGGACACGACCCACGAATGGGTGTATTTCGCCCATGACCCCTCCGAATCCGAGTTCGCGGAACTGGCGGCGAAGACAGCCGAGGTTCCGTCCAGGGTCCTCACCATCCTCACCAACGAGGTGGCGCGGTATGTGTCCCTCGCGCAGAAACACCGGCTGAATGTCACGTCGGCATCCCAGACCATGATGATCCTGGACATGGAGACGCAGGACTCCGAAGACCCCTGGCTCTCCGATGAAAGCCTCAACCTGGTGACCTCCATAGCCAACGGCGTCCACCACGCCATCGTCCAGGCGGCCGACGAGTTGGCCGCGAGCGGACAGCTTTTCGTCGCGGACCACACGGCCGTCTTCGACAAGATCGTGACGGAGCCGAAGTATCAGCGCCGCGGGCTGGGCAGCTTCATCATGAAGGCACTCGCCGCACAGGCTTTCGAGCACGACGTCGAAGCCGGGCTGCTGCTGGCCTCGCTGGACGGACAGCAGCTGTACTCACACCTGGGATGGAGTACGGTGTGCCACGTGCTGATGCTGTCCGCCTCGGATGAAGGCTCGGATCTGTCTGTGGGTTGAAGGCTTTTGCACCGGACGGCTGTTTGGCGGGGCCTGCGTGACGGGGTTTGGGGCCGGTCGGTTTGGGGCCGGATGAAACAATGTAGAAGTGAACCCGCATGAATCCCTGATTCCGTTGCTGGGCCGCGGCCCGGACCCGGAACAGTTGCGTCATGTGCGCACGATCCCCGCCCGCGAGGCCCTTCACATGCCGTGGCCGGAATGGGCCCATCCCGATCTGGTGGACGCCTACGGCTCGCTGGGCATCCACGAGCCGTACCGCCACCAGATCCAGGCCGCCGAACTGGCCCACGCCGGAGAGAACGTGGTGATCGCCACCGGAACCGCCTCCGGCAAGTCACTGGCCTACCAGCTGCCTGCACTGGATGCGATCCACCGTTCCGAGCTGCGTGTCCTTGCCGATCCGGGCAAGATCCACGACGACGGCGCCGTGACCCTGTACCTGTCCCCCACCAAGGCCCTGGCGGCAGACCAGCTGGCCGCCATCCGTGCCCTCAAACTGCCCACCGTCCGGGCCGAGACCTACGACGGCGACACCGACCCGGCGTCCCGGCGGTGGATCCGGGACCACGCAAACTTCATCCTGGCCAACCCTGACATGCTGCACTTCGGGATCCTCCCCAACCATGCCTGGTGGGCCAGGTTCTTCCGGCGGCTGCGCTACGTGATCGTGGACGAGGCCCACAGCTACCGCGGCGTTTTCGGATCCCATGTGGCCAACCTGATGCGCCGTCTTCGCCGGATCTGCGCCTACTACAGCCCGGGCGTCTCCCATCCCGGGCCCGTGTTCATCGCCGCGTCTGCCACCGCGTCCGAGCCGGGGACCTCCTTCGGCCGGCTTATCGGGGCGCCGGTCCGTTCCGTGTCCGAGGACGCCTCGCCGCACGGCTCCACCACGGTCGCGTTCTGGGAGCCCGCGCTGACCGAGGTCCGGGGCGAGAACGGCGCCAGGGAGCGCCGGACTGCCGTAGCCGAAACCGCGGAGCTGCTGGCTAATCTCGTATCCGCCCGGGTCCGGACCATTGCCTTCATCAAGTCCCGCCGCGGGGCCGAGACGATTTCGTCCATCACCAAGCGGCTCCTGGACGAAGTGGACCCCAGCCTGTCCCAACGCGTGGCCGCCTACCGCTCCGGCTACCTGCCGGAGGAGCGGCGGGCCCTGGAAAAGTCGCTGCGCTCCGGCGAACTGCTCGGCGTGTCCAGCACCTCCGCGCTGGAGCTCGGTATCGACATCTCCGGGCTCGACGCGGTGCTTGTGGCCGGCTGGCCCGGCACCCGCGCGTCTTTGTTCCAGCAGATCGGCCGGGCGGGGCGGGCCGGCCAGGACGCCATCGCCGCCTTCGTGGCGAGCGATGACCCGCTGGACACGTACCTGGTGAACCACCCCGAGGCGGTCTTCGATGTCTCGGTGGAGGCCACCGTCTTCGACCCCTCCAATCCTTATGTGCTGGGCCCGCACCTGTGCGCCGCCGCCGCGGAACTTCCGCTGGGGCATGCGGAACTTGGGCTGTTCGGCGGCACGGCCGAGAGGCTGCTGGGCCAGCTGGTGGCTCAGGGCTATCTGCGCAAACGTCCCGCCGGGTGGTTCTGGACGCACCCGCAAAGCGCCGCAGCCATGGTGAATCTGAGGGCCGACGGCGGCGGCCCGGTCAGCATCGTGGACGCGGACACCGGCTCCCTGCTGGGCACCATGGATTCGCCCCAGACGCATTATCAGGCCCACACCGGCGCCATTTATGTCCACCAAGGTGATAGCTACGTCGTGGAAGACCTGAACGAGGACGACCACTGCGTGGTGGTGCGCCGGGCCAACCCTGACTACTACACCACCGCCCGGGACGTGACCCAGATCGAAGTGCTGGAAACACACCGCACGACCCAGTGGGGCGACGTCGCCGTGCATTTCGGGGATGTGAAAGTGACAACACAGGTGGTCTCCTTCCAACGCAAGGCATTGATCTCGAACGAGATTCTTGGTGAAGAACCGCTGCAGTTGGGAGCCAGGGACCTGTTCACCAAGGCCGTCTGGTTCGTGATGGACAACCGGTCACTGACGGGCGCCGGCCTGATTGAGGCGCAGTTCCCAGGTGCCCTGCACGCGGCCGAACACGCTGCCATCGGCCTGCTGCCCCTGGTGGCCTCCAGCGACCGCTGGGACATCGGCGGGGTATCCACGGCCATCCACGCCGACACCGGCGTGCCGACCATCTTCGTGTACGACGGCCATCCGGGCGGTGCCGGGTTCGCCGAACGCGGCTACGACAAGGCCCGGGTCTGGCTGTCCGCCACGCGCGACGCGATCAAGGCCTGCGAATGCGAATCCGGCTGCCCGTCTTGCGTGCAGTCGCCCAAGTGCGGCAACAAGAACAACCCCCTGGACAAGGACGCCGCTGTCACCCTCATCGAGGTGCTGCTCAAGGACGCCACCGAAAGGATGGGCGCCGGCCAGCATGAGGCCGGCCCGCCGGAGCTGGACGGGTCGACGGCCGGCCGCGCGGATCGCCCGGCCACCGCAATCCAGTACTGAACCGCCTGCCAAGAAGCCAATGCCAGCGGTGGAGGCCGGCGGACCGGCCCCCTACGGGTAGGGGCTGGCAGCAGGGTCCAGGGGAGGCCCGGCCCTGGCTTGTCCGGTCGCCGCCCCGAGCCAGTTCCCCGCGCTGAGTTCGGTACGGACGAGTACCGTGCTGCCCGCGCCTTCCGAACAGCTCAGCATCCGTGCGCCGTTCCGGCGTGCAACCGCTTCGGCGACGGAGCACGGCTCGCCGGCTGTGATTCCCCGGGCGGCATCCGCAGCCGCCAGTGCGGCAAGGTCTGCGGCTGCCAAGGCCCGGTACGCGGTCACGGCGGATTGCGACAGCAGTACGATCACGGCAGTCGCCATGATGACTACAAGTCCAAGCGCCATGGCCAGGACAGTACCCGAACCGAGTTCTGAGCCGCGCTGCGGGAAGGCGCTCATGCCGCGCGGCCTGAACTCCGGACGTCGGGCAGTCCGCGCAGCAGCGCCAGGGCCGGCGAATCGGACGACTCTCCGCGCGCCCAGGCACGGGCGGTGAGGGTCCACGGAACCAGCGAACCGACAGCTCCGGCGACCCTGCCGGAGACCGTGACGGCGAGCCATTCGCCGTCGGAGTCCACGGCCGACGTTGCAGACTCGCCAGCGAGCCGGCGGACTATCCCGTTAACTGCGGCGGCGTCTTCGCCCCGGGCCAGGGCCCTCGCACCTGCGCTGGCGGCCTCCTCCAGCCGGAACTGCGTCAAGCCTGCGGCGGACCCGGCCAGCAACAGCCCAAACAGCAGCAGGACAGCGGGCAACGCTACAGCGAACTCGGCCGTTACCGCGCCCTGGCAGGAGTCGAGTCGCCGGCACATCCGGCCCACGCCGTGGTCGGGCACGGGCGGGGACGCAGATCCCCGGAAGCCCGGGCGCCAGGAACCCCGGCCCGGGGCGCCAACGACCGCAGCCGCGGCGCATCCGCGGAGACCGCCCTGCGCACCATGTTCGTCGTCCTCTCCCGGTCGCCGGCCGCGCCTCATGGCAGAGCCAGTGCGGTGCGGATGAGGTTCAGCAGGACTCCCCGGACCTCGTCGCTGCGCATGATGAACACGAGGATTCCGGCAAACCCCACGGCGGCCAGGGTGGCGATTGCATACTCTGCTGTGGCCATTCCCGCTTCGGAGCGGCGGCCCTTCGTGTGTTCGCGGGCCTGGACCGGGGTGGCTCTGCGGGCGCCCGGGTAGATTTCGCGGACTTCAGCGGTTGCAGGTGCGGCCGGCTCGGTGCAGGTCTCTGCGGGGGCATCTTGACGGGGTGTCATGTGCTTTCCTTTCACGGGAATCCGGCGGAGCCGCCGGCTGCTTCGACTCTCGCGTCTCCGGCGGGAGGAGGTAAGCCCTGTTGCCAGCCAAGTGGATAACGCCAGGTCCCGCGGGCCTGTGGAGGAGCACTGCAGGATCATTCGCCGAAGGGCCGCTGCCGATTTTCAGGCATGCCGGCGAACCTCCTGTTCCGGGCGGTCAGGGCGCTTCCTCAGCCGTCTCCCAGGGGAAGCTGAAGGCGCCGTCGATCACCCGGGCACGGACCGGACAGTGTTGCTCAAGTCGTGGCCGCTCGCGCTAATGGTCATGACCCGGGCGGGCTGACGGCGCCTGGCACCTTCGAGGAATCCGGCGCTGGCGCAGGAAAGGTTCCGGGAATCGGGCCGGGAGCCGCGGAGCCGCTGATGATGACGTCGTCGACGTAGATATCGCCGGTTTGCTGATCGTGTTCGGATCCCAGCTGGACCATGTCGGCGCTGGTCGCGGTGATGCCCACTTTGTTGCTCGCGTAAATGGACCGCCCGTCCCACCAAATCTGCACCCCGGTCTTTGAACCGTTGGGAAGGACGCGCATCACCAGATGGTGCCAGGTGCCCTGAGGAACCGCTGGCAGCAGGGTGGTGTAGAGGAAACTCTTCGGCGAAGCCACCCGGAGCACCAGCTCATGCGAGACGTTTTGCCTGAAGACATCCAAAATACGGGCATCGCCTGCAAAGAATCGGAAATACGGGACGTTGCTGCCTGCCGTGCCCTCGGCAGTGATGTTGAACCACCCGGCTGCAGAGACTTCGGCCGCCGGTCCGGCCAGTGCGAACGTCATTTTGGCGACGGATCCGCTGTCGGTGGTTGTGTGCAGGAAAGCCGCGCAGGTCGTTGGCGGTGAAGACGCCGAGGAGACGAGGGCGGTTCCCGTTCCCGAGGTGAACACTTTGAACCCTGCCATCGCCCCCGACTCGATGGTGGCCGCCTCTGTCGCCTTCCCTGTATTGGAAGCCGCCGGCGCGGCTATGCCGGTGTGGCAAGCCGGCGCTCCAGCAGTTGCCGGACCGGAAATGAGCGCCGCGGCGTCCAGAAACGCCAGTGCCAGCATGGCAGCGAGGCAAAGTCCTAGAAATCGTTTCATCCGTCGGCCCTCCGACATCGGCCTTGAATCAATACCCAACGCCTGCCGTTAGTTCCCTGCCCAGCCCTCCGCGTCAAGAACAGTGCTCCAACTGCAATGGTGGCTCCCTGCATAATAGTCCTGGCGGACTTGGGTAAACCTTGGAATAGTGAACCTCCCCGCCTTACGGACGGGGCTTCTGAGTTTGCGTTTCGCTTAGGCTGCAACGGGCGTTGGCCCTGCCGGGGACGGATGTCCTGCGGCTGCAGCGTGACTGGCGAGTTTTTCAGCTACACAGGAAAGGTTTCCTGTGGCCCGGTTCCGGGCTTTACTCAGGGCCGGCCGCAGGGGCGTGGCCCGGAGATATAGGACCCGGACGGGTTTGTCCGGGTTGATCGGGACGTATTTCCCGTGCCTGGCGCGCATCAGGGTGTTGAGGCCGCCCACGGCGTCGCGGTGGCAGGTAAACCCGCATTCACGGCACCGGTAGTCACGACTGGCGGGCGTGTTGCGTGTGGAACACGCGGGACAGGTTTTCGAGGACCAGGCCTCGTTCACATGGGTGACCGGGGACCCGGTTTTTTCGGCCAGGCAGCGTTCCTGGCGGCCCCGGGACCAATGGGACAGGCGACGGCGCTGGTCGCGGCCGAACCGGTGTTTCTCCGCCATCGCGGTGTTCTTTTCGATCCCACGGACGTCCCCGACGGCGACGGTGCCGGCGTTGTGGGTGATGGCGACGTCAGCGGCCTTGCGGGAGACCTGGTGGTCGATGTTGCGCAGGGCCCTGGCCGCGTGTGAGGAGGCATGCTTGAGGGCCCGGTGGTAGCGCTTCCACTGCCGGGAGCCCCTGGTGCACCGGGACATGAGCCGGCGCAGGTCCGCGACGGCGCTGTTGCGGAGGTGTTTGACGGCCCGTGCGGAGCGGCCGTTGATGACGGTGACTTCGTAGGCGTCGGCGGTTTCCACGGCGAGTGTCATCGGACAGGGCGGGCGGTCAGGCCGGGAGCATGGCCAGCAGCACGGGGACAACGCCGAGGCACACGAAGGCGGGCAAGGAACACAGACCCAGGGGCAGCACCAGCTTCACGCCCAGTGCTGCCGCCCGTTTTTCTGCGGTCCTGAACCGTGCGCGCCGCATCCGGGCCGCCTGGGCATACAGGATGGCCGAGGACGGAGCTCCGGTGAGCGCGGCGAAACCGAGGGCATCCCGCAAGGCAAGGAGGTCCGGCGACCGGACTTCGGAACTGCGCCAGGCAGTGTCCCAGTCGGCACCGATGGCAAGCGCCGACACGACGGGTCCCAGCGGGCGGCTGAGCTCGGGCGAGGCGAGGGCCGCCACCAGCTCCAGCGAGCGGCCGAGCCCGGCTCCGGCGTCCAGCATGGCTCCTATCAGTTCAAGCATCATGGCGGTGTCCCGAAGGCCTGGATTGCTCGCCCGCCGTCGCCCCTCCGCGCCCCTCCCCGAGTCCTGCCGACCCGGGTCCCGGAGCCGGAGCCGGAGCCGCCGGCTCACCCGGCCACGATCGGCAAGCGCCAGAACGGCTGCCCCGGCCAGGCAGGCCGCCACCGCCGCGTCGGCCAGCGCCCCGCTCACTGAGGCCCTGCTGCCGCCCGGACGAGCCTGGCTGACCAGATCCGCCCGGCCACGGTCAGCGCCACACCCGTGGCGAGCGCGGCAATCCCGTACGGGGTCCCCAGCAGGATCCTGACAGGATCCACGCCCAGCAGCATGCCCAGTCCCAGTCCCAGCAGCGGCAGCCAGCTCAGCAGCCGCACGGTTGCCCGGGGCCCGGCGAGGGCCGTCTGGCGGGCGGCTTCGGCGTCGTCTTCCGCCTCCAGCTGCGCGGCGAACCTCGTCAGCACGTCTGCCAGCGGGCAGCCGCTGGCCTCGGCGATGTCGAAGCACGCCGCCAGTTCGCCCCATACCCTCCATTCGAGGCTCGTTGTGCCGGGGACACCGCCGCCGGATGGCGTGCCCGCCCCCGTGCTGCGGATGGCTTCGGCCACGGGCGACCCGCGCAGGGCTGCCGCGCGGGTTGCCGCCAGCATGGCCACGGAGGCTGGGGCAAGCGCGGGCCCCGGGAGGTGGTCCGGCCGTCCGCCCGGCGCGGGGTCCCCGGCGTACAGCAGCCACAGTTCATCCCACAGCCGGGCCGGGGCGCGCCCTCCCGTTAACAGGGCGGCCAACTGCTGGACCACCACCGTCATCGGGACGTACGCCAAGTCTCCGCGCGCCCGTACGGGCAGGACCCTGCCGAGCAGCCGCCGGGGGCTAGGGAACTGGTCCACCGGCACCGGCGCGCGCAGCTCCTGGTCCGGCGGAAGCGCAGTACGGGCGCGGCGCGCCGGGGATCCGGGGGGTGAGAGTGCCAGCCAGGCAGCGAGCACCAGCACACCGAGCAGGATGGCGGTCATCGCGGGATCCGGCCCGCCGCGGGGCTGCCCGTTCCCGGCGGAATCGAAGTCCCGGGCGGCACGGATGCGTCGGCAGGCAAGGAAGGATCCAGGCCGAGGCGGGCCGCCAGTTGCGGCCAGGCCGGTCCGGGGCGGATGAAGCCGTCAAAGACCTCCAGCGCAGCGGAGACGCTCAAGCCGGTCCCGTCTTCTGCCATCACGCCGATGCAGGCCACCTGCCGCCCGTGTCGGGACCGTGCGACGTGGACGACGGCGTCGATGGCACTGGCCACCTGGAGGCGCACGGCATCCTGGCCCATCCCCGCGAGCGAGCCCAGGGCCGTGAGCCGTGCCGGCACTGCGGCCGCCGTGTTGGCGTGGATGGTTCCTCCGCCCCCGGTGTGGCCCGTGTTCATGGCTGTCAGCAGTTCGCGGACTTCCCCTCCCCGGCATTCGCCCACGATGAGACGGTCCGGGCGCATCCTCAGGGACTGCCGGACGAGTTCCCCGAGATCGACGGCACCGCCTCCCTCGAGGTTGCCGTGCCGGGATTCCAGCGAGACGACGTGCGGATGGACGGGGTTCAGCTCCGAGGCGTCCTCAATCAGAACGAGCCGTTCGCCCGGACGGCATAGGCCCAGGAGCGTGGCGAGCAGGGTGGTTTTCCCGGAGCCCGTCGCGCCGCTGATCAGGAAGCTCAGCCGGCGCTCCACCAGCCGTTCCAGCACATCCTGGACGAACGTGCCGAACATGCCGTTGTCCCGCAGCTCCGCCATGGTGAAGACGGATTGGCGGCGGATCCTCACGCTCAGGAGCGTCCCTGCCGTGGAAATCGGGGGCAGCACAGCGTGGACCCGGTAGCCGCCCTCGAGCCGGACATCCACGCACGGGGAACTGTCATCGAGCCGGCGGCCGCCCGCTGCCACGAGCCGCGCAGCGAGGGCACGGATCTGCGCTTCGCCGGAGAACGCGACAGGGGCCTTTTCCAGTCCGCTGCCGCGGTCCAGCCAGACCGAATCCGGACCGTTGACGAAGATGTCCGTCACGGCCGGATCCCGGGTGAGCGTCTGGAGCGGGCCCAGGCCGTTCAGTTCAGCGCTGATGCTGTCGACGGCGGCCAGGGCACCCCCGGTGCCGAGCAGCTTTCCGGTGGCCTGGACCGCGGCGGCAACCCGGGAAGGGGTCACCGGCCCGGCGTCGGCCATGATGGCCTCCCGTACCGATTCCAGCAGGCGCGGGTCCACGACGCCGCGTGGCCGGGGCCGGCCTCCCGGGGCGCTCAGGCTGCTTCCGGCAGGCTCCGGCGGGCCCAGCGCGGAATGGGCACTCATCAGCGGTCTCCCCCGCTCAGGTCAAGGACTTCGGCGGTGAACCGCCGGACGTTGCGCTGCTGGCCTGTTTCCAGGAGGCGTCCGAGTTCCGTCGCGGCGGTGGCGCCCCTGATTTCCGGCATGATCCCGTGCAAGGGAAGCCCTACCGATGCCGCGATGAGCGGCCCGTCCAACCCGGCTCCGGGCTTCCCGCGGATCACCAGGGCTGTTTCCACCGGGGGAAGCTCCTGCAGCAGCCGGGCCGATGCCACGGCCGCGCGCAGCCGGGCGGGTGCGACGACGATGATCCTGTCGCAGTCCCAGGCGAAGGTACGCAGGGACTCACGTCCCCGGCCGATGTCCAGCACCACCAGCTCGTAGCCCCGCCGGGCAGCGTCAAGGACCCCGGCCACGGCGGTCGAATCCACGCCCGCCGGCCGGTCCCGGCTGCCGGGCCAGGACAGGAAGGAGAATCCGCCGGCCTCCGGCAGTGCCTCGGAGAGCTGGCCAGGATCGATACTGCCGCTCGCTTCGGCAAAGTCCGGCCAGCGGAGGCCGGGCGAATCCTCCGCGGCAAGGGCCAGTTCAAGACCGCCGCCCCAGGGATCGCCGTCGATCAGGAGGACCCGCGCACCGGGCCGCGCCGCGGCCTGGGCAATCCACACGGCGGCCGTGGTGGCTCCTGCACCGCCGCAGCCGCCGGTGATGCCGAGCACGAGCCCGCCTGCCTCCGGCGCGCGGGAGCGGCTCAGGTAGTCCGCAAGCCAGGAGGAGGCGTCGGGAAGTACGGCAACCCGCTCGGCCCCGATGGCCGCGGCGAGGTGCCAGAGGCTGTCCCCGTCACCGTTCAGGCCGACAAGTACCGCCGGGGCCCGTCGCCGGGGTGGCAGCTCGCGGATGTCGCTGCCGACCAGTACCGCGGCAGCCGCGTCCCAGAACGGTGCGGCCTCGATGATGTCCGGCACCGTCCGCAGCGCTCCCCCGGCCGCGGCGACGATGCGTTCCACTTCGCTGCGGACCACCTCGAACCCGGTGACCAGCAGCGTCTCGGGCGACTCATCGGGCACCCACGGCCCCGGTGCCAGCGGTGGATCCGACAAGGGACTATCCCACAATGAAATTTCCCGCAAGGGACCGGACCGCTGGCGCCTGTTCATGGTGCCACTGTGCCCGTCGCCGGAGCGCGCTGTAACGGCCGGCACGCGCTATGTGGACAAGCCGCCCCGCCACGCAGGGCAGAATTGAGCTATGTACCTGCTGCTTGCCGCCCATGCCGACGGCGCAGTCATCCAGGAGCTCACCGCGGCCGGCGCCCCGGGCCCTGCCGGCCCGGAACCGCAGCCGGTCAGCGCCGCCGAGCTGCCCGGCGTCGTACGCGAGCTGGAGAAGCGTCGGCCGCGCTGGATCTGGCACCGCACCCAGGACTGGTATCCGGCGTTGCTGGCTGCCGGGGTGGAGCTGGAACGCTGTTACGACCTCACCCTGTGCGGCGCCATCCTGGCCCATTCGGAGTTCACCGCCCACACCGCATATGCCCTGGCCGCGGAAAAGGTCACGCAGGACGATGAGCTCCAGCAGCCGCCGCGCGCCCTCCAGCCCCCTCCCCCGCCGGCCGACCAGGGCTCGCTGTTCGACGATCCCGGCCTCCGCACGGCGCCCCGGCACTCGCCCGGGGAGCTCCGCGCCGAATACGCCGCCCAGCAGGCAGCGCTCGGTCACGCCGGCGCAACCGCCGGCACCGGCGCCAACACCGGCGCCAACGCCGGCCGGGATACCGGCGCCGATGTCACGCGGAGGCAACGGCTCCGGCTGCTGCTGGCCGCCGAATCCGCCGGCGCCATGATCGCGGCCGAAATGCAGCACACGGGTGTCCCCTGGCGGGAGGAACTGCACGAGCGGATCCTGTCGGGCTACCTCGGCCCCCGCCCGCCGCAGGGCCACCGTCCGGCCAGGCTCGAGGCGCTCGCCGCCGAGCTCCGGCAGCTGCTGCAGACACCGGCGCTGAACCCGGATTCGCCGCAGGAGCTCATGCGTGCCCTGCACCGGAACGGCATCGAGGTGAAGACCACCCGGCAGTGGGAGCTGAAGGAGTCCGCCCACCCAGCGATCGAGCCGCTGCTGGCCTTCAAGAAGCTCTCCCGGCTGCACGCCGCCAACGGCTGGGCGTGGCTGGATGCCTGGGTGCAGGACGGCCGCTTCCGGCCCGAGTACGTGGTGGGCGGGGTGGTCTCCGGCCGCTGGGCGTCGCGGGGCGGCGGGGCGCTGCAGATCCCGCGCCAGATCCGGGGCGCGGTGCATGCCGACCCGGGTTACAAGCTGATCGTCGCCGACGCCTCGCAGCTGGAGCCCCGGGTCCTGGTGGCGCTGGCCCAGGATTCCAGGATGGCCGAGGCTGCACGGGACAAGGACCTGTACGCCGGCATCGCGGCGCAGGGTTTCGGCGGTGACCGGGCCCAGGCGAAGGTGGCGCTGCTCGGCGCCATCTACGGTGCCACCACGGGAGAGTCCGGGCGCCTGTTGCCCCAGCTGGCCCGCACGTATCCACGCGCCGTCGGATTCGTGGAACAGGCCGCCCGCCAGGGCGAGGCCGGCAGGACCGTCACCTCGCGCCTGGGCCGGAGCAGCCCGCCGCCGTCGGACCGCTGGCTGAAGAGCCAGCAATCCACGACAGCCGAGGAACAGCGCCGGGCGGAATCCCTTGCCCGCTCGCGCGGCAGGTTCACCCGCAACTTCGTCGTGCAGGGCTCCGCGGCTGACTGGGCGGCCTGCTGGCTGGCGGAACTACGACGCCGGCTCCGTGCCATGCGCGCCGACGGCGCCCCTGCGGGGGAACTGGTGTTCTTTCTGCACGACGAGGTGATGGTCCACTGCCCCGCTGTGGCCGTCCACGACTGCATCCGGGCCATCGAGGAGGCCGCGGCGGCAGCCAAGGAGCTGCTGTTCGGAACGATTCCGGTGGACTTCCCGGTCAGCGTGGCCGTGGTGGACTCCTACGACGAGGCTAAATAGCGGGCAGTCGGATGCTCGGGGTAACGTACCGGCCGGTAGTGTTGTGCCCTGCCGCATCCCCGGATACCCTCAAAGGGCCGGTGATCAAGAACACTTCGCCGGAGGATGCAACGAGGCATAACAGTTGGGGAGGACCGGTTTGGCTGGCATTTTTGAGATCACCGAAGCTGGAGAAGAGTCGTACTTCTTCAAGCTGACGGCAGCGGACGGAACGGTCGTGGCCGTTTCGCCGATGTTCAACACCATCAAGGGCGCGGCCGCGGGCATTAACGCCGTCCGCGAGAACGCCGCGACCGGCCTGATCGTGGACCGCTCCCGCAGCGGAAGCCGGCCCTCGGCCAGCACGCCGACGACGCGTCCGCGCGCTTTCCGGGGCACCCCACGGCTGGCAGCCGGCTAGCAATCCGGCACAAGCACCGGGCTTCGCCGGTGCGCCGACCCTACACGCCGGCCGTCCTCACACGTCGAGGTATTTCAGACGTCGATCACGTGCCGGCGTGTTCGGTCCCAGGGAACGGCCCAGCCCAGCTGCTCAAAGAGCTGGCTGAGGATCATCGCGGTGAAACCCCACACCACCAGGCCGTTCACGGTGAACGCGGGGCTTTCGAACGTCTGTCCGGCGCGGCTCACGGTGGCCGTGACCCGGTTGTCCGGGTCCAGCAGATCCCGGACCGGCACCCGGAAGACCTGGGCGGATTCGCCGTAGTCCACCACCCGGACGGGCGACTGGGAGGCCCACCAGGCCAGGACGGGCGTCACCAGGAAGTTGCCCCGGGGAAGCGCCAGTTCCGGCATGATGCCGAGCACCTCGACGCCGGCAGGGTCCAGCCCGGTCTCCTCTTCCCCCTCGCGCAGCGCCGCCTCGATGACGGATTCCCCGGGGTCGATGCCGCCGCCGGGGAAGGCGACCTGGCCGGGGTGGTCCTCCAGGGTCTGGGCGCGCTGCAGCAGGAGAACATCCAGATCGGCCGGCGCAAGCAGCTTGACGGAGGCGGCCGGAACGCTGTCGAGCGCCCCGAAGAGCATCAGAATGGCCGCCCTGCGGATGCGTTCGCCGGGTGCGACGCTGAGTTTGCGCCAGCGCGGATCCGGCGCGGGCGCTGTTCCCGCTTCCACCGCAGCAACTAGGTCAATCAGGTCTTGGCGTGCGGTCATCGTTGCTTCCTCTGCGATTCCATCCGGATCTCGGCGGCGCGGTGCGTCTCGGCCAGCAGCTGGGCCAGCAGTGCCTCCTGCCCGGGGGCCAGCTCATACTTCAGCAGTTTCTTCGCCTTCTCCGGATCCGTCTCGCCGGCCCCAAAACTGGGGCACCAATTGGCGACCGCACAGGCCCCGCACGCCGGCTTGCGCGAATGGCAGACCCGGCGTCCGTGGAACACCACGCGGTGCGAGAGCATGGTCCAGTCTTTCGGCTCGAACAATTCGGCGACGTCGGACTCGACGCGCACCGGGTCATCCGAATCCGTCCAGCCGAAGCGCCTGGCCAGCCTGCCGAAATGGGTGTCCACGGTGATGCCCGGGATGCCGAAGGCATTTCCCAGCACGACATTGGCGGTCTTCCGTCCGACGCCGGGCAGCGTCACGAGGTCCGCCAACCGTCCCGGCACCTCGCCGTCGTACTCGTCCACGAGCCGGTTGCACAGCGCCATCAGGTTCCGGGTCTTGGCCCGGAAGAACCCTGTGGGTTTGACGATGGCTTCGATCTCGGCGGGGTCCGCCTCGGCCATGCTCCGCGCGTCCGGGTAGCGGGCGAACAGCAGGGGTGTGATCTGGTTGACCAGCACATCCGTCGTCTGGGCCGAGAGCACCGTGGCCACCACCAGTTCGAACGGGCTGCGGAAATCCAGTTCCGCGTGCGCGTACGGATACTGTTCGGCGAGCGCCTTGTTGATCCTGCGGGCACGGCGTTTGAGCGCGAGCAGGGTCTCCCCGGATGCCCTCGAAGCGGCGGGCTTCGTGCCTGCGGCGGCGCTGCCGGTTTTCGGGGTGCCGGGCTGGGCGGCCATGGGTCAGGCTAACCGCGTTCGATGTTGCTGAGGTCGCGCAGCAAGCCCAAGCGGCCGTCGGTGTGCTGGACCAGGAATTCGTGGCCGCGGTCCTCGAGGGCCAGCACCCAGCCGCCGGGCTCAATGACGAACGCCGGTGCGCCGGTGTGCTCGTCGACGGCGGTGCGGGGCTGGGCCACGGCGAACCAGAAGGCCTCGTGGACCGGCTGGACCTCCTCCGCCGCGGGCCGGCTCGCGGGGTCAACGGTGGCGCCGATCGGTTCCTGCGAGCGCACCTGCGGATTGATGGTGGTAGGGGCGTAATGGCCGGAACCGGCCGGAACGTCCGCGGCGCGGGTCTCTTCAACAGCGGACGGCACCTCGGACGCCACCGGTGCTGAGGAAGCCCCGGCCGCTGAGGCCGCCCCGGCCGCTGCGGCAGGCGGCACATCGACGCCGGCAGCCTGGGTGTGCCCTGCCGCGGACGGCGTGGCGGATGGCACGGAAGCAGCGGACAACCCAGCAGCCGGCCCGGGAGCCGCTGCCTGGGCCGCGGCGCCCGGCACGACGCCGGAAGCCTGGGTTTCCGGCGCGCTGGAGGCGGAGGCGGGAGCGTGGCCGGCGCCCGCGGCGGGCGATGCCGGCGCTGACTGGGCTGCCTGGGCTGCCGCTGCGCCCGGAACGGCCATCGGCACCGCCCCATGCACCGCCCCATTCGACGAAGCACCGTTCGAAGAAGAGCCGTGGAACTCGTGCCCGCTCTGGGTGTCCCCGCGGGCGGGCGCCTGGCCGCCGGGCTTCAACCGCTTGGCCCATCCCGCTATCGGGTTGGAGGCGGCGTCCTTGCCGGCTTCCTTGCCTGGTTCCTTGCCTGGTTCCTTGCCTGCTTCCTTGCCGGCTTCCTTGCCTGCGGCCGGCGCCT
Source organism: Pseudarthrobacter albicanus (assembly GCF_018224015.1). Classification (GTDB taxonomy): domain Bacteria; phylum Actinomycetota; class Actinomycetes; order Actinomycetales; family Micrococcaceae; genus Arthrobacter; species Arthrobacter albicanus. Next base: position 39,142 of record NZ_JAGPOT010000029.1, read on the forward strand.
TCGGCGCCTTGGGCGCCTGCGGTTTGCGGACCGGCACGGCAGCCTCACGGGCCACGACGTGCGCGGGGGTTTCCCCGCGGTCCAGGAAGTCACCGGCGAAGTACGGAATCAGCCGTCCCAGCACGGTGGCGGCGAAGAGTCCCAGAGCACCAACGAGCGCCACCAGCATGCTCGGCACAAACGCACCGGCCACGGCAAGGAAGAAGAAGGCGACCGCGAAGGAGGCCACCACCGAGGCGAACTGGTCAACGGAGAGCGACCCGATCCGGATCTTGGTTCCAGGGCTGACTCTGCGTGCCACAAACATGGCGGAAACGATCAGCGGCAGCACGATTCCCAGGCCCAGGAAGAAGAGGCTGCCCAGGTTCCACAGGTTGTACAGCACGGCAAACATAGGAATCAGCGAGGCAACAAAGAGAATCAGCGTGGAGCCGAACACGGTGAGGTCACGGACCGTGAAAGGCCCCAGAACGGCCTCGTTCTTCTTCCCCGGCTTGCGGTCCACCGTGAAACGCGGCGCGTCCCCGAAGCCTGCGGGCCCGGCCGGTCCGGCCTGCCCGTGGTCCTGGACGGGCGGGTGCAACTGCCCGTTTACTTGCTCGTTCATTCTGGTTCTCCTTAGCGTGGCGGCACGCTGGACAGCACCGCCGAACGGCAGGCAGGATCAGGACCGCGAGTGGTCCCGTCGCCTCCATCGGATGTCACAACTTCACCTCAGCCTAGCCAAGTGGATGGCCGATCACTAGCGGACAAGCCGTGGGCAGGCCCGCAATATCCTTGACGGGGAGGGGTGCCTGCGAGGCCGCTTGACGGGGGTGGCGGCGGGACGGATCCAGCCCCCGGGCACCACTCGCCGCTTAACAAACACCGTTCACGGCGCCCTTTGTGACGGGGCACACGTCCGGCCCGGCGGAGGTATTAGTGTTGGGTGCGGAACAGCTCTTGGCGGTGCCGCCGCGATCAGCCGTTGCCCGGTGCCGCGCCCGCGGCCCGGCGTGGCGGAGGTCCGGCGGCCCGCGCAGCACGGATCGATGAATGATGAGGTTCACCATGTCCCAGCAGACACCCGGCTCCACCACCACCCAGCCCTCCGGGCCGCAGTCCCCGGACGCGCCGCGTCAGGGCGACGCCTTCGAAAACCTCTCGCACGAGGACCGCCAGTTCGCGCCGTCCGCCGCGTTCGCGGCCGGCGCCGTGGTCACCGCCGCGGACTACGCCGAGGCCGACGCCGACCGTCCCGCCTTCTGGGCCAGGCAGGCCCGCGGGCTGCTGAGCTGGAGCAAGGACTTCACGCAGGCGCTGGACTGGACCCAGCCACCCGTCGCCAAGTGGTTCGTCGGCGGCGAGGTCAACGCCGCGTACAACGCCCTGGACCGCCATGTCGAAAACGGGCTCGGGGACCGCGTCGCCATCTACTTCGAGGGCGAACCGGGCGACACCCGCACCTACACGTACGCGCAGCTGACCGAGGAGGTCAAGAAGGCCGCCAATGCCTTCGAGTCCCTGGGCGTGGCCAAGGGCGACCGGGTGGCCGTCTACCTGCCGATGATTCCCGAGGCCGTCATCACCCTGCTGGCCTGCGCCCGGATCGGCGCCATCCACTCGGTGGTCTTCGGCGGCTTCTCCGCCGACGCGCTCCGCTCCCGGATCGACGACGCCGAAGCCAGGCTCGTCGTCACCGCCGACGGCACCTACCGCCGCGGCAAGCCCAGCCCGCTCAAGAACGCCGTCGACGAGGCGTTGTCCCATGACGGAGACGGCGGCGGCCACTCCGTCCGGAACGTCGTGGTGGTCAAGCGCAACGGGGCGGACGTGGACTGGCACGAGGGCCGTGACCACTGGTGGGCGGACACCGTGGGGGCCGCCTCAGCCGAGCACACCGCCGTCGGGCATGACTCGGAGCATCCGCTGTTCATCCTCTACACCTCGGGGACCACGGGCAAGCCCAAGGGCATCCTGCACACCACCGGCGGCTTCCTCACCCAGACCGCCTACACCCACAAGGCCGTCTTCGACCTGCACCCGGAGACGGATGTCTACTGGTGCACGGCCGACGTCGGCTGGGTCACCGGGCACTCCTACGTCGCCTACGCGCCGCTCATCAACGGCGCCACGCAGGTCATGTACGAGGGCACCCCGGACTCCCCGCACCAGGGCCGCTGGTGGGAGATCATCGAGAAGTACAAGGTCTCCATCCTCTACACCGCCCCCACCGCCATCCGGACCTTCATGAAGTGGGGCAAGGACATCCCGGGCAGGTACGATCTCTCCTCGATCCGGGTCCTGGGCTCGGTGGGCGAACCCATCAACCCGGAAGCGTGGATGTGGTACCGGGACGTCATCGGAGCCAACGCGGGCAAGAACGGCGAAAAGAAAGACAACCCCGCACCGATCGTGGACACCTGGTGGCAGACCGAAACCGGCGCCCAGATGATCGCACCCCTCCCCGGCGTCACGGCCACCAAGCCCGGCTCCGCCCAGGTCCCGCTGCCGGGCATCGCCGCGGACGTCGTGGACGAGGCCGGCGAATCCGTGCCCAACGGCCACGGCGGCTTCCTGGTGATCCGCGAACCCTGGCCCGCCATGCTGCGCGGCATCTGGGGGGACCCGGAGCGGTTCAAGGAAACGTACTGGTCCCGCTTCGAGACCATGTACTTCGCCGGCGACGGCGCCAAGAGGGATGAGGACGGCGACATCTGGCTCCTCGGCCGGGTGGATGACGTGATGAACATTTCCGGGCACCGGCTCTCCACCACCGAGATCGAATCCGCCCTGGTGTCCCACCCCTCCGTGGCCGAAGCCGCCGTCGTCGGCGCCGCGGACGAGACCACCGGCCAGGCCGTCGTCGCGTTCGTGATCCTCCGCGGCGACGCCGTGGACTCCGGCGACGAAATCGTCCAGGAACTCCGCAACCACGTCGGCAAGGAGATCGGCCCGATCGCCAAGCCCAAGACCATCCTCGTGGTCCCCGAACTGCCCAAGACCCGCTCCGGCAAGATCATGCGCCGCCTGCTCAAGGACGTCGCGGAAGGCCGCGACGTGGGCGACGCCACGACCCTGGCGGACAACACCGTCATGGCCCAGATCGCGCAGTCCCTGAAGAAGTAACGGCTCCCGAACGTTCAGCCCCGCCCGGGCTGGACTGACCGGGCCGGACTGACCGGGCCGGCGGCGGCGCTGCCCACTTTGGGGCGGCGCCGCCGCCGTCTGCCCGGATCCCTACCCCGCCGGTCAGTGCCGCGAACGGGTCAGTTCCGCGTCAGTGCCGCGAACGGGCGTCCACGAGGACCGCCTCGAAGGTCGTGGCAGCGGGCGTGGTGAACTTGGCGTTGACCACGGCGAGGGTGTCGCCGAAGAGTGCCGCCGTCGTCGGGATATCGAAGTGCGGGCTGGTGATGACCTCCCGTACTTCACCGGAGGACAGGCTCCGGTCCAGCCGGATCCGGCTGACCTGGTTGGACAGGTTCTGGACCGCCCAGAGGGTGTCTCCCCGGACGATGATGCCGTCTACGTTGGGCAGGGTGGCGGGGGCACCGGAGCTGTCGGTCAGGGTGATCAGCCGGTTCGATCCGGTGTCCGGGTCAACGGCGTACAGGGCGCTCCGGACGGTGTGGGCGACGATCAGCGTCTTTCCGTCCCGGACCGCCGCGATGCCGTTGAGGTTGAACCCCTGCTCGAGGGCTCCGGCCGGTTCCTTGAGCGCCAGCGTCCGTGCCTCACCGGGCTCGCCGTGGCGGTCCACCGGGACAAAGTACAGCTCGCCGGCCTGCGAGTTCGTGAACCAGGCGCCTTTATCTGTCAGCGTGACGTCGTTGATGAAGCTCGTGCGGGCCCCGGCCAGCTGGTAGACCGCCACCGTCTTCTTCGTTTCGAGGCTGTAGACATAGGCTTGCCCGGTGGCGGCGCCTGCCACGAAGAGCAGCCCGTGGCGCAGATCGGCCTTCATTCCGGCGGCTGCCCTGCCGCCCGGGGCTTCGATGAACCGCTTGGCGGTGCCCTTGTGGACGTCGCCGCGGTAGATGTTCCCGTTGAGGAAGTCACCCGCGAAGAACGTGGTGCCGTCCCCCGCGGCGATGCCCTCCGCCCCGGTGGCGCCGGGGAGGGTGATCACCGACGGCCCGCCGTCGGATCCTGTCCTGTCCGCGGCCGCCATGGGCGCCGGGGCGAGGAACGCCGCCAAGGCGAGCAGGGCAACAGCGGCCTGGCGGATAAGCTTTCCTGAATAGTGGATGTTGCGCATGATGACGCTCCCGGATCGGGCTTGTCCGCGGGAGCTGGCCAGTACGGGAGCTCCGCACGATGGTCCCTTCAGTCTAGGCAGGGAGGCCGGGACGGGCCAGAGCCGCAGCGGGCGGGCCCGCAACGCGATACATTGGCAGGCATGAGCGAAGCCATCCCCGCCCCGTCCGGCCGCGGTACCGTCCTGGTCCTCAACGGACCCAACCTGAACCTGCTCGGCACCCGTGAACCCGAGAAATACGGCACCTCCACGCTGGCCGACGTCGAACAGCTCGCCAAAGACGCCGGCGCCGCGCACGGGCTGGACGTCGAATGCTTCCAGTCCAACCATGAGGGCGCCCTCGTGGACGCCATCCACTCCGCCCGCGGCAAGGCGATCGGCATCGTCATCAACGCCGGGGCCTACACCCACACCTCGGTGGCAATCCGGGACGCAATCTCCGCCGTGCAGCTGCCCGCCGTCGAAGTCCACATCACCAATGTCCACGCCCGGGAGGAATTCCGGCACCACTCGTACCTCTCGGACATCAGCAAGGCCGTGATTGCCGGCGCCGGGATCATGGGGTACCGCTTCGCGGTGGAGTACCTTGCCGGGCTGCAGGGGCCGCAGGGGCCGCAGTCCGGCCAGGACTGAGCATGTCCCCGGCGGACGCCGCCGGGGCAGACTCCGCAGGGGCGGCGGTGTCCGGGGCGGCTGCCAAGTCCGGGGCGGCGTCGGCCACCGCGGAGTGGTACCGGCATTTCGGGACCGTCGACGCGCCCGGCAACTCCGCGTGCTACGCCGGGTGGTCCGTGGGCATCGCGGAGGACGCGGAACTGATCCGGCGCATCGAGGAGTGGCCGTACAACAAACGCCAGCCGCTGCTGATGCTCGCCGCGGCCCGGTACCTCGGCGCGCAGATCAGCCCCTACGCTGATTTCCGGAATTTCCTGGACGCACACTGGGCGGACATCTCAGGGATCGTGCTCTCGCGCGCCACCCAGACCAATGAGGCCGGGCGCTGCGCCAGCCTGCTGCCGTCCCTCGCGCGGATCGCCGCCGCGGAGGGCCGGCCGCTGGCCCTCATCGAGGTGGGGGCCTCGGCCGGGCTCGCCTTGTTCCCGGACCGTTACGGCTACGAATTCGTCGCCGGCGGGAGCGTCGGCGGTGCCGCCAGCACCGTGCACCGGCTGGTTCCGGCCTCGGCGCCGCCGGGTACCTTTCCGGTCCTCCGCTGCACCGTCTCCGGCCCGGTTCCGGTACCGGTTGAACTGCCCCGGGTCGTGTAGCGGGCCGGGATCGACCTCAATCCCCTGGACGTCCGTAACCCCGACGACGTCGCGTGGCTGGAGGCGCTCATCTGGCCGGAGCAGGACTTCCGGCGTGAGCGGCTGCGCCGGGCGATCGCGATTGCCCGGCAGGGACCTCCGCTGCTGGTGGCCGGGGACCTCAACGAACAGCTCGTGTCCCTGGCCCGGCAGGCGCCGGCGGACGCTGCCCTGGTGGTATTCCACAGTGCGGTCCTGGCCTATCTCGACGCCGGGGGCCGTGACCGGTTCCGCAGCACGATCGCCGGCCTCGCGGCGGAACGGGGCTGCCACTGGCTCTCCAACGAGGGCCACACTGTCATGCTCCAGGAAGACCACTCCAGCGTGGTGCCGGAAATGGACGACGCCCGGCTCCGCGGCCGGTTCCTGCTGCTGCACAACGGAGAGCCCGTGGCCATCGCCGGGCCGCACGGTCAGAGCCTGGAGTGGCTGCGGCCCGCTATTTCTTGATGCACTGCCCGGCTGAGACGGGGTCGCTCAGACCCGGCGCCTGCTCGGCGACCGGACCGAGATCAGTCATGGTGATCGCGAACCCCAGCGAGGACTCGGTGGTGGCCTTCGCGAAGATCACGCCCGCCACGTGCCCGTCGGTGGTCAGCAACGGCCCTCCGGAGTTGCCCGGCTGGACGTCACCGGCGAGCCGGTACACGTCTTCCGGGGCCGCGTTGTTGCCGTAGATGTCGGGGACCAGCACCGTGGCGATGCCCTGCACCGTGGCCGGTTTGGACTGGAAGGGCCCGCCGTGCGGATAGCCGGCGAACGCGGCCGGACTGCCGGCGGGGAGGTCGGAGCCGAGCGGCAGCGGTGCGGTCCGCAGCCCGTCGACGGCCAGGACGGCGAGGTCGTGCTGGTTATCGAAGTACACGATGCGTCCGGGCAACGCGCCCCCGCCGGGGACTTCCACCACCGGTTCCGGTACTCCGGCGACCACATGGGCATTGGTCACCACACGGCCGGGCGACACCACAAAGCCGGTTCCGGTCTGGTTCTGTCCGCACTGGTAGGCGGTTCCGGCGATCTTCAGCACGGAGCCGGCAGCCTTATTCAATGCCGGGGTATCCGTGCTGGCGTCGGGGACAGCCACGGGCTGGCCCTGCCCGAAGCCGTCCAGCAGGGTCGGAATGCCCTCACCGATCACGGTGGACCGCAGCTGGGCCATGGAGGTCTTGAGAGGGGTCGGCGTCATGCCGTCGATAAAGCGGATCACCTTGGACTCGGCAAGCTGCTGGGAGACGAAGGGGACGCCCAGGGCTCCGATGCTGAATGCCAGCATGGACATGACGAGGGCGGACACCACGACATTCACGCCGCCGCCAACCACGCGGTCTGCGGTCCTGAGCGGGCTGATCCGGACCGCGCTGCGGATCGTCCGCCCGGCCATGGTGCCAAGCCCGTGGCCGATGATCATCAGGAGGACGGCGGCGGCCACGATCGCCGCCAGCCGCCAGCCGCTGTCTTCCACCAGGCCGCTGACAATAGGGACGGAAACGAAGGCGGCCACGGCGCCGGCAGCGAAGCCGGCGATGCCTCCGAGCGTCACCAGGAAGCCGTTGCGCAAGCCATGGATCAGGTAGGACACGAGCGTCAGAACCAACGCCAGGTCCAAAATGGTCAAGCCGAACACCGGGTTCTCCTCACAGACAGGTGAGCCCATTCTACTGGGGACAGCTGACAGTTCGCCCACCGCCCGATGCCCGCCCCGGGCCGGCAGGGACTCCCGCGCGGCTCCCGCGCGGCTCCCCTGCGGTGCCCCCGCGGCGTCCTTTAGGGCGTTTCGGTGCCAACTACGTCACAGAGGCGCCAAAATTCTGAAACAATGGCTGAAGCGCCCCAGCCGACACAGTTAGTCAGGAGATTTCATGGATATCGAGGTATTGCGCCGCGCACCCCTTTTCGCCACGCTCGACGACGAGGCGTTCCGTCTGTTGACGGACGAACTCACCGAGGTGGACCTCTCACGCGGAGCCTCGGTATTCCGGGAAGGCGACCAGGGCGACCAGCTCTACTTCATCGTCTCCGGCAAGGTCAAACTCGGCCGCACATCGCCGGACGGCCGGGAATCGCTGCTGGCCATCCTCGGTCCGGGCGAGCTCTTCGGCGAAATGGCACTGTTCGATCCGAGCCCCCGCACCGCCACGGCAACGGCCGTCTCGGAAACCCGCCTGGCCGGGCTGAAGAACGACAGCCTCAATGCCCTGCTCCGCACGCGCCCCGAGGTGTCCGCCCAGCTGCTGCAGGCACTGGCACGCCGCCTGCGCCGCACCAACGATTCCCTCTCCGACCTCGTCTTCTCCGACGTCCCCGGCCGCGTGGCCAAGGCACTGCTGGATCTGGCCGACCGCTTCGGACGCCCCGCGACCGACGGCGTCCTGGTCGCGCATGAGCTCACGCAGGAAGAGCTGGCCCAGCTGGTCGGCGCTTCCCGCGAAACCGTCAACAAGGCCCTCGCCGAGTTCGTCCAGCGCGGCTGGCTGCGCCTGGAGGCCCGCGCCGTCGTCATCCTCGACATGCAGCGTCTCCGCCAGCGCTCCCGCTAGGGCTGGCACCATGCATGGAAGGCCGGCTCCGCGGAAACGGAGCCGGCCTTCGGTGGTTGAGCAAATGAATCCACCCGCGGGACACGTCCATCCTTAGCACCACGGCCCGCGGGACATGCCCAGTCCCGGCGGCGAGGATTGGACATAATGCCACCATGCCCACCGGCCTAGCCCAGCGGAGGGCATGTCCGGTGGCATGGGATGCGCGGAGTGCGTCAGCGTTCGCGCTGGGGCTCCCCGGCTACGGTTTTCGCCGCCTCGACCTCGAGCATGAGCCTGCCGTCTTCCTCGACGAGCTTGGGCTGGTAGACGTGGGCCTTGCGCTTGTAACTCAGATACGCGATGCAGCCGTTGGCGGCGGCCATCTTTTCCAGCATGATCTCCGAGCCGGGCACAAGGAGTTCGCCCAGGGGCCGCCCGACGGTGTTCTCCTGGCCCACCTCGTCGCCGAGGGCCGGGGTGTCGCGCCCGGCGATGACCTTGCGGACGCAGACCCAGCGGCCCCAGATCCCCTTGCTGGCCAGCAGGGAGGGCTGCTGGTTGACGGGCAGGGTGGCGGCGAAGTAGCGCGTGTTGAAGCGGCGGTGCGCGAAGTCCGGGCTGAGCCAGTTGACCAGCGGCTTGAGCAGGTCCGTGCGCACCGAGAGCCCGCGCTTGGCGAGCGCCTCGGTGAAGGACTTCTCCTGGTTCGCGACGGCCTCGCGGGCCCGCATCCACTCCGGGCTGGAGGTCCCCTCCACCGTCGTGGACAGGTCCGGGCCGGCGAGCAGGATGCCGGTCTCCTCGAACAGCTCACGGATGGCGCCCACCACGTGGCGGCGCGCCAGCCCGACGTCGGACGTCCCCATCTGCTCGGCCCAATGCTGGGGCGAGGGGCCCAGCCAGCCGACGGCGCCGTCGTCGGACGCCTCCAGCGAGCCGCCGGGAAAGGCGAGCACGCCCAGCGGCGAGGACCCCGGCCGGTAGCCCAGCCAGGTCTCCAGGCCCGAGGGCGAATCCCGCAGGAGGACGACCGACGAGGCGAACCGGGCCGCGCGGGGCGTCCGTTCGCCGTGTTCGAGCCAGCTGCGTGCTGCCCCCTCCAGATCGGCGGGAAGGACGAACAGGCGTCGGGCTAACTGAGGCAAGGGAAGTGACCGGTCCTCTAGGCGAATTCGGCGATGAGTTCGACCTCAACGGGAGAGTCGAGCGGCAGGACAGCCACGCCGACGGCGGACCGGGCGTGCTGGCCGGCGTCACCCAGGACCTGGCCGAGGAGCTCGGAGGCGCCGTTGATGACGCCGGGCTGGCCGGTGAAGGACGGATCCGAGGAGACGAAGCCGACCACCTTGACGATCCTGGTGATGCGGTCCAGATCGCCGATGACGCTTTTGACCGCGGCCAGGGCGTTGACGGCGCAGACGGCGGCGTAATGCTTCGCGGCTTCCGGGGAGACCGTGGGCTCGTCCGAGGCGCCCTCCGTGCCCGAGGACACCTTGCCCGTGGCTTCGAGCTTGCCGTTGATGAACGGCAGCTGCCCGGAGGTGTAGACGTGGTTGCCCGAAATCACCGCGGGAACGTACGCGGCCACAGGGGCCGCGACGTCCGGCAGGGTCAGGCCGAGCTCTGCCAGGCGCTGTTCGACGGCGGACGACGCGCCCGCGTGCGCGGTGTTCCCGGCGCTGGTCTCGGCGTTAGTACCTGCGGTGGTTCCGGTCGTGCTGGCGCCTGCGGCGGCGCCTGCCGGCGTGGCTGCTGCTGGGGTGCTCATGGCTACTGCTTCTCCCTCTTCAGGTAGGCAACCAGGCCGTTTCCGTCGGGGCCCGGAACAACCTGGACAAGCTCCCAGCCGTCGTCGCCCCACTGGTCCAGGATCTGCTTTGTAGCATGGATGATGAGCGGTATCGTGGCGTACTCCCATTTGGTCATGAGCTAGATCCTAGTTCGTTGCCGGTAAAGTGGAAAACATGGCGACTGGCAAGAACCCTTTATTCGACACGGCCACCACCCTCGGAAAGCTCCTGGTTTTCCTGGGCGTGAGCGCCATTTGTGGCGTCCTGGTGGCGGGGCTCCTGGTCCCTGCGGCCGCTGTATCCGGCAGCGCGGCGAGCGGCTCGATCCAGTTCTTCGACACGCTCCCGGCCGAGCTCAAGGTGGACCCGCCCAGCCAGTCGACGACGATCCTCGCGGCGGACGGCAGCGTGATCGCCAACCTCTATGCGGAAAACCGGACCCGCGTGTCGCTGGACCAGATGTCCCCGTACATCAAGGATGCGGTGATCGCGATCGAGGACAGCCGCTTCTATGAACACGGCGGCGTGGACACCACCGGCATCCTGCGCGCCCTCGTCAGCACCGCCCGGGGCAACAAGCAGGGCGCGTCGACCATCACGCAGCAGTACGTCAACAACGTCATCAACTCCTCCCTCGAGGCCGAGGGCAGGAGCGGCGAGGTCCTCCTCAACGGCGTCAACAAGGGTGTGGGCGACAAGCTCCGCGAGATGAAGCTGGCCATCGCCCTGGAGAAGAAGTTCACCAAGGAGCAGATCCTTGAGGGCTACCTGAATATCGTCTTCTTCAACCGGGACGCCTACGGCATCGAAGCCGCCTCCAAGTTCTTCTTCAGCACCACCGCCAAGGACCTCACCCTGCCGCAGGCCGCGCTGCTGGCCGGCGTCGTGAACAGCCCGTCCTTCTATGACCCGATCACCCACCCGGACAACGCGAAGGTCCGCCGCGACCTGGTCCTGCATGCCATGCTCAGCCAGGGGAAGATCAAGCAGGCCGACTACGACGCCGCCCTGGCGGCGCCGGTGACAACGAAGGTCACCCAGCCCCGCCAGGGCTGCGCGTACTCGACGACGGCGCCCTACTTCTGCGACTACGTCCTGCACCTGCTCCTGAACAACCCTGCCTACGGCGCCGACGCAAACGAGCGCGAGCGGAAGGTGTTCCGCGGCGGCCTGACCATCAAGACCACGCTGGACCCGAAGGCCCAGTCGGTCGCCCAGGCCCAGGTTGACGCTTCGGCCGGCGCGAACCCGGACAAGTGGGGCGCCTCGCTGGTGTCCGTGCAGCCGGGCAGCGGCAAGATCATCTCCATGGCGCAGAACACCGTCTGGTTCCCCACCGACGGCAAATTCGACCAGACCCAGAACTTCAACGTGGACAGCCAGGACGCGAAGGGCCAGGACCTGAACGGGCTGGGCGGTTTCCAGCCCGGCTCCACCATGAAGCCGTTCACCTTCGCGGAATGGCTCAACGAGGGCAAGGCCATGAACACGCAGCTCAACGGCGCCGTCCGGCGCTACCCACAGAACTTCCCCTGGAAGAACACCTGCCCGGCGCCCGTTGTGGGCTGGTACGACGCCACGAACCAGAGCCATGACCTGCAGAACGCCGACGAGGACCACTACAAGTACATGACCGTCCTGGACGGCCTGGCAAACTCCATCAACACCATCACGTTTGCCTCGGCCGCGCAGGTGGACCTGTGCGGCATCCAGGAGATCGTCGACGCCACGGGCGTCCATGGCGGCCTGCCAGCGGCCGGCGATCCCAACCCCAAGGTGCCGATGACCACCCTGGGCAACCTGATCGGTTCGACGCAGACGGCGCCGCTGACCCTGGCCAGCGCCTTTGCCACCTTCGCGAACGACGGCAAGTACTGCGAGCCGATCGCCATCGCCTCAGTGACCGACCAGAGCGGCGCCCAGCTCCCGGCCCAGGCCACCAGCTGCCGGGATGCCGTCAAACCCGAGGTGGCCCGCGGCGTCGCCTATGCCATGCAGGAAGTGCTCAACCGCGGCTCCGGCTCGCTGATCCAGCCCCGGATCTCCACCAAGACCAGCTTCCCGATCGCAGGCAAGACCGGAACCAACGACAACAACAGTTCCACCTGGGTGGCGGGCTACACCACCGGCCTGGCGACCGCCACCTGGTTCGGCGACCCGCTGGGCAACCAGCTGCGTTCCGGCCAGAACGTGACCATCAACGGCAAGTTCTACAAGGGCATCGACGGCTACATGATCGCCGGGCCGCAGTTCTCCAACTACATGGCCCAGGTGGCGCCCGGCTACGGCACCAACCCGTTCCCGGCCCCGCCGTCGAGCATGCTGGGCGGCGTTCCGGCGGCGCCGCGCCAGACCATCCCGTCAACTCCGGCGCAGGCTCCGGCACCCGCGCCGGCCCCGACGTCCGCGCCCGCGCCGGCTCCTAGCACGCAGGCTTCGGTCCCCGCGGTGGCACCCGGCGTCCCAGCCGCGCCCGCTCCCTCTGCGCCTGCCGCGCCCGCCGCGCCGTAGCCGATGACCGCCGCAAACGCGCTGGCACGCCGCGCCCGGAGCATCGGGCGCGGCGTTGCCGTCACCGCCGCGGTTGGCGCCGCGGCCGGAACCGCGCTGACCGGCTACGGCCTCTGGGAGAAGAACCAGTTCGTCCTGCGCGAGGAAACCCTGCCGGTCCTGCCGCCCGGCTTCGGCCCGCTCCGGGTGCTGCACCTGTCCGACATCCACTTTGTGCCGGGCCAGCGCCGGAAGGCCCGGTGGCTTGCCTCGCTGGCGGAGCTGGAACCGGACCTGGTGGTGAACACCGGCGACAACCTCAGCCATGCCAAGGCGGTCGAGCCCCTGCTGCAGGCGCTGCGTCCCCTGCTGGAGTTCCCGGGCGTCTTTGTTCCCGGCTCCAACGACTACTTCGGACCCCGGATCAAGAACCCCGCCTCCTATTTCGTCGGACCCTCCTCGCGGCAGGAGGACCCGGAGAGGCTGGACTGGCCGCGGCTGCGTTCGGGCTTCGGCATCTCCGGCTGGGTGGACCTGACCAATCGTTGCCAGTCCCTCGTGATCAAGGGCCTGCGCTGTGACTTCTCCGGCGTCGACGATCCGCACCTTGGCCTCGAGCGGTACGCCGGCTGGCCCCGCGGCACGAAGGGCCAGGACAAGACCCCGCACCTGCGCGTCGCCGTCGCCCATGCCCCCTACCAGCGCGTGCTGGACCATTTCACCGAGGCGGGGGCCGAACTGCTGCTCGCCGGCCACACCCACGGCGGCCAGATCTGCCTCCCGGGCTACGGCGCCCTCGTCGCCAACTGCGACCTCCCCACCTGGCGCGCCAAGGGCCTGAACACCTGGGAGAGCAACGGAAGCACGACGCCGGTGAACGTCTCCGGCGGGATCGGCACCTCCCGCTTCGCCCCGGTCCGCATCGCGTGCAGGCCCGAGGCCGTGCTGCTCACGCTCACCTCCCGCGGCTGACCGCGGCTGAGCATGCCCCGCCGCGGAGCCCGGCGGTGGACATGCCCTCCCGTGTTTCCCGGCCCCCTCGGGACATGCCCTCCCCCGGGCGGGACCGCTGGACATAGTGGCAGCGTGCCCACTCCTTGCGGCCAGGACTGGGCATGTCCCCCGGGCCCACCCGGCCAGGACTGGGCATGTCCCCCGGCGACCCGGGAATCCCTTGCGGAACGGCCTCGGCGGGCGGGATGCTGGGGGCGTCCGATATCGTGTGAACCGGGTCACCCGTAACCTAGGGTAGTTGCTACAGGAAACTACATCCCCGGTGCGTTTTAAGAAGCAGGCATGGCCAAGCAGACTCCATTTTTCACGTCAATCAGCCGACTCTATCCGCACGTGCGGCCGATCCTCCCCCGGCTCGTCATGGGCCTGGCCTGCGCGCTGCTGGCGAGCGTGGTGGCGCTGGCCATCCCCCAGGTGCTGCGCGTCCTCATCAACGAGTCCCTGAAGCCCGGCGGAAGCAGCCGGCCGGTGTGGATCGCGTCGCTCGTGATCCTGGGCCTGGGAATCGCCGAGGCCGGCCTCGTGGCGCTGCGCCGACAGTTCGTCATCAACCCCGCCACGACCGTGGAGGCCCGGATGCGGGTGTCGCTGTATGGCCACCTCCAGGACCTGACGGTCTCCTTCCACGACCGCTGGGGCTCCGGGCAACTGCTCTCCCGGGCCATGACGGACCTGAACTTTCTCCGCCGCTGGATGGCGTTCGGCGCGATCATGCTCGTGGTCACCACCCTCACCGTCGTGATCGGCGTCGTCGTGATGTTCTCGATGAGCTGGCAGCTGGCCCTGATCTTTCTGGCCGCGGCCGTCCCCATCATGGTCTACGGCTTCCGCTTCCGGGCCCGCTTCAGCAAGGTGACGCGCCGCAGCCAGGACCTGACCGGGGACCTCGCCACCACGGTCGAGGAGTCGGTCCACGGCATCCGCGTGCTCAAGGCCTTCGGCCGCGGCCGGGAGGCGCTGGAGAACTTCAACGAACAGGCCGAGGAACTCCGGCGGACCGAGATCGCCAAGGCCAGGCACCTGGCCGTCTTCAGCCTGGTCGTGACGCTGCTGCCCGAGCTGGCCCTCGGCGCCGGGCTCGTCGTCGGCGTCGTGCTGGCCGCCCGCGGTGAGCTGAGCATCGGCGCCCTCGTGGCGTTCTTCGCCACCGCCGCAGTGATCGCCGCCCCGGTGGAATTCTCCGGCATGCTGCTGGCCATGGCCTTCACCGCCAAGGCCGCGCTGGACCGGCATTTCGAGGTGATGGACTCGGTCAACACGATCGCCAGCCCGGAGAGCCCGCGCCGGCCCGCGGTGCTCAAGGGCGCCCTGAGCTTCAACCACGCCGGCTTCGCCTTCGAGGACGCCCCGGACAAGCCGATCCTGAAGGACATCACCCTGGACATCCGGCCCGGCGAAACCATGGCCCTGGTCGGCATCACGGGAAGCGGCAAGAGCACCCTGCTCCAGCTGGTCCCGCGCCTCTATGACGTCACGCAGGGATCCATCAGCATCGACGGCGTGGACCTGCGGGATTTCAGCGTCGAGGACCTCCGCGGCGTCGTCGCCGTGGCCTTCGAGGACACCACGCTGTTCTCCAGTTCCGTGCGGGACAACGTCCTCCTCGGCGCCCCGGGCAGCGGCGCCGCGGGTAACGGTTCAGGGGGACGCAGCGCGGAGGCGCTGGAGGAGGTGCTGGCGGAGGCCCTCGACGTCGCCCAGGCGCACTTCGCGTATTCCCTGCCGGCCGGCGTGGACACCCTGATCGGCGAGGAGGGCCTGAGCCTCTCCGGCGGGCAGCGGCAGCGCATTGCGCTGGCCCGCGCCATCGCCGCCCAGCCCAGGGTGCTGGTCCTCGATGACCCGCTCTCGGCGCTGGACGTCCACACCGAGGAACGCGTCGAGGCCCGGCTCCGCGAGGTCCTCGCCGGGACCACCACCCTCATCGTGGCCCACCGACCGTCCACGGTGGCGCTGGCGGACCGGGTGGCGCTGCTGGAGGACGGCCGGATCGCCGCCGTCGGCACCCACGCCCGGCTCCTCGCGGAGAACAGCCACTACCGCCACATCATTGCGAGCCTGGACCGGGGACCGCGGGATCTGGATTCGGAACTGTCAGCCCTCGAGGCCGAGGAGATTTCCCAGTGAGCAGCACGACCTTCGGCACCGCCAACGAGGACAACGCGCACCTGAGCAGGAGCGAGAGCAAAACCGTCCGGCGCCGCTCCCTGGCCCTGCTGGGCTCCCTGATCCGCCCGGTCCGGCGGCGGTTCTGGCTGACCATCGCCGCCGTCGTGCTCTCCCAGGCCGCGCGCGTGGCAGGACCGGCGCTGATCGCGTTCGGGATCGACCGGGCACTGCCGGCGCTGCGCGCCGGCGACAGCCTCCCGCTGGTGCTGGCCGGCGTCGCCTACCTCGCGGCGGCCCTCACCACGGCGGCCCTGACCGCCCTGTACGTGACATCGACGGCGAAGCTCAGCCAGGCGATGCTGCTGGACCTCCGCGTCCGGGTCTTCCGGCAGACCCAGCGGCTGAGCCTGGAATTCCACGAGAAATACACCTCGGGGCGCATCATCGCCCGGCAGACCTCGGACCTGGAGGCCCTGCGCGAACTCCTGGACTCAGGGGTGAGCTCGCTGGCCTCCGGGATGCTGTTCATGGTGTTCACGGCCGCCACGGTACTCACGCTCGACTGGCGCAGCGGGCTCCTGGTGCTGGCCGCCGGCGTGCCGATGTACTTCCTGGCCCGCTGGTACCAGAGGCACTCACAGACCGCCTTCCGGGAATCCCGCGTCGTCTCGGCCCGGCTGATCGTGCACTTCGTGGAGACCATGACGGGCATCCGCGCGGTCAAAGCCTTCCGCAGGGAACGCGGGAATGCCGCCCGCTACGCCGAGCTCTCCGAGGACTACCGTGCGGCGGTGGTGCGCTCGATCAACCTCCACGGCGTCTTCCAGCCCGGCCTGGTGCTGATCGGCAATGTCTGCGTCGCCGTCGTCCTCCTGGTCGGCGGCTTCCGCGTGCTCGGCGGCGAACTGGCCGTGGGCGTGCTGCTGGCGCTGATCCTGTCCACCAAGCGTTTCTTCCAGCCGGTGGACCAGATGGCGATGTTCTACAACTCCTTCCAGAGCGCCCAGGCCGCCCTGGAGAAGGTGTCCGGCCTGCTGGAGGAGGTGCCCACCGTCCGGCCGCCCCAGCACCCGGTGCCCCTGCGCGAGGCGAAGGGCGCCATCGACTTCCGCGCGGTCGAGTTCCGCTACGGCGACGGCCCGCTCATCATCCCGCCGCTGGACCTGCACATCCCGGCCGGGCAGAGGGTGGCCCTGGTGGGACAGACCGGCGCCGGCAAATCCACGCTGGCCAAGCTGATCGCACGTTTCTACGACGTCTCCGGCGGTTCCCTGACGCTCGACGGCGTGGATCTGCGCCAGCTCACGACGGCGGACCTGCGGCGGAACGTCGTCATGGTCACCCAGGAGGCCTTCCTGTTCAGCGGCTCCGTGGCCGACAACATCGCGCTGGGACGCCCCCAGGCCTCCCGGGAGGACATCGAGGACGCGGCCAGGGCGGTGGGCGCCCACGGGTTCATCACGGAACTCCCGGAAGGCTACGACACCGACGTCAACAAGCGCGGCGGCCGCGTCTCCGCCGGCCAGCGGCAGCTCATCAGCTTCGCGCGGGCCTTCCTGGCGCGGCCCGCCGTGCTGATCCTGGACGAGGCGACGTCCTCGCTGGACCTCCCCTCGGAGCGGCTGGTCCAGAACGGGCTGGCCGGGCTGCTGGGAAGCGTCCGGGGCGGGATCCACGACGGCGCCGGGTCCGGTGCCAGCGGGAACGGCGTCAGCGGGAACGGACCCGGCGTCGGCCGCACCGCGCTGATCATTGCCCACCGGCTCTCCACGGTGGAGACGGCGGACCGGGTCCTGGTGGTCCACGACGGGCGCATCGTCGAGGACGGCACCCCGGAGCAGCTGATCGGCGGCGGCGGACGCTTCGCGCGGCTGCACGGAGCCTGGAAAGACTCGCTGGTCTGAGCCGGTGCGGCGCGGCCGGCAGGCGTGCGTGGGGACGGACCGGCATCCCGATTTCGCATCCGGGGCCTTCATCAGCTATCCTTGTGAAGTTGCTTTTGCAGCGGATCGGGATGTGGCGCAGCTTGGTAGCGCGCGTCGTTCGGGACGACGAGGTCGCAGGTTCAAATCCTGTCATCCCGACCAAAGTAAAGAGGGTCTTCCATTCGGAAGGCCCTCTTTTTTGTGTTCCGGCGGGCCGGAAGGCATCCGGCCCCGGCCGCCCGGCACCCCGACCGGCATCCGGCCCGGGCACAAAAAGCTCCGGGACATGGTTCGCGCATGTCCCGGAGCAGTGAAGCGGAGGCTTCTGGAGGCTACATCGGATCGGGCCAGTTCCCGACCGCGGTGATGCTCGGGGTGACAAAGTTGGACTGGGCGGACAGGACGGCCGGGGCCGCGACGGAGAAAGCCAGTGCGGCCGCCAGGGCGGCGCCAGCTGCGATCTTCTTCAACATGAAGTTCCTCAATACGAGTCGGGGTCCTTACCAAGTCAGTACTACCCTTGTTGACATACATTGTAAAATGGGTTCCACAGAGGCTGTCAAGCATTTTGTACATGGAATGTCCGGAATCAGGAGGTATCCGTGGGGAACGGATTTGGGGAGAAGCTCCGCGCGGAACGGCTCGAACGGGGCCTGACGCAGGCGGAACTGGGCCGGGACCTGTACTCGCCCAGCTACATCTCGCTGCTCGAAACCGGACGCCGCGAACCCACCGCGGACGTCATCGAAGAGCTTGCCCGGCGCCTGGAACTGGCGCCCAAAGCGCTGGAGGCCTGGAGCCAGCCGATCTCCGTCAGCGACGCCGAATACGTGCTCGCCGGACTCTACGCACGCCAGGCCTGGGACCTGCGGGACTACCCGCTCGCGGCCAACCACGCCGCCACCGCCGCGCGGATCGCCCTGGAGGCGAAGAACACCAGCGCCTGGTGGAACATGAGCTACATGCAGGCCGAATGCCTGATCAAGCAGGGCAACTGGCAGGAGTGCAAGGACATCGTCCAGCACCTGCTCGAACACCCCATGGCCGCCGAATCCGCCGGCCTGGGCGTGCGGGCACGCCAGATGCTCGCGGCCGCGTCGCAGGGCCAGGGCCAGCTGACCGCCGCCGTCGAACATGCCGAAGAAGCGGTGAAGCTCTGCGCCAAGCTGCCCAAGGGCACCACCATGATCATCGGAGCGCTGCGGGCACTGATCGGCGCGCTGGCCGAAAGCGGCCGGCTGGACGAGGCCTGGGAGTACTGCCAGGCCATGAACGGGCAGATGGATGACCACTCCATGTCCCAGCTCGCCGGCGAAGTCGCCTGGGTCATCGGCAACGTCGCGTTCATGCGCCACGACTACCCTGAGGGGATCAAGCACCACGAGCGTGCCGCCAGGCTGCTGTCCCCCGCCAATGACATCGACCTCTGGGCGCGGTTCAACAAGGCCTCGGCCGCCGTCCGGCTGTCCTCGGGGATCGTGGAACCCGAGACGCTGTCCTCGATCGAACGCGCCGAACTGGCCCTCTCGATCGTGGGCGGGAACAGGACCGACGAGCTCGAGGTGGCGTTCATCAGGGCCCGGTGGCTGTACCTCACCGGGGACATCGTCGCGGCCGTGGAGAAACTGCGGGAGATCCACGCCGAGAAGGAGTCCTTGGCCCGGCACACCGCCGGCGAGGTCTCCCTGCTGCTCGGGAAGGCGCTCAAGGCCGCCGGGGAAGCCAGCGAGGCCCTCGTGTACCTCGAGGAGGCCCAGAAGGAATTCAGCGCGGCAGGAGCCTCGGACCGGGTCCAGCAGGCCATGGACGCCGTGCTGGAGATCCGGCTGGCCCAGCGCCGGGCCGAGGCTGCAGGGTCTGCCGGCTGAGGCCGCCGGCGCGGCGGACCCAGCCGCGGCGGGGAACTAGGCGAACGTCCGGCCGGTGAGCTTTTCGTAGGCCTCCACGTAGCGGCCGCGGGTGCGGTCCACGACGCCTGCCGGAAGCGCCGGGGGCGGCACGTCGGAGGACCTGTCCCAGCCGGACTCGGCCGAGGTCAGCCAGTCCCGGACATACTGCTTGTCGTAGGAGGGCTGGGCCTGACCGGGCCGGTACGTCATGGCGTCCCAGAACCGGGAGGAGTCCGGTGTGAGGACCTCGTCGCCCAGCGTGATGATGCCGGTGGCGGCGTCGACACCGAACTCCACCTTGGTGTCGGCCAGGATGATGCCGCGGCCGCGGGCGATCTCTTCGGCCTTGGTGTAGATCTCCAGGGTGAGCTCACGCAGCCTGGCGGCCATGTCCGCGCCCACCAGGTCCACGACGGCGCCGTAGGTGATGTTCTCGTCGTGCTCGCCCACCTCGGCCTTTGCCGACGGCGTGAAGATCGCCTCGGCCAGGCGCGAGCCGTCCACGAGCCCCTCCGGAAGCGGGATGGTGCACACGGTCCGGGACTGCCGGTATTCGGCCAGCCCGGAGCCGGTGAGGTAGCCGCGGGCGATGCATTCCACCGGGAACATGTCCAGCTTTTTGCAGATCATCGCGCGGCCCGCCACGGCGGCGGGAACACCGCCGTCGACGGTGGACGCCAGCACGTGGTGCTCGACCCCGAGCTGCTCGAACCACCACAGGCTCAGCTGGGTCAGAATCCGCCCCTTGTCGGGGATCTCGCTGGCCAGCACGTGGTCGAAGGCGCTGATCCGGTCGCTGGCCACGACCAGGACGCACTCCCGCCCGAAGCGCCCGGTGATGGACGCGTCGACGGGGACATAGAGGTCCCGGACCTTGCCGGAGTAGATGTGCTGCCAGCCCGGCAGGTCCAGCGTGTCGGTGTCCAGGCCGGCGGACTCGTGTGATCCGGACATGGTCAGGCCTTCGCTTTCGAGGCGGCAGGGGCGCCCGGCGTCGTGACATGGATTTCGCCGCGGGCGGCCTTGCCGCCGATGTCGGTGCGGAACTGGCCGCCGTCGAGCTGGACCAGCTCGACGCCGTCGTACGCCCGTTCGCGGGCCTCGACGAGGTCGGTGCCCAGCGCCACCACGGCGAGCACGCGGCCGCCGGCGGACACCACCTTGCCCTCGGCGTCCAGCGTCGTCCCCGCGTGGATCACGTGGACGCCTTCCAGCGCCTCCGTCTTCTTCAGGCCGCGGATGCGGTCCCCGGTCCGCGGGGTGCCGGGATAGTTTTCGGCGGCAACGACGACGGCGACCGCGGTCTCCCTGGCCCAGCGCAACGGCTGGACCTTGTCCAGTCCGCCCCTGGCCGCTGCCATCAGCAGGCCGCCGAGGGGGGTCTTGAGCCGGGCGAGGACGGCCTGGGTTTCCGGGTCTCCGAAGCGGACGTTGAATTCGATGACGCGGGTGCCGCGGGATGTCAGGGCCAGGCCGACGAACAGCACGCCGACGAACGGCGTGCCGCGGTGGGCCATCTGGTTGACCGTGGGCTGCGCGACCCTGTCGATGACTTCCTGGACGAGGCCTTCGGGCGCCCATTCCAGCGGGGTGTAGGCGCCCATGCCGCCGGTGTTGGGTCCTTCGTCGTTGTCGAAGATGCGCTTGAAGTCCTGGGCCGGGGAAAGCGCCACGGTGTTGCGGCCGTCGCAGAGGACGAACACGGAGACCTCGGGGCCGTCCAGGAATTCCTCGATCACCACGGAGCCGCCGGCGTCGAAGCAGCCCTGCGCGTGGGCCAGGGCCTCGTCGCGGTTGTTGGTGACCACGACGCCCTTGCCGGCCGCGAGGCCGTCGTCCTTCACCACGTAGGGGGCGCCGAAGGTGTCGAGGGCGTCGGCGGCTTCCTCGGCGTTGCCGGCCACCCGGGCCATCGCGGTGGGCACGCCGGCCTCGGCCATGACCTCCTTGGCGAAGGCCTTGGAAGCCTCGAGTTGGGCCGCCGCCTTGCTGGGCCCGAACACCGCGATGCCGGCGGCGCGGACGGCGTCGGACACGCCCGCGGCGAGGGGCGCCTCGGGACCGACCACCACCAGGTCCACCGAGAGCCTGGTGGCCAGGGCGGCGACGGCGACGGGGTCGTTCGCGTCGATGGCGTGGGTGGGGACCAGCTTGCTGATGCCGGCATTGCCCGGGGCCGCATGGACCTCGGAAACGTTCGGGTCTGCGAGCAAGGATCGGACAATGGCGTGTTCGCGGCCGCCGGGGCCGATGACAAGTACCTTCACAGTCTCCAAGGGTACTTTGTGCACCCCGCAGGCTCCTAAGCTGTGTCAGCCCCGCCAGTGGACATGCCCAGCCCTGCCCGCGGCCACTGGGCATAATGCCATCATGCCCATCCCTGGGCGCAGGCGGAGGGCATGTCCCGCCCGGGCCCGCCTGCCCCTCCAGGGGACATGCCCAGCCCTGCCCGCGGCCACTGGGCATAATGCCATCATGCCCATCCCTGGGCGCAGGGGGAGGGCATGTCCCGTGGGGAGGAGGGGCCATCCCCGGGCCGTCCGGCTACGAAGACCGGGTATGGACAAGCCCAGCATGAAGCAGCCCACGCAACAGCCCGCGAGCCGCCCCACCGCCCTGGCCGCGCTGGCCGGCGTGGCCGCTGCTGCCGTCGTACTGTCCGTGGCGGAACTGATCGGCGCCTTCTTCACGGCGCGGGCGACGCCGGTGATCGCCCTCGGTTCGACCTTCATCGATTTCACGCCGCCGTGGATGAAGGACTTCGCGATCGCCACCTTCGGCACCAATGACAAGGCGGCGCTCTTCGTCGGCATGGGGGTGACCATCCTGGTCCTCGCCTGCGTGCTGGGCGTGGTGGCCTACCGGAAGTGGTCGCTGGGCGTGGCCGGGGTGCTGCTGATGGGCGCCGTGATCGTCGCCAGCGTCGTGACGCGGGCCGGCGTGAAACCGCCGGACGCGATTCCGTCGCTGGCCGGCACCGTGGCGGGGCTCGTGGTGCTGCGGCTCCTGGTCCGGCGGCTGTGGCGGATGCGGCAATGGCCGGAGATGGCCGCGGACGCCCCCTCCAGGGACAGCGAGCGCCCCGAACGCCCTGCCGCCAGCCGCCGTGACTTCTTCACCGCCACCGGCATCACCCTCGCCGCCTCGGCCCTAGCAGCCGGCGGCGGACGCCTGCTCAGCGCGGCCCGCAGCAACGTGGCCCAGGCCCGCGAGTCCCTGCGGCTGCCCGCCCCGGCAACGGCCGCGCCGGCCGTACCCGCCGGCGTCCAGTCCAAGGCCCCCGGAGTCACCCCCTGGCTGACGCCGAACAAGGACTTCTACCGGATCGACACCGCCCTGAGCGTGCCGGAGATCAACGCCCGGGACTGGGAACTGCGCGTCCACGGCCTGGTGGAGCAGGAGGTCCGGCTCACCTTCCAGGACCTGCTCGACGCCAAGCTGATCGAATCCCACGTCAGCCTGACCTGCGTCTCCAACCCGGTCGGCGGATACCTTGCCGGCAACGCCAAGTGGCTGGGCATGCCCATCCGTGAAGTACTCAAGATGGCCCGCCCCAAGGACGGCGCGGACATGGTGCTCTCCACCTCCATCGACGGTTTCAGCGCCTCCACCCCGCTGGAGGTCCTGCAGGACGGCCGGGACGCCATGCTCGCCATCGGCATGAACGGCGAACCCCTCCCGCTCGAACACGGCTACCCGGTCCGCATGGTGGTGCCGGGGCTGTACGGCTTCGTGTCCGCCACCAAATGGGTGGTGGACCTGGAGGTCACCCGTTTTGCCGACAACAAGGCCTACTGGACCCAGCGCGGCTGGTCCGAACGTGGCCCCATCAAGACGATGGCCCGGGTCGAGGTCCCCCGGTCCTTCGCCAGGGTGCCCGCCGGACGGGTGGCCATCGGCGGCACGGCCTGGGCCCAGACCCGCGGCATCACCAAGGTCGAGGTGCAGATCGACAACGGCCCCTGGACCGAGGCGGTGCTCTCCGCGGAAGCGTCCGTCATCACCTGGCGCCAGTGGTCCTTCGACTGGGACGCCACCCCGGGGCCGCACTACATCAAGGCCCGGGCCACCGACGGGACCGGGGAGCTGCAGACGGACAAGCGTGCCGATCCGGTCCCCGACGGCGCCTCCGGCTGGCAGTCGGTCATGGTCACGGTTGAATAGCGGGTCCGTGGATTACCCGCAGTATCGCCTGCTGGCACCATACACTGGCAGCATGCCCCTGAATTTGCATGCCACCTTCACCGTCGACGCCGCCGTCGAACTGGCAGTCATCGAACGCAGCGGCTTCGTCGAATCCCGCCACATCGGCTCGGCCGTCCTGATGGCAGCGGACGGAACCGTGGTCACCGAGCTGGGCGATATCACTACCCCCATCTTCGCCCGGTCCGCCCTCAAGCCGCTGCAGGCCCTCGCCGTGATGCAGGCAGGCGTCCCGCTGCGCGGCGCCCAGGCTGCGATTGCCTGCGGCAGCCACGTCGCCTCCCTCGACCACATGGACGTCGTGGCGGGCATGCTCAAGGCAGCCGGGGTGACGGAAGAGCAGCTGCAGTGCCCGGCCGACTGGCCCCAGGACGAGAACGCCCGGAACTGGCTGGTCCGCTCCGAACGGGGCAAGTCCAAACTCGCCTTCAACTGTTCAGGCAAGCACGCCGCGTTCCTCTGGGCCTGCACCGAGAACGGCTGGGACACGCGTAGCTACCTGGAACCCAACCATCCCCTGCAGCAGCGCATCCGGTCCGTGATCGAGGAATACTGCGGCGAGCGCATCGCCCACCTCGGCATCGACGGCTGCGGGGCCCCCGTCGCCGCCGTCTCCCTGACCGGCCTGGCACGTGCCTACTCGAAGCTGGCCAAGGCCCCCGGGGACAAGAACTCCAACGCCCGCGCCGCCACCATCACCACGTCCATGCTGGACTATCCGTGGGCGGTGCAGGGCCGCGGCGAAAGCAACACGATCGTCATGGACGAACTGGGCATCCTGGCCAAGATCGGCGCCGAAGGCATCCTGGTCATGGCCACCCCGAGGGGCGTGTCCGTCGCCATCAAGGTCCTGGACGGCAACGTCCGGGCCACGACGCTGGTCGGGCTGACCATGCTCGCGGCCGCCGGCGCCATCGAGGTCCCCGAGGTTTCGAGTGTGCTGGAGAAGGTCGTCGATCCCGTGCTCGGCGGCGGCCGGCACGTGGGCAAGATCAGGCTCGGCCGCGCCGTTTCGGCGCTGCTGGACTAGGCCATGGCCGTAGCCCGACGCCGGATCGCGCCCGAGGAGGGCCGTGCGGCGCTCGCCGCGTGGCTGGACGCCACCCCGCCGGAAACCCCATCGGACGCGGCACCGGGCTCTGGCGGTGCTGCCGCCGCCGTGTCCCGCAGCACCCTCGCGACGGCGGTACGGTACACCCTGGAGGAAGTCACCGCGCGGGCGCCCGGAAACTCGGTGGAGGTGCGCGTCCCGCCGTTCGGCGTGACACAGTGCGTGGCAGGGCCGCGGCATACCCGCGGCACTCCCCCGAACGTCATCGAGTGCGACGCCGCCACCTGGCTGGCGATGGTCAGCGGACGGCTGGGCTGGGCGGACGCCGTCGACGCCGGCCGGGTGGCCGCCTCGGGCCTGCGGGCGGACCTGTCCGGACTGCTGCCGCTCTAGCCAGGCGGACTGGCCAGCAGGTTGGCCCGGTTACCCCCGCCCGATGAACGGCATCCCGGCCGCCGTGACCACCAGGGAACCCACACTGGCCGAGGGCGGCATCCCGGCCATCAGGAGTACCGCCCGGGCGGCGTCGTCCACCGGGAACACCGGCTCCACCTTGGTGCTGCCGTCGGCCTGGACCGCCCCGGAACCGACGCCGAGCGTGTCCATGAGCTCCGTGGCCGTGTTGCCGATGTCGATCTGCCCGCACGTGATGCCGAAGCCGCGCCCGTCCAGCTCGATGCTCTTGGTCAGCCCGGTCATGGCGTGCTTGGTGACGGTGTAGGCCACCGTCCGGGGCCGGGGCGAATGCGCGGCGATGGAACCGTTGTTAATGATCCGGCCGCCCCGCGGCGACTGGGCCTTCATGGCGCGGACCGCGGCCGCGGCGCACAGCATGGAGCCGGTCAGGTTCACGGCCACCGTCGCGTCCCAGTCCGCCAGGCTGATCTCGTCCACGGAGCCGGCGGGGCCGAACACGCCGGCGTTGTTGAACAGCACATCCACCCTGCCCCAGCGCCCGGTGGCGGCGGCGAAGAGCCGCTCGACGTCGTCGGGCACCGTGACATCGCACGGAACGGCGAGCGCCTGCGCATGGCCGGCAGCGGTCTCCAGCAGCTGTGCCTCCCGCCGGCCGGCCAGCACCACCCGGTAGCCCTCGGCCATCATGAGCCGGGCTACTGCCCGGCCGATCCCGGATCCCGCGCCGGTGACGACGGCGACCCGGCCGGGCTGGTGATGAGGTGTCATGCGGTGCTCCTGACGGTGGCGTGGAATTGGATTCCGGCCCAGCGTATGCCAGATGGTGCTTCTCAGCCGTGCGGGCGGGCGGCGAGCCTTCCCATCGCGCTGCCCTTGAGCTGGTCCAGCAGTGCTCGCGGGGATTCGTAGACCTCGACGGCGCCGCGGAGTTCAGCTTCGCTGGTGCCCCCGCAGCTCAGCCCGATGGCGGGGGATGGCGAGCTTCCCGTCGACGTCGAAGAGGAGGGCGGCTTTCCGCGGGCCGGCCGGCGACACATGTGAAGACTCAGCGGTGGGCATGTGCTGTCTTTCCCGCTCCGCCGGCCGCTCAGACCTTAATGACGGACAGCACGTTTCCGGCCGGGTCCTTGAACCAGGCAATCTCGGGACCCTCACCCTCCGCGATCCCCTTGCTGTCGGTGGGCAGCTGCGGATCGTCGTAGATCTTGGTCTGGACACCGCGGCGGTTGAGCTCGTCGACGGCCTGTTCGACGTCGTCGACCACCAGGTTCAGGACGGTGAACGAGGCCGGCTCGTGGTTGTCTTTCGGATAAATCATCACCCTGGAACCGGAGGCCAGCCGGAGCGAGAGCGTCCCCATGCCGCCCTCCTCCACCGCCATCCCGAGCGTCTCCCCGTAAAACTGCCTGGCCTTGGCCAGGTCATCAACGCTGAAGCTGGAAAATGCGTCCTTGGCCGTGAACATGGCTGTCTCCTTGAGCTGGACTCTGTGCTGACAGGGCAAACGGTGCCACATGACGGCGGTCCTGGCTACGGGTTCCGGGAAGCCCGGAAGTCATGCCCCCCGCGCCACACCGGCGCGTTTCCGGGCTCCGCCGCCGGTCAGCGGGGTGTCGCTGCGGTGCACGGCGTCCTCGTGCAGCTCCAGGGCACTCATCACCAGGGCGAAGTGGCTGAACGCCTGCGGCGTATTGCCCAGCTGCCGCCCGGCCACCACGCCCCACTCCTCGCTGAGGAGCCCGACGTCGTTGCGCAGCGCCAGCAGCCGCTCGAACAGTTCGGTGGCCTCGTGGTGCCGGCCGGCCCCCACGAGGGCTTCCACCAGCCAGAAGGAGCAGGCCAGGAACACGCCCTCCTCGCCGGGCAGGCCGTCGTCGCTTTCGGCGGGCTTATACCGGCGGAGGAAGCCGTCATGCGTCAGCTCGCGCTGGATGGCGTCGATGGTTCCGATCACCCGCGGGTCGTCCGGCGGCAGGAATCCGACCCGCGGAATCAGCAGCAGGCTCGCATCCAGCTCGGGCCGGCCGTAGGACTGCACGAAGGTGTTGCGTCCGGCGTCGAAACCCTTTGCCATGACCTCCGCGTGGATGGTGTCCCGGAGATCCTCCCAGCGGTCCGCCGGCCCCGGCAGGCCAAAGTCCCGCACCCCCTTGACCATGCGGTCCGCCGCCACCCACGCCATCACCTTCGAATGGGTGAAATGCCGCTGTGGCCCGCGCATCTCCCAGAGCCCGTTGTCCGGGCGGTCCCAGGCGGACTCCAGATGCTCCATCAGGGCCACCTGGACGTCCCAGGTTTCATCCGTGTGCCTCAGGAGCGCATTCCGGGTCAGGGACAGGCAGTCCAGCACCTCCCCCCAGACATCCAGTTGCAGCTGTCCGGCCGCGCCGTTCCCGGTGCGCACCGGTGCGGACTTCTCATAGCCCTGCAGCCAGGGCAGCTCCAGCTCCGGCAGCCGGCGTTCGCCGTGGAGCCCGTACATGATCTGCAGGTCGGCCGGGTCCCCGGCGACGGCACGCAGCAGCCAGTCCCGCCACGCGCCTGCCTCCTCCGTGTAGCCCGCGGCCAGCATCGCCTGCAGGGTCAGGGTCGCGTCGCGGAGCCAGCAGAAGCGGTAGTCCCAGTTGCGGGTGCCGCCGATCTCCTCCGGCAGGGAGGTGGTCACCGCGGCCACGATGCCTCCGGTGGGGTCGTAGGTCAGGGCCTTCAGCGTGATGAGGGACCGCTGGACCGCTTCACGGTACGGGCCCGTGATCTTGCATTTGGCGGTCCACGTCCGCCAGTACGTCTCGGTGGACGCCAGGACCGCTTCCGGGTCCACGGCGCGCGGGCGGTAAAGATGGCTGGGAGTCCAGGTCAGCACGAAGGGCACCCGCTCCCCCGCGGTGACAGTGAAATCGCTGATCGTCTGCATGCGCTCCCCGCGCAGGGGCGCCTTCGTCACCAGGTACGCCGCGTCCGGCCCGGCGATCGCGTGGAGGCCGTGCGCGTCATGGCGGACCCAGGGGACGATGTCGCCGTAGTCGAACCGCAAGGCCAGCTCGCCGCGCATCCTGACCGTGCCGCGCACCCCCACCACGATCCGCACAATGTCCGCCACATTGTCCCGGGGCGGCATGAAGTCGATGATCCTGACCTTGCCCTCCGGCGTCTCCCATTCGGATTCCAGGATGAGCGTGCCCCGGCGGTAGCGCCGCCGCGTGCATTCGCCGCCGCCCGCCGGCGCCAGCAGCCAGCGGCCGGCCTTCGGCGTGTCCAGCAGGGCGGCGAAGCAGGCGGGCGAGTCGAAGCGCGGCAGGCAGAGCCAGTCGATGGAGCCTTCGGTGCTGATGAGGGCCGCCGTGTGCAGATCGCCGACCATTGCATAATCCTCGATGCGTGCCATGACACTTACAGTGCCACACGCCGCCACCCCGTACGAGGGCTTGATGCGCACGTCCTGCGGCCCTCCTGTCGCCGGGGGACTAGGATTCCATCCATGTGGACCTTGGGACCCTCGTCCGGGCACGCCATGGCCGCCGGCTTCGGCGCGTAGGCCGGCACGCATGCGCATCGGCACTCATCACATCGGAACGAGCGGCTGGAGCTACGACCACTGGGACAACGTGTTCTACCCGCCGGGGCTGCCGGCGCGCCGCCGGCTGGAACACTATGCTGCCCACTTCGGCACGGTGGAGCTCAACGCCAGCTTCTACCGCTGGCCGCGCGAGACGGGCTTCGTGGGCTGGCGCCGCCGCCTGCCGGAGGGGTTCCTGCTCTCCGTCAAGGCCCCGCGGGGCCTGACCCACGCCAAGAAGCTCTATGCCCCGGAGGTCTGGGTGGAGCGGATTGCCCGGTGCTGGCATGAACTCGGCAACAGGCGCGGCGTGCTGCGGGTGCAGCTGCCGCCGGATTTCGGCCGCGACGATGCGCGGCTGGACTACTTCCTGG
Source organism: Pseudarthrobacter albicanus (assembly GCF_018224015.1). GTDB lineage: Bacteria > Actinomycetota > Actinomycetes > Actinomycetales > Micrococcaceae > Arthrobacter > Arthrobacter albicanus. Next base: position 68,026 of record NZ_JAGPOT010000029.1, read on the forward strand.
CCTCGCTCCCGGAATGGATCAGCACCTGCGTCGAGTTCCGCCATCCCAGCTGGGACCACCCCGAGGTCTACGCGCTGCTGGAGCGGCACGGTGCCGCGTACTGCGTCATGAGCGGCGCCGGACTCCCCTGCATCCTGCGGGCCACGGCCCCGTTCGTCTATATCAGGCTGCACGGACCGGACCACGAGCACCTCTACGGCGGCTCCTATTCGGATGACGAACTGGGCTGGTGGGCGGACCGGATCCGCGAATGGGAGGCGGCCGGCAAGGAGGTCTTCGCGTATTTCAACAACGACGGCGGCGGCAACGCCGTGCGGAACGCCGCCACGCTGCGCCGGCTGTTGGGAGACGCCTGAGCACGGCCGGCCATCAGGACTCGCTGGCGGGTGCCGCAAGCCCGCCAGAGCGGTCCGGAGTTATTCCGAGGGCCGGGTTACTCCGGTGTTGGCGCTGTCATCACCATCGCTGTCCGGGCCTTCGGCGGGGTCCTGGGAATGGGCGCGGATCTCCGTAAATTCCAGCGAGGAGTCCCCTTCCGCCGGGGCCTCACTGTGGACGCGGTTATCGTCTGCTGACGCTGGGCGGTTCATTGGTCAACCTTTCTGTTTGTCCAGGAGCAGGTAGGCGCCTGCCCCCATGAGCAGGAATCCGCCAACACCGAGGGCGATGATTTGGCTGCTGATTCCTGCCACGAGCAAAGCAACCCCGATCAGGCACGCCATTGCCCCGAAGGAGGTGCTGGTCCTGAAGCTGTGCCCCACGGAGCCGGATAGGAGGTCGTGGGCAAGGCGCGGATCCTCCGCGGTCAAGTCCGACTCCAGCTCTTCAAGCCGTTTCCGCTCTTCTTCGGACAGTGGCATCGCGAATCCCCTTTGGAATATTTGCGCACCGTTCGCGATGCGCTCGACGCCGGCGCCAAGGCAGGTTTCCGTACCAGGCCTGCCGGAGGCTCCGGCGTTGCGGGTTGTTCTAATTCTAAATCTCATACTGGTGAGTTGCTCGATGGCGAGGGCGGAATCGGTGGAGCGCATGCAGGATGCGAGGGGGCCTCATGTCTGCGCACCGGACGCCGGGAGTTTGACCTGTTGAACTTTTAGCACGTTTGAGTACACCCTAGAGCGATTAAGTGCGAGATAAGTGGTGTCTTGATGCTATGCGTTTGAAAGAACTGGGCCATTTCGCAGGGCATCCACCCGCAGACCGCCTACAAATGGTTCAGGGACGGGACGCTGCCCGTTCCGGCGCAACGCGTCGGGCCCAGGCTCATCATCGTCCACCCCGAAAGCTCGACTTCCGCAGCGACGGGCGGCCTTGGCCAGTACGCCCGGGTGTCCTCCCCTGACCTGAAGCAGGACCTTGAGCGGCAAACGGCCCGGCTGCAGGCCTGGGCAGGTACGACCGGGCTGCCTGTCTTCGGTGCGGAATCCGAAGTCGCGTCAGGAATGAACGGTGTGCGATCCAAGATCCGCCGCCTGCTGGCGGACCGGGCACCCGGATGCGGCGTCGCCGACGCCGCCGGCCCCGCCCGGATTTCGGCGGGCTGGCACCGCCGGGGCTCCACCGGCGACGGCTGGTTCCTGTTCCCCACCGGTGGGGTCATCGCCCGGGTGTGAGCACGCGGGGATGCCGCGTGCTTTGGCGGCGCCCGGGAGGTTTTCCACATAGGCCAGACGGGCTCTGGTCCATGCGTACCCTGGCTTGCAGGGTCGGATCATGATGATTCAGGCTGGTGTCGACGTCGGAATTCCTGGCCGCCGCAAGGATGCCGGCGCGTGACAGGACTGCGCAGCGCCTCGGGGCTGCGGGTCATTGCCCCTGCGTTCGTTGCCGCTGCGCCCGCGGGGGTGCGGATCCGCACCCGCCTTCACCCCACGCCCGGGGAGGAAGCCGCGCTGTTCGCGGTCGGCACGCACCTGGGCGGGCTGTACCGGAAAGACCTGGCCGCCCGGGTCCGGACGGGGCAGGTCCCCGCCGCCGCCCGCGGCCGGACGGAGCGCAAGCGCGGCCTGACCGCTCTGTCCTCCTCGCGGTGGGCCGGGAGCATCACCCGCGCCACGGAGGACCAGTACCAGTCCGGCGTGCGTGCCCTCGCCGCGGAGGTCAGCACGCTGCGCGCCGCCTGCGCCGCCATCCAGAAGCGCTCCGCCGTCCCGTGCGGCGCCGTCATCGCCCGCGTCCGGGGGTACAAGACCGCGGCCGAGCGGCACCGGAAGACCCGGCGCCTCGCCGTCCTGCAGGACCGGCTCACGGACGCGGAGGCACGGCTCGCTGCCGGGAAGCCCGGCATCGCCGCCGGCGGGGGCCGGCTGTGGCGGGCCCGGAACAATCTCGAGGCGGCAGGGCTGACGGCCGCCGGGTGGGAGGCCCGATGGGCTGCCTCCCGGCTGTTCCTGACCGCCGACGGTGAATCGGGGAAGCGGTGCGGCAACGAAACCATCCGCATCGACCCCGACGGGCGGTTGTCCCTGAAAGTCCCCGCAGCCCTCACGGCCGCCTTCGGCACACAGCTGCGCCTGACGGCGCCGGTCCTGTTCCATCACCGCGCCGGCGAATGGCACGACCGTGCCGCGTCCAACATGAACATCCGCTACGACATCAGCCACAACCCCGGGACCGGGCGCTGGTACGTGGACGCGTCCTGGGGATACCGGGACCTGCCGGTCCCGTCCCCGGACATCCTGCACGGCTCGTCCGTCCTGGGTGTTGACCTGAACGCGGACCATCTGGCCGGCTGTGTCATCGACCCCTCCGGGAACCCCGTCGGGGCGCCCCTGAGCATCCCGCTGGACCTCAAAGACATCCCGGCAACCACCCGGGACGGCAGGCTCCGTGCAGCGGTCACCGCGCTGCTGGACGCCGCCCGGGACGCAGGCTGCCACGCCGTCGCCATCGAAAACCTGAACTTCCAGGACGCCCGCTCCACCGGCCGCGAAACCATGGGCCGCGGCACCCGCGGCAAAACGTTCCGCCGCACCGTCGCGGGCATTCCCACCGCCGGATTCCGGGACCGGCTCGTGTCCATGGCCGCCAACCGGGGCCTCCACATCATCGTCGTTGACCCGGCCTACACCTCAAAGTGGGGCGCCCGGCACTGGCGCAAACCATCCCAACAAACGACCGACAGCACCGTCACCCGCCATCACGGCGCGGCCGTCGCTATCGGACGACGTGCCGGCGGTTTCCGTATCAGGCGACGGGAGGACGGACCCCGCACCCGACAGAGGACGAGTGCGGGCCAGCCCAGTCCCAGGCCCGGTGCGGCACCGCCCGGCATGGCACCCTTCACAGGCCTGGCCCGCCCGACGGTCACGAACCGTCCCGGCCCGCCAGGAACCAGAAGGTGTGCGGCTCCCAGGACCGTTCGGGGAGCAAGTACGGGACTGATCCGTACTGAATAGGAACGGTGAAGCGG
>NZ_JAGPOT010000003.1 GCF_018224015.1 Pseudarthrobacter albicanus
TCCAAATATCCGCGCTGGGCCGCCTCAATTCCTTGCATACACCCAGTCTTAAGGACCACTGCGCGAAGTCCAGCAGGCGCGCCTTAAACCACCCAAATTGTTCAGCGCAGTCCTAGCGTCCGCCGAGCGCCGCGGCCCGGGCCTGTGCCTGCCCGGCCGCCTCCGGGTCTCCCAGGCGGCCGTAGATCCTGGCCAGAATGGTCCAGGGTTCCGCTGACTCCGGCGCCCGTTCCGCCGCGGCGGCGAGGTCGGCGATGCTGTCCTCAACATGGCCGAGGCCGAAGTTGGCGATGCCGCGATGGAGGTAAGGGGCGGAGTCGAAGGGGGCGCGCTTGATGATTGAATCGAGGGTGTCCTTGCCCTGCTGGAGGCGTCCGCTGTTGATGTAGCCGATGGCGAGGACGAGACCTGCCTCGGATGAGCCAGGGGTCCGGTCCAGGGAGATGCGGGCCCACTCGATGGCATGAGTGGCGGCTGCGGCGTCGCCGTCCGCGGCCGGCCCGGCGAAGGCCTGTGCCGCCAGCAGCGCCGTGTCCGAGTCCCAGGGCCGCAGGCCGTAGGCGCGCTGGAACTGCCCCTCCGCCGTCGGCAGGTCTCCGGCCGCGGCGGCGGATGAGGCGGCGGCCATCGGCCATTCGGCAATCGCCGCCGGCACGGCGACGCCAAGCCCCAGGGCCACGAGCAGGCCCGAAGCCACTGCTCCGGCGGGGAAGGACTTCCAGCCCCGGGCCGGGCGGGTTCCCTTCGCTGCGGGCCGGATCACGGGCGCGGCAACCCCCGACGTCGCCACCAGGCCGCCGCAGATGAACGCGGCCAATGGAGTGGTGGCCGGCGAGGTGAACGCGGTGAGGAGCATGAGGCCGTAGGCGGCCACGGCAGCCAAAGCGCCGGCGAGATTGTCGCGGTCGGCGCCCGGTGGCGCAGCGCGGATGCCGTTCCGGGCGCTGCGCAGAACGAGGAAGGTCAGCAGCACCGCCCCAAGCAGCAGCGGAAGTCCACCCGCTGCTGCGGCCTGAAGCGGCCAGAAGTGCGGCGAGTCCGGAGGGAAGGCAGTGCCCGCCCGGACGGCCCAATCCAGCGTGTGGTAGCCGGTGATGGCATCAACGAATCCGTTCGGGCCCACCCCGGCCCACGGATGGTCGCGGACGAGGTTCAGGGTCTCCTCCCACAGGAGCCACCGGCCGTTGACGGTGTCGCCGCTGAGGAGCCGTTCCCGGGCCACCGGAATGGCGACGGCGGCCGCGGCCAGCACGAAGAGTGCGGCAGCGCCGGCCACCATGGCTCGGGTCCGGCCGAGGGTCCGCGTTGCCGCCATTGTCGCTGCCAGCACAAGGACGACGGCGGCCAGCCCGAGTATTGCGGCGCGGGAACCTGACAGCACCGTCGTCAGGACCGCCGCCGTCAGGCCGATCCGGGCCGGCCAGTTGCGGCCGCGCAGGGCCGGGAGCGCCAGCACCGCGGCCGCCATGACGCCGATGATTCCTTGGTCTGTCGCGTTTCCCAGGGTGGCACCGGGGCGCAGGTCAGCGGCTCCGCCCAGGGGCCGGAAGCCGGCTGCCTCGAAGGCGCTGATGGCGCCCACGATCACCACCGCCGGGGTGAGGGCGCTGCGGAATGCGGCCCAGTTTCCGGCGCCGGCCCGTCCGCCGAGAACCTTGGCGCCCAAGGTAAGGACGGCGAAGTACAGCGTGATGACCAGCGCGCCTTCGAACCGCGGCCAGCGCCCCAGGAAACTGGCCACCGGGTTGGCGGAGAATGCCATCGAGACAGCCAGCACGATGGCCGTGGTCCACATGGCCCGCCGGATGCCCTGCGGCAGCCGGCCTCCGGCGGGGACGAGGGCTCCGGCGCCAAGTGCGATGAGCAGCCAGACAACCTTGATCCAGGTGAATCGGAACAGGCCGCCGGGCTGGAAGACCAGAACCGAACAGGCCAGCAGCCACACACAGGCCTGGGGCGCGAAGACCCGCGCCCTTCCCAACGCTTGGCTTGGGAAGGGCACGGGTCTCCTTTGTGATGCTGGATGGTGTACGGACTGGCAGCCGGGACGCTGTGCCCGGTGGACCTACCCGGCCATGACGGCCTTGCTGGCCACGCTGGTCTTGGCCGCCGTCGTGTACCCGGCCTTGGAACCGGTCACCGTGACCGTGACCGTCTTGCCGACATCAGCCGTGGTGAGGACATAAGTGGCCGCCGTCGCCCCGACGATGTTCAGGCCCGCACGCTTCCACTGATAGGCCAGGGTCACTGGCGCCGGAGCCCAGGTGCCGGGGACCGCCGTCAGCTTCTGCCCGGACACGGTGCTACCCGTGACCGTCGGAACGGGTGCAGCGGTCAATGCCAGCGGCGCCGTGACCGCCTTCGTCGCCGCGCTGGTCTTGGCCGCCGTCGTGTACCCGGCCTTGGATCCCGTCACCGTCACCGTGACCGTCTTCCCGACATCAGCCGTGGTGAGGACGTAAGTGGCCGCGGTCGCCCCGACGATGTTCACGCCGGCACGCTTCCACTGATACGCCAGCGTCACCGGCGCCGGAGCCCAGGTGCCGGGAACCGCCGTCAGCTTCTGCCCGGACACGGTGCTGCCCGTGACCGTCGGAACGGGTGCAGCGGTCAATGCCAGCGGCGCCGCCGTGACGGCCGTGGTGGCCGCGCTGGACGTGGCCGTGGTCGTGTAGCCGGCCTTGGAACCGGTCACCGTCACTGTGATTGTCTTGCCGACATCACCGGCGGTCAGCGTATAGCTGGCCGCCGTCGCCCCGGCAACCACCACACCCGAGCGCTTCCACTGATACGCCAGGGTCACCGGCGCCGGAGCCCAGGTGCCGGGGACCGCCGTCAGCTTCTGCCCGGACACGGAGGTACCCGTGACCGTCGGAACGGGCGCAGCGGCCAACGCCGGCAGCGCAGTGACGGCTGAGGTGGCCGCGCTGGTCTTCGCCGTCGTCGTGTACCCGGCCTTGGAACCGGTGACGGTCACCGTGATCGTCTTGCCGACATCGCCGGCGGTCAGCGTATAACTGGCCGCCGTTGCCCCGAGAATGTTCACACCCGAACGTTTCCACTGATACGCCAGGGTCACCGGAGCCGGACCCCAGGCACCGGGAACCGCCGTCAGCTTCTGCCCGGCCACGGGGGTACCGGTGACCGTCGGCACCGGCGCGCCCGTCAACGCCAGCGGCGCGGAGCCGAAGGAAAGCGTGCCGACGTCGGTCGGTTGGCCGACGGTTACCGCGACCGGAGTGGCGCTGGCCTCGCCGACGACGTTTCCTGAGTAGATCTTCGTTCCGTCCGCACCGGACTGCGCAACGACGAAGTACTTGCCGGTGCTTAGGCCCGTGAGGCTGAACCTGCCGCTTGAGTCGGTACCCCCGCTGCGTGTGGTGAGGCTTCCATCGCGGGTATAGGCCTGCACTCCCGCGTTGGGCAGCGGTTTGCCCGCCTTGTCCGTGAGCGTCCCGGTAATCGAGCCGCCGGTGACGAGGGTGGCGTCGATATTCGCCACCTTCTGGCTTGCCCCGACGGTCAGCGCCTGCGCTGCGCCCAACCCGGCGGATTCCGGCTTGTTGTTGTAGAACTGCGCCTCGGCGAGGGAAGAGCCGCTGGCCCGGTTGTAGGCGACTTTGTAGGACCCTGCCGCGAGGCCGCCGATGCTGTAGGTTCCATCAGGATCGGCGGAACCGTCCTTGACGACAGCCCCCGCTGAGTCCAGCACACTGATCGGGGTGTACTTGCCTCCGGCTCCGGTGATCTTGCCACTGATGGTGGAACCGGCGGCCAAAGCGGGATTAATACCGGTCAGGTCCTGCCCGGCCGCCACCGTCAAGGTACGGGCCGCATCGAAAGAGGCTGCCCTGTCGTACCACTGGTCGACTGCGCCCGTGTTCCAACCGGAAATGAAGAACTTGTAGGATCCGGCGGGCAATCCGATTACCTGGTAATTGCCGTCTGCGCCCACGTCGGCGCGTGCAACCTGGGTCGTGGAAGAGCCCGCAGGATAGACGCGCACCTCCGTAGCAGCGACGGTGATGCCGCGCATTATGGTCTTCCTGAGCTCGACGCCGATGGGTGCCGAGACTTTTCCGCTGATGGTGGCACCCTTGACCAGGGCGGCATCGATGCCGGTCAGGTCCTGGCCCGCAGCCACAGTCACAGCCGTGGCCGTGTCGAAGGAACCACCGCCCTTGTACCACTGGTCAACGGCACCGCTGACCCCTCCTCTGAAGGCCAGCTTGTAGGATCCCGCCGACAGGCCGGTGATCTTGTAGCTGCCGTCCGGTGCCACGCTGGAGTATTGACTCGGCTGACCTTGGGAGGCCGCCGGAGAGGCACTGACGGAAACGTTGGAAGGACTGGCGCCTGCCGGGGCGGCGACTTTGCCGCTGATCGTGGCGCCCTTGGTCAAGCTGGCGTTGACGCCGGTGAGGTCTTGTCCGGCAGTGACGGTGACGGCGGTGGCCTGGTAAGGGGAGACCGCATCCTGGTGCCACTGTTCCACGGCTCCGGTGTCGTAGCCCCAGAACTGGAGCCGATAGGATCCCGCCGGCAGCCCGAGGATCTTATAGCTGCCGTCCGGTGCCACGCTGACGGACTGACCCACCGGTGTCATTGAGGACGCCGACCAGGTTGAGACCCGCACGTTGGAAGCAGTGACGCCTGCCGGGGCGGTGACTTTGCCGCTGATCGTGGCGCCCTTCACCAGCGAGGCGTTGATGCCGGTGAGGTCCTGTCCGGCGGTGACGGTCACTGCCGTGGCCGTGTCAAAGGAGGCGGCATTCTGGTACCACTGCCCGAGGGCACCGTCGTTCGAGCCGGAGAACCTGAGCTTGTAGGATCCAGCCGGCAGGCCGACGATCTTGTAACTGCCGTCCGGTGCCACGCTGGAAGACTGTCCGCCCGGACCTTGCGAGGCCACCGGCGAGGCCACCGGCGAGGCACTGACCTCAGCCCCGGAAAGCCCCACGCCTGCGGGGGCCGTTACCTTGCCGCTGATCGTGGCGCCCTTGACCAGGGCAGTGTTGACACCTGCGAGGTCCTGGCCGGCGGTGACGGTCACGGCCGTGGCCGTGTCAAAGGAGGAAGCGTTCTGGTACCACTGGTCAGGGGCACCGCTGTTCGAGCCGGAGAACCTGAGCTTGTAGGATCCAGCCGGCAGGCCCGTGATCCTGTAGCTGCCGTCCGATGCCACGAAGGCTAACTGGCCCCACATGTCCCATGAGGCCGCCGACGAGGCACTGACGGAAACGCGGGAAAGATCGACGCCGGCCGGGGCGGTGACTTTTCCGCTGATCGTGGCGACCTTCACCAGGGTGGCGTTGACTCCGGTGAGGTCCTGGTTGGCGATGACGGTCACGGCCGTGGCGGTGTCAAACGAGGTGGCGCCCCCATACCACTGCTCCAGGACGCCGCTGTTCCAGCCGGAGAACCGAAGCTTGTAGGATCCCGCCGGGAGACCGGCGACAGTGTAGCTGCCGTCCTGTGCCACGGAGGCTGACTGAACCGATGGGCCTTGTGAGGACGCCAACGAGGCACTCACGGAAACGTAGGAAAGACTGACGCCGGCCGGGGCGGTGATTTTTCCGCTGATCGTGGCGCCCTTCATCAGGGTGGCGTTGACTCCGGTAAGGTCCTGCCCGGCGGTGACGGTCAGTGCGGTGGCCGTGTCAAACGAGGCGGCCTTCTCGTGCCACTGCTCAAGGGCGCCGCCGGAAAACCGGAGTTTGTAGGATCCCGCCGCCAGGCCGATGATGTTGTAGGTGCCGTCCGGTGCCACGCCGGACTGGCCCATTTGGCCGCGTGTGGCCGCAGAGGAGGCACTGACGGAAACGTTGGAAAGATTGGCGCCTGCCGGTACAGTGACTTTTCCGCTGATCGTGGCGCCCTTCACCAGGGTGGTGTTAGCACCGATGAGGTCCTGCCCTGCGGTGACTGTCACGGCCGTTGCCGTGTCGAAGGAGGCGGCGTTCTGGTACCACTGCTCAAGGGCGCCGCTGTTCCAGCCGGAGAAGTGGAGTTTATAGGATCCCGCCGCCAGTCCCGCGATTTTGTAACTGCCGTCCGGTGCCAGGTTGGACTGGCCCAATTGGCTTTGCGAGGTTGTCGAGGAGGCACTGACGAAAAAATTCGAAAGATTGACGCCTGCCGGTACGGTGACTTTTCCGCTGATCGAGGCGCCCTTCACCAGGGTGGTGTTAACACCGGTGAGGTCCTGCCCTGCGGTGACTGTCACCGCAGTTGCCGTGTCGAAGGAGGCCGCGTTCTGGTACCACTGCTCCAGGGCGCCGCTGTTCCAGCCGGAGAACCGGACTTTATAGGATCCCGCCGCGAGACCCGTGATTTTGTAGCTGCCGTCCAATTCCACGCTCACGTACTGGCCCATTTGCCATTGCGAGGCAACCGGAGAGGCACTGACGTAGACGCTGGAACGAATGACGCCTGCCGGTACGGTGACCTTGCCGCTGATCGTGGCACCCTTGGCCAGGGTCACGTTGACTCCCGTGAGAGTCTGGCCGGCGGTGACGGTCACTGCCGTGGCGGTGTTGAACGAGGCGGCGTTCTGGTACCACTGATCAAGGGCACCGCCACTTTTGCCGGAGAACTGGAGTTTGTAGGATCCCGCCGCGAGACCGGTGATTTTGTAACTGCCGTCCGGTGACACGCTGACAGGCGGGCCGCCTGGCTGGCCTTGCGAGGCCTCGGTGTAGGCATAAACAGAGGTTCCGGCGACGCTCACCCCAGCGGGAGCAGTCACGGTCCCCTGGATGGAAGCCGAAGCCGTATCGACTGCGATGGCCGGGACCATGCCCAGCATCATGAATATCGCCAGAACTGCGCTTATTAAGGCAGGCAGGCGGAATCGACTCGTCGTCGCGAGCATGTACATCCCCAAAAGTTCATGCGTCAGCCGGAGCTGCGCAACCAAAGTCTGCTGAGCCAGACTTTGCAAATCGTAACCTGTGACTTGCAATTTGACTCTCACTTATTACGAGGAGCTTCACCGTGTGACGCAGGAATGTGTTTTGCCCTTTGCGGCTCCGATTTCCAAGAAATGGGGCAGCCTGGTCTGAACGTGAAGCAATCCGGCCGCCGCCACCGCTCCTCCACAGAAATATGTCGGCGGTTGCAGGTAGCTTAGGTAGAGGGAAACCCGCCAGGCCGGGGACGCCGCAACCAGACCGCAACCGAGCCGCAACCAAGGACACCATGGACTACTACGCGATCAATTCGCTTCGTGAGAACCACGCGGGATGGTCCCTGCTCCGTGCCCAGAACGGCCCGCTGGCGGTCTGCTTCTTCATGACGGCGTTTACCGAGCCGAACCAGCGCAACATCGGCCGCCAGCAACTCATTGACGCCCTGGATGATGTGCTGTTCGGATTGCGGGATGCCTACGGCGAGGACAGGTTCCCGCGACCGGCGTCGGAATACCTCGACGACTGGGCCGCGCCGGAACGCGCGTGGCTGCGGAAATACTACGTGCCGGGCCAGGACGAGCCCCGCTACGACCTCACCCCCGCCGCGGAGGACGTGGTGCACTGGGTGGAGAGCCTGCGCGGCAGGGACTTCGTCGCCACCCAGTCACGGTTGACCAGTATCTTCGCCGTGCTCAAGGCCCTGGTCCAGCAGTCCGAGACGGACCCGGAGGTGCGGCTTGCCGAGCTCCAGCGCCAGCGCGACGGGATCGACGCCGAGATGCAGCGCATCCGCGACGGCAACATCCGGGTCATGAGCACCCCCGAAGCACTGGACCATTTCCAGCAGCTGACCGCGCTGGCCCGGGACCTGCTCTCGGACTTCCGCGAGGTCGAACAGAACTTCCGGAAGCTGGACCGCCAGGTCCGCGAACAGATCGCCACGTGGGACGGGTCCCAGGGCGAGCTCCTGGAGACCATCTTCGCCAACCAGCAGGACATCAGCAGCTCCCTGCAGGGCCGGACGTTCCAGGGCTTCTGGGACTACCTGATGTCCCCGCAGCTGCGCACCGAACTCCGGGACCTGCTGCAGCGGGCCACCCGGATCGAGGCGCTGGCCGGCGCCGAGAACCTCCACGCCGTGACCAGGCTGCACCAGGACTGGCTGCCCGCCGTCGAGCAGACCCAGGCGACGGTCCGCCAGCTCTCCCAGCAGATGCGCCGGCTCCTCGACGACAAGGTCTTCCTGGAGAACAAACGCATCATGCAGCTGATCCGGAGCATCGAATCCGGCGCGCTGTCCACCCGGGAGGCGCCGCCGTCGGGCGTCTTCATGGAAATCGCCGCCCCGTCCGTGGACGTGGCACTGCCGTTCGAACGGCCCCTCTATGAGCCCAGCCGGAAGGTGATGGTGGATGACGACGTCGTCGCCGCCGACGACGCGGACGTGGACGCCGGCGCCCTGTTCAGCCAGTTCCATGTGGACACGGAGCGGCTCAAAGCCAACATCGACGCCGTCCTGGCCGACGCGGAGCAGGCCACCCTCGCGGACATCACCGACGCCTACCCGCTGTCCCAGGGCCTGGCTGAAGTCGTCGCCTACTACCAGCTGGCCACGGAGTCGGACTGGGCGGACATCAACCCCGAGGCCACGCAGCAACTGTCCTGGTCACTGCCGGACGGAAGCATCCGCGAAGCGACCATCGACCGGATCATCTTTGGAAGGCCCGCATGAACCCCGCCGAAGCACTGGAAACACCGGAAACCCGGACGCCGGAGGAACTTCCCGGCGTCATCACCAGGCTGTTCAAGGGCGTGGTCTACGCCGAAGCGGACGAGAAGATCTGGCAGTCGCTGATCGGCCTGGCCTCCCAGATCCGCGACTATGTTGCCGTGCTCGGGCTGGACCTGATCCTCGACGAATCCGAGGGCTACGCCTTCCTGAAGTCACGGGAGGACCCGGACGGCGACCTCCCGCGGCTCATCGCGCGGCGCCAGCTGACCTTCAACGTGAGCCTGCTGCTGGCCCTGCTGCGCGCCCGGATGCTGGAGTTCGACACCAACAGCAGCGAGCTCCGCCTCATCATGACGGAGCAGGACATCGCGGACATGGTGTCGGTCTTCCTGCCCGAATCCAGCAACGAGGCCCGGATCCTGGACCAGCTCGGCGCCAACATCAAGAAAGTCGTCGAGCTGGGTTTCCTGCGGAAAATGCGCGGGCAGGCGGGCACCTACGAGGTGGCCAGGATCCTCAAGGCCTACGTGGACGCCCAGTGGCTCGAGGAGTTCGACGCGCGGCTGGCGGACTACCGCGCGTCGCTCACCGGCGCCAGCGCCGAGGCAACGGAAGGGGACGGCAAATGAGCACTAACACGGAACTGCAGGACAGCCTGTTCAGCCTGGACGAATCAGCCGCCGTGACGGCGGGCGATCAAGCGGACGACGCCGGCACTCCCCCGGGTTTCCGGCTGCACCGCCTGGAGCTGCTCAACTGGGGCACCTTCCATCAGGGGATCCGCACGTTCCGGCTGGACGGCGCCAACAGCCTCCTGACCGGTGACATCGGCTCGGGCAAGTCCACCGTGGTGGACGCCATCACCACCCTGCTGCTGCCGGCCAACAAAATTGAGTACAACAAGGCCGCCGGGGCGCAGAAGAAGGAACGCACCCTGATGTCCTACGTGCGCGGCTTCCACAAGAGCACCCGCAGCACGGGAGGCGAATACTCCAAGCCCGTGGCGCTGCGCGGGACGGGAACGCTCACCGTGGTGCTGGGCGTCTTCCACAACGCGGTGCTGGACAAGTCCGTCACCCTGGCCGTCACGCTCTGGGCCATGCAGGAGGCCGGCCAGCCCAGCCGCTTCTACTCCCTCGCCGAGACGGACCAGTCCATCGCGGCGGACTTTGCCAACTTCGGCCAGGATCCGGCGAAGCTGAAAAAGAAGCTGCGCGCCGCGGGCGCGACCGTCCATGACTCCTTCGACCCCTACGCCGCGGCCTTCAAGCGGCAGTTCGGCATCAGCGGGAACCAGGCCATGGAGCTGTTCCACCGCACCGTGTCCATGAAGCAGGTGGAGAACATCACCCACTTCGTGCGCACCAACATGCTCGAGGAAGACGACGTCGAGTCGCGGATCGGCAACCTCATCCACCACTTCGACGACCTGAAGAAGGCGCACGACGCCGTGCTCCGGGCCAAGGACCAGATCGGCCTGCTGACGCCCATCAAGGAGGGCTCCGCCCAGCACGCCCGGCTGAGCCGTGAGGACCAGGAGACCCGGACCCAGCGGGACCAGCTGCACCCCTGGTTCACGGACCGGCGGCTGACGTTGAGCCTGGAACACCAGGCGGAGCTGGCGCGCACCGGAGTCCGGCTGCGGGAGGACGGCGGCAAACTGTCCACCGAAATGAGCCAGCTGCGCCACGATCTGTCCGCCGTCAAGGAGGACATCCGCAGCAACGGCGGCGGCCGGCTGGCCGCCATCGACGCCGAGGCCACCCGCCTGGCCGAGGAATCACGCACCCAGCGGGCGCGCTTCGAGAACTACACCGAAGCGGCCGCCGGCCTGGGCCTGCAGGTCCCGGAGGACAAGGTCCTCTTCGACGCCAACCGGGCCCGGCTGGCCGAGGTGGAAGCGGAGCTCGGCGAGAACTCCCGCGGGCTGCAGGAAAGCCGGACCGCGCTGACCATCGAGCGGACCACGCTCACCGAGCGCGCCGCCGAGATCGGCGCCGAACTGACCAGCCTGCAGTCCCGCCCCAACCTGCTGCCGCGCCCCCAGCTGGAGCTCCGCCGTCGGCTGTGTGACGGGACCGGTATCCCGGAGAACGCGCTGCCGTACGCCGGCGAACTGCTGCGGGTCCGCGACGGGGAAGCCGAGTGGGAGGGCGCCGCGGAACGCACCCTCCACGGCTTCGCGCTCTCGCTGCTGGTGCCATCCGAGCACTATCAGGCCGTAAGCAAGTGGGTGGATGCCAACAACCTCCGGGGCCGGCTGGTGTACCTGAAGATCGGGGAGTCGTATTCACCCAGGGCAGCCGAGCCGGGGACGCTGGCGGCCAAAATCGCGATCAAGCAGGGCACCCCGTTCCGCGACTTCCTCCTGGACGAACTCAACAGCCGGTTCGACTACTTCTGCTGCGGGAATCTGGACGATTTCCGCCGCTATCCGAAGGCCCTGACCCTCAACGGCCAGCTCAAGGGCGGCCGGGGGCGGCATGAGAAGGACGACCGCCGGGACCTGGCGGACCGGCGCAACTATGTGCTGGGCTGGGACAACCAGGACAAGGTCACCCGCTTCCTCGCCGAGCAGGATGAGGTCCGGGGCCAGCTCCAGGGCAACACCGCCCGGCTCGGCAAGGTAGACCACTACCTCGGCGCGCTCGGGCGGCAGAACCAGCAGCTCGGCACGGTCCGGTCCGTGGCGGATTTCGCCGAGATCAGCTGGCAGCTCACGGCCCGCCGCATCGAGGACCTCAAGAAGGAGAAGAGCGACCTCGAGTCCGCCAGCGACGTCCTGCAGCAGCTGGCCGCCAGGGAAACGGAGATGTCCTCCCGGCTCGGTCGCCTGGAGGACCAGGCGAACAAACTCCAGCAGCGCATCGGCGCCAATGAGGAAGCGGCCAAGGAGATCGCCGCCGCGATCGAGGAATGCGCTGCCGTGCTGGGTGAGCAGCCGTTGACGGACGACGGCGGCGTGCTGGCCGCCGTCGGGAAGCTCGCCGCCGTCGCGCTCGGGGACAAGCCGCTGACGTACAAGAACACCGCGGCGGTGGAAAGCACCGTACGTGCCGGGCTGACGGACATCATCGACGCGCTGGTCAAGCGGATCGCCCGCACGGCGGAAACCACGGTGCGGCTGATGGCCGACTTCCGCAACAGGTACCCGAACGAGACCACCGAAATCGACGCCGCCCTCGAGGCCGCCGGGGACTACAACCGGCTCCTGGAGCAGCTGGTCAGCAACGACCTGCCCCGGTTCGAAGCGCACTTCAAGGACTCGCTCAACCAGAACACCATCCACGAGGTGGTGGCGTTCAACGCCTTCCTGGACAGCCGCCGGCAGGACATCGTGAACCGGATCGGCGAAATCAACCTCTCCCTGGCCGGGATCGAGTACAACACCGGCCGGCACATCCAGCTGGAGCACCAGAACACCACCGACCTGGACGTCCGCCAGTTCGGCATGGACCTGCTGGCCTGCTCGGAAGGGACCATCGGCGACGAGGAGCAGTACTCGGAGCAGAAATACCTGCAGGTGTCGCGGCTGATCGAGCGGTTCCGCGGCCGGGACGGCTACACCACGCTGGATGAACGCTGGACGGCCAAGGTGACCGATGTGCGGAACTGGTTCACGTTCTCCGCCTCCGAGAAGTGGACCGAGACCGGGGAGGAGTTCGAGCACTTCACCGACTCGGGCGGAAAATCCGGCGGCCAGAAGGAGAAACTGGCCTACACCATCCTCGCCGCCGCACTGGCATTCCAGTTCGGGCTCGGTTCCGGGCAGGGCTCCGGGCAGGGCGCCGGCCGGAATGCGGGCAAGAATTCCGGCGCCGGCCGCAGTTTCCGGTTCGTCGTCATCGATGAGGCCTTCGGCCGCGGCTCCGACGAGTCCGCTCGTTACGGCCTGGAGCTGTTCCAGCGGATGAAGCTCCAGCTGCTGATCGTCACTCCCCTGCAGAAGATCCATGTGATCGAACCGTTCGTGGCCCATGTGGGCTTCGTGGCGAACACCAACGGCGACGATTCCCAGCTGCGCAACATGACCATCCAGGAATACCGGGACGAACGGGACCGGCGTGCCGGCTGAGGCGTCGGCTAAACCCTCGCGGAGCTGGACCACGATTTCAGCGCTGCGGGCAGTGTCCCTTGAAGCCTGGAACCGCGGTCATTTGCTGCGTGAACTGCTGGAGCCTTCCGGCGCTTACCCGCGCCGCCGCCCGCTGAAACGCCCGACGGCGGCCGCGCTCCGGAGTGATTACGCCGCGGCGAGAGCATGGGCGGCTGAGTTGTTTGCCGCCACGGGTCCCTTCACCCTGGAGACCGCGGAGGTGGGCCGCACCACCATCGGTTCCAACCTGCTGCCCGCAGCGGCGGTGTTCGAGACTGTGGAGGATGAGATTGCCTTTGTTGGTAAGTCCAAGGACGCGGCCCGGTTCCGTGGGTTCTCCGAGGAGTTGTCTGCGCTGGAGCCCGCCTTCCGTGTGTGGGCGCAGAGACGTCCGCTGCAGCTGCTGGAACTGGGCGGTGACGCGTTGACCGCCGCCCGGGTGTCCCTTTGGCTTCGGGACAATCCGGACCCCGGCGTCTATGTCCGGCAGCTCAGCCTGCCAGGGGTCCACACCAAGTTCATCGAGAATCACCGGAAAGTGATCGATGAGCTGGCTGGGGAGCTGCGTGCAGACCCAGCCCTCCCCGCGGACGCCGCCGCGGGCACCGCCGCGGGCACCGCCGCGGAGGATGTCCTCCCGGACATGGCCGCTGAGCCGGGGTCCCTGCTGGGCCAGGCACCGGCACGGACACCGGCGGCACGCTTCGCCGCGCGGCACGGCTTCCTGCACCCGCCAGAGCTCGTCAGGTTCCGGGCGCTGGACCCCGAGCTGCCGCTGCTGGGTGACGCGCGGGACCTGACCCTCACGGCCGAGGCGTTCAGCACCCTGAACCTGCCGGTCCAAACCGTGATCGTCACCGAAAACCTGGTGAATTTCCTGGCTCTGCCCGATCATCCCGGCACCCTGGCCGTCTACGGCGGCGGGTACGGGTTTTCGGCGCTGCGGGACGCTGGCTGGCTCCGCGACTGCGAGATCCGGTACTGGGGCGACCTGGACACCCACGGCTTCCGGATCCTGGACCAGCTCCGGGCGGTGCACCCGCACGTGGTCAGCGCGCTGATGGACGAGGCCACGCTGTTGGCACACCGTGAGGCGTGGGGCAGCGAGCCAACTCCTTCCCGGGCTGCGCTCAGCAGGCTGACCACTGAAGAGTCGGCGCTCTACGCCGCGCTGGGCAGCGACCAGTTCGGACAGTCCGTTCGGCTGGAGCAGGAGCTGATCCGCTGGGACTGGGCGCTTGAGCGGCTGGAACCCGGTGGTAGAAGACGCTAAATGGGAAAACCCCTGAGGGGTCCTGACACTTCGCGATAAACGTCAGAATCCACTTCAGGTTCTCACAGATAGGTCCACATGCAACGGCCGCAGATCGGCGGCACGAACCTAGCGGCATCCGTACAAGTGCCTTAGGTTGGAATGTGGAGGTTGCACCATGGCAACAAAGAGAGCTCACCGCACTATCGTCCCTGCCGGGCAAGCAGCGCAGAAGATCACTTCTTGCTCGGACGTCACTCTCATGGCTCCGCATGTTTTCGACGACGTGATGGCATCTCTGGATGTTCCTGACGAGTCTGCAGAGCTGTCGGCGTTGTCCACGCTCCCGCGGCTGACCGGTCGATGACCAACGCGATCTGGCGCTCCTGACGGCAACGCGGAGAAAGCGTGCAGGAGGCACGTGCCGACCGAGCCGCTGCCAGCGGGCGCCGGAACGGTTCCGGGGACAGCGAGGCACGGCAAGGATGGCTGGACATGTAGTGAAAACTTCCGCAAAATCGTCGACCCCAACGGTACGATCTCCCTAGCCCTGCACGGCAGCAGCTTCCACGGAGCTGAAGATTGATGGGGACGAGCCAATTGTGGAACTGAAACGCATCTACTGGAGTCGCCAGGCTCTGCGCCTGGCATACATGGCTGTGACTTTGTGGCTACTCGCCTCCGCCATTCTGGCGCTGATGCCGAAGACAAACGTAGGTGCTGGCGCGAGCGCCTCGTCCGCCGCCGAGATTTTTCGCGGAATGTTCGACGATGTACTGGCGGCGGTCATAGCACCGGGCGCACTTGTCGTCATCCTGACCATTGCGGCGGCCATCATCAGCGGCCGCGACGTCCGACGCCGCGATCCGGTCCGGCGCTTCACGCGCCAACAGCGCCGCGATGGCATGGCGCGGGCTGGCGGTCAGTGTGAGCTGGAAGCGGGGTTCCAGCGTCGTTGTTCCCGGCCCGCCGAGCACGGCGACCATTTCTATCCATGGTCCAAGGGCGGATCCACCAGCCTGCAGAATTTCGTCGCCGCCTGCGGGAGATGCACCCGGGCCAAAAGCGCCAGGATCCCGTCGCCCCGCCAGCAGGAGAAGATAGAACGACGACGGCGGGACTACGTCACCCCCGACCGCTCCGTTGCCGTCGGCGAACGGCAGGCGCTCCCCTGAACCGGACGCCTCCGGAAACCGGCGCTGCTTGTCCAACAAACGCGTCACACACTGGAGTAGGCTGGATTTTCCGAACACCACTAAGCGAGGCATAACGTGCACGAGGACGCCGTCCGGTTCCTGTCTCAGCCGGTGGAGGCCCAGCCCGGCTCGCCGCTCCGGGTAGCGGTGTACTCCCGGATCGCCGAGGCCATCCGCAACAACCTTCTGACGCCCGGCTCGATGCTTCCCACTGAAACGGAGCTCGGCGCGGACATGAAGGTCAGCCGCACCGTGGTCCGCGAAGCGCTGATGCTGCTCGAGGAAGACGGGCTCATCCGGGCCCGCCGGGGCGTCGGCCGGTTTGTCGCCGACACTCTCCCCCGCATCGGAATCGAGCGGATCCGCCCCTTCGAGGAAGTTCTCGGCGGCCCCGGGCAGCACATCGAGATCAAGCGAATCCTCAAGGAGCGGCAGCCCGCCTCAGAGTTCGTCGCCCCCGGCGTGGGCGTGGAGCCCGGCGCCGATTGCTGGCTGTGGGAGTCGGTCCTGATCCGCGACGGTGAGGCCATCGCCCACCTGCAGGAAAACATCTCGGCCCTGCCGGTGAGCCTGGGCAGCAGTTCCGCTGCCGCCGGGCCGTTGGAGATCGACGACGACGGCGGCAGCACCCTGCTTGCCAGCCTGAACAACCGCTTCGGCCGGGTCCTCGGGCCCGGCGAATGCCAGATCAGCCTGAGCCAGGTGGGGCCCAGCCGGGCCAAGCTGCTGGACTTGCGGGCCCCGGATCCGGTCCTCGTGCTGACGCAGTACGTCAGGCACGCGAACCGGCCCTTCTACCTGGCGAAGTGCCTGATCGCGGCACGCGCCGGGCACCTGTCCGTGATGCAGTCCATCCAGTCCTAGGCAAATCCTTGCAGCACCTCCACAAGGTGCGGCGCGAAGTCGCCGTCGAGCTCCAGCACCACCCGGCAGCGGGCGCCGGGCTGCTCCGGGTAATCCATGTACCGTCCGCGGAGGTCGCAAATGGTCTGGCCACGGCCGGGACCGTCGGTCGTATCGACGTCGACGGTCACCACCGGGGCCACCGCTGCACTGACGCCGCCCACCGCGAGGGCCGCCGCGAGGGGGTCGTGCATCGCCGAGCAGGCCCGGCCGAACTGGCTCTCGTAGAAGCGGAAGTAATAGCCGAGCATGTCGCCGAGTGCCTGCGGGACCGGATGGCCCGCGGCGAGCAGTTCCTGTCGGTGGCTCTCCTCGAGCACGCTGGACATGGTGACGTCCAGCGGCACCAGGGTCACGTTCCAGTCGGCGGCGAGCACGTCCGCCGCGGCTTCGGGGTCGTTGGCGATGTTGGCCTCTGCCACGGGGGTGATGTTCCCGGGAGCGAAAGCGGCGCCGCCCATGATGGTGATGTCCTGCACCAGACCTGGCAACTCCGGGTCCAAACGCAACGCTTCGGCGATGTTGGTGAGCGGTCCGATGGCCAGGATCCGCAGCTGGCCGGGGTGTTCGTGGGCGAGCCGGACCAGCAACTCAGCGGCGGTTCCCGGCACCAGCTCGGCGTCGGCGGTCTCAAGGTCCACTCCGCCGATCCCGTTGGAGCCGTGGACGTGCGGGGCGCCGCCGCGGAAGGCGCCGGCCTGCGGGTCGTGGGCTCCGAGCGCGACGGGGATGTGGGCATGCCCGGCAAGCTGGAGCAGGTCCAGGGTGTTCCGGGCGCCGACGGCCGCACTGACGTTGCCGCTGACGGTACCGATCCCCCTGAGGTCCGCCTGCGGCGCGGCGAGCAGGTAGGCCAGGGCGAGGGCGTCGTCGATTCCGGTATCGCAGTCGAGGTAGAACGGGTGGCTGGTGGGCATGGTCATTGCTGGGTCTCTCGTTTCGTTGGTGCTGGACGTGTTACTGGACGGCATGGGGTTCAAAGCTTTTCGCCCTTGGGCGCCGCGACGAAGAGGCTGACGAGGAAGGCGGCCGCGGTGACGGCCACCGAGATCCAGAGGGCGGTGGTGTAGCCGGCGGAGGTGGCCTGGGCGGCGAACGGTGCCACGAGCACAACGCCGAGGCTCGCGCCGATGCCGAAGGAGGCGCCGTTGATGCCGGGCAGGGCGGCGGGTGCTTCCTTGGGTGAGAGCAGGACTGAGAGTCCGTTGATGGCGGTGAGGAACAAGCCGTTGTAGAAGATGCCGAGGGCTGCGACGGCGATCAGGACGGCCACCTGGTTATCGGCGAACGTGGCCGCGGCGATGGCGCAGGCCAGGCTCAGCCCGGTTCCGACCCGGAGGGTTTTGATCCAGCCGCGCCGGTCGGCGAGCCAGCCGGCGAGGGGTGCGGCGAAGACGCCGATCAGCGCGGCGGGGGTCAGGAACAGCAGCGCCGACAGGGAAGCGCTGAGCCCGAAGCCGTGGTGGATGTCCTGGCTGAGCAGCACCACCGTGAAGTTGATGATGGCGAAGATGCCGGCGAGGGTCAGTACGGTGGTGGCGATGACGGGCCAGACCTGGCGGGAGCGCAGGTGGTGGACGGCGATGAGCGGATGGCTGCGCTTCTTCTCGATCATCCAAAAGGCGGCAAAGGACGCGACCGCGCCGGCCAGCAGCGCCAGCGTGCTGGGCGCGGTCCAGCCGGCGGCCGAGCCGCCGGAGACGAAGTAGGTGATGAAGACCAGGAACACGGACAGTGACCCTGCGCCCCACCAGTCCATGGCGCCGCGTACCCCCTGTGGACGTCCGCTCGGGACGGTTTTGATGATGCAGGCGGCGGCGATGGCCGTCAGGACCAGGACGACGACGAAGATGGACCGGAAGCCGACGGTTTCGGCCATGAGGCCGCCGACGTAGCCGTCCGCGCCGCCGACGCCTCCGTTGATGGCGGCGATGATGCCCACGGAGGTGCCGAAGACGCGGGCCTGCAGGTTTTCGCTGAGGACGATGTAGGCGAGCGCGAAGACGGCACTGGAGACGCCCTGGAGGAACCTGCCGGCGATGAGGAGCGGCAGGGTGGGGGCGGCGATGCAGAGGATGGTCCCCGCGCCCATGATCCCGAGGACCAGGAGCAGGGCGGCGCGGCGGCCGATGAAGTCGCTCCAGCGTCCGATGACGGGTCCGGCGATGGCGCCGGCGAGGAAGAACATGGACTGGACGGGGGCTGCGCTCTCGGGGCCTTGGCCGAAGGAGGCCGCGATCTGCGGCAGCGCGGGGGTGACCATGCTGGCGTTCAGCTGGAAGGACAGCACGCCGAGGACAAGGGTGGAGATCAGCAGGGCGGCGCGGCGGCCGGCAATCTTCGGCGTCTCCTCGGTGA
This sequence comes from Pseudarthrobacter albicanus, assembly GCF_018224015.1. Lineage (GTDB taxonomy): Bacteria > Actinomycetota > Actinomycetes > Actinomycetales > Micrococcaceae > Arthrobacter > Arthrobacter albicanus. Next base: position 18,449 of record NZ_JAGPOT010000003.1, read on the forward strand.
TGGCCGGCGGCGAAGTGGTGACTGAAGCGGGGGTGTTCACATCAAACTCCTTTGTTCTGCAGGGGCGGTCCTGCCCTTGGATGTGAGTTGTTATACAACCATGTATGACGAACAAGTACAACCATGCCGTACACTATTTCCTAATCCAGCCCCCTTGGCACCGATAGGACTTCCCATGAGCACTCGACTTCCTGCCGTCACCGTCGTCGGCAGCATCAACCTCGACATCATCGCCACCGCGGACAGGCTCCCGGCCGCCGGGGAGACCATCGGCGGCGGCAGCCTGCACCAGCAGCCGGGCGGCAAGGGAGCCAACCAGGCGGTAGCCGCTGCCCGTCTGGGCGCCAGCGCGAGGATCATCGGGGCGGTGGGCGATGACGCCTCCGGCCGCCTGATGCTGGAGTCCCTTTCAGGCGCGGGAGTGGACGCCGCTGGTGTGGCAGTGCTCGACGGCGACGCAACGGGTACCGCGCTGATCGTGGTGGACCGCGACGGCGAAAACCAGATCGTGGTCTGCCCGGGGGCAAACTCCAGGTTCGCGGTGGAGGGCCTGCAGTTCGGGCCGGACGAGACGGTGCTGTGCCAGCTCGAAGTGGGCCTGCCCCTGGTGCTGGAAGCCGCCCGCCATTCCTCCGGTTTCTTCGTCCTGAACGCGGCCCCGGCGCTGGACCTGCCGCCGGAGCTGCTCGAGCGCTGCGACCTGGTGATCGTCAACGAGACCGAGTACGAGCTGATTCCGGCGCTGGCAGAGGCAAAGCTTGTCGCCGTGACGTACGGGAAGGACGGGTCGGCGATGTTCGAGCACGGGCGACGGGTGGCAGAGGCTCCCGCGTCGGCCGTGACAGTGGCGAACACCATCGGTGCGGGGGACGCATTTTGCGCGGCTCTGGTTCTGGCACTCCGGGCGGGCCTCGACTACTCCACGGCGCTGGCCGTGGCTAACGCCGTGGGGGCCGATGCGGTGGGAGATCCTTCTTCACAGCCGGCGCTGGCTCGCTTGGAGGAGTACGTTGCCCGGGTAGCTGGAGCCGGGGTTGCTGGGCAGTGAATTTGGTTTTCAGGCCGGCACGGCCCGCCGATTATTCAAAGGTCCGGACAATTACCCGGGAGGCGTACCTCCACGCTGGGCATTTCACGGCCGACCACCCGTATCTGAGCGTGCTGGACAACGTGGAACACCGGGCGGAGCATGCTGAGGTGTGGGTGGCCGAAGCCTCCGGCGCGGTGGTCGCGGCAGTGACGCTGACCTTCGCGGGGCGGCCGTACAGCGAGATCGCGATTGAAAATGAGCTCGAGTTCCGGATGCTCGCGGTTGATCCTTCTGTTCAAGGCGGCGGGGTTGGGCGCGCCGTTGTTCGTCAGGTCATCGAACACGCCCAGTCGCTGCCGGCTATCAGGGCGATCAGCATTACGAGTGCGACGTTTATGGAACGGGCACATGTTCTCTACGAATCCCTGGGCTTCCAGAGGGTTCCGTCTCGTGACTGGTACGTGCCCGGCGAGGACGTACTTCTCTGGGTGTTCCGGCTTGAGCTGCAGCCCTCCGGCGTTCCTCGCGGTACGCGACCGCGACTAGGCTCCTGACATCGGAGCGGGCCGCGGCGATGACGAAAGCGCCGTCCTCCCTAGCGGTTGACACGGCGTCAGGGTGCCGGCCCCGTTGATCCGGATCCCGTCCCTGCCGTGGCGTATGGTGCCGCTGAACAGCGTTGAACTTAGCCATATCGCATTCTGGGGAAGCGGCTTGGGGAGCGAGATGCCCGCCGCCAAGTCCCCGCCGAAGGTGACTTATGTACGGAACTGGTTCACCTTTTCAGCCTCGGAGAAGTGGACGGAGACCGGCGAGGAGTTTGAGCATTCACCGATTCCGGCGGCAAGTCCGGCGGTCAGAAAGAGAAGCTGGCCTACACCATCCTGGCCGCGGCACTGGCGTTCCAGTTCGGACTGGGCGCAGGGCAGGGCGCCGGCAGGAATACCGGCAAGGGCCGCAGTTTCTGGTTCGTCGTGATCGATGAGGCCTTCGGCCGCGGCTCCGACGAGTCCGCGCGCTACGGCCTGGAGCTGTTCCAGCGGATGAAGCTCCAGCTGCTGATCGTGACTCCCCTGCAGAAAATCCATGTGATCGAACCGTTCGTGGCCCATGTCGGCTTCGTGGCGAACACCAACGGCGACGACTCCCAGCTGCGCAACATGACCATCCAGGAATACCGGGACGAACGGGACCGGCGTGCCGGCTGACGCTTCAGCCGGACGGTCGCAGGGCTGGACGGCTCTGGCCGAGCTGCGCGGGCTGTCCCTCGCCGCATGGAACGGGGGCCAGCTGCTGCGCGAGCGGCTGGAACCCGGCGGCGTGTATCCCCGCCGCCGCTCCCTGAAGCGTCCGACGGCGGCCGGCCTCCGGAGTGACTACGCCGCGGCCCGGGCGTGGGCGGCCGAGCTGTTCACCGCCACGGGCCACTTCAGTCTGGAGACCGCGGAGGTGGGGCGCACCACGATCGGGTCCAACTTTCTCCCGGCCGCGGCGGTGTTCGAGACGGTGGAGGATGAGATTGCGTTTGTGGGCAAATCGAAGGATGCTGCCCGGTTCGGTGAGCTCGCCGAGCGGTTGTCAGAGCTGGACGCTGCCTTCCGTGCGTGGGCGCTGAAGCGGCCGCTGCAGCTGCTGGAACTGGGCGGGGACGCGCTGACCGCCGCCCGGGTGGCCCTCTGGCTCCGGGACAACCCGGCGCCGGGAATTTATGTGCGGCAGCTCGGCCTTTCCGGGGTGCACACGAAGTTCATCGAGAACCACCGGCGGACCATTGATGAACTGGCGGCGGAGCTGCGTGCAGACCCGGCCCTCCCCGCGGACGCCGCCGCGGACACCGCCGTGGAGGATGTCCTTCCGGACATGGCCGCTGAGCCGGGGTCCCTGCTGGGCCAGGCACCGGCACGGACACCGGCGGCACGCTTCGCCGCGCGGCATGGCTTCCTGCACCCGCCGGAGCTCGTCAGGTTCCGGTCGCTGGACCCCCAGCTGCCGCTGCTGGGCGACGCGAGGGACCTGACCCTCACGGCCGAGGCGTTCAGCACCCTGAACCTGCCGGTCCAAACCGTGATCGTCACCGAAAACCTGGTGAATTTCCTGGCTCTGCCCGAGCATCCCGGCACCCTGGCCGTCTACGGCGGCGGGTACGGGTTTTCGTCGCTGCGGGACGCTGGCTGGCTCCGCGGCTGCGAGATCCGGTACTGGGGCGACCTGGACACGCACGGCTTCCGGATCCTGGACCAGCTCCGGGCAGTGCCCCCGCACGTGGTGAGCGTCCTCATGGACGAGGAAACCCTGCTGGCGCATCGCGGTGGTTGAGCCTGTCGAAAATCCGGCCACAATTATCGGCTACAAAATGTTAGAATGAACACATGGCGCCGAAGTGGGTGGGATCAAGCGAGAAACACGGGATCCCGAGGGCCGACCAGATCCATGCCATCCTAAATGCAACGTTTGAGGCCGAACTGGAGGGCGAGGCGCAGGAGGGCCGGATTATGCTATTTATTGGACCGGCTCATGATCAGACCGACCGTGAATGGAAATCCTCGTGAACGATTTTCCTGGCACAGGGAAAGAAGCCGTCGTGTTCCATGCAATGACACTCGGTCCAAAATTCAAGCGATTCCGGGAGGAGTACAGCTATGACTGATCAGAGGAAAACGGACTACGATGCATTGGCCGATCGGCTGACCGGCGACTCGCCCCTGGAGGTGGCTGCTGTACAAGTCGGCAGCGACGCCGCTGCTTCTGGGCGCGCATTCCTGTTGCGAGAGTACGGCGGTGATGCTGCCATCAGGCAAGCCATACGCCGCGGCCGGCCCCGCGTCGGGGACTCGACACCGGGCGAATCCGCCACCGTGCGTGGGCGGATCGCCGATGTCGAATACCGGGCTTTTATGGAACTGGTGACGGAACTGGGTAAGCCGCAGTCCGAACTCATTCGCGAAGCCGTGCACCTATTGCTGGAACACCACAAGAAGCTCGCCAGTTAGGCTCAGAATCAGCTCACTTGTTCGCCACATCGCCGGGGTTACGCCTATAACGTCCAGGCGGAGGAGGCTCGGTGGTTGAGCCTGTCGAAACCGGGCCTGCCAAAACCCGGTGGTTGAGCCTGTCGAAACCACTGCGGGGCTTCCGGATCTCGACAAGCTCGATCACCGACGCGTGGTTGAGGCTGTCGAAACCACTGCGGGGCTTCTGGATCTCGACAAGCTCGATCACCGACGCGTGGTTGAGCCCGTCGAAACCGGGCCTGTCGAAACCCGATTGTAGGCAGTGCCGTGTAATTTAGGCATTACATCACCCCGGTCCGAGGACGCCCATGCATAGAGCCCCCACCACGCCCCGCTCGTGGAGCCTGCAGCGTGAATGGTCCCGGGCCTTCACGGTGATGCTGCTGGCCCTGCTGATCGGGGCGGTGGTCACCATCGTGGGCGTCCGGCTAGTCCTGGGCCAAGAGGAAGGTGCAGCCCGCCGTCTCCAGGCCGAGTACGGAAGCGTGGCGGAACTGGCCGCCGCCCTTGACACGCATGAGCAGCTGGGGCACCAGCTGCTGTCAGCGGCGCCCGTCAACCGGCAGGCGTTCATCCTGGAGCAGGAGAATATTTCGGGCCTCTTCAACAGTGCTGCCGCGGTCCAGGCCGCGGATGACCGCCGGCAGGCGGCCCTTCGCACCGCACGGCAGGACTGGCAGACCGGCCTGGAGAAGGGCGGCCTCTGGGGTGACCAGGTGGTGGGCCTCACGGGGAACAACGCGGCTGACGCTCCCGCCTTCGCGGCCGCAAACGCGCATGTGCGGGCGGAGCTGGCGGGGATCCAGCATTCCTCCCTGGAAGCGCTGAACAGGGGAATCGTTGACACCGGCGACCTCGAAAATCTCCTGATCGTTGGCAGGTCCGGGCTGCTGTTCGTGGCGATCGGCGCCACCCTGTACTTCCGCCGTCGTATGGTCAAGGATCTGGTGCACCCCGTCAACAACCTTCGGCGGGGCGTCCTCAAGCTGCAGGCCGGGGATTACAGCCACCGCCTGGACGTCGCCCGGCATGATGAGCTGGGTGAGGTGGCCGTTGCCTTTAACGGGATGGCCGCCGCGCTCCAGGACAGCCATCGGACGTTGACGTACCGGGCGACGCACGATGACCTCACCGGGCTCGCCAACCGCGCGGCCCTGGCTGAGCGCCTGGCGGCATCGTTTGAACCGGGCAGCGACCTCCGGACCCGGCACGAGGGCCTGCTGTTCATCGACATCGACGATTTCAAGGACGTCAACGACTCGCTGGGCCATGGGGGCGGCGACGCGCTGCTGGTCCAGCTGGCGGGGCGGCTGCGGGCCAGCGTGCGTGGCCACGACCTGGTGGCCCGGCTGGGAGGCGACGAGTTCGCCGTCGTGGTTTTGGATAACGACGACGGCAGCCCGGCCACCGGGCGCGTGGCCGAACGGATCTACGAGGCGCTGAGCGAGCCGTTCCTGATTGGGGAGCGGTCCCTGCGGGTGTCCTTGAGCATGGGCGTCGCCCAAAGGACCGCGGACACGGCGGACGTCACTGAGCTCCTGCGGCAGGCGGATTCGGCCATGTACCGGGCAAAGCATGGTGGAAAAGCCCGGTACGAAAACTTCAGCTGAGGTGAAAAGCGGGGCTATGGGCTCGCAGGCCAAAACATCAGGCTGGCCCGTGTCGGTCCCGGTTTCAGTCGGCCTGCTGACAAACGTAGGGCCGTACCACGAGGCACTCACGGCCTACCGGTACGGCGACCCCGAGCCGATCATCACCGTCACCGCCGAAGCGTCGTTCCTGGCGATCGACAACGGAGCCCGGCTCGCCAACGACGTCGTCGCCATCACCGAAGGCTGGGCCTCGGTGAATGCCCGTGGTCATCGCAACACTCGCTGGCAATGCACCACAGCCTAACCACGAAGAGCTCCGGACAGATAATTCTGGCCGGAGCTCTTCTCTATTTATGTTTGTTGTTGCGGTTGGAATTGTCCTCGAGACTGAGACCTTCGGATGCTTAGCTGGGTCGCGTGGCGGTGCGTGCGGGAAGGCGCCGGCGGAGCCTGACCATCCCGTACAGTGCCGGCAGGAGGGCGAGCAGGCCGAGCGCCCAGCCGAGGGCCGGCTGGGCGGTCAGCTCCGTCCATACGGTGACGGCGAGCAGCACCGCGGCCCAGAAGCCAAGGAATCCGATGATGATGTCGAAGTCCTCGCCGGAACGGACACGCTGGCGCCCGATGCCGGCTGTCTGCTTGTTGCCCCGCGGTGCTGCTCCGTCCGTCATTTGACTGCACCCGCTGTCAGACCGGCGACGATCTTCCGCTGGAAGACCAGCACCAGGATCACCAACGGGACTGTGACAATGGTGCCCGCCGCCATGATGGCGGTGTACGGGATCTGGTTGGGCTGCGCACCGGCAAAGCTCGCGATAGCCACCGTGACGGGCTGCGTCTTGTCGCTGGAGAGCTGGCTGGCGATCAGGAACTCGTTCCACGAGGAGATGAACGCCAGGATCGCCGTCGTAAAGATGGCCGGCGCTGCCAGCGGCATGATCACCTTGCGGAAGGCCTGCCCCTGGGTGCACCCGTCCACGCGGGCCGATTCCTCCAGCTCCCACGGCATTTCGCGGAAGAAGGAGGTCATGGTGTAAACGGTCAGCGGAAGCACGAATGAAATGTTGGGGATGATCAGCGCCTGGTAGGTTCCGATCCAGCCGATGTTGGTGAACAGCTGGAACAGCGGCGTGATGAGGGCGACGCCGGGAAACATCGAAGCCCCCAGGATGAAGCCCAGCACGAGGTACTTGAACCGGAAGTTCAGCCGGGCCAGCGCGTAGGCGGCGAAGACACCGATGAGGAGGGACACAGCAGTGACCACCACACCGATGAACACGCTGTTGAGCAGCGCCTGGCCGAACCGGTTGCCGAAGGACGTGTCGAACGCCGTGTTGAAGTTGTCCAGCGTGACGTGGGTCGGCAGCAGCGAGGTGTCGTAAGTGAAGCCGACGTCCCGGAATGCCGTGACGACCATCCAGTACGCGGGGGCCAGGCACCAGGTCAGGATCACGGCGGCACTGATATACGTGCGGCTCTGGACCCATTTCTCCCGGTTCTGGGAAGCCCTTCTGCCCTTGTCCTGCTCCGCCCGGAGGGTTGATGCGGCCGTCGCGGTGCTCATTTCTTCCCCTTACCGGTGGCTCCGCTTTGCTCCACGACATTCGCGCCGAGGAACCGGACGAAGATGAAAGCGACCAGGAAAATGATGACGAACGTGATGGTGGACAATGCCGCCGCCGCGTTGAACCCTTGCCTGATCTGGTTGATCACCAGGATGGACAGCGTGGTGGTGTTGTTGGCGCCGCCCGTCAGGATGTAGGGCAGGTCGAACATGCGCAGTGCGTCCAGGGTACGGAACAGGACGGCCACCATAAGCGCTGGCTTTACCAGCGGCAGGGTGATCATCCGGAACCTCTGCCAGGCAGTGGCACCGTCCACCTTGGCGGCCTCATAGACCTCCGCGGGGATCATCTGCAGCCCTGCGAGGATGAGCAGTGCCATGAACGGCGTCGTCTTCCAAACGTCCGCGATGATGACTGCCCACTTGGCCGGCCACTCACTACCGGTCCAGAGAATGGAGGTGTTGAACAGCTTGTTGGCGATGCCCTCGAAAGCGAAGATGAACAGCCACAGCTTGGCGGTCACGGCTGTGGGGATAGCCCACGGCACGAGCACGGCTGCGCGAACCAGGCTGCGGCCCTTGAAGGTCCGTGCCATGATCATGGCCATCCAGAATCCCAGCACGGTCTCCAGCGTCACGGTCACGATCGTAAAGAAGAACGTGGTGGCCGTGGCCGACCAGAACTGGGCGCCCAGGGTTCCCGGCGGACAGGCCAGCGTCCCGCCGCCGGGGGCGGAGCACTGCTGGGCAATCCAGTTCACGTAGTTCTGGATGCCGGCCGGGCCGCCGGCGGTGAAAAGTCCGGTGGCGGGGTCAAGTCCGGCGTCTTTTTGGAAGGACATCATTATGGCACTGATGATCGGGTAAACGATCACAATGCCCAACGCGATGACGGTGGGGGCAAGGAGCCATGCGGCCCACTTACCTTGGCTGAGGATCTTGTTGTCCTCACCTACGCCTTTGGGGCCGTGATGTGTCGGGGCACCGCCCGACGCCGGTGACTTTACCGGCGTCGGGCCTAATTTAGTTGCCATGACAGAACTACGATCCCGCACCGGCGGACTCGATGGACTTCTGCATGTCAGACAGTGCAGAGTCCACAGACTTCTCGCCCTTGATGGCTGAATAGGCGTTTTCCTGGATAGCCTTGGTGACCGCCGGGTAGAAGGGGGTGACCGGACGCGGCACAGCGTTCTCAATGGAAGTCTTCAAAACCGGCAGGTACGGAAGCTTGGCCACGAGTTCCTTGTCCTCGTAGAGCTTGGTGAGGACTGGGGCGAGGGAACCCTGGGTGGCGAAGAATCTCTGGGATTCCTCCGACGTGATGAACTTCAGGAAATCAGCGGCGGTGGCCTTGTTCTTGGAGTAGGCGCTCACACCGACATTGTGGCCGCCCAGCGAGGAGGCACCGGGTCCGTCCGTGCCGGGGAGTGCGGTCATGCCGAGCTTGTCCTTGACCGTGGAGGATCCTTCAGTGGTGGCCAGGTTATAGAGGTACGGCCAGTTGCGGTGGAAGAGGAGCTTGCCGTCCTGGAACGCCTGGCGTCCCTGTTCCTCCTGGTAGGTGATGGCTTCCTTCGGGATGTTGCCGTCGGCATAGGCTTTCGCCACGTTTTCCAGCCCGGTCTTGGCTTCCGCCGTGTTCAGGCTGGGCTTGCCGTCCTTGTCCAGGACAGACCCGCCGGCGGAGTTGATGGCCTCCGCCGCGTTGACCGTCAGGCCCTCATACTTGGAGAACTGGCCTGCATAGCATCCGATGTTATTCGCCTTGGCGATGGAGCACATGCCCATCATCTCGTCCCATGTCTTGGGCGGGGTCGGCACGAGGTCCTTGCGGTAGTACAGGATGCCGCCGTCGGAAGACTCCGGCGCCGCGTAGAGGGTGCCTTGGTAGGAGGCCCCTGTGACCGTCGAAGGAAGCATTCCGGCGGTGTCGATCGCCATCTTGTCCTTGAGCGGCTGCAGCCAGCCTCTGGCCGCGAACTCGGCCGTCCATACGAGGTCCACGGCCATGACGTCGTAACCGGCGTCCTTAGCCTGGAAGTGCTGCACCAGGTCATCGTGCTGCTGGTCGGCCTGGTCGGTCTGCTCCTTGAACGTGACCTTCTCATTCGGGTGAGCGGCATTCCACTTGTCGACCAGCGGACGGACGACGTTGTTGTTATCCTTGCCCTGGACATATGTAATCGGGCCGCGGCCATCCAGGTTGGCTGCGGCGTCGCCGCCACCGGCTGTGGTGCCGCTGCTCGTGTTGCCGCCGCAGGCGGACAACGCCAACGCGCCTGCCATCATCAGTGCCGCCGTGGCGGTCAGCTTTGCTTTCATGATTACTCCTTTGTAAGTGAACCCGGGCCGGGACGCCGGCGGGTTGGTGGTGGGGGTCAGATGATCCAGGCAGTGGTGTCCGCCGGAAGCTTTCCATCCGTCAGTGGGCTGCTGCTGAGGACGACGGTGCCGGCGGCCAGTTCGACGGGCCCGGTGCCGAAGTTGGTTATCGACTGCCAGCCGTTGGGCCGGATGAAGTGCAGCACCGAATCGTGGGGTCCGCCGAGCCATTTGAGTAGTTCGTCGGTCTGGAGGTTGCCGCGGAGCCGCAGTGCTTCGCGGTACAGCGCAAGAGTGGAACCGGGCTGCATTTCCTGCCTCGCCACGGAGTAGGCGCTGAACCATTCGGGTTGCGGCAGGTGTGCCGCGGCATCGCCGAATCCGAACGCGATACCTTCGGAGGTCCAGGGCAGCGGGACGCGGCAGCCGTCACGGCCGATCTCAACGCCCGGATTGCGGAAGAAGGAGGGATCCTGACGGTCGGTAGCGGGTATTTCGACGACCTCATGCAGCCCCAGCTCCTCGCCCTGGTACAGGTAGGCCGAGCCGGGCAGGGCGAGCATCATCAGGGTGGCGGCGCGGGCCCTGCGTTCGCCGAGTTCCCGGTTCAGGGCCGGCTCGGTCCCGGCGGACTTCAGCCACGCCTGGGCCGGGCCGTTTCGCCCGGGACCCTTGGGCAGGCCGTACCGGGTGGCGTGACGGACGACGTCGTGGTTGGAAAACACCCAGGTCGAGGACGCGCCGGTGACCTGGGACTCGGCCAGATTGCGGGCGATGATCTCCCGGAACTGTTCGGCGTCAAAGGCTGCCTGCAGGAGGTCAAAGTTGAATGCCTGTCCCAGGCCCTCCGGGCTGGCGTAGCGGCCGCGGCGGTCGGCGTGCACCCAGGCTTCGGCGACGGCGGTGCGCGGCGGGTTGTACTCGTTGAAGAGTGCCCGCCATTCGGCGTAGATCTCGTGGACTTCGTCCCGGTCCCAGAACGGGTGAGTGCCGTCCGTCGTCTCGTCCTCGGCCGCCAGCTCCGCCTTGGCCGGCAGTGGTTCGCTCAGATCTTTGGTCAGGGCGTGCGCCACGTCGATGCGGAAGCCGTCAACGCCGCGGTCAGACCAGAAGCGCAGGGTCTTGAGGAAATCCTCACGCACCTCGGGGTTGTCCCAGTTGAAGTCCGGCTGTTCCTTGGCGAAGAGGTGCATGTACCACTGGCCGGGGGCGCCGTCGGGTTCGATGATGCGCTCCCAGGCCGGGCCGCCGAAGAGAGATTCCCAGTCCGAGGGCGGGAGGCCGCCGTCTTTGCCCTTGCCCTCGCGGAAGATGTAGCGGTCCCGGGCCGCGGAGCCCTTGGGCGAGGCCAGTGCCTCCCTGAACCAATCGTGCCGGTCCGAGGAGTGGTTTGGCACGATGTCCACGATCAGCTTGATGCCCGCGGCGTGCAGCGCGGCGGTCATCTCGTCGAAGTCCGCCAGGCTGCCGAGCTTCGGGTCCACGTCGCGGTAGTTGTCCACGTCGTAGCCGCCGTCGGCCAGAGCCGACGGGTAGAACGGGCTGAGCCAGACGGCGTCAATCCCGAGTGACTCCAGGTAGGGGACCTTGGCCGTGATGCCCTTAATGTCACCCAGGCCGTCACCGTTGGAGTCGGAGAAGCTGCGCGGGTAGATCTGGTACACGGCGGCCTGGCGCCACCAGTTTGCACCCGAGACGTCCTTGGTGTCGTCAGGGGTGCTTGCGGTTTTGGTGCTCAAGGGTTGCTTCCTGTTCTGCTTTCCGGAGGACCGGGGATCATGTGCCGGATTTGGGCGAGTATGGCCTCGTCAACGAGGCAGTCGACGCGCTTCGTCGACGCGCGTCAATAGATGACAATAGAAGAGGCAAGCGGGAGTGTCAAGGGTCACACTGAGAGTCGCGCCGGTGCCTGAGCAGTTTTCAGGAGGGGGCGACGGCCGTGCTGCCGCGTTCGATCAGTTCGGGAACGACCAGCGTCTGAAAGGCTGAATAGTCCTCGCCGCGAAGGCGCCTGACCAGATACTTGACCGCCAGCCGGGCCATATCGCCGTGGCTCGGGGACAGGCTGGTCAGCGCGGGCTTGCTCATCTGCGCCGCCCCCTCGCTCGCGTTTACGGCAACGATGGAAAGATCCTGCGGAATCCGGACCCCCCGCTCGGCCGCGGCTGCCATCAGGCCAAGAGTCGCCGGCTCATTGAGCTCAAGAAGGGCAGTCAGGCCTGGGGCCGTTCTCCTGATTTCTTCAAAGACGTCCCAGCCGGCCGGAAACGTCGGCGATGCCGTGAAGACGTGCGCCCGGATGCCAAATTTTTTCGCTGCGGCGAGTACCGCGTCCCGCGTTCTCACAACAGGCCCATGGCCGGCGTCCAGATCAGCCTGGGTCCGGGCAAGGAAACCAATTTCCGTGTGCCCCAAACTGGCGACATGATCCACGGCCATTGAGCCGCTTGCCTCAAAATCGGTGTCCACATAGGCCAGGTCACGCGGATCTGCTGTCCGGCCGATCATCGTGAAGGGAATGTCAGCTTCAATCAGGAAGGGCACGCGCTCGTCGGTCGTCAGGACTTCCATCAGGACCACGCCCTCAACGAGCCCTTGATTGACGACCTTGCGGACTTCCTCAATGTCGTCCGCACCAAAAGGCCAGAGGAGAAGATTGTAGCCGTCTTCACGGGCCTGCTCAGAAGCCGCGCGGATGTACTCAAATTCAGTGAGATTGAACCCGATCTCACTGAGCGGAAAGATCAATGCGATGATTCCGGTGCGTCTCCCGGCGAGGCCCTGAGCCAGAACATTCGGCGTGTAGTTCAGATCTTTCATCGCGCGGAGAATTCTCTCCCGCGTCCCGTCTGAGATCGGCCGGGTGCCGCTGAGCACGTACGAAACTGTACTCCTGGAGACCCCGGCAACACGCGCAACATCGGCCATAGTCGCCACGTATAACTTCCCCCTCGGACTGGTCTCGGCCAAAAGGACATCCGCGGAAGCGCCAGAGTCGGTCGGCCGCGCTCATCGACGCGCTTCCTCCATCATAAGCCGACCGCTCCGACTACGATTTAGCCGCACCAGGACCGGCAGTCACACCGGTGTTCCTTGAGACAGTTTGGAGAGGCGCTCAGCAGGCGTCTCCCACCCGAGCGTTTTGCGGGGGCGGGTGTTGAGACGGAGAGCGACGTCACGGAGTGTTTCCACGCTGTGGGCGGACAGGTTTGATCCTTTCGGGAAGTATTGGCGGAGCAGGCCATTCATATTCTCGTTTGATCCGCGCTGCCAAGGACTGGCGGGGTCGCAAAAGTACACCGGCATTTGCGTAGCCGTGCTGATGTCCTTGTGCCGTGCCATTTCGCTGCCCTGGTCCCAAGTCAGGGACTTCCGCAGATGTGTAGGCAGAGCGCCCATGTTTTCACGATGCCGTCCCTCACAGTCTCGGCCTCATGATTGTCGGGCAGATGAATCAGCATCACGAACCGACTGGAGCGTTCCACGAGGGTACCGATGGCCGACTGGTTCAGGGTCCCGGTGATTAAATCACCCTCACAGTGCCCCGCAACGGCACGGCCCGCGACCTCCGGCGGGCGCTCGCTGATCATAAGCATCGGGTCATAGAACCTGCGGATTCGCTGGTTCACGCTGAGCTGCGGCTTCCGCACGGCTCGCCCGGTCCGGAGGCACTTCGACAGCTCGCGCCCTAATGCTCCGAGGCCCCGACGATACAGTCCCTGGTAGATCGTCTCGTGCACCACGTGCATCTCGGGTCTGTCGCGGAACCGGGTGCGAAGCGTGTTGCTGATCTGCTGCGGACTCCATTCCTGCAGCAGATGCTGCTGGATGAACTCACGCAGCTCCAGACAGCCGTCGATCTTGCCTGTCTTGGGCCGAGCGCGGCCCGGCGCTGGTTGGTTGACTGGTACGCCCGCCACGGGTTTGTTGCCACCGGGGGCGGCAACTTGAGGCTTTACATGAAGGTCGCCACGGCCAGGAAGTACCTTGAACCCGACCGATGATGGCTGCCGGGCCACTCTGATGAAAAGATCTGGCAGTCGCTGATTGCCCTGGCCTCCCGTGTCCGCGACTACGTGGCCGCGCTGGGGCTGTACCTGATCCTCGATGAATCCGCGGGCTACGCATTCCGTGGCGCCGACAGCGATATCCGCTGCCCACACCAATCCGCGGCATTGTGTGCTCCGAATCACAGTAGATCAGCGGGATCTCCTCACTGGCCGTTGACCGAGGAGTGAATTGTGAATCGCAAATCTTTAGTGGCCCTTGGGGCCTCAGCCGTTGCCTTGATCGCAGCAACCACACTGGCAGCGGGGCCCGTGCAGGCCCATGAGTCGAAATCAGACGAGAAAACCGTCACCCTGACCGCCAAGTTGCGGCAGCTCAACGGCTCCGGGGCGTCCGGCACCGCCACCGCCGTCGTTGGCGATCAAAAGATCAAGCACATCGAGGTGCACGCCAAGGGTCTGACTCCTGACGCGCCGCACGCCCAGCACATCCACTTCGGCAAGCAGGCCGAGAACGAGTGCCCGACGCTCAAGCTGGACACCAACAAAGACGGGCGGCTGACCACCCTTGAGGGCGTGCCCGCATACGGGCCGGTTGTCGTGTCCCTGAATACGACCGGCGACACCACCCCCGCCAGCTTCCTGGACGTCACGCGCTTCCCGGTGTCGAAGGACGGCAAATACAACTACAGCCGCAACAACATTGACTTTACCGATGTTGCGGGAGCAGGGCGCCACGGCGGGCTCGGCACCGCCAAGCAGATCGCCGACGCCATCCGCGACGGCAAGGGCGTGCTGGTCATTCACGGACAGGACTACGACAAAAACGGCAAGTACAACTTCAGCAACCCCGAAGGCGCGAGTGAGCTGAACCCGAACCTGCCGGCAGAGGCGACCGACCCGGCTGTCTGCGGCGTCCTCGAGGAGCACTGAGCCGGCAGCCACGGTGCCGGAGACGGCCTCAGTGACAGAAACAAACGCCGGGGCCATCCCTAGGCCGGCCGGGACCGAATAGAAGGTACAGGCTGTTGCAGCCGCGGGCCGTCCGGCCCGGCTGCAGCGGCCGGCAAGGTGCAGTGGCGGGGTCCATCCCGCCTGCATCTCCGCTTACCGAACATTCAAAGGAGACCATCATGACAACTATGAACAACACCCGCACGGCGGGGCGGGCCAACGTCCAGAAGGCATCGATGGTTGTCGGTGCCGTGTTCCTCCTGGTCGGCGTCCTCGGCTTCGTCCCGGGCATCACCAGCCAATACGACCAGCTGCAATTCGCCGGGCACCACTCCGGGGCAATGCTGCTGGGCCTGTTCCAGGTTTCGGTGCTGCACAACATCGTGCACCTGCTCTTCGGTGTCGCGGGGCTGGCGCTGGCCCGGACCGCAACAGGCTCCCGCTCCTACCTGCTCTTCGGCGGGGCCATCTACCTTGTGCTCTGGATTTACGGACTCGTTGTTGACCAGGAATCGGCCGGGAACTTCGTGCCGCTGAACGGCTTCGACAACTGGCTCCACCTGCTGCTGGGCATCGGCATGATCGCCCTGGCGATGATCCTGACCAAGGGCCGGACGAACCGGGCGCGGTAACCCACTCCGGCGCGGGCCGGCAGCTTGCCTGCCACCCGCAGCGCGACATTCGACGGCGGGACTCACCGGAAGGTGATTCCCGCCGTCGGCGTGTGCGGCACGTTTCCGGTGGCCTCGGGCAGCGATACGTGGCCATGCAGGGTGCCTGTCGGCAGGCCATCCACCGCTGATCTGAACGGCCATTTTGCCGCGGTGCAGAGCTGGGCCTTCGAGATCAAGGATTGGGCAGCTAGAGGGGGGCTGCCCCTGGCTGACGAGACCCGCCGCGCGCACGGAACCAACCAGCTGCTCCCGACGCATGTAACCATCGCATCGGCAGATGCGGCAGCCGCCCTCCTGGGCAACAAATGGCCGGAGCGGCTCGCGCGGGGTCGCGCCCGTGCGGCCCATCTGGGGGCACGGTTTCCGGGTGTTGACGCGGCGGCTCTGACTAAGGCGACCGACACCTACACGGATGCCGATTTCGCCCTGCTGTGCGACGCCGCGGAATGGTTCGCAAGGAATGACGCCACGGGGCTCACAGCACGCCAAGTACCCATCGAGGGCCTGCACGCCAAGTGGCTGAACACGCATGCCAGGGAGGTGCGCACCTTGGCTGGGGTCGAGGATCTCGGACTGCTGCCGAAGCATCCTGCCCGGCTGCACTTCACCTACTTGGACCCGAGCTATCTTCATGGCCACGGGCGGCGCCATGACTCAATCACCGTAGGCGACTCCATGGCACCGGCCTACGCGCCCCAGGTGGTCATCATCTCCGAGAACAAAGACACAGCCATCTACTTCCCCGCATTGGCCGGCGGAATCGCGGTCGAAGGCGGCGGAAATGCAGGTCCCCAACCTGCAGCCCAAACCCCCTGGCTCGCCGCTTGCCCCAACGTCTTCTACTGGGGAGACATGGACGCAGTTGGCCTCACGATCCTGAATGACTTCCGGGCCGCGGGACTGCAGGTGCGATCACTGCTGATGGATCGCACTGCATTTGCGAGCCACGAACGCTTCGGCGCCACCACGGACGCAAACGGTCTGCCGCTGAATGTGACCAAGAGGCGCGATCTCCCTTTCTTGACCCCAGCTGAACGCGAACTCTACAACGATCTCACCGACCCATCGTGGACTCGGGTGCGCCGAGTAGAGCAGGAACGCATCCCCCTGCCTTTGGCTCTGGACGCGGTCGTGATGGCCCTCGCTGAATCTTGAGGACGCTCCCACGGGTTGGCCCTGGATTTCCGGGGACTTCCGTGTCCCCCTAGGGGTCGGGCGGGGGCCGAGCTCCTGCGGTCGGCCCTGCGCGTCCGGCTGCCCCGTCCGCGGCTGACCAGGCCAAAGCCGATTCCGGCACTGTCGCCAAAGGTGCCGGCTCGGGGGTGTGGCCGGCGCTGCAGCCGGTGCGTTGAAGGGCGCCGTCATGACCGAGACCGGGCGTAATGAAGGGGCGGCGAGACGGTGCCCGCAACGGGGCATCTCCACCTCCCCGGTGACCGTGCTGACGGCGATCAGGACGCCGTCAGGGCCGCGAAGACGTGGCCGTCAACCCGTCGACGTCCTGGACATAGTCCACTTCCCCTCGACACGTGTTATCCTGGCACTTATTCCTCCGGGCGCAGCTTGCGCTATTGCGCCACCGCGGCAGCGATCGCATACACATCGGCCGGCATTGGCCGATGCAGCTTCCACGTGATAGCAATCGGCTTCTCCCCCGCGTGCTGAACGTAGTCCACCTGTCCGAGGCACGTGTACGGAACCGTCAGACCGGTCTCGTCTTCTGAGGTATCCCGGGTGAAGATCAGAATCTTCGAACCGTGCGCAGCCCGGTCCAGGTACCGCCTGCCGGTCGGGCTTCCGGGTGATGTCGCGTTCTGCGATTCCCAGTGGAACAGCTCCGGGCTGATCGCATAGTCCTTGTACATCGTCGTGGCCGAGTGCTTCATGTCGTCCTTGTTCAGCGTGACGAAGTAGGCGTCCGTGGACGTCGCCGGGCACCAGGCCACACCCTCACGGTGCTGCACGTTCTTGCCGAGCTCCAGCGATCCATACTGCAGCGCCGCCAGAATCTCTTCTCGCCGGTACGTCGCGTGGGAGAGCAACGGGATGTACTGCAGCCCGGAACCCAGGCCCTTGGCAGCATGCTTGGACGCGGCCACGCCAAGCTTCACGAGCTGGCGGATCTCACCGCAGACATACTGGTAGCCGCGCAGGTAGTCCAGGCCGGCGTCGTACGACTGGAAACCGCCGCCGTCGTCCCACAGCGTGTAGAAGAGCATTCGGGCAAACGTCTGCTCGCGCATGCCGAGCTCCGCGTAGCGGGGCGCGTCGGCACCGACCAGCATCGAGTAGGCCTCGGCACGTTCCGGATCGTCCACATGGATCAGCGCGGCCATGCGGCCGAGGAGCTTCTTTTCCTCGGCGTCGGACAGCTCCCGGATCTTCCCGGTGAGGACCACCTCCAACGGCGAGTACCCCTCGATCAGCCCGGCCTGGCGGAGGTAGCCGGTCCACGAGTCCTTGGTCGAACGGTAGATCGACTTCACGTCGTTCCCGGACCGCTCGAGGTACCCCTCCAGCTCGATCTCCGCGAACGAGGCGATATCCCGGACCAGCTGCGCCCGGCTGAACCGCAGCTGTGCCCTGATGTTGTCCAGCACGACTTTTTGCGCCACCCGGTCCAGCACGATCTGCGAGCCCGACGGCAGGTACGGGAACTCGTCCTCGACAGCCTTCTCCAGCTCCTTGCGCCCATAACCGGTCAGCGCCCGGTAGCGCAGATCGAAGCGGAACTCGCGGCGCTGCTGGCCGATGAAGTCCATGACCGTCAGCACGGCCTTGCCCTCGGCACGGCGCAGCCCCCGCCCCAGCTGCTGGAGGAAGATCGTGGCGCTCTGCGTGGGCCGGAGCATCAGGATGGTGTCCACCTGCGGCAGGTCCAGGCCTTCGTTGAACAGGTCGACGGCGAAGATGCAGTTGATCTCCCGTGTGCGGAGCCGCTCCAGCGCCGCCGCGCGGTCGACGTCGTCGGTGCTCCCGTCGACCGCAACGGAGGCGATGCCGGCACGGTTGAACACCTCGGCCATGTAGTGGGCGTGCTGGACGGAGACACAGAAGCCGATGGTCCGCATCTGCTCCGTGCTGGTGACCTTGTCGCGGAGTTCGCGGATCACCTTGGCGGCGCGGGCGTCGTTGCCGGTATAGAGGTTGTTCAGCTGCGCGGTGTCGTAGTTGCCGCGCTTCCACTCCAGCTGGCTGAGGTCGACGTCGTCCGAGACGCCGAAGTAGTGGAACGGCACCAGCAGGTCCGCGTCCAGGGCGTCCCACAGGCGCAGTTCGCTGGCGGTGCGGCCGTCGAAGAACTGCTTGGCGACGTCGACGCCGTCGCCGCGTTCCGGCGTCGCGGTCAGCCCGAGGAGCTGCTGCGGCTGGAGGTGGTCGAGCAGACGGCGGTAGGTGGGCGCCATGGCGTGGTGAAATTCGTCGATGACGACGACGTCGAAGAAGTCCGGTGCCAGCTGGTCGATGCCGAGGGATGACAGCGACTGGACCGAGGCGAAGATGTGCTTCCACTGCCGGGGTTTGTGCTCCCCGACGTAGAGTTCGCCGAAGGCGCCGGCCTGCATGACGTCACGGTACGTGCGCATGGCCTGTTTCAGGATTTCCTGGCGGTGGGCCACGAAGAGCAGCTTCAGGTCCTTGCCCTCCGCTTCGCAGAGCCGCTTGTAGTCCAGGGCTGCGATGACGGTCTTCCCGGTGCCGGTGGCCGCGACCAGAAGGTTGTGGTTGAAGCCCTTGAGCCGCTCGGCTTCCAGGTCCTCGAGCATCTCCTCCTGGTGGAGGTACGGCTGGACTTCGAGTCCGGTGGCTGCGTCCGGGGCTGCAGTGCGCCGGCCTCCGTTGCGTTCCAGCGCGGCGTCCAGCTTTTCCCCGTCGCGTTCCGGATCGTAGCTTTGGAAGGCGCGCTGCGCCCAGTAGCTGTCGAAGGTGATCTCGAACTTCTGCAGCAGCGTGGGCGTGCCGACTGAGCTGAGCCTGACGTTCCATTCGAGGCCGTCCAGGAGGGCGGCCTGGCTGAGGTTGGAACTGCCGACGTAGGCGGTGTCGAAGCCGGAGTTCCGGCGGAACAGCCAGGCCTTGGCGTGCAGCCGCGTGGCCTGGGTTTCGTAGTTGATCTTGACTTCGGCGCCGTACCGCGTGACGAGCTCGTCGATGGCGCGGCGTTCCGTGGCGCCCATATAGGTGGTGGTGAGGACTCTCAGTCTGGCTCCGCGCTCCTTTAGCTGCTCGAGGGCCGGCTCGAGCAGGCGGAGGCCCGTCCAGCGGACGAAGGCGCAGAGAAGGTCGACGGTGTTCCATTGCCGACACAATCTCGGCGCGGAGTTCCGCAGCGAGGTTCGGATCGTCCTTGCTGTTGGTGAGCAGGGCCGAATCACTCAGCTTTGTGGTGGGACGGCGGAGCTGTCGGCGTTTTAGGGTGTCCGGGCGGTGGAGGGACTGGAGCTGCGTGGGGCCATCTGAGATTCGGTCCGTGGTGTCCAGTTCTTGGAGGAGGCGGTTGGCGAGGCCGACTCTGTCTGCTGGCTTGGCCGCTGAGAGGGCGTGGCGGACGGCATTGGCGACGTGCTGAGAGAGGACGTCCGGGGTGTCGTCGTCCACGACCGACCCAAAATGCGGTTGTAGCTGAGGAACCTTGGAGAGGCTCGTCATCAGCTCTTCGGTCTTGAGCAGTTCGTATAGACCTTCGGGCAACTCTTCAATTGCCGATCCCCCATCGGATGTGTTCACTGCGCCAGGCTATTTGGTCGAGCACATAAAGCCCAACGGGCTCGCGGTGATAGCATCGCAAAGTTTCCCGCGGTAGGCGCTTGGGCGCCGCTCGGGTACCTTCCGGCCGTTGCGCCCCAAGCGCTACCAACGGCTTGTCAGAGGGCCCGTAGTCCTCGGCGGATTCTGCCGGCGAGTGAAACATCACAACCATTCCAGAGTCGTTGATCGACCTCTGCGCTCAGAAAGGGACGGGCCGGCCCTACTACATGTCGCCGCGAGACTTGCAACCAGAACTAGCTCCCTCACCAGGTTCAATTCTATTTCCTGTGTGGTTTGGCACAAACAGACAGACGGCAAAAGTCCCCGACAAACGACCTTGGTACTCCGGTGACCGCGATGAAATAGGTTCTTTGCACTACGGCCGCTGCCTAGTTCATATTCCGCCTGACATGCCTTTCGGTACGGTGGCCTCGCCTTGGTGGCGTCACTTATACTCAATTTCCGCTTGGGATCGGAAAATGCGAATCGCCAAATTCGAAACTTTCAACAATGATGATGACTTTGTCGGCAGTTTGAGGAGCTCTTTGTCCGAGACGGACGATGGAAGTATCCTATTGTACATTCATGGCTACAACACCAAGTTTGAGGATGCAGTAATCCGTGCTGCCCAAATCGGTCATGACCTGGATATACGTGGTCAAATGGCGCTTTTCAACTGGCCCTCCAGAGGAAACATACGTGGTTATATCGCAGACCAGAACCGCGCCGATGCCAGCGAATCGAGCCTGGAAAAGTACATTGAGTTATTGGCTACCAGCACCGGCGCAACCCGAATAAATGTAATTGCCCATTCAATGGGTAACCGAGTCTTTTCAAGGGTTGTGTCTAAGTTTGAGCACCTCGCGAGTAGCAGAAAAATAAAGCTAGGTATCATAATCCTTGCAGCACCCGACGTGGACCGAGGTACATTCAGTAGTCTTGCATCCGCTTTCCCTACCTTGTCGGAAAACACCACAATGTATGTTTCATCGAAGGACAAAGCACTGCGACTTTCTGGGCATTTGCAATCCTTTGAGCGCGCGGGTCATACACCGCCCGTCACCATTCATCCCGGAATTGACACTATCCAAGTGGGAAACCTTGATTTATCTCTATTAGGCCTTGGACACAACTACTTTGCAGAAACACACCCGGTGTTGTATGACATGGCCAGCCTGCTGCAGGGCAATACCAACCCTGAGCACCGAATGCGCCTAAAGCGGGTGTTCGATCAAGGACGTCAAGGTGTGCTTGCCGTCAGTGACCCTCCATATTATTGGCAAATACGGCGTTGAACGTCGTCCTTGCACTTCGGCACCCACGGCGGAGGGCGCACCCGGCCAAGCCGGACGCGCCCTTCGTGTGCACGGAACCCGCCAACTGGTTAAAGCCGCCTGATTCAGTCCATGAGCACTGGCTGCTTGGCGCCATCCGAAGACTCGACAACGGGCAGGACCCTCCCGCTCCGGTGGTGCAGCCAGTTGGCCACCGCCAGGAGTGCCACAAGTGCGAAGGTGCTCAGGAGCTGGGGGCGTGAATCCTCGCCGATGAAGCCAACAGTGAAGATCGCCGCGAGGATGAGCAGGCCAAAGCACGTGAGCCACGGGAAGCCGGGCATCCGCAGGGGAAGCTCCGTCCCGTCGCGGTCAGCGCGGAGGCGCAGCGCGAGCTGGGCCAGGAGCGCGGACGTCCACACCAGCAGGCACGTCGAACCCACAATGTTGAGCAGGACGGGAAGGACCTTCTCGGGGAAAGCCAGCTCCAGCACAACCGTGACAACGCCGAAGGCGACGCTGGCCAGGACTGCAACAACCGGGACCCGGGCCTTGGACACGGAGGCAAGCACGCGTGGTGCTTCACCCCGCTCGGCGAGGGAGTAGGCCATCCGTGACGCACCGTAGAGGTTGGCGTTGAGGGCGGAGAGCAGCGCTGCGACGGCCACCAGGGTGATGGCAGTGGCTGCGCCGGGCATGCCGGCGGCATCCAGCACCGCGGCGAACGGGCTCTTCAGCCCCGCCGAACCGACGGGAACCACTGCGGCGATGACGAAGATGGCGCCGATGTAAAAGACCAGGATGCGCCACAGCACCGTCCGGACCGCTTTCCTCACGCTGCGGGCCGGCTCGGCGGTCTCAGCTGCAGCCACGGAGACAATCTCGGTGCCGCCGAAAGCGAACGCGACGACAAAGAGTGCCGTGGCAATCCCGGCGAAACCGCTGGGGGCGAATCCGGCACCGGTGAAGTTGGACAGGCCCGGCGACTGTACGCCCGGCAGCCAGCCGAAGAGCAGGGCGGCGCCGACCAGGAGGAACCCGACGATTGCTGCCACCTTGAGCAGGGCGAACCAGAACTCGAACTCGCCGAAGTTCTTCACACTGGTGAGGTTCACGGCGGTGAGCACCACGATAAACACGAAGGCCATCAGCCACACCGGCAGGGCCGGGAAGATGGTGGCAAGCAGGCCTGCCGCACCCAGCGCTTCGGCCGCGATGACCACCACGAGCTGCAGCCACCAGAGCCAGCCCACCGTGGCACCTGCCACCGGCCCGTAGGCCTTGGCGGTGTAAACGGAGAAGGCACCGCTGTCCGGATTGGCGGCGGCCATCTCGCCGAGGGCCCACATCACCAGGATGATGAGGGTGCCGGCCACAAGGTAGGAGATCAGCACGGCCGGGCCGGCAGCCTGGATGCCGGCGCCGGAGCCGATGAACAGGCCCGCGCCGATGGCGCTTCCGAGCCCCATCATGGTGAGCTGCCGGGGTTTAAGTGCGGCGCCAAGTGGGCGGCCAGACGTCATTGTCTGTTGTTCCATGGGGAGTCCTCTGGTTGTAGGTGGAACGGATGAGGTTTCAGGTCAGTCGGTTTTCAGGCTGCGTGGGCTTCCAAAAGCCGGAGCACGCGATTGTTGGAGGCGGGATCGGCAACGGTGATCCGCACGCCGTCGCCCTGGTACGCCCGGACCAGGATGCCCGCGCGGTCAAACGCGTCCACCAGCCTCGCCTGGAGGCGGTCATCCGCACGGATCCACAGGAAGTTGCCCTGGCTCGCCTGCAGCTTCCAGCCCTGGGCTTCCAGCTGAGCGGCCATCCGGGCGCGCTCCAACTTGACGGCGGCCACCCGGGCTTCCATCTCCTCCCCGGCGTCCAGCGACGCGATGGCCGCCTTCTGGGCCAGCGCGCTCACGGCGAAGGGAAGGGCGGTCCGGCGCAGTCCCTCAGCGATGTCCGGCGCCGCCATGGCGTAGCCAACGCGCAGCCCGGCGAGTCCGTAGGCCTTCGAGAAAGTGCGCAGTATGCAGACGTTGGGGTGCTGGCGGTAGAGGGCCAAGGAATCGGGTCCACTGCCCGCTTCGGCGTATTCCACGTAGGCCTCATCGATCACCACGAGGATGTCGGAGCGGACGGAACGCAGGAACCACTCAATCCGTTCATGGCTGATCGGCACACCGGTGGGATTGTTGGGGGTGCAGAGCAGGATCACCTTCGTGCGGTCAGTGACGGCCGCGGCCATGGCTTCGAGGTCGTGGCCCTCAAAGCTGTCCAGCGGGATGCGGACCGGCCGGGCGCCTGCAAGCTCAACCAGGATGGGGTAAGCCTCGAAGGAGCGCCACGCGAAGATCACTTCATCCCCGGCGTCGCACAGTCCGGTAACGATCTGCTGGAGGACGCCGACGCTGCCGGGTCCCACCGCCACCTCCCTGGCCGTGACGCCGAGGTGGCGGGCAATCCGTTCACGGAGTTCGACGGCGGCACTGTCAGGGTAGCGGTTCATGGTACCGGCCGCCGCGGCCACCGCAGCGGCGGCAGCGGGCAGCGGTTCGTAGTGGCTTTCGTTGCTGGCGAGGGCTGCGATGTCAAGGCCGGCGCTGCGCCGGCCCGGGACGTAGGGCGGAAGTCCGGCCACCGCGCCACGAAGAGTGGGGAGCGCGGTGTCCGGTGCGGTCAGGAGCTGATCACGGGTCATGAGGAACGATCATGATTGTGACCGGGCCCACATTGCAAGATACCCTCTGTCCATTGGGACTTCTGCTCAACTTCTACTGTCTGTGGTGAAAATATGACCATCCCGAACCCCCGCACCGTGGATTCGCTCGACGGCAGGATCATCCTGGCCCTCGACAAGGATCCGGAAGCCAGCGCCCTGGCACTGTCGCGGACGCTCGGCGTCGCACGGAACACGGTCCACGCCCGGCTGGCCCGGCTCGAGCGCAGCGGCGCCCTCCGTTCCTTCAGCCGGAGGCTGGATCCCGCCGCGCTGGGCTATGACCTGATGGCCTTCCTCTCCCTGTCCATCAGCCAGACGCGGACAGGTGCGGTGGAAGACGGGCTCGCCGCGATCCCGGAGGTCATCGAGGTGCACGCCACCACCGGGGACGCGGACCTCATGGCCAAGGTGGTGGCGCGCAGCACGGCCGATCTCTACCGCATCACCAATGAGATCCTTGAAATCGAGGGGATCCAGCGGACCAGCACGGCCATTTCCGTGCTGGAGCTCATGCCGCCCCGCTACGACGGCCTCCTGGCCCGGCTCTCGGAGCAGGAATCCCGCCCTTCGGCCTAGGACGGGTGATGCGCGCCACAAGTGGGCATATTTTCACTCATACCTGCATCCACCTGCCAAATATCCCAATCAAATTCGCCCCTCTTGCTCATCTGTGAACCAGCCCACAAGATTCCTGCATGACTTCACTTACCGTTTCCGGCCGCGTGGCGCAGGTTCTCAGCAGCTATCTCAGCGATGTTTTCGGCGTGATGGGCAACGGCAACGTCTACTTCCTGGACGCCGCGGAACAGCTGGGCCTCCGCTTCTCCCCCGTCCGCCATGAAGGCGCCGCCATCGCCGCGGCCGACGCCTACTACCGGACGTCGGGACGCCTCGCAGCGGGCACCACCACCTACGGCCCCGGCTACACCAATGCACTTACCGCCCTCGCCGAGGCGGTGCAGGCGCAAATCCCCGTGGTGCTGGTCACCGGGGACGCCCCGAGCAGCGGCGCCCGGCCCCAGGACGTGGACCAGGCGGCCATCGCCGCGGGCCTCGGCGCGGCCACCTTCACCGTCACCCGCGACGCCGCGGGCTCCATCACGCAGCAGGCGGTGGAATACGCACTCACCACGCGGACCGCCGTCGTGATCGCCATTCCCTACGACCTCGTAGCCCTCGAGGCTGCGGACGAAGAGCTTCCCGAGCCGCTGGCAGCGGCGGTGAGTGACGACGTCGACGGCGGCCTGGGGCAGGTAGCCCGCCTGCTCGCCGGGGCGAAGCGGCCGCTGATCCTCGCCGGCCGCGGTGCGCATCTCGCCGGCGCCGGCCCGGAGCTCCGGGAGCTCGCTGACCGCCTGGGCGCGCTGACCGCCGGAACCGCCCTGGCGCTCAATCTCCTCCAGGGCGAGGGGTACCTCGGCGTGGCGGGCGGCTTCGGCACGGACACCGCGGCCGGGCTTATGGGTGAGGCCGATGTGGTCCTCGTGGCCGGGGCGAGCCTGAGCCCCTTCACCATGCGGTTCGGGCACCTGCTCGGCGCGGACAGCACCGTCATCCAGATCGATGCCGCCCTGCAGCCGACGCACCCCCGGGTGGATACGTTCGTCAGCGCGGACGTGAAGTCCGCTTCGGGACGCATCCTGGGGATGCTGGATGGCCTGGCCTCGCAGGATGCCAGCCGCGCAGAAGGCTGGCGCGCGGAAGCCCGCAAACGCCTGGCCGAGGGACCGTCGCACCAGGCAGGCTCAGTCGAGACGCCGGACGGACGGCTGGACCCGCGATCCCTTGCCACGGCACTGGATGCTGTGCTGCCGGAGCGCCGCACGGTGGTCCAGGACGGAGGGCACTTCGTCGGCTGGGCACCCATGTACTGGCACATCCCGAGGCCGCAGGACCTGGTCATGGTGGGGACCGCCTACCAGGCCATCGGGTTGGGCCTTGCCAGCGCCGTCGGGGCAGCCCGCGCAGTGGAGGACGGCCGCACGCTGGTGCTGGCCTCCGGCGACGGCGGTTTCCTGATGGGCCTGTCCGACCTCGAATCGCTCATTAGTACGGCGGGAAGCGCCGTCGTCGTGATCTACAACGATGCCGCGTACGGAGCCGAAATCCACCAATACGGCTCCCAGGGCCTGACCGAAAAGCCCATGCTGATCCCCGAGGTGGACTTCAGTGGCATCGCCCGCGCGCTCGGTGCCGAGTCGGCGATCATCCGCTCGCTGGCGGACCTTGCCGCGCTCAAGGACTGGATTGACGCCGGTGCAAAGGGAACCTTCGTGGCCGACTGCCGGATCACGTCGAGCGTCCGGGCCCCGTGGCTGAGCGAGTGGATGGAGGCCAAGCAGGAGGCGAAGGCGGCGGTGGCGGGGTAGATAACCCCGGCGGCCGCGGGACCTTGCAGACTACGCCGTTGGTTCAACGTTCCGGGCGGCCGACCAGCATGGGGTGGGCGAAAGATCAGCGCAGTATTGTCTCAAGAACGATTCTTTCAATCCCATGAAGAACTAGTGTTCCGTGTTAATGGTTTGTTTGCGTTTCATCTTACCCAATAGATACTCCGCGGACTTGGTCCAGGTGAACGGTTTGGCGTCCTTGTTGTAGTTTTCGATGTACCGCTCCATGGTTTCTTCCAGGTCCTTCACCGAGCTGAATGTTCCACGCTTCAGGCACTGGCGGGTGATGATCCCGAAGAAGATCTCCACCATGTTCAGCCAGGAACAGCTTGTCGGAGTGAAGTGCATAGTCACCCGGGGATTTTCAGCCAGCCAATCCTTGACGTTCTGGTGCTTATGAGTGCCGTAATTGTCACAGATAACATGCAGCTCAACCCCGGGGTGGGCTTGGGCTACCTGCCCCAGGAAGTCGACGAACTCGACATTGGTGTGCTTCTGGTAGAAGGCATTCGCGCTGAGTTTGCCGGTGAGCACCTCCAGGGCGGCAAACAGCGTCGTCGTGCCGTTGCGCTTATAGTCATGGGTCTGCTGCAGCGGGTGCGTCGGGGACAACGGCTGCTCTGCCTGGGTGCGGGAGAGGGCCTGGATCTGGGTCTTCTCATCGATGCTCACCACCACCGCGTTTTCCGGCGGCGACAGATACAGGCCCACCACGTCCCGGAGCTTGGACTCCAGGGCGGGGTCGGTGGAAAACTTGAACGTCTCGATCCGGTGCGGCTGGATCTTCCAGCGGCGCCAGATCCGGGCGACGGAGGAAAAGGAAATCCCGTGGCGCTCGGCCATGATCCGGGCGGACCAGTGCGAGATCCCCAGCTCCGCCGGCGGCTTCCCGTCGTTGGTCAGGGTGTCGGCGATCAGGGCAAGCTCATCGATCTCCCGCTCCCGGCCCGGGCGCTGGACATCGGACAGGGCCTCGATCCCGCCCTCGGCATAGCGGTTACGCCATTTCAGGACCGTGGGTGCCGAGAAGCCGGTGGTCT
>NZ_JAGPOT010000030.1 GCF_018224015.1 Pseudarthrobacter albicanus
AGAAGGTGTGCGGCTCCCAGGACCGTTCGGGGAGCAAGTACGGGACTGATCCGTACTGAATAGGAACGGTGAAGCGGGTTGGATCAGTGCGGACAGCACTGCCGCCTCGCTGATGGCTGCGTCCTTGGTGGCCGTCAGCAGTGTCAGCGGTCCGTGCCGGGACAGGGCGCGGAGCCGGTCAGGGGCTGCGGCAGCCTCGGGCGCCTCCAGTTCAATACGATAACGGCGGCCGAACTCTTCGAAGCGACCGGGGTCGTGGGCGTACCACTTGCGCAGCGCCGGCGATGGGGCGAGCACTTTGCACCATTCGTCAATGTGGGCTTTTTCCTTGGTCAGGCCCCGCGGCCAGAGCCGGTCCACGAGAAGGCGCGTGCCGTCCGACTCCAGCGGATCCTCATAGATGCGTCGTACTTTCACTGCATGCCGCGTGACCATGGGATGTCTCCTTCGGGATGACCGTCATCCATTGAGGACGGAGCCGCCGGGCCCGGTGTTCGGAGAGCCGGGTCATCGGATTTGCGGACGGCGTAGCGGTGGCCGCCGGAATCAGATCTGATGCTAAAGGTGGCGAGTTCCCTGTCGGATGCTTCTTCGTCGTGGTCGTGCCGGTGCAGCACGGGAGCGCTTGGGTCGCCGTGATCTGCTGGGCCTAAAAGAGGCCGCAGCCGATCGGTCAAGTGCATGAAGTCTCCGGCCAAATCCCGGTCGTTGGGCATGATGTTCCCTCCCTGGGTGTTCTGCTCGCTGTCTTCTCTACGGGGTCTGTTTCTGGGAAACCGGGGAGGCACTCCTTTGCTCCTCCTGGTGCCCCGGCCGTTCGGATGTCGCGGAGGGCAAGCGCTGCCTGGACGAGCGCGGCATGGGTCAGGGCCTGCGGAAAATTGCCCAGGAGGGCACCGGTTGCCGGATCAATTTCTTCACTGTAGAGCCCGAGCGGGGTGGCGTTCTCGAGGAGTGCCGTGAAGAGTCCGGTGGCTTCGGCGTGCCTGCCGGTGTGGGCGAGGGCCTGAACGAGCCAGAATGAACAGGGCAGAAACGCCCCTTCGGTTCCGGGCAGCCCGTCCCGGCCGGGCGGGTAACGGTAGAGGAAAGGGAAGCCGGCGGACAGTTCGCGCCGGGTGGCATCCACTGTTCCTTTGACGCGGGCGGAGCCGGCCTCCTCGAGGCCGATGATGGGCAGGACAAGCAGTGCGGCGTCCAGGTCGGAGGATCCGTAGGTGCGGGTGTAGGTGTTCCTGACGGGATCAAAGCCCTTGGCCCGGATCTCGGCGGCGATATTGTCCCTGGCCCTCTGCCATCGCTGGCGGTGCCGTGCGCGGAGGCGGTGGGTCTGGCCGATGCGGAGTGCACGGTCCAGGGCGAGCCAGCCCATCATTTTTGAGTGCACGTGCTGGGCGGCGTCGGCGCGGATCTCCCATATTCCGGCGTCGGGCTCCTGCCATCGCAGGGCTACGAGGTCGGCGAAACCCCGCATGGCCCGCCACGTCTCCGAATACAGCCGGTGTCCGCCCTGCACGAGCACCCAGGCGGCGTCCAGGACCCATCCGTAGCCATCGAGCTGGTGCTGGCTGGCCGCGCCGTTGCCGGTGCGGACCGGGGTGCTGCCGGCGTACCCTGGCCAGCCCTGCAGCGTGCGCTCAGCAGGGACATGTCCTCCGGCCAGGGTCAGCAGGGCCGGCAGCCGGGGCCGTTGGAGCCGGCTGGCATGGAGCAGCCAGCCGAGGAATTTCCGCGCTTCGGCGGATTTGCCTGCACCCAGGAAGGCGCCGACGCCGATGCTGGCGTCCCGCGGCCAGGCGTAGCGGTAATCCCAGTTCCGCATGCCTCCGGGGTCCTCGGGTAAGGACGTGGTGGGCGCTGCCACGGGCGCGCCCGAGGGAGAGTAGGTCAGCAGCCGGAGGGTCAGCAGGCTCCGCAGGACCGGTTCCCGGAAGGGAACCCGATCGTCGACGTCGTCCGTCCAGTCCCGCCAGCGGGCCTCGTCGGCCTCGACGAGGTTCCAGGCGGTTGCCGGGTCGAGGTGGATGAGCGGTTCGCCGTAGGCCAGGGCCAGCACGAGGGTGACGGGCCGGCCTGGACTGACTGTCAGCAATTTCCGCCGGCCCGGCTCCAGGTCCAGCTCCGGGCTGCAGCCCAGGGACAGGGCCAGCGGACCCCACCCGCAGACCAGGTCCCGCCCGCGGCGGACGCGCGGGCGGCGGTGCTGTTCGCCCAGCCTGGGGTCAAAGTCGACGACGGCGGCCATGGGTGACCCCTCCGCGGTGAGCCGTCTGATCAGGACCGTCGTGGGCAGCAGTTGGCCGGCCACCTCAGCCACCATGGCTTCGGTGAGGGTAAGCCGGCCTGCTCCTGATGACCACACTGTTTCCAGGGTTGTGCTGTGGTGGCGGTAGCGGCGCGCGATCCGTTGTGCCGGCAGGACCGGCCCGGCCAGGAAAGTGCCGGCTTCGGGTCCGCCCAGGAGTGCGCCGAAAACTGGCTCGCCATCAAACGCCGGGGCGCAGAGCCAGTCCACTGCGCCGTCGGCGGAGACCAGGGCTGCCGTGCGGGTGTCACCGAGCAGCCCGTAACCGGCGATGGGCGAGGGCTGCCCCGCCGGCGTGCCGCGCGGGAGGGGTTCACTCCGGTCCGCTTCCCTTGTCCGTGGCGGGCGCGTGGCTGTCATGACGTCCTCAGGAGCAGCCCGAGGACGGCGCCGTAAAGCACGTGGGCGGCGACCGCGACGGCCGGTGTCTGAATACCGTAATTCAGGCCGAGCAGGCCCGGGGGCTCCAGCACCGCCCTGTTGGCCGGGCCTGCCCTGGTCGATGCCATCCGGGGGTGAACGCCAGGCAGCAGGGGCAGGATCACCGTAAGCGCGACGGCTACGTGGAGCAGCCCCAGCAGCGCCCCGGTCCACCAGGTTGCCTGGCCCAGGAGGGCGAAGGTTGCGGCGTATCCCAAGGCGAATGCCTGGCCGGCGGCAAGATGGATGAAAAAACCCGCGACGCGTGCCCGGTCCGGATCCGGGGTCAGCAGGGTGCCGAGGACCAACGGCAGGTCAAGACGTGTCCAGCCGGCCATTTGCGCGGCAATCATCACCACCGTCAGGGCGCCGGTGGCCAGCAGACCGAACAGGGCCCACCCTTGCCAGTCCATTTCAGCTGCCTCCGCCGCCCCTGCAGCACAGTGCACAACGGGGCCGGTGCAGCCGTTCCGGTCTGCTCGCCCGGCGGTGCGCTGCCCCGGCAGGGGCAACCGGCAGGAAAGACGAACGGGCGTCCCGCCGCCGTACTGGCTCCGGGACCGGGTGGGGAAGCATGACGCCCCCTTCTAAAGTTGGCTCCCTTGAATTTAGAACGTAGAATCAGGTCCGTCAAGACCTCCTGCGGCCCGGTACACCCCACCGTCACCGGACGAATCAACCCGCTGTGGGAGAGTGGAGGCATGCAAATGGCCTCGCAGCACGCACCGCGGCAACCGGTGTCCGGGAATCGGGTATTCCGGCTGGCCCATTGGGCCTCGGACACGGTCAACCGCCTTCGCGTGAAGACTGCCAGGCGCTCGAAGTTCGTCCCGCAGATCATCGCGTACCAGGGGTACGGGTCCACTGAATGGGTCCGGGTGCTCGGCCGCGTGCTGCTGACCAGCAAGCCGGTTCCCGGCAGCCGGGCGGAACACGCCGCCCAAAACGGCAACCAGAACATCCGCGGCTGGCGCGCGTTCACTTCCGTGCCGATCCAGTTCACCGAGGTGGACATCGAGATCGGCGGCGCCACCACCCGCGTGCGGGCGGACCGCGGGGGCCTCGTGGACGCCGTCGTCCCGGTCGCGCTCACACCGGGCTGGCACACCACCGTCCTGCGGGCCGAAGGCACGGAACCGGCCACGGCGCGCATCTTCGTCATCTCCCCTGATACCCGGCTGGGGATCGTCTCGGACATTGACGACACGATCATGGTCACGGCGCTCCCCCGGCCGTTCCTGGCGCTGTGGAACACCTTCGTCCTGAACGAACGTGCCCGGATGGCGACCCCCGGCATGGCCGTGCTGCTGGACCGGCTGACGGTGGAGCATCCGGACGCACCGGTGATCTATCTGTCCACCGGCCCGTGGAATGCCGCCCCTACGCTGGCGCGCTTCCTGTCCCGCAACATGTACCCCTCCGGGGCCCTGCTGCTGACGGACTGGGGGTTGACCCAGGACCGCTGGTTCCGCAGCGGCCAGGAACACAAGCGCCGGAACCTGGAGCTGCTGACCAGGGAGTTCCCGAATATCCGCTGGCTGCTCTTCGGGGACAACGGCCAGCACGATGAAGATATCTACTCCCGGTTCGCGCAGCAGCATGGCGACAGCGTGGCGGCCATCGGCATCCGGCAGCTTTCCGCCAGCGAGGCCGTGCTGGCCGGCGGCCATTCCGAAAACGGGGACCATACCGGCTCGGCCGTCCCGTGGATCTACTCGCCGGACGGCGCAGGGATGGCGAAGGGACTGAAAGGCCTAAGCCTCCTCTGACGCCGCCCTCGCCGGCCAGTCAGGCTGGATTCACCGGTCCGCCGGGGGCGGCCCGTTCGACGTCGGCGTCCTCCGCCGGCTCTCCGGCACCCGGAGCGTGCGGGGCGGCGCCGTTCCGGGACGCGAGCAGCTCCTGGAGCCAGTAGTAGGAGGCCTTGGGCGTGCGGACCTGCGTGTCGAAATCCACGTGCAGCAGGCCGAATTGCTGCTTGTAGCCGCCGGACCACTCGAAATTGTCCAGCAGGGACCACACGTAGTAGCCGCGCAGGTCGATCGACTCGGCGGGGCCACCGGGCTGGGTCGCTTCGACGGCGGTGCCGATGTGGTCCGCCAGGTACCGCACGCGCCGCTCATCCGGGATGATCAGCCGGTCCGCCACATCCCTGATCTGAAGGTCCTCGAAGCTCGCGCCGCCCTCGGTGATGTAGACCGGCGGGAGGCCCGGGTAGCGTTCGGCCATTTCGGCCAAGGCGACGGACATGTATTCCGGCTTGATGGGCCAGCCATAGGCCGTGATCTCGGTATCAGGGAACGCCGCGATGTGGAACGGGGCACCGGGGGTTCCGCTGAGGTCGTCCCCCATCGCCTCGGCCATGCCTTCCGGCACGGTCCCGTCGCCGGCGCCGGAAGCCACGCGGGTGGGCATGTAGTAATTCAGGCCGTAGAAGTCCAGCGGCTGCGAGATTAGCTCCAGGTCCTCGCTGGACGGGCTGAAGGATGAGAAGAACGTTGCGGCCCGGATCACGTCCGGATATTTGCCCAGCAGCACGGGATCCGCGAAGAGGCGGTTCTGTGCCACGTCCATGAGTCCCGCACTGAGCTTGTCCAGCGGATTGGCGGAGGCAGGCACCATCGGAGAGTAGACGTTCGTGATGCCGATCCCGCCGGCCACCTTCGCCGCCCGCAGCGCCTGCATGGCCAGGCCGTGGCCCAGCAACTGGTGGTGGACGCTGGGCAGGGCCTTGAGCATCAGTGCCTCACCCGGCGCGTGCAGGCCCAACGCATAGCCGTTCGTGGTGACGGTGGCCGGTTCGTTGACTGTCACCCACCGCACCACCCGGTCCCCGTACGCGGCCGCGGCGATGGCGGCGAATTCCCCCAGCCGGTAGGCCGTGTCCCGGTTCATCCAGCCGCCGGCCTCGTCGAGGGGCAGGGGTGTCTCCCAGTGGTACAGCGTGGCCATGGGGGAAATCCCATTGGCCAGCAGCAGATCGATCAGCCGGTCGTAGAAGTCCAGTCCGGCGGGGTTGACCGGGCCGCTGCCGCCGGGCTGGATGCGGGACCAGGACAGCGAGAACCGGTAGGAATCGATCCCCAGTTCCTTCATCAGCGCCACGTCTTCGGGCATCCGGTGGTAGTGGTCGCAGGCGACGGCGGGGCTGTGGCCGTCGACGATCGCGCCGGGCTTGGCGGCGAAGACATCCCATCCGGACGGGCCGCGTCCGTCCTCGTCAAGCGCGCCTTCGATCTGGAACGCCGCCGTCGCCACGCCCATGGTGAAGCCGGGCGGGAGCAGGGCGGCCAGTTCTTTGGCGGAAGCGTTCATCGCCGGATTCCCTCTGTAGGTGTGAAGACGGTTGACTGATTCTAGTGTTCCGTGTTAATGGTTTGTTTGCGTTTCATCTTGCCCAATAGATACTCCGCGGACTTGGTCCAGGTGAACGGTTTGGCGTCCTTGTTGTAGTTTTCGATGTACCGCTCCAT
>NZ_JAGPOT010000031.1 GCF_018224015.1 Pseudarthrobacter albicanus
CCAAATATCCGCGCTGGGCCGCCTCAATTCCTTGCATACACCCAGTCTTAAGGACCACTGCGCGAAGTCCAGCAGGCGCGCCTTAAACCACCCAAATTGTTCAGCGCAGTCCTAGGCGGTGCCGCTGACGGTGGCGTCCGCGCCCTCGGGACATGCCCTCCCCTGCGCGCTACCACTGGACATATGCCCACTATGTCCAGTGCCGGCGGCCACGAATGGGCATGTCCCCCGGGGCAGCCGGCGGGCGGAACCGGGCCGCTATGCCTTCGGCGGAACATCACAGCGAGGCTGACGGTTGTAGCCCCATCTGTGACGCCAGCCGCTTCGCTTCCAGGGCCGTTTTGGTGGAGGATTTTGCAGCCAACGCCGCAACCGCCAACGTGAATTCCGCCGGGACGGATTCCGGTGTCCGCTGTCCGGCAGGAATGGCGTCCCATAGTTCTGTGCAGGTGGCCAGCAGCTCCGGCATCCCTGCCGGGAGCTTCTGCTGTCCTCCTGACGCCATCACCAAGGCCGTCAACGCGGGCCAGACGCAGTCCAGATGGCCCTCGTATGCCACCAGCGCCAGGGTCCGTACCAGCCGGCCGAGCGGCTGACCGTCTGCCTTGCCGCAGTTCCGGGCTGCCGTGGCCAGGTGGTCCGCCGACAGCTGGCGCCGCGCGGCCAGTTCCAGCACCGTTTCAACGGCGCGGTCCCGGTCGTCCTGACGGGGACCGGCGAGCATGGCAACGAACCAATTGTGGGTCAATTGCCCGACTCCTCCGGCCGTTGCCCCTGCCAGGCCATCTGCCCTCAGGCAGACCAGCCCACCGTACACCAGCCTCCGTTCCAACCACATGGCGCCCAGATCGGGCCAGAAAGGCACAACCCCCGAGGCCTCACAGTCAATCCAGTTACCGTGGTATCGGCGCTCGCTGCCACCCCATAACTCTGACGAGAGCAACTCACGGGGGATCGACGGAAACCATTCCAAAGGCACTGGCACTGTGAGCGGAGCGTCCACCGGCGGGGGCCTGAATCCTCCTCCCCGGACCCATTCGCGGAGAATCCGCCCGGCAAGCCGCTCCGGGTCATCCGGACCGTCAAGCGGCGGGACACGCAG
This sequence comes from Pseudarthrobacter albicanus, assembly GCF_018224015.1. Classification (GTDB taxonomy): domain Bacteria; phylum Actinomycetota; class Actinomycetes; order Actinomycetales; family Micrococcaceae; genus Arthrobacter; species Arthrobacter albicanus. Next base: position 1,103 of record NZ_JAGPOT010000031.1, read on the forward strand.
CTCAGGGACATCCGCTGCCAGCCTCGCATCCATCGGCCCCAGCCGCAGGAGTGCCTGGAACATGTCGGCTTCCCCATACGCCCAGCCTTCGCGCTCAAAGAGACGCAGCAGGGGCACCAGCCTGTCCAGTTCCACGCGGAAGTTGTCGTAGCTCGGCGTGGCCAGGGAGTACGGCACTGTTCCTGCCTGGACCGCCAGCTCGCTGTGACGGAATATGTGGATAGCGGCCAAAGGACTCGAATCCCGGAACAACTGGACCAGATTCCGGTGGGCGGCCAGGTTGTGCTCCCCTGCCGCCCACATGGCCAGGACGACATTAGGGCTCGGCTCCGCCCAGCACTCCCAGCTCGGCGGCGGCGGCATGTCTCCAGGAATTGGCCCGATGTCAACACGATATCTCCGCCGATACCAGTCCCGCACGTTCTGGGAAACGTGGTAGACGTTACGCAGGAAGTGATCGACATACTGCTCGTCGGCGATGGTATGTTTCCACTGTCGGTTCCAATACGGCAGCCCTTTCCTGGAATCGGCTTCCGGTGCCACATACCGGGGAATTTCCGGCGAGTGCCGGGCTCCAGTTCCCCACAATGATGCCGAAGCAGTTGGCCCCTCTGTGCTGGTGGCCAGAGGGATGTGCAGCCTCGATTCCGCCATGGTCCGGATCTTTAGATCCGAGGATCCTGCCGCCGCCGCCCAGCAGGCGGTGAGGACGGCGTCGTCGTACGTCCCTGACGTCCGCAGGGACTTGAGGTGCCGGACCAGAAGCTCCTGCGGCTTCTTCTCCGTCCTGCCGAACACGGCGACGCCCAGGTCCTGGAGATCGTCAGCATCCAGCGGCGCGTGGAGCAGAAGCCCAAATGCCAGGAAGGACAGGAACCCGGCAGCCGTGGTGACGGTGGACAAGAACAGCGGGATGCTGGCGGCCACCTCCTCAGGACTGGGCGGACACGACTTCAGGACATCGGCCAGCACTCTCTGGCTCGGGAGTCCGTCGTCCCGTGCGAGTGCGGTGCGGAGCTTGCCGAAGACCTCCTCGCTGCGGAAGGTCCCCCTGTCGAGGTACCCGCGGACTGCGGCCCCGACGGTCCACTCTGTCCGCGTTAGCTGCATGGCCAGCGGACCCAGCGCGTCCGGCACCTCAAAGCACCGCAGGAGTGTTTTCGCGGCGGTCACGTCCTGGTCCCACAACTCCAGCAACGATTTCTGCATCCTCGGAAAGACCACCGCGGTTCCGGCGGGACCGATGCGGAATGCCTCGCGGATCCGGCCGCCCGCGAGGTCCCGGTAGTAGAACGCCCAAAGCCGCGGATACGCCTCGAAATCTGCAGTGGAAACTCCAAAGTGCAGAATGAGCGGCAGGCAACAACGGATGACGGTATTGGCCCTCTCTTGTCCCGCTTTTGCGTTCCGGCTGATCGCCGCGGCCACGAAGCGCCGGCACCAGTCGTCGCCTCTTGAAACCAGGACATCCAACAGCATCAGGATGTGAACATCGCTGCTCCATGCCATCTCCCGCCAGGGCAGGAACCTGGCGGCATCGGCAGGTGCACTGACGGCGACGGTGACCATCTCCCTCACCGTTGAGCGGTCGGCAAGGCTGATGCTCTCATGAATCCGCCAGTCCATGTCCTGGGTCAGCAGGGTCCGGCCGCCTTTGGCAAACCATTTCGCCGCCTCGGCGAGCTCATCCGGCGGGGACGCTGTGATGTACTCGGGCAGAGCACTCCGGTCCCCGCTCTTGACGAGCCGGCGCACCTCCTGCACGAGCCGCGGGTCGCCGCGGTTCTCCGGCGCCGTCATGCGTTTTCCCTTCCGTGGCCCGGTGCCGTCTCGAGCCGGACGAGCTGGACGGCGAGCGCATGCTTGCAGGGGCCCCTGGAGCCGCGGAAGTCATACCACCAGGCACAGGTGCACTGGTAGCTTTCGTCCGTGAACGTGACCCGGCGCACCCGCGTTCCGTTTCCAGCCAGGACATCCCAGCGGTCCTCCACCCGGGATACCCCGCCCCGGGCCACGATATCGCGGGCAGCTCGAAGCCTCGGGTGATCCTTGACGACACGGTCCTGGTCCAGCGGCAGCTCCCGGTGGAAATAGGCGTTTTCCAGCAGGTCGAAGCCCACCTTCCCGGAGGCTCCCAACCAGGCCAGCCCCTGGCTGACGCGCTCCGCCTCGAGCCCGGTCCTGGCGCGGAGCGTCTCGGTCGAAATGACCGCCTGCCATCCAAGGAAGTCCAGGACCGTCGTCCCTGCTTCCTTCACGCCAGGGGCGGCGAGCGCGGCCAGGATCCCGCCTTCCCCCGAGAAACCCCGGCCGGCCGCCGGCGAAAGCAGCAGTGTGAAGTCGGCGCCGGGGAGCCGGAACACCCAGCCGCTGGCCCCGTTGTCGTGGCGGAAGACGTCCAGGCGGGTGGCGAATCGGGCGACCCTCTTTGCGGCGGCGAGCCGCCCGGTGCCCGCCAGCGTGACTGTCGAGGCCTTCGGCGTGGCCACTTCGCGCAATCCCCGGGCCGATGGCAGCAGGAAAACCGTGCGCCCCGGCTGCGCGGCCGGGAGTGAGCCCAGGAACTGGCTGATGGCGGAGCCGGAGAGCGTGGCCAGATGCGTCATTCCGGCAGCGATCGCCGGTGTCTCCGCGAAGCCGCGGATCCACCGGTCCGGAAGCTCCACCTTCCGCTCCATATGGCTCTCAACGGGGGTGGAGACCACCAGCTGGTCCCGGCCGACGTCAAGGTGGAGCAGCTCGCTGCGGTGCACGTTGGCGAGCGCGGACCGCAGCGGGCTGTTGATGTCCACGTTGGTGGTGCCGAAGCCGATCTCGCCGCCGTCCAGGCCGCTGCCCAGCAGGTCCGGCCGCGCCTGGACCCCGTTGCAGGCCGAAAACGACTCACAGCGCAGGCGGTCTCCCCCTGCTGTCATGACCGGGTCCATGACATCGCTGAGCCGGAACGCGGCATCGAAGTACCTCGACGCCGCCACGTCGGCGACGGCCAGCAGCGCGCTGGACACCACGTCAGGCCTCGCGGCAAACCCGTGGAAGAAGCTCGGGTTTTCCACCAGTCCTTGAGGGGTGGCGCCCAGACCTGACTCCAGGAGGAGCCGCTTGGCGCCGTGGGCTTCATCAAGTACGGATTCCGCGAGGTAGCCGCTCATACGAGCCCCCGCAGCCGGCGGGTCCGCAACCCGATCGGTCCCCGCGTGGACGGCACATCAGGCACGTCCGGAATTGCTGTTCTCTCCCCCATGTCCGGAAGTATAGACCGCACCCCTGGCCCGACAACAGCCCCGGAACCGCGGAGGGGACTCCCGGTCCGCGGGACATGCCCGGCCCTGTCCGTGGCCAGTGGACATACGAACATCCTGTCCGATGCTCACCGCGAAGAATGAGCATGCTCCGCGGAGCAGGCGCGGAGCGTCGCGGGAACTAGCCGACCGAGCCTGACTCGAGCGCGGCACGGAGCTCCCGGACCGCCGTCGTGCCTCCCGCGAGGAACCAGTCAAGTCCGTTGACCCGCACGACGTCGGCCGCTCCGCCCGCCGCGAGGACGATCGCCTGGCCGGGCAGCCAGTCCCATTCAGGGCAGCTGTGCTGGAACCAGCAGCCCACCGCGCCGTCGGCCACCCGGCCGAGGTCGCAGGATCCGGAGCCGAACATGCGCAGCGACGCTGCGGACGTCGCCGCAGCGTGCCAGGGCATGGCGCACATCGGGTCGGCAAGCCACGTGGGGTGGATGTAGGTGGCGGCGCCGAGTTCGGAAAGCGGGGCGTCGGACCGGCCGCTGCCCCCCGCGTCGCCGTACCGGAAGGTGGTCAGCTGTTCCCCGTTGAGCGTTGCGTGCCGCGACGTCCCGCCGAGCCAGAGCTTGTCCTCCTCCGGCTGGAAGATCGCGCCGAGCAGCACGCCGGAGGAGTCCTTCAGGGCAATGGCGGAGCACCAGTAGGTGGACCCGTGCAGGAAGTTGTAGGTCCCGTCGACAGGGTCGATCACCCAGGTCCGGCCGCTGCTGCCTGTCACGTCGGCGCCTTCTTCCCCCAGGATGCCGTCGTCGGGCCGGCAGCGCCGGAGTTGCTCCAGCACATAGGCCTCCGCGGCGTGATCGGCGGCGGTGACGACGTCGGACACGGATGTTTTCTGCCGGCCCTCCAGCCCCGCCTGCCGCATCAGCAGCGCCAGCGTGCCTGCTTCGCGCACGAGCGCCTCGGCGAGCTGGTAGTCATCCAGCGCGGGGTCGAGCTCCGCGGTGCTGTGCCGGCCAAGCCGGTGTCTGCCAAGTTCATTTCTGCCTAGTTCGGTCACGCGTCCCAGACTATCGGCGCTGCGGGCGTAGTGCACAGACGGACGGCCGACCCGGCGCCGCCAGGAACGGGCTGCGACACACCAGCCCGCTGAGACGGACGATAATAAAGCCATGGCCAAGACACCCGCACAGCGGATCAAGAAACACGGCGCCAATGCGGCCGTTCCCCAGCACCATCTGCCGTCGGTGATCAACCCGAGCACCAGCAGGACGCCGCAGAAGGCGCAGAACAACAGCAATCTGATCGTGATTGCCGGAGTCGTGGCCAGCCTGTTCCTGTTCTGGTACGTCCATCTGCTCACGCTGAACCAGCTCACGCAGTTGTCCGGCGGCCTGGCCATGCCGGATTCGCTGATCGGCGGCTTCGACCAGGGCTATGTCGAGCACCTGCGCGCCGCAATGGACGGGGACGCCCGCGGGCAGCTCAATTACGTCCACAAGACCGCTGGAATGCTCTTCCCGCTGATCTTCGGCTTCAGCTGGCTGCTGCTGATCGGGACGAACGTGGCCCGGAAGCCGCTGCGCTGGGCGCTCTGGGCGGTGCCGATGCTTTTTGCCGTAGTGCGGCTATGGGGCAACGGGGCCATCGACGCGATGATGTCCGCGGACACGGTCGACGGCGGGCAGGTAGCCTTGGCGTCCGGGCTCACCCTCGCCGGTTGGGTGCTGCTGGTGCTGAGCCTGGTGGCCGGCGGCGCCGCGGTGCTCCTCGGCCGGAAGCGTGCCTCCTCCGCCGCTCCATCCACGGGACATGCCCAGCCCTAGGCCCGGCCGTTGGACATAATCCCGATATGTCCATCCCCGGACCACTACGGAGGGCATGCCCACGAGGATCCTGCGCGGTGTCAGGACCCGGCGGCCAGGAACTCCCGCGCCTGGTCTGCACGCTGCGGGGCGCCGGCCGCCTCGAAATGATCCGCGGCCTTCAGCAGGTGCTCACGGGCAGCAGCCTGGTTTCCTGCGGCCGCGTTTGCCCGGCCCAGCAGCAGGTATGCCTCGCCGAGTATCTGGGGCGACGTCTTGTCCTCGTCTGCGCAAACTTGTTCGAGTAACTCGATCGCGGCTGCGGGGTCGCCGGCCAGGGAACTCCAGTGGGCGCGGTTCAACTTGATCAGCAGGAAGTCGTTTGCGCTTCCCCCGATGACATCCGTCGCCAGTTCCGCCCGTTCAATGCACCGCAGGGTGTCGGCGTCGGCAACGTCGGCAGCGAGCCGCATGGCCGCCGAAGCCTTGTTGAACTTTGCCCACACATCCAGGTTTCTCGCCGGCGAAAAGGTCGCGGCCGCGAGCTCGTGATAGTTCAGCCCCTGCCGTACGTCATTGCAGAGAAAGGCAACGTTTCCGATCACCCAGTACGCCTTCCCCACCAACTGGTCATCAACTTCGGCGGAAATCACGTCCGCCAGGGCCAGGCATTCCGCCCAGGCTTCGTCAAGCCGGCCGGTATCCGCCAGCGCGGCGATGAGAGCCTGCCTCGCCAAAACATTTGTCTCCACGTCCGGATCGTCTGACACCAGCTCCACGGCTGCCCGGGCGGCGTCGGCGGCCTGTTCCAATTGGCCTGCCCCTTGCTTGGCCTTGGCCAGCAGAATATAGGTCCGCGCCTGGTCGTGGCGTTCGGACGTCCCGCGCAGATTGACCAGTCCGATGGCCAGATCAGCACATTTGTCAAAGTCCTCCGCGTCCAGGAGATTTTCCGCCTGGAAAAACGTCATGTTCCACCACGAGTCCATATCACCATCACTGCGTGCGATATCCGCGGCTGCCTTCGCGCTCCTGGCGGCCTCGTCGAAATCGTGATCGGCCCGGTTTTTCCGTGCCTGCAGCTCGGCGGCGACATACGACGGCGAAACGAAGTTTTGTTGCATGGCTCAATTATCCGTTGCCGCCGCAGTGAAATTGAACAAAACCGGAAAGCAAGACGGCGCCATCTTTCTGCAAGAGCTGCGCGGGTGCGCGCAACTAACACATGGAACGGACCTCCGCGACAGATTGTTACACCACGGCATATCGGATGCCCCTATACTGAGCCTGCATCACATGAGCCACATCCGCCCCCTACGTATCAGGAGTTCTAAATGAAGAAAACCCTCGCTACACTCCTCGTCGCCGGCGCGCTGGCGGCGGCAGGCCTTTCCGCCTCGGCTGCAGTCTCGGCAAGCAGTGACAACTCCGGACAGGGCTCCATCGAAGCCGTCAACTGGTGGCCGAACTCCACTCCGAAGAAGTAACTTCAGAAGCAATAACGGACGGCGGGGATCGGATAGCGATCCGATACCCGCCGTTTTTGTGCCCAGCCGGCCGCCGTGCCGGCCGCCCGGCGGCCGCCCGGCGGCTGCCCTGCCGCCGTCGTGCCGGAAAGCGGTACCGGCAACCGATCAGAAAAGGCTAGTGCTGCCCTGAGCCTGACCGGCTGACCAGGGCCGCGAGGTCTGCCGGGGGCATGGGGCGGCCGAAGTAGTAGCCCTGGCCGCTGGCACAGCCCAATTCCGCGAGCACCGCCGCCTGCTCGGCCGTCTCGATGCCTTCGGCAACTGCCGTGAGGCCGCAGGCATGGATGAGGTGCAGCACCGCGGCAACGAAACTTCCGTGCTCCTCGTCGGACCCGAGGCCGTCGATCAGGCTCTTGTCGATCTTGACCACGTTCACGGGCAGCTTCCGCAGGTAGCTGATGGAGGAGTACCCCGTGCCGAAGTCGTCGATTTCGAGCTTCACGCCGAGGCGGCGCAGCCCGCTCAGCGAGTATTGGTCCACGTCCCCGCCGTTGACCGCCATGGATTCCGTCAGCTCCACAACGAGGTTTGAGGCATCCACGCCCGTCTCGGTCAGGATGTCACGCACGTGCTCGATCAGGTCCAGGCTCTGCAGCTCTGTCGTTGAGATGTTGATGCGGACGTTGAAGCCGCTGTCCACCTGCAACTCCTGCTGCCAGTCCCGCAACTGGCGGACCGCATGGCGCAAGACCCAATGGCCCAGGTCCACGATCATCCCGGTCTCCTCGGCCAGCGGAATGAACTGGTCAGGCATCAGGAGCCCGCGTACGGGGTGGTTCCACCGCACCAGCGCTTCGACGCCTTCAATCCTGCCCGTCGCGAGTGCCACCACCGGCTGGTAGTACAGGGTCAGCTGGTCCGTGCGGATTGCTTCGCGCATTTCGGTGACCATGACGCTCTGGAGCCGGCGCGCATACAGCAGCGCCGGCTCGAACACCTTGATGCTGCTGTGCGGTTGGGCCTTGGCGGCATACATGGCCGTGTCGGCCTCCATCACCAGGTCCTCCGCGGTCTGGCCCTGTTCCGCGACCCGCAGGCCGATGCTGGCGCCGCAGGTGACGCGCAGGTCCCCGACGTCCAGGCTCTCGCCGAGGGCCTTGAGGATTCTGTTGGCCACGCGCCGGGCCCGGACCAGGTTCGACTTGGGCAGCATGACGGCGAACTCGTCGCCGCCGAGCCGCGCGACGGTGTCCGTCTCGCGGACGGCCGCCTGAAGCCGCCGGGCGATCATGCGCAGGACGTCGTCACCGGCACTGTGTCCCAGCGTGTCATTGATGCCCTTGAACGAATCAAGATCGAGGATCAGGAGGGCGGGGGGCATTTCGCCGCGGGACGTCTCCGCCAGAGCATGGCTGAGTGCCGCATTTAGTGCCGTCCTGTTGGCCAGCTGGGTCAGCGGGTCCGTCAGCGCCATCCGCTCGAGTTCCACCTGGGCTTCGCGCAGCATGGCGGTGCGGCGCTCGACCCGGTCCTCGAGCTCCTGGTAGATGGTCTGCAGGTCGTCCGCCATCAGGTTGATGCCGGTTATGACGGCCGCGACGTCGTCCCGGGCCTCCGAGAGCGGGATCCTCGTGGTCAGGTCCCCCCCGGCGATCCGGACGATGCCCTCCACGAGTGCATGGAGCCGGGGGTCCGGCGGCTCACTCGTCACGCGCGTACTGCCTGAGCCACATGACGGCGTCCGACTCGGAGGTGAAGAATTGTGCCGGGATCGTCTCGATTTTCGACCGCAGGAGGTAATGGGCGATGACCCGGTCCACCGGGCTCTCGCCCACGAGGGCAAAGGCGGAGACGGCAATCGAGGAGGTATAGGTGTGCCGGGCCTCGACGCTGACGCCCACGACGCCGGTGATGACCAGCAGCACCGGCAGGCGCCGCCCCTGGGCGAGGGAGCGGACCGCGGCGCCCGCGGCACGCGCCTGCGGCCCCTCGATCACTTGGTGCGGCGGAAGCGTGACCTTGATGATGCCCCGGTCAGTCATCCGGACCTCGATCGGGTCTCCCGCGTCAGGTTCAGGGGCGGCCAGCTTTTCAACCGGTTCGTCCTCGGGGTTTCGTTCGTCGGGCCCGGCCAGGGCTTCAACGGTCAACGGACGGCATTTCGACGGCGGCGGCCCGCTGATGCGCGGACGTCCCGGTTCACCGGCCCGGTGATGCCAGCGTCGTAACCGGCAACCGACACTCCCAGGGCCGTGGGAATACCCATCCGGCCGAGGATGATTTTGCGTCGGGAAGGACGCGGATGAACGGTCGACAGCTGTTCGAAACGCTTCTCCGCACGCCATAGGCGGCCCCGCACGGCACCTTTTTGCCCAGCGGAGACGCTTCCTGCGTCAAGGCGCGGCAAGACAAACTGATCAGGCATGAGTCCCCATAGGCTGCAAAGTCGGCGTGTCGGCGTGCGGCAATGTCGAATCGTGCACGACCCGCCGGAATGTTCCGGCGAGTGCCCTTATGATAATGCAAGGTCAGGCCGGTACCGGGCATGGGACACACCGGCAATTACCTGCGCTGATCCGGATGGCCGGCGCGTGCCTGGCAGTTCGAACTTCCGGACATCAGGGGCCCTGTGCCCCAAAGATTCCCAGGCCGCACATTACCTGTGGTCCGCCTCAGGCTCCCGCGCCGGCACCTTCCCCGCCTTTGAGCTCCCCGCCGCAGAACTCCGATGCCCGGCCTTCTGCGCCTCCTGGACAAGGTGCACCCTCCGCGCAGCGCGTTCCTGCCGGACGCGCTGCGCCACGACCAGGCCTGCCGCGCCCACGCCGATGGTGATGGGGTATCCCATCAGCCGCTCCAGGGTTCCAGGCTCGGGCACGTGCAGGCCGGTCACCGCGCCCGTCACGAGCGCCCCGAAGGACACCACACCGCACGCCAGGATCAGCCAGCCCAGCGGTGTCTGCCGGAACCAGAGCGAGCCCAGCAGCAACAACGCCACGGCTCCGCCCGCGAAGTACGCCACGGCGCCCACGAGATGCCAGACGGAGCCCGCGTCCTCGGGCACGAGCCCCACCAGGACGGTGCCGGCGCCGGCCGCAAACGTGAGGGACCGGACAGCCGCCGCGGCCCCGCGCGCCCGTCGGGCCGGTCCCGGGGTAAGCCGCGGCCGGGCCGCCGTGCACAGCAGCACGGAGCCGAGGAGCAGGGCCCCCACCGCCATGCCCAGGCCCTGGACCACGAACGAGGCATTCATGAGCAGGTGGGCCGGCGAGCACACATCCCGGCCGTCGAACCCGCCGCACGCCACGGCGCCGAGGTCGCTGATCAATCCGTCCCGGCGGCTGTACGGCCCGCGCCCGGCCCAGGCGCCGATCACGGCGGTCTCCGCCACGAAATACTGCAGCACGCTCAGCTTCGCGAGGGCGCCGACATAGAACCTGGTGGACGCCACATCCGGGAACTGGACGGCGTGGTTGCTGAGAGCGGTTGCTGCGGCTGCCATGCCATGAGCGTAGTACGCGTCCGCACCTTGTATGCTTATACCCGTGTCCGAAGGGGCCGGCCCCGGTCGGCCGCCCGGACGCCCGCCCTCGTAGCTCAGTGGATAGAGCACGGCTCTCCTAAAGCCGGTGTCGTTGGTTCGATTCCAATCGAGGGCACTTGAATCCGCCTGCCCCGGACGCCGGTCCGGACTTCGATCTCCGCGCCTACCTGCTGGGCGCCTGGAGCGTGGACCGCACCCTGCTGGACCGCGCCACCGGCACCCGCGGAACCTTCACCGGCGTCGTGCGCTTTACCGCGGTGGACGACGGCGGCGGGCTCAGCTTCCACGAAGAGGGAACCGTCCGCTTGACCGCCACTGCCATGGACGGCGAGCCCTTTACCGGCCCGGCGAGCCGGAACTATCTGTTCAACCGCACGGAATCTCCGGATGCGATGGACGTGGCCTTTCCCGACGGCCGGCCGTTCCACCGCATGAGTTTCAGGCCAGACGCCAGCCAGGACCAGCACTGGTGTGAGCCGGACACCTACCGGGTCACGTACACGCTTCACGGCCCGGACCACTTCAGCTATGCCTGGGACGTGCGGGGACCGGGCAAAGACCAGCTCCTGGAATCGGTGCTGCGGCGGCTGGACCCCGCCGGTTAGGCTCATGAGAGTGAATCCCCTCATCATCGTCTCCGCCGTCTGCGTCTTCGACGACGCCGGCCGCCTCCTGACCGTCCGCAAACGGGGCACGGACAAGTTCATGAACCCCGGCGGCAAGCCCGAGGCGGGCGAAACCGCCGCCGAGACGGCCTCCCGGGAGCTGGAGGAAGAGGTGGGGATCGTGCTGGCCCCCGGGAAGCTGGAGCTCCTGGGCATCTGGCTGGCGGACGCCGCGAATGAGGACGCAACCCTGATCGAGGCCACCGTTTTCACGGCCCCGGGGGCCTGGAGCGCCCGGCCGGCGGCCGAGATCGCCGAAATCCGCTGGCTGGACCTGGCCGCAGAGCTGCCGGACGACCTCGCCCCGCTGCTCACAGCCCACGTGCTGCCGGCACTGTCCGCCGGCCCGGACCAGGCGCGGGCGGCGGCCCGATTCGGGTGCGCGCAAATTCCCTGACGCCGCCGGAATACCGGCCGCGCCAGGGAAGTGTCGCATCGAGGAGCATTTTGCGCCTCCCCGACGCCTCCTGCTAGAGCCCCGGCACGGCCTCCTCGGCGACCTTGGTGGCCTCGGCAAACTGCGTCCGGTACAGCTCCGCGTAGCGGCCGGCCGCGGCGAGGAGCTCGGTGTGGGTGCCCCGCTCCACGATGGAGCCGTCCTCCACCACCAGGATCACGTCGGCCGCGCGGATGGTGGAGAGCCGGTGGGCAATCACGACGGCGGTGCGCCCCTGCAGCGCGGCGCCGAGCGCCTCCTGCACCGCGGCTTCATTCGTGGAGTCCAGTGCGGCGGTGGCCTCGTCCAGGATCACCACCCGGGGCTGGGCGATGAGCAGCCGTGCGATGGTCAGGCGCTGGCGTTCGCCGCCGGAGAGGCGGTAGCCGCGCTCCCCCACCACCGTGTCCAGTCCGTCCGGCAGGGACCGGACCATCTCCTCGAGACGGGCCTGGCGCAGCACGTCCCACATCTGCCCGTCGGTGGCTTCCGGGCGGGCCAGGCGCAGGTTGGAGGCGATGGACTCGTGGAACAGGTGCCCGTCCTGCGTCACCATGCCCAGGGTCTGGCGCATGGAATCGAAGGTGAGGTCGCGGACGTCCACGCCGGTGCCGGGCGCCGTGCCGCCGAAGCGGACGGCGCCGGAATCGACGTCGTACAGCCGCGACAGCAGCTGCGCGATGGTGGACTTGCCGGCCCCCGAGGACCCCACCAGGGCAACGGTCTGGCCTGGCTCCACCCGGAAGCTGATGCCGTGCAGCACCTCCTCGCCGCCCCGGGTATCCAGGGTGGACACGTCCTCCAGCGAGGCCAGCGACACCTTGTCCGCCGAGGGGTAGGCGAAGCGGACGTCGTCGAACTCCACGGACAGCGGGCCGAGCGGCGATGCCACGGCGTCGGGCTTCTGCACGATGAGGGGCTTGAGGTCCAGGATCTCGAAGACCCGCTCGAAGCTGACCAGGGCGCTCATGATTTCCACCCGGGCGTTGGAGAGCGCCGTGAGCGGCGCATAGAGCCGGGTGAGCAGCAGCGCCAGCACGACGACGTCGCCGGCGGCGAGCTGGCCGCCGAGCGCCAGCCACCCGCCCAGGCCGTAGACGAGCGCCAGCGCCAGCGCCGAGACGAGCGTCAGGGCCGTCACGAAGGTGAACTGGAGCATGGCCGTGCGCACGCCGATGTCCCGCACCCGGCCGGCACGCAGGGCGAACTCCCGGGATTCCTCATCCGGGCGGCCGAAGAGCTTCACCAGGGTGGCGCCCGGGGCGGAGAACCGCTCCGTCATCTGGGTGCCCATCGCGGCGTTGTGTCCGGCGGCTTCGCGGCGGAGGTCGGCCAGTTTGGAGCCCATCCGGCGGGCGGGAATCAGGAAGATCGGCAGCAGGACCATGGCCAGCACGGTGACGAGCCAGGATTTGTTCAGCATCACCGCCAGGGTCAGGGCGAGGGCCACGACGTTGCTGACCACGCCCGACAGCGTCCCGGCGAAGGCCGACTGCGCGCCGATCACGTCATTGTTCAGCCGGCTGACCAGCGCCCCGGTCCGGGTGCGGGTGAAGAACGCGATCGGCATCTTCTGCACGTGGTCGAACACCTTGGTGCGCAGGTCCACGATCACACCCTCACCGATCGTGGAGGACATCCAGCGGGTCACGAGGCCGATCCCGGCCTCGGCTACTGCCACCGCGGCTATCAGCAGCGCCAGCCGGATCACGGTGTCCGTGCCGGCGCCCGCAATGATCGCATCCACCACCTGCCCGGCGAGGACCGGGGTGGCCACCGCCAGCACGGCCATCACGATGGACAGCAGCACGAAGGCGGTCAGCTTGCGCCGGTGGGGCCGGGCAAAGCTGAACACGCGCTTGAGCGTCTCCTTCGAGAACGGCTTGGAGCCGCTCGAGGCGCGGGTGATGTTGTAGAGGGAGCTCCAGGCTACCCGGTCCATGCTCATTTGGTGTTGCCTTTCGGGGCATCGGCGTGCAGTTCGCTGACGACGCCGTCCGAGACGTTCCAGCGCACATCCAGGCGCACGTTTTCCAGCAGCCGGCGGTCGTGGCTGACGAGCAGCAGCGCGCCGTCGTAGCTTTCGAGGGCCTCCTCAAGCTGCTCGATCGCGGGCAGGTCAAGATGGTTGGTGGGTTCGTCCAGGACGAGCAGGTTCACGCCGCGCGCCTGCAGCAGCGCGAGGGCGGCCCTTGTCCGCTCCCCCGGGGACAGCGAGTCCACCGGGCGGGACGTGTGGTCCGCCTTCAGGCCGAACTTGGCCAGCAGGGTCCGGACTTCCGCGGGGGTGAGGTCCGTCAGCACTGCCTCGACGGCGTCCCCGAGCAACAGGCCGCCGGCGAGCAGCCCGCGGGCCTGGTCGATCTCCCCGACGGCTACCGAGGGGCCCATCGACGCGTCGCCGGAGTCGGGCTGCTGCACGCCGAGCAGGAGCCGGAGCAGGGTGGACTTGCCGGCACCGTTGGGGCCGGTGATGCCGATCCGCTCGCCGGCGTTCAGCTGCAGGTTCACCGGCCCCAGGGTGAAGCCGCCCTGATGCACGACGGCGTCCCGGAGGGTGGCCACCACGGCGCTGGAACGCGGCGCGGCCCCGATGCTGAACTGCAGCTGCCATTCCTTCCGGGGCTCTTCCACGACGTCCAGGCGGGCGATCCGGGACTCCATCTGGCGGACCTTCTGGGCCTGCTTTTCGGAGGATTCGGTGCTGGCCGCGCGCCGGATCTTGTCATTGTCCGGGCTCTTCTTCATGGCGTTCCGGACGCCCTGCGAGCTCCACTCGCGCTGGGTGCGGGCCCGGGAGACGAGGTCCGCCTTGGTGGCGGCGAAGTCCTCGAACCGCTCCCGGGCGTGGCGGCGGGCGACGGCGCGTTCCTCCAGGAATGCCTCATAGCCGCCGTCGTACACCGCGACCGCGTTCTGGGCGAGGTCCAGTTCCACGATGGTGGTCACGCAGCGGGCGAGGAACTCGCGGTCGTGCGAGACCAGGACGACGCCGCCGCGCAGGCCCTGCACGAAGGCCTCGAGCCTGGCGAGGCCTTCGAGATCGAGGTCGTTGGTGGGTTCGTCCAGCAGCACGATGTCGAAGCGGCTCAGCAGCAGGGCCGCGAGCGCCACCCGGGCGGCCTGGCCGCCCGAGAGCCCCGTCATCTCCGCGTCCGGGCCCACCTCGAGGCCAAGGTCGGCCAGGACCGGCGGGACCCGCTCCTGAAGATCCGCGGCGCCGGACGCCATCCAGCGGTCGAAGGCCAGCGAGTAGGCGTCATCGGAGCCCGGAGCGCCCAGTCCCAGGGCTTCGGCGGTGGACTCCATGTCTGCGGTGGCCTCGGCGCAGCCGGTGCGCCGCGCGATGTAGGCGGCCACCGTTTCACCGGCGATCCGCTCGTGCTCCTGCGGCAGCCAGCCGACGAAGGCGTCTGCCGGGGCGAGGCTGACGGTGCCGGCCTGCGGCTCGTGGACGCCGGCGAGGAGGCGGAGCAGGGTGGATTTTCCTGCACCGTTGGCACCCACGACGCCGACGACGTCGCCGGGAGCAACGGTCAGGGAGAGCTGGGAGAAGAGTGTGCGGTGATCGTGACCACCGGAAAGGTCCTTGGCAACAAGGGTTGCAGTCATTAGTCAATCCTCTCACCCTGGCCGGAGCGGGCTGTCCACAGTCGAAAACGGCCGATTTCCGTCGGGGCATGAAAGAACCCGCCGGTCCGGACTTGGGGGGTGTACGGACCAGCGGGTTCGACCACTTAGCATAGTTGCATCAGACCTCTACGTAAAATCGCTGCGACGGGAACCGCTGCGCGCCTGTCCACGGGCACCGGCAGTCCCGACCGACGGCGCAGGAAACCTTAGATGCCGTTACCCGCCAAGGCATTCCAACACTGGCTCCATGACGTCGCTCCGGCCACCAGCACGGCCGACATCTGCCGGACCTCCGGCATCAAGCGGACCACCCTGGCCCAGCAGCTGGTCCGCGGCAAGGTGGCGGAGACCACGCTCGTGAGCATCAGCCGGGCCCTGCAGCGCAGCCCGCTCCAGGAGCTGGCCTCGTTTGAGAATTACGCGGAACTCGCCGGGAACACCCGGCCGCCGACCCCGGCGGAACTCGTCAGCCAGATCGCCACCATGGACCTGCTGCGCGCGGTCATCGACCGCTCGGATTCGGCGCCGGGCGGTCCGGGAGCGGACGTTCCCGCGGCGGCCACGCCGGAGCTCAGCCCTGCCCCGCACGCCACCTCCGTCCGGAACTGGGTGGACGCGATCGACGACGGCGAGCTGCGGCACCGCGTCTCGGCCGCCACCGGCGTCGCACCGCAGAACTATTCGGCGCAACTGACCGCCAACAGGCTCTCCCCGGAGCTGGCCGTCGCGACCGCCCGCGAGGCAGGCGTAGGATTCACCGGCGGACTCGTCGCAGCCGGCCTGATTACGGAAGCCGAAGCGGGCTGGCCGCCGGGGGCCAGGCAGAGGGCCCTCGACGGCTTGTCCGACGGTGAGCTCGCGGCTCTAGCCGGCGAGCGCCTGCAAACCCTCGGCAAGGTGCTTCGCCGCCAGGAACACGAACAAGCACAAACAGAAAAGATTTGGGAGAACCTCGGATGATCGCGATCCTGCAATGGACCACCCTGGCAGTCTGCGGCATCGTCGCGCTCGCCCGCATTCCGAGTGCGGTGCGGGGGCATAACAGGTCTCTTTTCTTCCTCTTCCTGTTGATGACGCTGGCCACCCTTTTGAGCATTGCTGCACCCTATGAGGCGGCCGACCACGTCCTGGGCGGCACGAACCTGGCCAACCTCGTCCTCCGCTTCCTCATTTTCGCCTGCGTGTTCATCCTCGGGTTCAGGGTCGCCCGGGGCTTCGGCGCGAAGGATGCCCTCCGGCTCATCACCGGCCCTGTCGGACTGGCGGTGCTGGGATTTTCGTCGCTGGCGGTCGTCATTGTCTTCCTCATGATGGACACCGCCGGCTCGTCAGCCGGGCTCGCCGAGGTCGCCGGCAAAGACGCCAGGAACGCCGCGTTGGTGGAATTCTACGGGGCTGCCGGACGCCTGTACCCCGCGTATGTCACTTTGGCCCTTTTGCCGGCAATGGTGCGGACGCTCGCCAGCAGGCTGCCCGCCCACGTGCGATTCAGCGCTGGCTTGCTGGCTGTTGGTTCCATCGCCATCACCCTCAGCCTGCTGTCTCCGGTGATTCCTCCTGCCCTGGGATTTCTGCGGTTCATCTTCAACTACACTGCCATCCTGTGCCTCGTGCTGGGCCTCGCCCTGATCTGGCTCGGGAGCATCATGGCCAGGGGGACGGCAAGGCAGAAGACGGCGCCCGTCAAAATATCACGACACAACCATTCACAAAATCATTAGACCGTGAGAGAATCATGAATGTGTGAAAACGGGGATCGCTTCGTGAACGGAATTTAGCCGTGCGACGCCGATGCAGCCGTCCAAGCGCCATTGGGGGGATGAGTGGTAGCGGTCCGGGAGGACCGCTACCACTCAGCCTGTTTAACGGGGCTTTCGCCAGCACCGCCGGGCTGGGGGCTGTGAGACAATCCGGCCATGGCAATACTTGAATGGACCACGCTGATCGTCTGTGGCGTGGTGCTTCTCGTCCGCGTTCCGGACGCCATTCAAGGCCGAAACAGGATCGTTTTCGGAATATTACTGCTGGCGACGCTGTGCAGCTTTCTCAGTGTCCCCGGCCCCTATGAGGCCATAGACCGTCTGCTGGGAGGCTGGAACGCGACCGATCTCATCCGGCGATATCTCATCTTCGCCACGGTATTGCTGGTCGGGCTGCGGGTCACCACGGGACTGGCTGCCGTCCGCGGCCACCGGCTCGTTGCCGGCACGACGGGACGTTGGGCGCTTGGACTCAGCTGTCTGGCCGTGGCCGTGACCTTCTTCCTGATGGACACGCGGGGGTCATCGGCCGGGCTGCTGGGAGTTTCGGACAGCGGAGGACGGAACGCCGGCCTCGTCCCCTATTACGCCGCTGCCGGCCGCACGTACCCGGCATTCGTCTCGCTCTTCCTCATGCCCCCGTTGCTCGCCACCGTCAGGAGCCGGCTGCCCCGGCTGGTCCGGATCGGGGCCCTCCTGATGTTGATTGGCGCCCTTTGCGCTGCCCTGAGCGTGCCGGCTTCCTTGGCACCGGATGCGTGGGACCTCGCACAGTATGTCGTCAATTACGCGGCCGTCCTGGGCTATGTCCTGGGCCTCGCCCTGTTCTGGTTCTCGGGGCTGATGGCCCAGCGGCCCCGCAGCCCGCGCGCAGCCCTGCACGGGCACGGACTGCACGGGCACGGACTGCACAGAAACGGACGATGATCCTGTCCGAAACCGGCTGCCTCCCCCGCTCTCAGCGCACAAACCTCACGGTCACCAGCTGGAAGGGCCGGAGCACCAGCTCCGCCGAATCCCGGCCGGCCGTCACCCCCGGGGCAGCCACCGGGCGCTCCAGCAGATCCACGGTATGGATACCCGTGACGTCGAAGTTGGCTCGCAGCTGTCCGGCTGACCGTTCCCCCAGGGACTCGTAGAGGCGCACGATCACATCGCCGGAGCCGTCCTCCGCCAGCTTGACAGCCTCGATGACAAGGCCGGTGCCGGAGACCGTGAACAGCGGTTCAACCCCGTGGTCACCCTTGACCACGCGCGGTGCCAGATTGGTGCGGTAGCCCTCCTCGACGGCGTCGGCGATGCCCGCGCCGGGCCTGATGGTCACTGTCAGCTCGTGGTGGCCGCGGTCCGCACCGGGATCCGGGAATCGGGCCGCCCTCAGGAGCGAGACGCGCACCGTCGTGGTCGTCCCGCCGTCGGCCTCCCTGATGCTGCGGGTGACGTCGTGGCCGTAGCTGGAGGCGTTGGAGACCGCCACCCCGTAGCCCGGCTCGGCGACATGGATCCACCGGTGCGCGCAGATCTCGAACTTCGCCGCTTCCCAGGAGGTGTTGAGGTGGGTGGGACGGAACACGTGCCCGAACTGCGTCTCCGAGGCCGAGCGGTCCGCCCGGACGTCGAGCGGGAAGCCGAGCTTGAGCAGTTTTTCGTTTTCCTGCCAGTCCACCGCCGTGGTAATCGTCAGGGACGCCGCGGCCGGCTCCAGGACGATCCGCTGGGTCACCGCCGAGGAGCCGGCCAGCCGTTCCACCACGACGGCGGGTGTGCTTTCCCCTCTGCTTTCCCTCCGGGCGCCCTCCCCGCCGGGGCACCGTTCCAGGGTCACCGAGCGGGCGCCGGTCAGCGCGACGACGTTCCGGCGGTAGAACGCGTCGATGTCCCAGGCATCCCATTCGTTGGGGGTGTCCCGGTGCAGTTCCAGGAGGTTGCCCGGCGCCCCCGGCGCGATGGCCTCACGTCCGCTGGCGTAATCGGTGAGCGATGCCAGCAGGCCGTCCGCGTCCACCACGGCGCGGATGATGCCGTTGTCCAGGATGTACCCGCCCGCGGACCCGGTCACGGACACCGGCTGTCCGGGACGGACCGGCTCGGCCGCGGCCAGGGCGGGAACGCCCTGGCGCTCGTGCGGAGCGGCGTTGAGCAGGAAGTCCCGGCCGCCGGTGCCCACCAGCGCGGCCGCAGCGCCGGCGATGATTGCTTCGAGCCCTTCCGCGACGGCGGCGTAGTTCTGCTCGGCGTCCTGGTGGACCCAGGCGATGGCGCTCCCGGCGAGGATGTCGTGGAACTGCTGCAGCAGCACCAGGCGCCAGAGCCGCTTGAGCTCGGCGGCCGGGTAGCTGCGGCCGGCACGCACCGCGGCGGTGGCGCACCACAGCTCGGCTTCCCGGAGCAGGTGCTCGCTGCGCCGGTTCCCCAGCTTGGTCCTGGCCTGGCTGGTGTAGGTCCCGCGGTGCAGCTCGAGGTACAGCTCCCCCACCCAGACGGGGAGGGACTCGTAGTCCGCCTGGGCCCGGGCGAAGAAGCTCGCGGCCGTGCCGATCTGCACCTGCGGGGAGCCTTCCAGATCCGCGGTGCGGCGGGCGGCGGCCAGCATCTCCCGGGTCGGGCCGCCGCCGCCGTCGCCGTAACCGAACGGGAGCAGGGAGATGGTTCCCCGGCCGTGGTCCCGGTAGTTCCGTTCCGCGTGGGCCAGCTCCCTGCCGCTGAGCTCGGAGCTGTAGGTGTCCGCCGGGGGGAAGTGGGTGAACAGCCGGGTGCCGTCGATTCCCTCCCAGTTGAAGGTGTGGTGCGGCATGGCGTTGACCTGGTTCCAGGAGATCTTCTGGGTCAGGAACCACCGGCTGCCGGCGGCCTTCACGATCTGTGGCATCGCCGCCGAGTACCCGAAGGTGTCGGGGAGCCACGCCTCCTGGCATTCGACGCCGAACTCCGCCAGGAAGAAGGCCTTGCCTTCGAGGAACTGGCGGGCCATGGCCTCGCCGCCGGGCATGTTGGAGTCCGCCTCGACCCACATGCCGCCGACCGGGACAAACTGGCCGGTTTTGACCTTGTCCCGGATGCGGCCGAACAGCTCCGGATAGGATTCCTTGATCCAGGCGAACTGCTGGGCGGAGGAGCAGGAAAACACGAGCTCCGGGTGCTCCTCCATCAGTGCCACCACGTTGGCGAACGTCCTGGCGCACTTGCGGATGGTCTCCCGCACGGGCCACAGCCAGGCGGCGTCGATGTGCGCGTGTCCGGTGGCCAGCAGCTGATGGGCGGAGGCGTAGGCCGGCCGTGCCAGAACGCCGGCCAGGGCCGCACGGCCGGCGCCGGCCGTGCCGGGGACGTCCTCCGGGTCCAGGGTGTCCAGCATCCGTTCGAGCGCGCGCAGGATCTCGTGGCGGCGGGGCAGGTCCAGGGGCAGCTCGTGCATGAGTCCGCGTAAGGTCCAGGTGTCCTGCAGCAGCTCCCAGACAGTCTCGTTGAGCTCCGCAATGACGATCCGCCCGAGCCGGTATTTCGGTTCGCTGCCCGAGGTCGCCTTGTCGCCATACGGCGTGGCCGCGAACGTCCAGCCCTGCGCCAGATCGGGGTTCGCCGCCGCCTCGACGTAGAAGTCAACGGAGCTGCCGCCGCCGAGGAGCTTCGCCGGGACGTACTCGTTCCGCGGGGAGATGGCTTTGATGATGGTCCCGTCCGGCCGCCAGGCGATGCCCTCGCATTGGAACCCCGGCAGGTCCGCGCTGAAGCCCAGGTCCACCAGGATTTCCACCGCGGTCCCCGGCGCCGTGCCCCACGAGTCCGGCACGTCCCCCTGCAGGCGCAGCCACTTGGTGCTCCAGGGCGGACCCCAGGCGGCGCCGTGTTCCTGGTGTGTGAACTCCTGCCGGAGGGCCTCCCCCACCGGCACCGGCTCGCCGGGCACGTCCCAGCTGCTCAGCGCCAGCGGGACGCTGCGCGGATACACCGCCGGCATGATCCGGTCGCGCAGGAAGCGGTCCAGCCGGACTTCCGTAAGACGGCGGTCGTCGTGCAATGTGATCCTCGTTAGCGCCGGGGACGAAGCTGTAACCCATCGAACCGATGGCTACAACCTACTCCCGGCCACTCCCCCGGCCAAGGACGTCCGCTGGCCGGGAAGGTCCGCTAACCGGGGAGTTCCGCCGGGACGCTTACCCTTCCCTCGCCGGCGTAGACATTCAGGGAAGTCCCGCGGCTGAAGCCGGCCAGGGTCATCCCGCTGGCCTCCGCCAGCTCGACGGCCAGGCTGGAGGGCGCGCTGACCGCGGCGAGCACCGGGATCCCGGCCAGCGAGGCTTTCTGGACCAGCTCGAACGACGCCCTTCCCGATACCTGCAGCACTGTGCCGGTCAGCGGCAGGAGACCCTCACGCAAGGCCCAGCCGACCACCTTGTCGACGGCGTTGTGGCGCCCCACGTCTTCACGCAGGCAGAGCAGCTCGGCGGAGCCGTCGTCGGCGATCCGGAAGAGTCCGGCGGCGTGCACGCCGCCGGTGGCGTCGAAGACCGCCTGGGACTCCCGGAGCAGCCCCGGGAGGGCGGCCAGCGTCCGGACCGGGAGCACCAGCGGGTCCGAGGCAGGGCTGAAGTGCGAGGACTTGCGCACCGCTTCGATCGAATCGGTGCCGCAGATGCCGCAGGAGCTGGAGGTGTAGACGTTCCGGCCGGTCTCCGGGCGCACGACGTCGGGCCGCAGCTGGGCCTCCACGACGTTGAACGTCTGGACCCCGTCCTCGTCTTCGCCGGCGCAGAACCGCAGCGAGACAAGCTGCTCGGGACTCCAGATGACCCCCTCGGACACCAGGAACCCCGCCACGAGGTCGAAGTCGTGGCCCGGGGTGCGCATGGTGACGGAGAAGGAGAGCTGGCCCAGCCGGATTTCCAGGGGTTCCTCCACGGCGAGCACGTCCTCCCGGTGGCGGACCGGGAATTCGAGGGCCTGGGGTGAGCCGTCGAGGACAAATTTGTGCACCTTGCGGCGCTGTGTCAAACGGCCCATCCGGTACTCCTAACCAAATTGTTGTGCGGATCTTCCGCTGGATCCATCATTGCAAGAGCGGGCCCGGCAATCCAGCGGCCAGTTCCGCCTGTGCCTACTGTCTGGCGAGTGCCGAGCAGCTTGGGGGCACCCATGTCGTGGTCATCGGCGAAGCCAAACCGTCCAAGGCTAGAGTTCAGTGAGTGAATTCCCTGATCCCAGCCGGCGCGCACGCCTTCGTCGACGAATCCAAGTCGAAGGCCTACACCTTGGCCGCGACACTGATTGCGCCAGCCGACGTCGCCGCCGCCAGACGTGCGATCGCGGCCCTGTGCCGGGCAGGACAACGGAGGTCCACTTCAAGAGTGAGAGCGACAGTTCCAGGAAAGCGTTCCTGAACGGCGCCATCCAAGCGGGTCTCAGTACCCGACTGCATGTCGCGAGGAACGTGCCGGACAAGGCTGCCAGGCATTTGTGTTTGGAGCGTCTGCTCGATGATCTGATGGCCGCAGGAGCAACAAGGCTTGTCCTCGAAAGCGACGAATCGCTGGAACAGGCAGACCGACGGATCATTGCAAAGCACCTGTTGGCACTCGGCACCGGTGAGGGTTTGCAATATATGCACTGCAAACCACACGAGGAGCCGCTTCTGTGGGTCAGCGATGCCGTGGCCTGGTGCTATCAGAAGGGTGGGGACGGGATTAGAAGGGCAGCCCCGCTGGTCCAGGACATCGTCAACTGCGACCGTTAAACAACGCGGGCCCGGCTCGTCATACCATCCGGAAGACTGCCAGACCCACTTCGCAGGGCTACGGCCCCTTGCAACACTGATGCATACGTGGCATCGACCAGCCTCACCGACCCGAAGTGGGCGGGCACGACTGTCCTGACCGGCGACGTCGCCGCGGCCGTCGGTGATCTGAAGACGCATCAAGACGGCGAACTGCTGGTGCCCGGCAGCGGTGCCCTCGTCCCATGGCTGCTCGCCAACGGCCTGGTCGACCAGCTCGACCTCCTCATCTATCCCGTCGTCGTCGGCCAGGGCACACGGCTGTTCCCCGATTCCGGTCCGGACACCGCGCTCGACCTGGTCAACTCGCGGACCACTTCCCGGGGCATAACCATCCCAGTATCCACTTTTTTGGATATGGGGTTATGGAAACATATATAGGCGTTCTCTGCGCGCCGTGGCCGGATGCGGATCATCCGGCACAGATCCCGCAACCGCCACCGCCAAATGCTGCCAGCAGGGGCATGCGAGTCCCTGGCGGTGCGGTTGTCTTAAGGCGTTTCCCAGCCGTCGGTTTCCGTGTATCTGGCAATCACGTCACCATTTCCGAATGACGTGCTGACAGTGGCTGCGAACCGCAGCAGGGCCGTCCGGCAACCGGCCTCCCTGACGGCATCGGCGGCCCTGGCCAGGGCTTCCTCCCGGTTATCGCCGTCCACGGCTGAGCGGATGTCGGCATTCTGATTGATGGTGTATTCGACGTAGAACGGCATGGCTGAAGCATTCCACATGCCACGGAAGTAAGGACAGGCGAACGGGTGCCCGACGGCGACGCTGTCCTGGGTTCAGGCAGGCAGGCGGGCGGCGGTGCACTTCGGGGATTCCGGTGATGACCGCGCAAAAGCCCGCATCGAACGGCCAAGCGGGCCGAATCCGCTCCCGGCGACCGTTGGCGGACTCGCCAGCAGACGGTCCTTCCGCGTATCTTGGTGGGGGCAACGTGTGGTGTGCTTCACATATCAAATGACGCGCTTCACATATGAAATGAAGAGATGGTCCTTTGCAAATCGGCAAAACCTGGATGCGGTGCCGCATCCAGGACCCGGCGAGAGAATGTCGAACGCGGCCTGTTACCCGCGTTCAGGAGGATAACAATGACCGGTACATTTGAACTCTTCACCGACGACACCATGTATTTCAGATTCAGGCTCAGAGCCCCCGACGGAACCGTCGTGGCCATCTCCAGGCCGTTTTCCGACAAGTCGGCTGCTGTCGCCGGCATCAGCGCGGTGCGAGAGTATGCCGGCATGGGCCTGATCACCGATCTCTGCCCCGAAGTCCCCGCCAGCGGATCATCAACATGGCCTCCTGCCGCCGCCCTGAACACCACCCCGGTGCCCGCAGCGGGCCGTATCTCCCACCCGCCGCAGCCCACGGCGGGTACCCACCCGCCCGGAACATCCCGGCCCGCAGCTCCACGCCGCGTTTCCGCCGCCAGACCAAACAAGGTTGCCTGAACAGAGCCGGCCGCTGCTTTGGCCATCTCATTGCAGTCCGGCCCCACAGGTCAGGATCCCCGGCCGAATTGGGCCTGGCAGGCCAGGTCCCCGGGCCGGGAGCCCCGCTGACGCCGGGCCTGGACCGGCCGGGGCTGACGGTCCGGGGGCAGGGGTTCCCGGGCCGGGTGCAGTAAGCATGCTTGGTGATTTTTGCTTGTCTTCGCGGGAGCCCGAGGCGTAGCTTTGTGCAGGGAACACAGCGCAGAGGACCCGATGACCGGTCCCAATGGCGATCAGATTCATATGTCGGTTTTTGAGGCCCCCCACGTTGGCCGGATTGACTCCCGGCCCGTCCTTGAGTTCGAAGCTGGGATAGTCAATATCAATGACCTCCACCTTGCCGGGCCCCTTGTAGGCAACGGCTTTGTTCCCTTCCATCTGTTTCCTCCTGGCGTCACGGGCCCTCCCTAATGAAGGGCCGGCTGTGATTCATGAAGCGTTTTGATGCGCCCTCCAAGGGCAGGCACAGGCGGCAGGCCAGACGGCGTCGTCAGTGCCTGGGTGGTGGGAGGGTGCCGCAGTCTAGATCGCCCGCCGCGGTGAGGTCTATGGTTCGCGGTGACTCAGGAAAGAATGCCCGCGCGGGGGGCCATTATTGGGGGTCTATCAAATTGCCGGTGGACGGCGCATCGTGGGTAGAAGGAAGGGGGTCCGTTGGCATGATCGATTTCGGAAGTCCGTCAGTACGTGCCTGAACTAGTTACGTGAACGGGAAGACTGATGCCCCTTGACGCGGCCAGGCTCCCGCTGATGAGGAGTGCCGCCGCGAGCGGTCTGCGGCGGTCCAGGAACTAGCGAGCATGGTTGGCCAACGGAGGTGGATCTGTGGCCGGATGGAATGCGGATACGGGCGCAGGCCCATTGGGTGAGGGAGCGGTCACGGTGCTGGACGGTTCCTCGTTCTGCATCTCCTCGGCCAACGGCGATATGTATCCGGAGCGTCCGCACGGCGTCTTCTTCGAAGACACCCGCATCATTTCCCGCTGGAACCTCATGGTCAACGAAGCGCCGGTGGAACCGCTTTCGTCAAAAACGCATGAACCGTACAGGGCGGTCTTTGTCGGCCGCGCCACGCGTTCGGACGGCCGGGCGGACAGCCCGTTGGTCGTGGAGCGGGACCGCCATGTCGGTGCGGGCATCCGGGAGGACATCACGGTCCGGAACTTTTCCCGCGAACCTGCCGTGTGCGCCATCACCCTGATTGTGGAAACAGACTTTGCGGATCTTTTTGAGGTCAAGGACGGCCGGGTTCTCCGCACCTGGCAGCAGACGAAGACACCGGGCAACGGATCGCTGACTATTGAGTCCGCGCGGGAGGGCGCGCATCGGCGTGTGACCGTCAGGGCTCCGGGCGCCAACTTCAGCCAGGACGGACTCAGCTACGTTGTGGTCATTCCGCCTCGGGCCAGCTGGACGCGGCGGATTATTGTCCTGCCAAGTTTCGACGGCGTGGCGGCTCCGGAGCCCTTCTCCCACGAAAACCCGGCCGCATCCTCCGCAGCCGCCAGGCGCTATCAGGAATGGAGCGAGTACACCCCCGTGCTGCACCTGGAGGACGACGATACAGAACAGATCCTTCTCCGGAGCCACGATGATCTGGGATCACTGAGGATCTTCGACCCCAAAAACCCGGGCCGGGCAGTGCTGGCGGCCGGCGCCCCCTGGTTCATGGCCCTGTTCGGCCGGGACGCCCTGCTCACCTCGTACATGACAATGCTTGTGGACCCGTCCCTTGCCTTGGGAACGCTGCAAACGTTGGCGGAGCTGCAGGGAGCCAGCGTGGACGCGCTCACCGAAGAAGAACCCGGACGCATCCCTCACGAGGTCCGTCGGGGCGTCAGCGCCCGGCTCGCCCTGCGCGGCGGCGGAGCCTACTACGGAACGGCGGACGCCACCCCCCTGTTCGTGACGCTGCTCGGCGAAGTGAGCCGCTGGGGACTGGGCGCCGATGTCCTCGGATCCTTATTGCCGCACGCGGACCGGGCGCTGGACTGGATCACCCGGTACGGTGACCGCGACGGCGACGGCCTAGTCGAATACGCCCGCGCCACCGACCGCGGCCTGATCAACCAGGGCTGGAAGGACTCCTGGGACGCGATCAACTTTGCCGATGGCGGGCTGGCCGAGGCGCCGATCGCGCTGTGCGAGGTGCAAGGGTATGTCTACAGCGCGTTCATCAGCCGGGCCGTGCTTGCCCTGGACACGGGTGACATGGAACTGGCCGCCCATTGGCGGAACCGGGCCGTTGCGCTGAAGAAACAGTTCAACGAGCGCTTCTGGTTGCCGGAGCGCGGGTACTATGCCGTCGCCCTGGACCGCCACAAGCGACCGGTGGACGCCTGCACCTCCAATATGGGGCATTGCCTGTGGAGCGGAATCGTCGACGACGAGAAGGCACCCCTCGTGGCACAGCGCCTGATGTCCGACGAAATGTTCACCGGCTGGGGTATCCGGACGCTGGCCTCGGACATGGGCGCCTTCAACCCGGTGAGCTACCACAACGGATCCGTGTGGCCGCACGACAATGCCCTGATCGCCGCGGGCCTGATGAGGCACGGCTTTGTGAAGGAAGCCCAGCGGGTAGCGTCCGCGATGCTGGAGGCGGCGAACTACTTTGACGGCCGGCTACCGGAGCTGTTCTGCGGTTTTGACCGCAAGACGTATGCCCAGCCGGTGCCTTACCCCACGGCCTGCTCGCCGCAGGCCTGGGCAGCGGGCACTCCCGTGCTGCTGATGCGCATCCTGCTGCGTCTTGACCCGTACCTGACCACCAATGATTTGTGGTTGGCGCCCGTTTTCCCCGAAGGCTTCGGGGACTTCGAGGCGCGGAACGTTCCGCTTGGCACCTCCCACGTATCGATCCGCGTTTCACAAGGATCGGTGACCATCACGGGTCTCCCTCCCGGGATCAGGCTCCACAGGGAAGCCCGGTCTCCTCTGGCGGACCTACTGGACATCAACGACCCGGACAGCAGAACGCACCAATGAAGGCCCGGATAGCCGCGAGGACACAGTCAAGCCCGGGATGACGCCCGCGATGAAGAACCCCTTCATCATCGTGGCGCCGTCCGGGCAATCACCGCCGTCTTCCCGCCATCAGGGAACGGCCTCAAATAGGAACAGCCGTATAACCGTCCGTGTTTTGCCCCCTCAGAACCTGTTAGTTGCCGGGTTTTAGCCGCGGCCGGCGGCGTCCGCCCAGAGTGCCCGGAAGCCGGCAGTTCCTTCGCCGCCCCGGCCCGGGGCCGGCTGATGGTTGTGCCCCGGCGTGGCCGGCTCTACATTGAGGAATGACCAACGCCGGGCCGCAATCCTTCCATGAGCTGCAGGACATGATCATCAGCACGGCAAGGGCCGCCGGGTCCCGGCCGGAGGGAGTGCCGGGATGCGCATCGGCCTGATCGCTCCGCCGTGGATCCCGGTGCCCCCACCGGCGAACGGCGGCATCGAGTCCATCGTCGATGTGCTGGCCCGGGGGCTGGCAGCAGCAGGACACGATGTCCTTCTGGCGGCCGCGGCCGGCAGCACCTGTCCGGTTCCACAGGTTCCCGGCGCTCCTGCCGCGGATCCGGCAACAATGGGCGCGTGCGCTGACGAGCTCCGGCACAGTGTGTTCGCCTACGAGGCGACGGACGGCGTCGACCTCATCCACGATCACACTCTCGCCGGGCCCCTGTACCGGCACCGGCCGGAAAAAACACCCCTCATCACCACCGCGCACGGCCCCTTAACCGGAGGGCTTCGCGGGATCTACCATGCCATGACCGCCGAAGCCTCGCTCATTGCCATCTCACACCACCAGGCCCGCTCCGCCCCGGATCTCAGGATCAGCCGGGTCATCCACCACGGCATCAACACCGGCGCGGTTCCGGTGGGACGCGGCGAGGGGGGCTACGCATGCTTTCTGGGCCGGATGCACCCCGACAAGGGCCTGCCCCAGGCCATCGGGGCCGCACGGCTGGCCCGGATGCCGCTGCGGATCGCGGCGAAAATGCACAACAGGGACGAGCACGAGTATTTCCGCACCGTCATCGAGCCGCTGCTCGGGCCGGACGTGGAGTATCTGGGCGAACTGAACACGGCGGACAAGTACGCGCTGCTCGGAGGCGCCGTGGCCCTTCTGAATCCCATTCAGTGGGCCGAGCCCTTCGGCATGGTCATGATCGAGTCCCTGGCCGCCGGCACCCCGGTGATCGCCACACCCCGGGGCTCCGCCCCGGAAATCATCGACGACGGCGCAACCGGCTTCCTGCGCGGCGGAATCCGCGAACTCGCGGCAGCCCTCAACGAGGCAGGAACGCTGGACCGCAGCGGATGCCGGCGTGCGGCCGCAACACGCTTCAGCGCCAAACGAA
Source organism: Pseudarthrobacter albicanus (assembly GCF_018224015.1). Classification (GTDB taxonomy): domain Bacteria; phylum Actinomycetota; class Actinomycetes; order Actinomycetales; family Micrococcaceae; genus Arthrobacter; species Arthrobacter albicanus. The sequence goes on from NZ_JAGPOT010000031.1 coordinate 29,272, forward strand.
TGGTCTCCGAACACCTTCGGCTCTACGAGGAAGCCCTCACCGGCGTTCCGGCCCCGGCCGACGCCCGCGCACCGCTGGACGCAAGCTTCCTCACCTGAAACAAGAGTCAGGTGAGGTGTCCGCACTCTCCAGGCAATTGACATCAGCCGATCAACGCGCTGGTCCTATGCGGGCGGCACGGGTCGGCACAGGGTGGCGTAGGCGTATACGGCCGCGGCCACCAGCTCAGCCTGCCGCGAGGCATGATTGCCGTCTCCGGGCAGCGCCGGCGTCGGGTCGGGAATCTGGCCGAATCCCTTGGGCGTCCTGCAAGCCTGCGCCTGCAGGACAGTGTGGTGGGACGCCGGACTTCAGTCCGCCTCAACGGCGGTCAGCCGTGGTTGCTGTTCAGGTCGCGGCGGGCAGTGCGTCCGGGATCCGCGGTCTGGTGTTTCCTGTGAAGGTGAACTTGGCGTCGTCGCCTTCGCCGTCAACGTCGACCGCGATGATCTCGCCCGGATGGATTTCGTCGAAGAGGATCTTCTCGGAGAGCTGGTCCTCGATCTCGCGCTGGATGGTGCGGCGCAGCGGCCGCGCGCCCATGGCGGGATCATAGCCGCGGGCTGCCAGGAGCACCTTGGCTGCCGTGGTGAGTTCGATGCCCATGTCCTTGTCCGCCAGGCGCTGCTCCAGGCGGCCGATCATCAGGTTCACGATCTGGATGATCTCGTCCTGGGTGAGCTGCGGGAAGACGATGACGTCGTCAACACGGTTCAGGAACTCGGGGCGGAAGTGCTGCTTGAGTTCCTCCGTGACGCGGGCACGCATCCGGTTGTAGCCGGTCTGCGTGTCCGTGCCGGACTGGAAGCCGGTGGCCACGCTCTTGGAGATGTCCCGGGCGCCCAGGTTGGTGGTCATGATGATCACGGTGTTCTTGAAGTCCACCACCCGGCCATGGCTATCGGTCAGGCGGCCGTCCTCCAGGATCTGCAGCAGCGAGTTGAAGAGATCGGCGTGCGCCTTCTCCACCTCGTCGAAGAGCACCACGGAGAACGGACGGCGCCGGACCTTCTCGGTCAGCTGGCCACCCTCGTCGTAACCGACGTAGCCCGGAGGGGCGCCGAAGAGCCGCGACACCGTGTGCTTCTCCGAGTACTCGGACATGTCCAGGGTGATCAGGGCGTCTTCTTCACCGAACAGGAACTCGGCCAGGGCCTTGGCCAGCTCGGTCTTGCCGACGCCCGTGGGGCCGGCGAAGATGAACGAACCGCCCGGACGCTTCGGGTCCTTCAGGCCTGCCCGGGTGCGGCGGATAGCCCGCGAAACCGACTTAATCGCCTCCTCCTGGCCCACCACGCGCTGGTGCAGCTCGTCTTCCATCTTCAGCAGGCGCGAGGACTCCTCCTCGGTGAGCTTGAAGACCGGAATGCCGGTGGAGTTCGCCAGCACCTCGGCGATCAGTTCCTCATCGACCTCGGAGATGTCGTCCATGCCGCCGGTCTTCCATCGGCGCTCCTCCTCTTTACGCTCGGCGGCGAGCTTCTGCTCCTCATCGCGCAGTGAAGCGGCGCCTTCGTAGTCGGCGGCGTCGATCGCGGCGTCCTTCGCCTTCCTGACGTCGGCGATCCTCTCGGCAAGAGCCTTGAGCTCCGGCGGGGCCGTCATCCGGCGGATGTGGAGCCGGGCGCCGGCCTCATCGATCAGGTCGATCGCCTTGTCCGGCAGGAACCGGTCCGAGATGTAACGCTCCGAGAGGTTCGCCGCGGCGACCAGCGCGCCGTCGGTGATGGTGACGCGGTGGTGCGCCTCGTACCGGTCCCGGAGGCCCTTGAGGATCTCGATCGCGTCGGCCACGGAGGGTTCCTTCACCTGGATCGGCTGGAAGCGGCGCTCCAGCGCGGCATCCTTCTCAATGTGCTTGCGGTAGTCATCCAGGGTGGTCGCACCGATGGTCTGGAGCTCGCCCCGGGCCAGCAGCGGCTTAAGGATGGAAGCCGCATCGATCGCACCCTCGGCCGCACCGGCACCGACAAGGGTGTGGATCTCATCGATGAACAAAAGAATGTCGCCGCGGGTGCGGATCTCCTTGAGGACCTTTTTCAGCCGCTCCTCGAAGTCACCGCGGTACCGGGAACCTGCAACCACGGAGCCCAGGTCCAGCGTGTACAGCTGCTTGTCCTTGAGAGTCTCGGGCACGTCGCCGCGGACGATCGCCTGGGCCAGGCCTTCGACGACGGCGGTCTTGCCGACGCCCGGCTCGCCGATCAGCACAGGGTTGTTCTTGGTGCGGCGGGACAGGACCTGCATGACGCGTTCCATTTCGGATTCGCGCCCGATGACGGGATCCAGCTTGTTCTCACGCGCGGCCTGGGTCAGGTTGCGGCCGAACTGGTCCAGGACGACCGAACCGGCGGGAGTCGCTTCAGCCTGGTCCTGGCCGGGGCCTGCGCCGGCGCCGGTGGCTTCCTTGCCCTGGTAGCCGGAGAGCAGCTGGATGACCTGCTGGCGGACGCGGCCCAGGTCCGCGCCGAGCTTGACCAGCACCTGGGCGGCCACACCCTCACCCTCGCGGATGAGGCCGAGCAGGATGTGCTCGGTTCCGATGTAGTTGTGTCCCAGCTGCAGGGCCTCGCGCAGCGAGAGCTCCAGCACCTTCTTGGCCCGCGGCGTGAAGGGGATGTGCCCGGACGGGGCCTGCTGGCCCGGGCCGATGATCTCCTGCACCTGCTCGCGGACACCGTCGAGCGAAATGCCCAAGGACTCAAGGGCTTTGGCGGCAACACCTTCACCCTCATGGATCAGACCCAAGAGGATGTGTTCGGTACCAATGTAATTGTGGTTCAACATGCGTGCCTCTTCCTGGGCAAGCACAACCACGCGACGGGCACGGTCCGTAAATCGCTCAAACATTTCACCACACTCCTGGCTGCCGCCTACCTTGATGCTACGTCGCCGCAGGCCCCCATGGGGGCGTTCGCCGGAGGCAGGATATTAGAGAGCCTGATTCATCTGACGTCCCCGGGCAAGCGCAGGTTGTCGCACCATTGTCTGGCGCACCGCGGCGAGTGGTCTCCGCCGCCATGACACCTCCTGCCGCTGGGCACCGATTCAATTCCCGCCCCCAATCGAACCGGTTCATGACGAATGGCGGTTGAGCGCTGGTCGAGATAGTTGTTCCGGCTGACGCCGACGATCAGGGTTGACTGGCAGCCTCGATGAGGTCATCAATTCCGCGGGTTGCGTGTTCGGCAGGAACGGCCACGCTGCAGAACCGTGTTTTGCGAACTTAACCACGCCACCCCTGGCCGCTGTGCACGGAGTGCGTTAGCTGTCTGTCTTGAGGTACTGGTAGAGCGTTTCGCGGCTGATGCCGATGTCATTTTTCTCTAATGGTTCTTGGCAGGTCTGGTACCCGCTGGCAGGCTTGGTGTTGATCTGTCGTAGTGTGACCATCATTTTTCTGACCGTTGGGTTTCCAAGGTGTCTTCACTTCGACGTGTCCGCTATGGCGGATCGGCATCGGCCTGGCCTCTTGCCGTGGCTTGATAAAAGGTTGGCCGAACCAATGGTTCGTGCCTCGTTAGAGAACCGCCTGACAAGAACCCTGTTCCAGGCCGATGCCGCCCATACCGGTCATCGACGCATTGGAATGGAGGATCACCGTCATGAGTATCGTCGCAGAAAAGTGCGCCTACGTCATCGGTGTCGACACCCACGCACGAACCCACACCTACGCCATCATCAACACCACCACCGGCGCGCGCGCCTGCTGCGAGGCTTTCCCCGCCGTGCCCGCGCGGTGGACCCGGCACTTGCGCGGGCCGGGCGGTTCGCCGCATGCGGGATCAGGAACCGGGCAATCTCCGCGTAACAGGCAAGGACGTCAGCCCCGGTGGCCCCGGTCTCCGGTAGACCACCTTGTCCAGGCTGGAGGTGACGGCGTGGCCATCCACGGAAACCGTCTGGCCGGGATTCTGGGGTTCCGAGGCCACAGACCGAGTGCTCCGCCGCCTCGGACGGATGACTACCCCCGAAGGGGTTACACGGCTCCCCCTGTTGAGGCGTCCGACGCACGGCCGTTCAGCGCACTTGACCCACCCGCTCCGACGATCCCGGGCCTTGTCCGCGGTCCATACCGTGGCCTGGAGACGCCCGTTGCCGGGCACGACCTTCCGCCCGAAGGCAACCCGCTCCCCGGCGCCACGGCCTCAGACAGCTGGCTGCGCAGCAACGCCGCCGGTAGCCGGCTCACGCCCGACATTCCTGAGCGGAGAGCCAGGGGGGATCATTCAGTGCACCGTCCACAGTGCTGGAGGGTGCATGAGTGTCAGAGGGACGGGATAGGCTGACGGGCAGGCAAGGGAACCTTCAGGAACAAGCTGAAGTGTCCCCGGAACGTCGAGGGAGATTGACCCAATGGAGATGACAGATCGCCACCTGGATGCCATGACGGCGGCGCACGCGCTGGGGCGCCTGCTTGCTGCGGGCGAGCCAGGAGATGCCACGGCTGAGGATGTGGTCCACTACGTGGCGCAGATGCACGGCAGGGAATCCAGGCGATTTACCGGCGAACGGCCGGACGCCAAGCTGGCGGAGCTGTACACGCTGGACCTGCTGAATGAGCTGCGCAAGGCCATCGACGCCGCACAGTACCACCACGCCACCAGCGCCAGAAGGGCCGGGGCGAGTTTGACCGAGATCGGCGCCGCCCTTGGCATCAGCAAGCAGGCAGGCAGCCGCAGCAAGGTTCGGGATCGGAGAGTATCCGGGGCTCAGCTTCGCTTGGCCAGATGAGCAATTCCTACCGCGGGCTGCGGTGCGGTGGCTTTGAAGTCAGGCGCTGGTTCCGATACGCGAACCGCGACTTACTGCACGGAGACCAGCTGTACGGTGACCAGGCGGCGGTACCGCCGGCAGCATCAGGCACCCTTTTTGTGCTGGACGGCTCTGGCGATGTTTGTCCCTGAGGCGCCGGTCTTTGCAGTTCCGGCCAAGGGGGAGCGTGCGCCGGCATTCTTCGCCGCACGGCTCTCCATCACGCTGCGACGCAGGGCTTCCAACAGTTCCAGCACCCTGTCTTCTTCTTCTCCGCCGGCTTCGCCGAAGGTCTCCCCTGTGTCCATGGCCTCGGCCTTCTCCAGCTTGGCCCGGATCAGCATATTGAGCTGTTCCCGGTATTCGTCCGTGAAGTCACCCGGCGAAAAGTCGGAGGAGAACGACTCGACCAGCGCGGCCGACATCTCCAGCTCCCCGGGGGAGATCCGCACCGTTTCCTCGAGGGCGGGGAACTCGGCCCTGCGCACCTCGTCGTCCCAGAACAGGGACTGCAGCGTCATGACGTTGCCGCTCACCCGCAGCGCACCCAACCGGCTCTTCTGCCGGATGGAGAACTTCACGATCGCGGTGCGGTCCGTTTCCTCCAGGGTCCGGCGCAGCAGCACATAGCCCTTGGTGGACTTCGAATCCGGTTCCAGATAGTAGCTGCGCCCGAATCTCACCGGGTCAAGCTGGCCGCTGGGCACAAACTCCACGACCTCGATCTCCCGGCTCTGTTCCACCGTCAGGGACGCGAGGTCATCATCCGTGAGCACCACGGTGCGTTCGCCGTCGTAGTACGCCTTGTCGATGTTTTCGTAGTCGACCACCTGGCCGCACTTCTCGCAGCGGCGATGGTAATGGATCCGCCCGCCGTCCGCATCATGGACCTGGTGCAGGCCGATGTCATGGTCCTCGGTGGCGGCATAGAGCTTCACCGGTACCTTCACCAGCCCGAAGGCGATCGCACCCTTCCAGATGGATCTCATAATCCAAGTGAACACCCGGTGCGCTTCTTTGGGTATGGCCGGGACCTGGCATCTGCCGGTCTGCTGCGCCGGGCAGCCCTGTCCCATCGTGGATTCCCCGTTGGTACGTTTGCGCTGTAGCCGATTCCGGCGTGAGGAAAAGGGCACCCGGCGGTACATGGATGTCCTGCCGGCTTTGCGTTGCCTCGCCTGTGACCCAGGGGCTAAGCAAAGTCCTGGGTAGTGGCCTGATTCTGGCCAGTTTGAGGGCCCGGGTGGCGTTTCTGGCGGTGTGTCTGGTGGCTTTGGCGATGTTGATTGTTTTGGCTATCCGGTAGAGGCTGATGGCCAGGTTTCGCAGGGACGCCATGAGCCGCGGCGCGTTGCCCGTGCGGACCTGCGAATTATCCTCCGCATACGTCACGTCCCAGGCTGTCGCCGCCGTCGCGCGGATCACCCGAGGCAACTTCCGCCTGATCGACCGGCTCTTCACCCAAGTCGAACGGGTCATGAAAATAAACGAGCTCAGCACCATCACGGACGACGTCATTGAGACCGGACGCTCACCACCCGTCATTGGAATCAGCTAAACCGCCAAACCGAGCTGTGAAAAAACCGCCATTCTGAACTAACAGTCACACCCCAACCCTAAATCCGCACCGATGCCCTAAACGTGAATTTCCGTACCGATCCTCCTCAGACCCCGAGTATGCGCGGGCGACAAGGAGGTCATGGGTGGATCATGGATGATCTGGTCGGTTTCATTGGCTGGTCGCGGGCCCATGCTAAGGAGACAGCATGGCACCGGCGTCAGCCAAGAAGCGCGCTCCAGTCCACCGGGCCGCCGCCGGCGGGCGGTTTCCTGGCCGGCCTTTTCGCGGCCGGTTTGGCTTTCACGGCGGCGGAGCCGGGTTCCGGGATGGGGGCACCCCACGGGAGCGCGAAAGCCGGGACCGGCTCGCCGAGTTGAACGCCGTGCGGCGGGACCACCAGGACGCCGTCGGCGGCGGCGAGTCCGCGCATCATTCCCGGGCCGGCATGCTGCGCCGGCGACGCCATGCCATAGAGCAGCCGGAAGGGCACCAGCCGTGTCCGGCCGGGATCGGCGTCGATCATCGACCCGCAGGGCACTTCCGGGACAGGCGGCAGCGATCCGTGCCCCAGCGCCGCGAGCAGGGGACCCCCGAGGGTGCACAGCGCCATCATGGCGGCCAGCGGGTTTCCCGGCAGGCCCAGGATGAAGCGGCCGTCCGGGAGCTCCGCCAGCACGGCGGGGTGGCCCGGGCGCATCGCGATGCCGTCGATCAGCAGCCGTCCGCCCAGTTCGGCGACGGCGTGCCTGAGATGGTCCGTGCCGGAGGCGCCCGTGCCGCCCGTGGTGATGACGACGTCGGCGGGCAGGCTCTCAGCAGCGGCCCCGGCGACACCGTCAGCCCCGTCTGCACCGCCGGCGTCCGGGTCTGGTTCGGTGTCCTCCAGGGCGGCAAGCCATTCAGCGTAGCTGTCCCCGATCTTCACCTCTTCGGTGCAGGTCCCGCCGAGCATGGCCACCACGCCGGCGAGCTGGGGACCGAAGGTGTCCCGCACCTCGCCTGGTCCCGGGAGGCCCGAGGAGACCACCTCGGAGCCGGTGAGCACGAGCCGGACCACGGCCTTGCCCAGCACCGGCAGGGTGTCGTAGCCGGCCAGGGCGGCAAGCGCCAGGTGGGCGGGGTTGAGCAGCGTGCCACCTTTGATGAGCAGCTCACCGGCGGCCGCCTCCTCCGCGGCCTTCCGGATGTGCTGGCCGTTGTGCGGCTCGCCCGGCCTGGCGGTGCCACTGGTCTTCAGGACCGGCAGCCCGTCCTCATCGGCGGCCACGGTTCCGCTCTCGCTCCGCAGCACTGCCTTGGCGCCGGGCGGGATCAGCCCGCCCGTGACAATGGGGATTGCCTGGTGCGGCGCCAGCCGCTGGCCAGGTTCGGCCAGGATCCACGGCCCGCCGCCGTTGACGGCCCAGCCGTCCATGGCCGACGACGCGTAGTGCGGCATGTCCTGCAGCGCGGCCACGTCCGCCGCGAGTGTGCGGCCCAACGCCTGCCGGAGGACCACCGGGGCGGCGGGGATGGGGGCGGCACAGTCGAAGGCGAGCTGCCGGGCCTCATGCCAGGTGTGGGCGAGGTGCCGGTGCGGTGCCGGTGCTGCGGCCCCGCCCGCGCCGGGCGGAGCGCCGGATCCCGTGCCGGGCGGAGCGGCGGCGTCATCGGAGCCGTACTCATCCCCGGCAGCGGCTGCACCGCCGTGTGGGGGTGCAGGGGTCATGTCCCGGAGACTTCGGTGGCCGCGTAGCCCGAGGCGAGCTTCCGGGCCACCCCCACGGCGGCCTGCATGGCGACGGCGTCGGTGGCCTGCCCTGAACCGGAGGCCAGCCCCGCGGCAAAGCCCGCGATGAAGGTGGTCAGCGGGGCGGCGGGGCGCACCACGGAATGGGCTGCCACGCCGGCCAGGGCAAGGACCTCGTTGATGTCGATCTCGACGTCTTCCAGCTCCAGTGCCTGGAGCAGCGCACGGCACCAGTCTTCCAGCGTTTCATCCTGGCTTTTCACCGTTTGCCTCCAAAGTCGAGTTCAGCTGCGGAGCTCCGGGCCGGCCGCCCGGATCGTTGCCCTGGATCCGGCCGGTTACCCCCAAGGCGGAGGCGTCGTCCCAGGTGTCCACATCGTCTGTGGAACCGGAGGGGACACGAACTGCCCGCACATCAAGACTAGCAAGAAGGGCGAATGCCGAGGCGTCTTTCAGCGCACCCCGGTGAGCGGCGTCCGCGGCGGAGCGGTGCAGCGCAGCCGTGCCATAGAAACCGATCAGGGGTTGTTTCCGTCCGTCGGCAGAGAGCGCCATGACGCCGTCGCGGCCGGATTGTCCGGCGTCGTCCACGGCTGCGGCGAGCGACCGCACCGCCGTGTCCACGCGCGGCATGTCGCACGCAAGGACGAGGGTCAGGGGTGCCGGGCCCGCGGCGCGGCGGGCGGCATAGTCCTGTTCCAAGGCGGAAAGCCCGGCGGCGATGGCTGCGGCCGGACCCGCGAACGGCGGGTCCTCCCGGCAGTTCAGCACGCCGGCCGGCAGCGTCCCCGGGTCCGGGCCGACGACGGCGATCGCCTGTGCGCCGCGGGCCGCCTGCAGCGCGAGATCGAGGAGGGTGGCGCCGTCGTACCGGAGTCCGGCTTTGGGCGCGCCGCCTAGACGGGAGGACCGCCCCCCGGCAAGAATGACCGCATCGAATTCCACCGGCCCAGCCTAGCGCGGCCACGGGCCGGACGGGTGGGCCCCTCCGGCTGTGATGCACCGGCTGCGCCGGTGCGCCCTTCCGGGGGCCGGTTTCAGGCCGCGGATTCCGGCAGCAGAAAAGGATCCCAATCCGGCGCCGGCTTTTCGAGTTCCTTGATCTGCCACCTCGTGCCCTTCGGCGGCGCCGGGACAAAGCCAAGTTTCCAGCCCATTTCCGCCGGGGTGTGGTCCCCCTTGGCATTGTTGCAGCGCAGGCAGGCGGCCACGAGGTTTTCCCACGAGTCCGCCCCGCCCCGGGACTTCGGGTGGACATGGTCCACCGTGTGGGCGCCCTTCCCGCAATAGGCGCAGCGCTGCCCGTCCCGGCGGAGCACACCACGCCGGCTGACCGCCGTTATCGTGTTGTAGCGGGGCCTGATGTAGCGGTGCAGGAGAATTACCGAGGGCCGGCCCAGTATGTCCTGGGGCCCGACGACGGGCTCGTCCCCTTCGGCCACCACACTGGCCTTTCCTGTCAACACAAGAACAAGCGCCCGGCGGAAGGTAACAACCGCCAGTGGTTCATATCCAGCATTCAGAACGAGCGTGCGCATGCACATACCTCTTCACGGCCGCACCCGCCAGGGGCACGAGGGCCGGCTGCCCTCTGCATGGTCGGGCTATGGATCGACACCACAAGAGTAAACACTCAGGTGCCGTATCACCGAATTTTTTCGGCCGCCCCGGTCCGTGATCCCGGAAATTCATTCCCCGGCAATGCAAAGGACCCCTGCCGCAGGGGCAGGGGTCCTCTTCAAATCTTGAGCTGATCCAGCCTGCTGAGGCCGGGTTGCAGCTGTGTTGAGCCTGCGGCCTAGCCGCCTACGCGGATGAAGACCGGGCCCGAGCCGACGTTGACGCTGTACAGTGCGGTGGTGCCGCCGTTCCAGCCGCCGTGGACGGCCATGCCGTTGCCGACGTAGACAGCGATGTGCGCCATGCCGACGCCGCCGTTCTGGTAGTAGGCGAGGTCGCCCGGCTGCGCCTCGGCGGCGCTCACGGTGCGGCCCAGGGACAGGTAACCTGCCGGCCAGCCGTGGAAGTTGACGCCCGCCGCAGCCAGGGCGTTCGTGACCAGCGCGGTGCAGTCCTGCGAAACGCCGATCTGTGCGTAGGCTGCAGCAGCGACGGTTGCGCCGCTGCCGATGCCGGCCGGTGCCAGCGCGGAGCCCGCGGCTGCGAGTTGGGTGCCACCGGTCGCAGCGGCGCCGGTCGAGTCCTGAACCTTGACTACGGGCTTGGCGGCCTCGACGACGGGAGCCGGCGAAGTCGACACGGCCGGCTTCTCGTAGGAGATCGCAATCGTGGAAGCAGCGGAGATCGTTGCCGGCGCAGCTGACTGGACGTCCAGGGCGGAAGCGGAGGTGGATTCGCGCTGGACGTTGGTCTCAGCAGCGTTGGCTGCGATACCGCTGGTCAGGACCAGGCCGGATGCGGCAGCGATGACGGCTGCCTGGCGGCCCATGCCGCCGGCGTTTTCGCCGACAGCCTTGGCGATGACAGCAAGCGAGTTGGTCTTGGTGACCTCGGCGCGGTGCCGTGCGATTGCACGAGTAGTCATGAAGTTCTCTCTTTCGTGATCCTTGGATCGCGCCTTTTGGGCGCGAACAGAGGACGCTCCGGCATCTTGGGGGTACGCCGGATCGCCCCGAATGGGTTACTTAGCGAAGGGTGTACTGCGAAGACGCGCCAAAAGCGGAAACTGCATGCAGGTGCTTGGACTGCGGGCCGGTCCCAGTAGAGATCGAGACGGCGGTGTGAGCTCCAATCCGGGCGCCGGCAACGGCAGCACGGGACATGGATTTCAGCGGGCCCGCAAGAGCCGCGCCAGCGCGGTGGCGCGCAGCATTGTGGCGTGAAGTCACGAAAGTAGCCTCTCCCAATGCCTGCGAGGTGAGCTGTCGGATTCGGATGGGAGTCACCCGGCCACGCTGCTTCCTTCGGAAGCTTTGCGACTTAACCCCAAGGCCTTCTTGCGAAGACCAAAATTGGTTCCCCCGCCCCTGCCAGACGATGTCATGCGAACGGACCTTGAGCGGTGGCAGAGTTAGGCAATCCACTCAAGAGCGCCAACTCCGGAGGAGTTGGCGTACCTCATACGGTACAGGAGTCCAGATTCAATGTCACATTCAGATCACGGCGTGTCAGGGGAATTCGAGAGCAATCCATCGGCTTGGCCTAGAGCCAGCCCAGCGGGTCAACGACGTCGCCGTTGACCATCACTTCGAAGTGGAGGTGGCAGCCGGTGGAGGCGCCGGTGGTGCCGCTCATCGCAATGACGTCGCCGCGGGAGACCTTCTGGCCGACCTGGACGGAGGATGAGGACAAGTGGTTGTAGGTGGTCTCCAGGCCGTTGCCGTGGTCGATTACGATGCGGTTCCCGCCGCCGTAAGGGTGCCAGCCCGAGAACGTCACGGTGCCGCTGGCCGCTGCGTGGACTGCCGTTCCGCACTGGGCCGCATAGTCCTGGCCCCGGTGGAACTCGCCGGCGCCGCCCGTGATCGGGCTGACGCGGTAGCCGAAGGGCGAGGCCGTGACCATCTGCTCCAGCGGGGCGCCGAGGCTGCCGGCCGACGCGGCACGTGTGATGGTGCCGACGGACTGGGCGCTCAGGAGCTGCTTGAGTTTTCCGTCGGGATCGCCCTTGGTGGTGACGGCCGTGCGGCTGAAATCGATCTTGGCGGCGGCGGCGGCGGTCACGTCCGGCTGGGCTGCGGCGGGAGTTCCGGGGCCGGTGGCCATCACCGGGCCGGTGGCGGGGATCGCGACCGTCAGGACCAGGCCCGTGGCGGCGAGGGCGATCCCTGCCTTCTGCCCCACACCGCTGGCGGCGGCGAAGTCCGTTACCTGGCGGAACGGACTGCGGCGGCCCCGGCGTTCATCACGCTGCGCGTCCCGCGGACGGGCAGCCTGCAGGGCCGCTGCCGGACGCGGCTCCGGAGCGGGACCGGTCGCACGGCGACGGCCCCTGGTGGTCTGGGTGGTCAAGAACGGTTCCTCTCTGGATAGCCTGCGAAGTTAGCTGTCGGATTCGGGTCAGAGAGATCAAAGACCCGGCCCGCCAGGGCAAGCATCCAGGCACAGAGGGCATCCCGGGGGTCCCTCGGTGGAGTGTGCAAGCTGCTGACGGACTTCACCCCGAGGCTGTTGGAAAAACAGCCGGAAATGGTTCCCCCGCCCCTGCCAGCAGGTGATTCTGCGACTGATCCGCTGGCAGGGCTCGGCTTCGGATCAGGTAACGCTTTGGTATCGGTGGTGGCCTTAACTATAGGCGATTAAACCGACCGGTAATAACTCCGTGATCTTCGTGATGCACAACTCACGGGACGTCCCATGTCCGGCAGCCCGGGAAGTCAGCCGACCGTCACAAACACATGGGCGGCTACCTCAGGCGGCAGCTCCAGGGCACCCTCGATGTCCGGCACGCGGACCGAAATATACTCGCCCACCCGTTCCAGCGAGACCCGGGCGCCCGGCCTGATTCCGCCTTCATCGAGCTGGACCAGCAGTTCAGGCTCCACCTGGATCGGCTCGGCCAGGCGGTTGACGGTGATCCGTGAGCCCGCGCCGTAGCCGGCCATGGCTTCCAGCAGGTTCACCACCCCGTCGGTTCGGGCCTTGGACGGCAGGCCGCCGAGCTCGGCAAGCCCGGGGATCGGATTTCCGTACGGGGAGACAGTCGGGTGGTTGAGCAGGTCGAAGATGCGCCGCTCGACGCGTTCACTCATCACATGTTCCCACCGGCACGCTTCCTCGTGGATGTAGGCCCAGTCGAGGCCGATCACGTCGGCAAGCAGGCGTTCGGCGAGGCGATGCTTGCGCATGACTTCGATGGCGCGTTTCCGGCCCGTTTCCGTCAGCTCAAGGTGCCGGTCCCCGGAAACGACGACGAGGCCGTCGCGCTCCATGCGTCCGATGGTCTGGGAGACGGTGGGCCCGGAGTGGCGGAGCCGTTCGGCGATGCGGGCGCGGAGCGCGATGATGTTCTCTTCTTCAAGTTCCAGAATGGTCCGAAGATACATCTCGGTGGTATCAATCAGATCCGTCATTCAGCTCAGCTCCTCGAGCGCCGTCCGTGCGTCATTCCCACCGTACCGCGTGCAGGATGCGCCTTGGCGGGGTCCGCCGTACGTTCGCAGGACAGCTTAGCCTATTTTGAATTACTCTGGATAATCTTCCGGACGGCCGGCCCGGCCGGCCCGGCCGGCGTGGGCGCAGGCACGGGTTCCGGGCGGCTCCCAATGACCGGACTATGACGGGGCCTTTCCCGTGAGTTCCCGCGAGCCCGGAACAATCAGGCAGAATGAAAGGGAGGCTTCGCTTCAGCCATCCTGCCAAGCCGCCTCCCGCACCACGCTACGAACCAGCCGAAAATTGGAGCCACTGTGAGCGACACCAGCATCACGATCCCCGCAAACCTCCTGCCCAAGGACGGACGGTTCGGCGCCGGACCGTCCAAGGTCCGTCCGGAACAGATGCAGGCCCTCTCCGCGGCGTCGGCCACGCTGCTGGGAACCTCCCACCGCCAGGCGCCGGTCAAGAACCTTGTCGGCTCCATCCGGAACGGGCTCAGCGGGTTCTTCCGCGCCCCGGAAGGCTACGAGGTGGTCCTCGGCGTCGGCGGCTCCACCGCATTCTGGGACATTGCCAGCTTCGGCCTCGTCGAGAACAAGGCGCAGCACCTGTCCTTCGGCGAGTTCGGCTCAAAGTTCGCCTCAGCCACCAACAAGGCGCCCTTCCTGGCCGCGTCCTCCATCATCACGTCCGAGCCCGGCACGCGTCCCGCCGCCCGGGCGGAGGCCGGCGTCGACGTCTACGCGTGGCCCCAGAACGAGACCTCGACCGGTGTTGCCGCTCCCGTGAAGCGGGTGGCCGGGGCTGATGAAGGATCGCTCGTGCTGGTGGACGCCACGTCCGCCGCCGGCGGCCTGGACGTGGATGTGGCCGAAGCCGACGTCTACTACTTCGCGCCGCAGAAAAACTTCGCTTCCGACGGCGGCCTGTGGCTCGGCCTGTTCTCCCCGGCAGCGCTGGAGCGTGCGGCCCGGATCAAGGCCAGCGACCGCTGGATCCCGGATTTCCTGGACCTCCAGACAGCGATCGACAACTCGCGGCTGAACCAGACCTACAACACCCCGGCACTGGCAACCCTGGTCACCCTGGACGCCCAGGTGCAGTGGCTCAACGCCAGCGGCGGACTGGACTTCGCCGCCGCCCGGACCGCGGACTCCGCCGGCCGGATCTACCGCTGGGCCGAGGCCTCCGAGTACGCGACGCCGTTCGTGGCCCGGGCCGAGGACCGGTCCAACGTCATCGCCACGATCGACTTCGACGAATCGATCGACGCAACCGCCATCGCCAAGGTGCTCCGTGCCAACGGCGTCGTGGACACCGAGCCGTACCGCAAGCTCGGCCGCAACCAGCTGCGCATCGCCACCTTCGTGGCGATCGAACCGGACGACGTGTCCGCGCTGCTGGAGTGCATCGATTTCGTGGTGGCCGAGCTCAAGAGGTAGCTGTCCACGAGCCGGCGCTGAGCGTCAGTGTTCGACGGCGTCGTCCGGGTTTCCTGCCCGGGCGGCGCCGTTCCCGTTCTTGCCGGCATCTGTGCCGGTGCCTGTGTCTGTGCCTACGGCGTTGCCGGATTCGAGGCGGAAGTAGCGCAGCCCGCCGGCCCGGCGGTCAAAGCGGATCCGCAGGTGCTCGGCCCGGATGATCCACAGCAGCCCGATCAGCGCCGCGATCAGGCCGGAGGCCGCCGCGACCCCCATCGACCAGCGGGCACCGGCGATGTTGGCCACCCAGCCCACGAGGGGCGCCCCGATGGGGGTGCCGCCCATGAAGATGGCCATGTAGAGGGCCATCACCCGGCCCCGCATCACCGGGTCCGTGGTGGTCTGGACGTACCCGTTGGCGCTGGTCATCATGGTGATCGCGAAGAGGCCCACCGGCACCAGCGCGGCGCCGAACCAGAAGTAATCGGGCGCCAGCGCGGCGATGCCGGTGGTCACCCCGAAGGCCCCGGCGGCCCCGAAGATGATCCGCAGCCGGGGCTTCTTGCGGCCGGCTGACAGCAGCGCTCCGGCCACCGAGCCGATGGCCATGATCGAGTTCATCAGCCCGAAGGCGCCGGCATCCAGGCCGAACTCCGTGCCGACCATGGCAGCGATGAACAGGACGAAATTCAGTCCGAGGGTTCCCACGATGAAGACCGCCACGAGCACTACGACGATGTCCGGCCGGAACCTGACATAGCGCAGCCCTTCGCGGATCCGGCCCTTGCCGGCCGCCGCCCGCGGCAGCTGGCGCAGCGACGCGGCGGGGATCTTCCACAGGCTCAGCAGCAGCGCAACAAAGGTCAGCGTGTTGATCAGGAAGACCCAGCCCGGGCCGACGGCGACCGTGAGGACCCCGGCCACCGCGGGTCCGATCATCCTTGCCACGTTGAAGGACGCGCTGTTGAGCGCCACCGCATTGGGCAGGTAGTCGTCCCGCACCAGTTCGGACACGAAGGTCTGCCGCACGGGCGCATCCAGGGCGGAGACGACTCCGAGCAGCAGGGCGAAGCCGTAGACGTGCCAGAGCTGCGCCGCACCCGAGACCACCAGGATGCCCAGCAGCGCGCTCAGCAACGCCATCGCCGACTGGGTCAGGACAAGGAGCTGCTTGCGGTTGAAGCGGTCGGCGACGAGTCCGGCAACCGGCGCCAGGAACAGCTGCGGACCCAGCTGCAGGGCCATCGTGACGCCCATGGCCCCGGCGTCGTGGTCAGTCAGGTGGGCAAAGACCAGCCAGTCCTGGGCGGTGCGCTGCATCCAGGTCCCGATGTTGGAGATGAGCGCCCCGATGAACCAGATGCGGTAGTTCAGGATGTGCAGGGACTTGAAGGTGGACATCATGTCCAGCCCTCCCCGCGTCGGCCGCGCTCGTCCCCGGGCGCTTCCAACCGCTAGTCAGCCTCGGCTGCGGAAGCGTCCCGCTCCTCGGAGTCGTCGTCGGCGTCAACATCGTCGCCGTCGTCGTCGTTCTCGTCGGCGCCGTACCCGTCTTCGGCGCCAGGCTCCCCCGGAGCCAGCTCCACGGGGGCCGCAACGGCCTCCGTGCCGGCGGCATCGTCCCCCTGCTCGTCTTCGGGACGGACGCGTTCGGCCCAGGGGATCCATTCGGGGGCCAGGATGGAATCCTCCGAGGGCAGCAGGCCGAGTTCATCGACGGTGACGATCTTGGAGCGTGAGTTGCGGGTCAGGACGGCGTACCACTGCCAGCCCTGGTAGCCGGGCACCTGGGATTCGAAGAGGTGGGTGACCAGGCGGTCGCCCTCGGTCCTGGCCCCCAGGTGCTTGCCGATCTGCCAGGCCGGGGCGATCCCTTCCACCGCGGTGCGGGCGACGTCGACGGCGGCCGCCAGGACGGCGTCGGGCTTGCCGGTGCGCCAGAGCGGAACGCCGGCGCGCGGCTTGGACACGTCTTTGCGTCCGGCTGCGTTAGTTCCGGCTGTTTTTCCGGCTGTATTTAATCCGGCGGGGCCGGACGCCTTGGGCGCGTTCTGCTCAGGTTCCGGAGTCATCAGGAGCCCCTATACGTCCAGCTCGTCGGCAACCTTGCGCAGGGCGGCGGCGATCGCCATGCCCTTGTTGCCTTCCGGGTACTTGCCCGCGGAAAGTGTTCCGGACAGATTGTCCAGCACGGTCACCAGGTCCTGCACCAGCGGGGCGAGGTCCTTCGCGCTGGGCCGCTTGGCCTTGGCGATGGACGGCGTCTTGTCCAGCACGCGGAGCCCCAGCGCCTGGGCACCCTTGCGGCCGTCGGCCACACCGAATTCAACCCGGGTGCCGGCCTTGAGTTCGGTTATGCCCTCGGGCAGGGCGGACTTGGGCAGGAAGACCTCCTGGCCGTCCTCGCCCGCGAGGAATCCGAAGCCCTTGTCCTTGTCATACCACTTGACCTTGCCGGTAGGCACGTAATCAACCTTCTTCGTTCTGCTGGGGACACGGCCGGCGGCCACCGCATCCGCATGGATACGCGGGTTCAGGGTGTGGCTGCCTGGACCATGTTGGTCTGTACCTCCAAGGTTATCCTGCGTTGCCTACTTTCACGGTTTGAGGCGCGGAAGAAGCCGGACTGTTAGCGTTGCCCCCATGACAACACTGCATTTCCGGCGCCCCCTGTTGATCGTTGCGGCCGCCGCGGCCGTGCTTTCCCTTGTTGCCGTGGGCACGGTCATGGCCATGGCCTTCAACAACGCCGTCGCCCCCGCCTGGATCACCTCAACGGCTCTTTACGGGCTGCCGCTGGCCTTCCTGCTCATGCTCGCGCTCGTCGGCGGCAGCGTCGCCGCCCGCCGCCGCGCGCGCGGGCCGGGCGAGCGGTAGCCTTGCACTGATGTCCCTCATTCGCGCGCTCAGCAAGGAACTGGAGGCACGCAGCGACGACTCGCTGCGTGCCCTGTTCGCCGCGCGGCCGGACCTGATTTCCCCCGGGGTCCCGGACTTCGCCGCCCTCGCCGCCCGGGCCAGCGGGCGCGCCAGCGTGCAGCGGGCGCTGGAGCGGCTCAACCGCCCCCAGATGCAGGTGCTGGAAACCCTGCACCTGTGCACCAACACGGACACCGGACACAGCGCCTCCGCCGCGACGCTGAAGAAGCTCATCAACGGCTCCACGGCCGCGGCGATCGAGCGGATGCTGCATTCGCTCCAGGAGCGGGCCCTCATCCACCGGGCCGATCCCCCGCACGGCGTGACCTCGGCGGCCGGCCCGCGGCAGCGGCACTTCCTTCCGGTCGGCAGCCTCAAGGACGTCATCGGAATCTACCCGGCCGGCCTCGGCCGCAGCTACACCGAACTGGTCCGGCTCCAGCCTGCCTTCGCGCAGCGGGTCGTACAGCTCGTGGCGGAACTGCACCGCAGCGGGGCGGCCATTTCCCCCGCCACGACACCGATGGAGGCTGCGTTGTCGCTGCAGCACTGGACGTCGACGCCGGAATCCCTCCAGACCATCCTCGCCGGCGCTCCGGAACGCACGACGGCGCTGCTCGCCAGATTCGGGAACTGGGCCATGGGTGCCGTCCCCCAGGCGCAACGGCGCGCCTCCGTGCTCCACGAAAGCGCCGACGTCGGACCGGTGGACTGGCTGCTGGCGCGGGGCCTGCTGGTGCCGCTGGACGCCGCCCACGTTGAGCTTCCGCACAGCGTCGGCGTGTCGCTGCGCGGCGGGTTCATCATTGAGGACTTCGCACTGGTTCCCCCGGCCCCGACGCTCGGCCACACCAGTGCGGCCCTGCGCCGCAACGCCGCACTGGCCGCCATTGCCGAGACGCTGCGGCTTGTCGGTGAGCTGCTGCACGCCGTCCGCGAGCAGCCGCTGGTGACGCTGCGGAGCGGCGGCGTCGGCGTCCGCGAGATGAAACGCCTGGCCGACTCATTGCGGATCGGACTGCACGAGGCCGGGGTGTTCGCGGAGCTGTGCGCCCTTGCCGGGCTCCTGCGCCTGGATGTGGACAGTTCCGCCTGGGCCCCGGCGCCCCAGCTTGAGTGGCTGGCGCTGCCGCGGCAGGAGCAATGGCTCTGGCTCGTCAACGCCTGGCTGGCGAGCGAGCGCGCCCCCTCGCTCGTGGGCCAGCCCCTCACCGGCATCGCCCCGGGCCCGGCACCGCACCGCGGCACGGCCGGCACCACCATCAACGCGCTCTCCGCCGAGGCGCAGCGGCCGGACGCCCCTGTCATCCGCAGGCGGATCCTTGAAATCCTGGACGAACTGACCCGGGAGGCCTCGGCGTCCGACGGCCAGGCGCCGGTGCTGGATGCCGCTGCCGTGCTGGAGCGCGCCGACTGGTCACAGCCCCGGATGGCCCGGCGCTTCAGCTCCCTGATCCGCGGTGTCCTGGCCGAGGCCCAGATGCTGGGTCTCGTCGGTTCCGGGGCCCTCACCCAGCTCGGCGCGGCAATCGCCGCCGGGCAGGCCGACGACGCCCTGGGGATCCTGGGCGAGCACCTGCCCGCGGCGCTGAACCATGTCCTGCTGCAGGCCGACCTGACCGCGGTGGCGCCGGGCTACCTCGCGCCGGAACTGAGCGAAAGGCTCCTCACGATGGCCGATCCCGAGGGCCAGGGGCCGGCCACCATCTACCGCTTCTCGGTCGCCTCGGTCCGGCGGGCGCTGGACGCGGGGCAGGACGCCGCGGCCATGCTGGACTTCCTGTGCCAGCATTCGGCCACCGCCATCCCGCAGCCGCTGAAGTACCTCATCGAAGACACCTCCGCGCGCCATGCCAGGCTCAGGGTCGGCGCCGCCACCAGCTTCATCCAGAGCGAGGACGAGACGGCCCTGCAGGAACTGCTGGACACCGCCGCCGCGGCCGGCCTGGGACTTACCCGCATAGCGCCGACCGTCGTGATCTCGCACGCCACGCCCCGGGAAACGGCCCACGCGCTCCGGAACCTGGGGCTGTCCCCCGCCGTGGAGGAGCCCGAGTCCGCCGTCGTCCGGCTGCGGCGGGCCGGGTCGCTGCCCGGCAGCGGCCGCCCGGTCTACAGCGCCCCCAGCACCGCACCGGCGGAGGCCGACGTCGACGCCGCGCTGGCGTTGCTCCGCGGCGGCCGGCCTACCGGCGGCAGCCAAAAAAACGGGACCCGCCCCCCGGCGGCTCCGGGCAGCGAGGAAGCCACCCAGCTGGGGCTGGAGACCTTGCAGAAAGCCATCCGGCTCAAACAGCGCGTCGTCATCAACGTCGTGGACGCCATGGGGAATGCGAGCCGCGAAACGGTTGTTCCCGTGGCGGTGAACGGCGGCCGGGTGCGGGTCTTCGATCCGGACAAGGACACCGAACGCGTCCTGTCCATCCACCGGATCGTCGACGTGGAAGCTGCAGAGGAATTGCTCCAGTGAATGACGGGCCCCTGATTGTCCAGAGCGACAAAACCATCCTGCTCGAAGTCGACCATGCGCTGGCCACCGAGGCCCGGCATGCGATCGCCGCCTTCGCCGAGCTGGAGCGGGCCCCGGAGCACATGCACAGCTACCGGCTGACGCCGCTGGGCCTCTGGAACGCCCGGGCGGCCGGGCTGGACGCCGAAAAGGTGCTGGACACGCTGCTCAAGTACTCCCGGTTCCCGGTGCCGCATTCGCTGCTGATCGACATTGAGGAGACGATGTCCCGGTACGGCCGGCTCCGGCTCGAGAAGGACCCGCAGCACGGCCTGGTGATGCGCACCTCCGACTATCCGGTGCTCGAGGAGGTCAGCCAGGCCAAGAAGATCGCGCCCCTGCTGGGTCCGAGGATCGACGGCGAGACCGTCGTGGTGCACTCGTCCCAGCGCGGGCAGCTCAAGCAGCTGCTGCTCAAGATCGGCTGGCCGGCCGAGGACCTCGCCGGCTACGTCGACGGCACACCGCACCCCATCATGCTCAACGAGTCCGGCTGGAAGCTCCGGCCGTACCAGCAGCTGGCCGCGGAGAACTTCTGGGCCGGCGGCAGCGGCGTCGTCGTACTGCCCTGCGGTGCCGGCAAGACGCTCGTGGGCGCCGCCGCGATGGCCACGAGCTCGACGACCACGCTGATCCTGGTGACCAACACCGTGGCCGCGCGGCAGTGGAAGGACGAACTGCTCAGGCGGACCTCCCTCACGGAGGAGGAGATCGGCGAGTACTCCGGCTCCGTCAAGGAGGTCCGGCCCGTCACCATCGCCACGTACCAGGTGCTCACCACCAAGCGCGGCGGCCTGTACCCGCATCTGGAGCTCGTGGACGGCAACGACTGGGGGCTGATCATCTACGACGAGGTCCATCTGCTGCCCGCCCCGATTTTCCGGATGACCGCGGACCTGCAGGCCCGGCGGCGGCTCGGGCTCACGGCCACGCTGGTCCGCGAGGACGGCCGGGAGGGCGAGGTCTTCAGCCTGATCGGCCCGAAACGCTACGACGCGCCGTGGAAGGACATCGAGGCCCAGGGCTACATTGCCCCCGCCGACTGCGTGGAGGTCCGGGTGGACCTGCCGCGAGACGAGCGGGTGGCCTATGCGATGGCCGAGGACGCGGACAAGTACCGGCTGTGCGCCACGTCCGAGACCAAGACCCTCCTGGTCGAGCAGCTCGTCGCCGGACACGCCGGCGAGCAGCTCCTCGTGATCGGGCAGTACATCGACCAGCTGGACGAGATCGGCGAGCGCCTGCAGGCGCCGGTGATCAAGGGCGACACCCCGGTCAAGGAACGCCAGCGGCTCTTCGACGCCTTCCGGGCCGGCGAGGTGCAGACCCTGGTGGTGTCCAAGGTCGCCAACTTCTCGATCGACCTGCCCGAGGCCTCGGTCGCGATCCAGGTCTCCGGATCGTTCGGCTCCCGGCAGGAGGAGGCCCAGCGGCTGGGCCGGCTGCTGCGTCCCAAGAAGGACGGCCGGGCCGCCCGCTTCTACTCGATCGTGGCCCGGGACACGCTGGACCAGGACTTCGCGGCCAAGCGGCAGCGCTTCCTGGCCGAGCAGGGCTACGCCTACCGGATCATGGACGCCAAAGACGTCGGACGGAACCCCTCGGCGCCCTGACCACGGGCGGGGCCTGCTGACACAACGCGGCCGTGGATAAAACACACATCTGCCATTCAGAAAACTCCCAGAGTCTGGGAGCATCATGGGAAGTATGAAAAAGAACGGTGCCGAAGCAAAGCTCCTCGTCGTCGACGACGAACCCAATATCCGCGAACTGCTGTCCACCTCGCTGCGCTTCGCGGGCTTCGAGGTCGTCTCGGCCGGCAACGGACGCGAAGCCCTTGCCGCTGCGGAACTTCATGCCCCCGACCTCGCCGTGCTCGATGTCATGCTGCCGGACATGGACGGCTTCACCGTCACCCGCCGCCTGCGCGCCGCCGGCAAGCACTTCCCCGTCCTGTTCCTGACGGCCAAGGACGACACCGAGGACAAGGTCACCGGCCTGACGGTCGGCGGCGACGACTACGTCACCAAACCCTTCAGCCTCGACGAGGTGGTGGCCCGCATCCGCGCCGTGCTGCGCCGGACCCAACCGCAAGTGGACGACGACGCCGTCATCCGGGTCGATGACCTCGAGCTCGACGACGACGCGCACGAGGTGCGCCGCGGCGGTACCGTGATCGAGCTGTCCCCGACCGAGTTCAAGCTCCTGCGCTACCTCATGCTCAACCCCAACCGGGTGCTGTCCAAGGCGCAGATCCTCGACCACGTCTGGGAGTACGACTTCAACGGGGATGCCTCCATCGTGGAGTCCTACATCTCCTATCTGCGCCGCAAGGTGGACATCGATCCCGACGCGCCGGCGCTGATCCAGACTAAACGCGGCGTCGGGTACGTGCTGCGGACGGCCGAGAAACGCTGACCTTGCTGCACCGCTGGAAAGCGGCCTCGCTGCGCTCGCAGCTGGTCGCCATCATGATGGCGCTGATGCTGGTCGCGCTCACGGCCACCGGGGCCGGCACGCTGACCCTGCTGCACAGCTTCCTGCAGGACCAGGTGGATGACAAGCTGAGGGCCGCCGTCGTCTCCGCGCAGCGGCAGCAGTCCTTCAGCCAGCTCCAGGACCAGAACTCCACCGTCCCCACCGACTATTCGCTGATGCTCTTGACCCCGGGGCTGCCCCCGTTTGTGTTCGGCGGCGACAAGGAGGACCACCCCCAGATCGCGAGCATCTCCGTGGCAGAGGCCAGGGACCGCGACCAGACGCCGTTCCAGGTCCGTGGCACGGACCAGCAGAACTGGCGCGTCGTCGCCGTCACGGTCGTCGATGGCAGCCGGAGCGCCGTCGTGATCATCGGGCTTCCGCTGGCCCCCGTCGATTCGGTGGTGGAACATGCCGCCCTCGTGGTGGTCGGTGTGGGGCTCCTGACCCTCGTTCTGGCCTTCCTCATCGCCACCTGGACCGTCTCCCGTTCCTTCCGGCCGCTGGCCCGGGTGGAGAAGACCGCCGCCGCGATCGCGGCCGGAGACCTTTCGCGCCGGGTTGAAGTCGAAAACCCCGGCACGGAAGTCGGCCGGCTGGGCAGCTCGCTGAACGCCATGCTGGCCCACATCGAAACGGCCTTCGCGGCCCGGATGGCCTCCGAGGCCCGGATGCGGCGGTTCGCGGCCGACGCCTCCCACGAACTGCGGACCCCGCTGGTCACGATCCGGGGTTTCTCCGAGCTGTACCGGCACGGGGCGCTGTCCTCCCCCGAGGATGTGGCCACCGCGATGGGACGGATCGAAAGCGAAGCCAAACGGATGGGATCCATGGTGGAGGACCTCCTGCTGCTGGCCCGCATCGATGAACAGCGCCCGCTGCAGCGCAAGCCCGCGGACCTGATGCTCGTTGCCCACGACGCCATGGTGGACACCCAGGCCAGCGACCGCAGCCGCACGATTGCCCTGGCGGGGCTCGACGGCGGCGCCCCGGGCCCGGCGCCGGTGCTCGGCGACGAAGCCAAGCTGCGGCAGGTGGTCAGCAACCTGGTCGGCAATGCCCTGCGCTACACGCCCGAAGGCACCCCGATTGAACTGGCTGTGGGGGTCCGGACCGCCGAGGACGGGACGCGGCAGTCCGTGGTCGAGGTCCGGGACCACGGCCCGGGCGTCCCGGACGAGGAAGCCGCCCGGATCTTCGAGCGCTTCTACCGCGCCGACACCTCACGGACCAGGGAGACCGGCGGCAGCGGACTCGGGCTGGCGATCGTGGCCGCCATCGTCGGGGCGCACTCCGGCTCCGTGCGGCTGGAGAAGACCGACGGCGGCGGCGCCACCCTGGTGGTCAGCCTTCCGTACCTGGACGAGCCGGCGGAGGACCTGGAAAGGATATCCACATAGCGGCGGCATCCGTCGCGGAACCCACGTCGCCAGCCACGGCGCCATCCACATAGGGGCGGCCGGCTGTGGCCCTGCTCTTATGTGGATGCCTAGGCTCGAGCTGTCCGGAAGATCCGGACCAGGCAGCCTCTCCTTCGACCGGGAGTGCGGCTGCCTCCGGCACCGTCGAGAGGGCATTTCATGAGCATCATCTCCGTGGACACGGAACTACTCCAGCTCAAGTCAGCCAACGTCCAAGCCACAGTGGACCGGATCAGCGCGGACGTCCAGGCGATGAGACGCGGCCTGGATGAGCTGCAGTCGAGCTGGCGCGGCTCCGCGGCCAACAATTTCCAGGCCCTGGTGGCCGAATGGGCGCTGACGCAGGGCAGGGTTGAGGCATCGCTTGCCTCGATCAACCTCGCCCTCCGCTCGGCGGCCGCAAGCTATGCGCAGGCCGAGCTGAACAACGCCCAGCGTTTCGGCTGAGCGTCCCTGCACCGCCGTCAGGCTTCGGGCGTGCCCTGGTGGAAGCGGAGCCGCCATTGAGTCCCGTCAAGGACCCATAGGGAGCTGTGCAGGGCCGTGCCCGAGCGGGAGTAGCTGCGGTAGGTAAGGAGGATGGCGCCCTCGCCCAGGCGCTCCGCATCGAGCATTTCGAGATCCGTCGGGCCGTCCGGATTCTCTTCCAGGGCCATCATCAGGGCATCCCGGGTCCAGATCCGGCCCGAGCTGCCGATTTCGGTGAAGTCGGGATGCAGCAGCACTCCGGTGCGCCCCAGGTCCGCCCGGGTTTCCGGGCGGCGGAGTTCGCGCTCGAGGGACGCGACGATGGCCTCGGGGCTCGCGTCCCCGCCCGCTCCGGGTACCGGCTCGTCCAGCTCGCTGAAGAGATCGGGTTCACCGAACAGTTCCTGCTGGCCGCCCCGCAGCGGGGACGCGGGGCGTGCCGCAGGTGCTGCCTGCGCAGGAGACGCCGCGTCGGCCGGCGCGGCGCCCTGCAGTTTCATTC
Organism: Pseudarthrobacter albicanus; assembly: GCF_018224015.1. Classification (GTDB taxonomy): domain Bacteria; phylum Actinomycetota; class Actinomycetes; order Actinomycetales; family Micrococcaceae; genus Arthrobacter; species Arthrobacter albicanus. Next base: position 54,132 of record NZ_JAGPOT010000031.1, read on the forward strand.
CCTCCTGGGCAGGGCCGAAGCCCGGGCCTTGCCGGACGGCAACACCTTGCTGGTAGGCCGTGGCCGCCGCCCGGGCACGTTCGTCGGCCGCCTCGTTGAGGTCGTGCCCCGCGTGGCCGCGCACCCATTCAAAGGTGTACATGCGCCCGGCGAGCGCCTGGTCGATGTCCTTGAGGAGGTCCACGTTCATCACGGGCTTGCCGTCCGACTTGCGCCAGCCCTTGCGCTTCCACCCTGGCATCCATTTGGTCACAGAGTTGATGACGTACTGGCTGTCGCAGAGGATATGCAGCTTTTCGCCGGGAAGGTGCGCAGTGGACCTGAACAGGTCCAGGACGGCCATCAGCTCACCCTGGTTGTTGGTGCCATGGGGCCATCCGCCGGCCCGCCAGCAGTCGTCATTCACGTACCAGGCCCATCCGGCCGGACCGGGATTTCCTAAAGCCGAACCGTCGGCCGCTGCTGTAATTGTCACTGGTCCATCCTGCCAGACCTCCGCCCCCACCAAGCAACGCTCCCTCACATCCCGCAGGCTGTCCCCCGACGCTCCCTCACATCCCGCAGCGTTGGCGAAACCTGAGGAAGGGTCCCGGGGAAACCTGCAAAACCTGAGGGAGGGTCCCGGCGAAACCTGCTGTGGAGTCTCATGACCCCGTAGACACCTTGTCTCAGGCCTCGTGGACTATGGGGGCGGTGTTGCAGCTGCGCAGGAGCATTCCCGACCCGGATATCAGGATCCGTCATGCCGTGGACACCTGACCCGGGCCTCCCGCGCGGCGCATCGTGGGGCGGTTTGCGCGTCATCAGCCACACCAGACCACGAAAGGAGCACCCTATGTCGGCAACGGACAGCCGTCAGGCATCACGGCCGGCCCCGCCGGAGCCCGCAGACGGACGTGACCCGCAAAACAAACACACTACCTGCGAAAAACCTGCGCCATTCCCCCACCAGCAGACGAACCAAAAGACAATCCGTGCACCACACGCCATGAGACATGAACCGGCCACGAAGTCCTGAGGAATGGTCCCGGCGAAACCTGCGAAACCTGCGAAACCTGAGGGAGGGTCCCGGCGAAACCTGCGAAACCTGCGAAACCTGAGGGAGGGTCCCGGCGAAACCTGCGAAACCTGAGGGAGGGTCCCGGCGAAACCTGCGGAACGTGAGGGAGGGTCCCGGCGAAACCTGCGGAACGTGAGGGAGGGTCCCTGGCGGGCTCACGCCGACGGCGGCCCCACCCGAAGGTGGAACCGCCGTCGTTGAACTACGTGTTCAGAGGCTGGAAGCCGGGTGGTTAGAAACCGCCCATGCCGCCCATGCCGCCCATGTCGTCGCCGCCACCCATGGCCGGGGAGTTCTTCTCCGGCTTGTCGGCCACAACGGCCTCGGTGGTCAGGAACAGGCCGGCAATGGAAGCCGCGTTCTGCAGGGCAGAGCGGGTGACCTTGACCGGGTCGTTGATGCCGGCAGCCAGCAGGTCGACGTACTCGCCGGTAGCTGCGTTCAGGCCGTGGCCTGCAGGCAGCCCGCGGACCTTGTCGACGACCACGCCGGGCTCGAGGCCGGCGTTGAAGGCGATCTGCTTCAGCGGGGCGTCGATGGCAACGCGGACGATGTTCGCACCGGTTGCCTCGTCGCCGGAGAGCTGCAGGTTGGCGAATGCCTTGGCACCGGCCTGGATCAGGGCAACGCCACCGCCGGCGACGATGCCCTCTTCAACAGCAGCCTTGGCGTTGCGGACAGCGTCCTCAATGCGGTGCTTGCGTTCCTTGAGCTCAACTTCGGTTGCGGCACCGGCCTTGATGACTGCAACGCCGCCGGCCAGCTTGGCCAGGCGTTCCTGCAGCTTCTCGCGGTCGTAGTCGGAATCGGAGTTTTCGATCTCGGCGCGGATCTGGGAAACGCGGCCGGCGATCTGGTCGGCGTCGCCTGCACCCTCGACGATCGTGGTCTCGTCCTTGGTGACAACGACCTTGCGGGCGCGTCCCAGGAGTTCGAGGCCGGCGGTCTCAAGCTTGAGGCCGACTTCCTCGGAGATGACCTGGCCACCGGTGAGGATGGCGATGTCGGCGAGCTGCGCCTTGCGGCGGTCGCCGAAGCCCGGAGCCTTGACGGCGACGGACTTGAAGGTGCCGCGGATCTTGTTGACGATCAGGGTGGCCAGGGCCTCGCCCTCGATGTCTTCGGCAATGATCAGCAGCGGCTTGGAAGACTGCATGACCTTTTCGAGGACAGCAACCAGTTCCTTGACGCTGGAGATCTTGGAGTTGACGATCAGGATGTACGGATCCTCAAGGACCGTTTCCTGGCGCTCCGAGTCGGTGACGAAGTAAGCGGAGATGTAGCCCTTGTCGAAGCGCATGCCTTCGGTCAGCTCCAGCTCGAGGCCGAACGTGTTCGACTCCTCGACGGTGATGACGCCTTCCTTGCCGACCTTGTCCAGGGCTTCGGCAATCAGGGCGCCAATCTCGTTGTCACCGGCAGAGATGGACGCCGTGGCGGCAATCTCTTCCTTGGTTTCGATTTCCTTGGCGGAAGCCAGGAGTTCGCGGGTGACAGCTTCGACAGCCTTTTCGATGCCGCGCTTGAGGGACAGGGGATCAGCGCCGGCCGCGACGTTGCGCAGGCCTTCCTTGACCAGGGCCTGTGCCAGCACGGTAGCGGTGGTGGTTCCGTCGCCGGCGACGTCGTCCGTCTTCTTGGCAACTTCCTTGACCAGCTCGGCGCCGATCTTCTCGAAAGGATCGTCCAGCTCGATCTCCTTGGCGATGGAAACACCATCGTTGGTGATCGTGGGGGCGCCCCACTTCTTTTCGAGGACGACGTTGCGTCCACGCGGGCCGAGGGTGACCTTGACGGCGTCGGCGAGGATGTTCAGGCCCCGCTCAAGACCGCGGCGTGCCTCTTCATCAAATGCAATGATCTTGGCCATAACGGCAGTAGTCCTTTCGGGACAGTCGTTAAGAATGAACCTATGCTGCGGTGCCCGCGACGGACGATCCTTGCCCGGCGGCCTCTGTACGCCGCTGGGCCCGGGATCTCACCCCAGCCAGGTATTTCTTTCGCTCCCAGACCGGCTGCGCCACTTCGTGACCGGGCGAACCGGGCGTCGTTTTAGCAGTCAATACTCGGGAGTGCTAAGTCAATAATTAGCACTCCCCCGGGGAGAGTGCAAGCAGTGGGGAGGCCGGGCGCGGCCGTTTCGGCCCTGAACCGGCGCGGTACGGGCTCTGTACCGGCACAGTGCAACGTCGCAATACGCTACGAGCGATCAGCTGCCGCTGCTGTTGGCCGTTTCGCTTCCGCTCATCGTGGCCAAGTTGCCCGCCCCATAGCTGTAGACCATGTAGCTGGCCGCGGTCACGTCGCCATTGGCGTCGAAGTTGATCCCGCCGGACTCGCCGTCGTAGTCGGGGCGCCGGCCCGCACGGATCGCCTCGGCGCATTCCTGGTAGCTGTGGCAGGCGGCGGCCGCGTCGGCGGCCTGCGCGCCGTCTGCCGCCCTGCCGCCGGAGACGGCCACGAGCCTCGCCGCGATGGATGTGCCGGCGTCGTCCTGGGCCGCAGCGGCCGCGATGGCGGCCAGGTTGACGGCGTCATACGTCTCGGCGGCGAAGGTCATGTCCTTCAGGCCGGGATCGACGGCCACCAGCTTCGCCTGGAAGTCCACGGTCGGAAAGATGCCCGGCAGGATTCCCCGGGCTCCGTCGAGGGCCAGGGCGCCGAGGCCGGAACCGTACTGGTTGACGGCGCCGTCGCTGAGGATGAGCTTCCTGCCCGCCAGTCCGACGTTGTTCAATTCCGCGATGGCGCCCTGCGCGCCCTCGCGGGAGATGAGGACGACGGCGTCGGGGGCCGCGGCCTTGGCGGCTGCGGCGGCCTGCCCGGCCTGTCCCGGCTTGAACTCGGCATCGGCTACCGGGTCCAGTCCGGCCTGCCTGGCCGCGGCGGCCACGGCGGCGGAGACGTCCTTGCCGTAGCTGCCCTCCTCATGGACCACGGCGACGGTCCTGGCGCCGCCGTCCCTGGCGAGCTTGACCAGCACCGGCGCCTGGGCGATGTCGGCGGCCGCGGTGCGGAAGTAATAGCCGCCGCTCCTGTATTTGCTGAGCCCGCCGGCCGCGTTGGCCGGGGAAACCACCGCCACCTTGGCATGGGACAGTACATCGATCGCGCCGGGGGCGCGGCTGGAGTCTGTCGGGCCAATCACGACGTCGGCCCCGGCCGCCACCAGCGCCTTGGCCTGCGCGGCCGTGTCCTGGCTGATCGTCTCGGGGAGCAGCTCCACGGGCTTGCCTTTGTGGCCGCCCGCCGCGTTGATTTCCTTGATGGCGAGCCGTGCCGCGGCCAGCTGCGGCGCATTCAGGAAGTCTTGCCGGCCGGTGTTGTCCAGGATGAGGCCGACCCGCAGCGTGCCGTCACCGCTGGCATCGGCCGCGGTGATGCGGGCGGTGCCCGACACCCCGGCGCAGCCGGTCATCGCCAGCGCGGTCATCGCCAGCGCGGTCATCGCCAGGACGGCCAGGGTCCCCGCGGCGGCGGGGCGCAGGCGCAGGGCGCGCCCCCGGCGTCGGGCGTGCGCAGCGGGGAGGGCCATCAGGCGGGCCGGACGCTTTCGGCCTGCGGGCCCTTTTCGCCCTCGCCGACCTCAAGCTCGACCCGCTGGCCCTCGTCCAGTGCGCGGTACCCTTCGCCGACGATGGCGGACCAGTGCACGAAGACGTCGTCTCCGGAGCCGTCCACGGTGATGAAGCCGTAGCCTTTTTCGGCGTTGAACCACTTCACGGTTCCCAGTGCCATGGTGTCCACACTTTCAGTTAGCTGGCGAACGGCTCACCACGATGTGCGCCGCGGAATGCAAACCGCAGAATGCAAAACCAAGTCCGCAGACACTGTATCCGCAGCCTTCCGTGCGGGAGCAGGGTGCGGGCCGGGTCGGCGGCGAATAGTTATTCAGGCGTAACCGGAAGGGACTACTGGAACCCTGGCCCCAGCACGACGACGAGCGGCGCGTTGAATTCAGCGGACTGCACCATCGTGGGGATGCCAAGGAGCGTGCCCAGGGCCTCGGCGTTGCCCTGCTGCGCCTTGCCGCTGTAGAAGATGACCGAAGTCTGCTGGCGGGCCCCGGGCCAGTTGCCCAGCTGGCCCAGTGTCCAGCCGGCGGACGAGACGGTGCCGCCCACGCGGCTGGCGAGCCCTGCCGTGGTGGTCCCGTTGTAGATCGTCACCGGCTGCGTCTTGTCCACGGGCTGGACGGCCGCCGTCGGCGTGTCCCCGGCCGGCGCGGACGCCGACGGCGACCCGCCGGGCGCTTCGGTGGTGGCACCCGCGGACGCACCCGGGGATGCGCTGGAGGGGGTCGGGCTTGGGGCGGCGGGTGCCGGCGATGCGGAGGAACCGGCCGCCTCCGCGGTCAGGGCCGAGGAACCCCCGGCCGAGGCGAAGCCGAGCTTCGGCAGGATCAGGAACGCCACGAGCCCGACGGCCAAGGCCGCGAAGCCGGCAGCCAGAATCGGAGCCAGGCTGCGGCGCCGGGGCGTGGAGACTGCCCGATGGACACCCTGGCGCGTGGAGGTCTCCGGGACCCGATCAAATTCATCCCGAGCATATTTGGTCATGGTAAAACGACGTCCTTGCTGATTTCTTACGAAGTGACCGCGGCCGGGTTCAGCGCGGGAATCTGCGTTTCCGGCTGTTCTTCACGCGGTTTTACGCCTCTGAACCCAAACGGCGTGCAGTGCGGGCACGTTGGCGTGACGTACGTAGTCTACGCAATCTCTTCACCAGCATAGGATCGTGCGCCAGCGCAGCCTCGGTATCGATGAGCGCGTTGAGGATCTGGTAGTAGTGGGTGGCGGAGAGGTCGAAGAGCTCCCGGATCGCCTGTTCCTTGGCCCCGGCGTACTTCCACCATTGCCGTTCGAGGGCGAGGATCTGCTGCTCCCGGCTGCTCAGCGGGGACTCCCCGGGCGACCCGTCCGGGCCGGTGTCCGCGGCGGGATCTTCCGACGCCGGCAGGTGCTCTTGCGCTGTTTCGGCCACGTCACTCCTTGGCTGGTCTGGAAAAAAGCTCGGTCTCCATGTTACGGGGCGGCTACGACGGTTGTCATTGCGCAGCCTGCGAGAATGGAGCCTGTGGTTGCTTCCGATCCCTCTGAGCCCGCCGCGCTGTTCCAGCTGGAGCCGGCGGCAGAGCCCTTGGGGTTCGCCGAGCTGGCCGAGCTGCCCCTGGCGGGGCTCGCCGCCCCCGACTGGGCGGCGGCGCTCGCCCCGGTGGAGGGGCAGCTGCGTACCGTCCTGGGCTTCCTTGCCGCCGAAGTTGCCGGCGGCCACGCGGTCCTGCCGTCGCCGTCGAACGTGCTGCGGGCATTCCGCCAGCCGCTGGGGGCGGTCCGGGTCCTGATCGTGGGCCAGGACCCGTACCCCACGCCGGGCCACGCCGTCGGGCTGGCCTTCGCGGTGGACGGCGCCACCCGCCCGATCCCGCGCAGCCTCGCCAACATCTACAAGGAACTCGAGACCGATCTCGGCCTGCCGCCGCGCATCCACGGGGATCTGGGCCGCTGGACCGGCCAGGGGGTCCTGCTGTTGAACCGGGTCCTCAGCGTCCGCGCCGGGGCGGCGGGCTCGCACCGCCAGAAGGGGTGGGAGGCCATCACGGCGGCCGCCATCAGCGCTGTCGCAAGCCGCCGTACCGCAGCCGGCGGCACTCCGCCCCTCGTGGCGGTCCTGTGGGGGAAGGACGCCGAGTCCGTCCGGCCGCTGCTGGGATCCTGCCCGGTGCTCTCCAGCGCCCACCCCAGCCCGCTCTCGGCATCGCGGGGCTTCTTCGGCTCCAGGCCCTTCAGCCGGGCCAACGCCCTCCTCCAGGACCAGGGCGACGGCACGGTGGACTGGGAACTGCCGCCGCTTGCGTAGCCGGCTGCCTGGCCGCTTTCCTGCCGCGCGTCTGAGGACGGCGCCTGAGTACGGCGTCGTAGTACGGCGTCTTGACGGCTGCCGGGGCAGGACGCTTCGCTAGGCTGCAGGCTGCTTCGCTAGGCTTAGGATCATGACTTCTGTCCCCGCCGCCACCACTGCCAGCCGCAACTCCCGCCCGCAGACAGACCTCACGGTCCTGCGGCGCGAGCAACTCTCACCGCACATGGTCCGGATCGTCGCCGGCGGCCCGGGCTTCGACGGCTACGTCAACAACGGCTACGTGGACCGCTACGTCAAGATCGTGTTCCCGCAGCCCGGCGTCGGGTACCCGGAGCCGCTGGATCTCTGGGCCGTCCGGGAATCCATGCCGCGCGCGCAGTGGCCGCATACCCGCACCTACACCGTCCGCTGGGTCGATGCGGCGGCCAGGGAACTGGCGATCGACTTCGTCATCCACGGCGACGAAGGCCTCGCAGGCCCCTGGGCGGACTCCGCCCGGCCCGGGGACAGCCTCATCTTCACCGGCCCGGGCGGCGGCTACAACCCGGACCCGACGGCGGACTGGCACCTGTTCGCCGGCGACGAATCCGCGCTGCCGGCCATCAGCGCCGCCATCGAGTCGCTGCCGCAGGATGCCACCGGCCTCGCCTTCCTGGAGGTCGACGGCGACGCCGACATCCAGCAGATCGGGGCGCCCGCCGGCGTCGAACTCGTCTGGCTGAAGCGCGGCGGCATACCAGCCGGCTCCAGCGAACTGCTGGTCAATGCCGTGCGGGACGCCGAGTGGCCCGAGGGCCAGGTTCAGGTCTTCGCCCACGGTGAGCGCGGCTACATGAAGGGCCTGCGGGACGTGTTCTATGTCCAGCGCGGCCTGGAGCGCGGGCAGGTCTCGCTGTCCGGTTACTGGGCGAAAGGCCGGGTGGAAGACGACTTCCAGGCGGAAAAGAAACAGCCCATCGGGAAGATCTAGCAGGAAAATCTAACGGGAAGATTTAGTCAGGAAGATCTGCCCCGGGCGGCAGCCCGGCGCTACCGGCGCCGCGCCCGCCGTCGTTCGTTGCTGGCCTGGCTCCTCGTCAGCGGCCGGGCGAGGGTGTCCCCGAGCACGATGCCCGCCGCGACGCCCAGCACGATGGCGCCCGCGTTGAGCATCCCACCGGCTCCCATGAGGATTTCGGATTCCTCGATCGTCAATACATACATCGACCGGAATATAGTGAGTCCGGGCAGCAGGATCAGGGCGGCCGGAACGGCCACCACCAGCTGGGGTGCGCCCATCCGCAGAGCGACCACCCGGGCAAGCAGACCGATCACCACGGCGGCAAGGGCAGGTGCGAACCGGGGCCCGATCCCCACGGCGCCACCGCCGATGAGGACCAGATAGCCTATGACACCGACGGCCGCGGTAGGGAGCAGCAGCGTCCAGCTGGTCTGTTCGGTGATCCCGATCGCGACGACGGCGATGGCGATCATGATGCCCACGGCCCACCACGGATACGCCGGAGGGAATGTTTCGGTGACGTCGATCGGCTCCATGCCGGTCATGTCCCCGACCACGAAGCCGACGGCGATTCCGGTGACGAGCGCCCCGAAGGTCAGCATGGTGGAGACGAAACGGCCGGCCGCCGTGACCGGGAAGCCGTTGATCGCATCCTGCACCGAGGAGACGAGCCGTCCCGTCGGCAGCAGCAACAGGATTCCGCCGACCACCACGATGGCGGGAGGTATCTGGATGCCTACCAGGCCACCGAAACGCCACAAGAGCAGGGCGATGAAGGTGACCAGGAAGGAACACGAGGCGGTGACGAAGAAGTCCGGTGTGCGCCAGCGCCCCAGCTGCCGGGCCAGCAGGCTGACCAGCAGGTTGGAGACGAAGGCGACGGCAGAGGCTCCGGGGCCGCCGCCGAGCACACCGACGAAGACGGCGGAGAACACTCCGAACGCCACCGTGACCATCCAGCGTGGGAATGGCTTGGAACTGTGGGTGATTTCGTCGAGCCGGCGCACTGCCTCCTCGCGTCCCACCCCACCGGCCACGATGTCCGTGACCAGCTGGTGCACCTTCGCCAGGCCCGCGTAGTTGTTGGTCCAGGACCGCACGACACGCAGCAGGGTGATGGGCGTCTGGTCCTTGGGGGCATAGTTGATGGCCACCGACTGGTTGGTGATGTCCACCTCGATGTTCTTCAGTCCCAGGGCCGCCGTGATGGCGATGATGCTGGTCTCGACTTCGAGGGCTCCGGCGCCGTACCGGAACATCGACTCGGCCAGGTGCAGCGCGAAGTCGATCGTCTTGCGCGCGGAGGTGTCTACGCCGCCCACCTGGATCATCGGGTTGGCGTAGGGGCTGCCGGCCAGCCGGTCCACGATGCTCATCGGGGCCGTCGGCGGGTTCTCGCCCTGGACGAGCCGGCGCAGCATGCGCCGGGCGGCGGCGTTCTGGTTCACCTGCATCGGCGACATCGGCTCGGTCCGGGGCAGTCCGTCGTTGTGCGGCCTGCGGCGGCCGTCGGATTCTTTGGTCATTCCGGCGTCCTCAATTTCGCTTTGCAGCAGGTTCAGTAGAACTGCTGGCCGGTGCGGCGGGTGTAAAGCTGGCGGGCCACGCGCTCCCCCGCGGCCATCCAGGCCTTGTACTTCAGCGGGCTCAGCACCTGGTCGTAGCAGCCGACAAAGTCGGTGACGGTCTTGCTGAAGCTGGTCTTGAACAGGCCGAGCCCGTGGAACGGGTTGGCGGTGTCCTTGAGCTGGTCGCTGGGCGGGGTGCCGCAGAAATCGTATTCGGTGCAGCCCAGTTCCTTGAGCTGGTTGATCGCGGTCCACTGGACCAGGTGCGAGTCGCCGTACTGGCTGCGTTTCTGCAGCGAGCCGCCGTCCTTGTACGTTCCCTTCCGGCCGTAGTTGATGACGAAGGCGCCTACGGAGGGCACCCCGTCCTCATGGACGAAGAGCAGCCGGCCCTGGCCCCGGTCGATGAAGTTGGTCCAGAACTGCCGGTAGTACTCGTATTCACGGACCCGGACCTGTGACTTGGCCTCCACGGTAGTGGTCATCAGCCCGTACATGGAACGGAAATTCTCTTCGCTCGGTTCCGCGTTGCGGACCTCAACGCCTTCGCGGACGGCCCGGCGGACGGCGTTGCGGCCGCGCGAGTGCAGGTTGCGCAGCAGCTGGTTTTCCTCCGGGGAGATGTCCAGCAGCGCCGTGGAATCATTGGGCTGCAGGTTGTGGGTCTTGAGAAGCCCGGCGCGTTCCAGGACGCTCTTCGCCCCGTCGGAGCGGATGATGTCCGGCTCGATCTTGATGGCGAAGACGCCGAGCCGGGCGCGTTTCACGAGCTCGGCGTTGGCTGCGGCGACCCCGGGGATGTCCTCGACGGAGGCCACATCGGGCCCCTTGATCAGGTACCAGAGTTTGCCCAGGAGCGGGAAGGACTTCTCCAGGACCAGGTTGTAGCTCGTGTAGTCGGCCGTCTCGTAGACCAGGCGCAGGGGCTTCCAGCCGAAGTGCTGTTTGACCTCGGCGAACGCCTCGGACTGCAGCAGGTTTCCGCCATTGGGGTTCGCCGTGACATGGGAGTCCCAGTTGGCGACCTCGTCGGCGGAGGCAAAGCGGGCAGTGAATTCACGCAAGTGTGCGGTATCCAATCTTCGCGGAACGGGCTTCGGCGGCACGATGACATGCAGCCACAAGTCTATCGGCCCTACCCCGGACCGAGGGCCGCACGGAGCCACGACCAGCGCCCCGACGGCGCCCCGGCGGGGCTCCCGTCGGGGCTCCCGGCGGACAAGATAGGCTGGAATCATGCAGGCCAACCAGCAACCGCTTGTCGAAGGCTCCGGGACGCAGCCGCCGCGCAGCGGACAGCGCGGAACCGGTCTCCAAGTGCTGGCATTGCTGCTGTTTCTCGGCGCCTCCGCACTCGCGGCCGGTCTCGGCGGGCTCGCCACCGTCAGCAACGTCAACGGCTGGTACGCCACCGCGGACAAGGCGCCGTGGTCGCCGCCGAACTGGGTGTTCGGCCCGGTCTGGACTGGGCTCTACCTTGCGATGGCCGTCGCCGCGTGGCTCGTCTGGCGCCGCCGGGGCGGAAAGTCACGCGCCGCCCTGACCAGCTACGGGGTGCAGCTGGTGCTGAACCTGCTCTGGACCCCGGTCTTCTTCGGCCTGTACCCGGTGCTCGGAACCCCGGCGCTGTGGACCGCCTTCGCCATCATCGTCGCCCTTGCCGTGGCTGTCGCCACCACGGTGACGCTCTTCGGACCGATCAGCCGGGCGGCGGGGCTGCTGATGCTGCCCTACCTGTCCTGGGTCGTGTTTGCCGCGTCCCTCAATCTGTGGGCCGCGCTCAACAACTGATCGTTCAGCACTCCACGACGTTCACGGCGAGGCCGCCGAGCCGTCGCTCCAGAGCGCCATTTTGACGGCGTTGATGGCCTTCGCGGCGGCGATCGCGTTGCGTTCGATGCAGGGGATCTGGACGAGCCCGCCGAGGATCCTGGCACCGGCCAGCATCCGCTCCTGGCGTTCCCTGAACTCGGGGGACGCGGCGATCTTGAAGGCAACGGCCTTGCCCGCGATGACGTGCTCCCGCCGTCCGCCCTGCGGGCCGGGGAACACCGCCGAGTTGATCTTCTTGGCGATGTCGGCGTCGTTGCTCAGGAAGATGCCGCCGCGCGGGCCGGCGAGGGTCTTGTGCGTGGTGGACGTGGTGACGTAGGCGTGCGGCACCGGCGACGGGTGCAGGCCCGCGGCGACGAGCCCGGCAAAGTGGGCCATGTCCACCATCAGGTAGGCACCCACGGAATCCGCGATCCGGCGGAACCCGGCGAAGTCCAGCTGCCGGGCGTACGCAGACCAGCCGGCGACGATCAGTTGCGGCTTGCGCTCCTATGCCAGGCGCTCCACCTCGGCCACGGCTGGCGTCGCGGTGGAATTCCGCTACCTCTTCCTGGCCCAGATGTTCAACAACCCCGAGCTCGCGGACCTGACCTCCAACACGGCCGTGAACATCGTTACGTGCCTCGTTTTCGTGGCACTGGCCGTCTTCGTCTACTGGGGCTGGGACGTCTGCCTCACCGTGAACGAGGAAACCAAGGGCGGCCGGGGCATCGCCGGCCGGGCAGGAACCACGACGGCGGTCGCCGTCCTGGCCCTCTACCTCGCCGTGATCGTGGCCACCATGGTGGCCGGCACCGGAGCCGACGGCATCGGACTGAACAACCCGGACAACCAGTCGAACGCCTTCGCCGCCCTCGCCTCTCCGGTGATGGGCCCGCTCGCCATCCTGATGTCCCTGGCCGTGCTGTCGGGCACCGCATCGTCCCTGCAGTCCACCATGGCATCTCCGGCTCGCAGCCTGCTGGCCATGGGCCACTACGGCGCCCTGCCGCCGCGCTTCGCATCTGTCAGCAAGCGCTTCGGATCCTGCTACGCCACGGTCATGGCCGGACTGATCTCCGGCCGTGGACAGCTGGCTCTGGAATTCGGCAGCGGCTCTGAGGTCTTCGGGGTGGGCCTGGTGTTCATCCTCGGGATCGGCGTCCTCGCCCTTGGCGTCGTGGTCCTGCTCGTCGCCGCGAAACTGCATCCGGGCTTCTTCCGCGGCGAGACCATCCGGAAGGACGCCGTCACCGTGCTGGAACGGGCCCTGAAATGGCTCGGCCGGATCCTGGGCAGGCCCCGCGCCGCCGAAGTGATGCGCGAGCGGATTCTCGCGAATCAAAGAGCAGAGGCGCTTCATGAGTGTGTATAAGAAGCAGTGCAGCTGGCAGCCGATGCGACGCAGAATAAATGAGAGGCCCCGATATTCATCTGATCACGGGGCCTCTCATCTTGTGTTTGGGACTATTGGTAAACGATTTGCCTGGCGGCGCTCACGGCCCGACTTTCAACAGTTCAAGCTCCGACTCTGTCTCCGTCGCCAAGTGGGCACTATTGCGTTGACGCAGGCGCCTCTCCACCGCAAAACCCGCCAGGCCAAGGAGCACGAAAACCATAATCACTGCGTAGTTCTGGTACCAGGGCGCTTCTGGCTGCCGCGGCCATGCGATATTGACGATCTCAAAACCCAACCACAACAGCGCGGCCACGTTCACTACTGGGCCAAGAACTCCCAGGCTGAAGGGTCCGTCCTTCCACGCTCCTTTCAGCCGAACTACCAGGGCGGCCAGCACTGGAAAGATGAATGCCACGTAGAAGCCGGCAGTCGCGAACGCAATGAGGGCGCCGTACACCTGCGATGCCGACAGGGCAAGAACAATCATTGAAGCGACCGCAGAGACTAAGAGGGCGTTGATGGGCAGTCGGTCGGTCTTGCTGAGGCGCCTCAGAACCTTGGCCGCAGGTAGGGCATCCAGCCTGGCAAATGCGAAAATCGAGCGAGATACAGCCGCCTGCAGCGCCACTGTCCCCGCGATGAATCCCAGGACGATGGTCACCAGGAGCGGTTTGGTGATTCCCTCGCCAAGATTGGCAGTGAGGGTTGTCGTAATCGGGTCCGGGTCTGCCCCCGACATGGCAGCACCGATATCCGGGATTGCGAGGAGCAGGGCCAGGCACGAAAACGTTATGACAGATGCCACCGTGACCAGGGACGTCAGTACTGCCCGCGGCACTCTGCGTTCGGGTGATCGAACTTCCTCGGCTATTGCGCCCGCACTTTCAAATCCAACAAACGACCATCCGATAATTGCCACTGCCGCAAGGAAAGGCCCAAAGACATATGCGGTTGTGTCGGGTGCGGATCCGAAGGAGTCCAGAATCGTGCTGAGGGAATTTCGGCGATGGAAGATGATGAGCACCAACCCGACTCCCAGGCTGGCGATGACCTCGCACACGATGCTCACCGTCACCAGCAGACTCAGCCATTTCCTTCCGGCGGAGTTGGCAATCGTACTGACCAACAAGATGACGGCGCCCAGCATGATTTTCGTTGTCGTGTCAGGCTGTTCGATGCCGAGCAATGAGGCTAGAAAGGTGCCTCCACCGAAGGCTACAGCGGCAACTGTGATGATGAGGGTCCAGATGTAGGCCCACCCTGCGTACCAGCTGTAGGTGTGCCCGAGAAGGGACCTGGACCAAAGGCAGACCCCGCCGGCAACAGGCCAACGTGAAGCGAGCTCGGCAAGTACAGCCGCTACCAGGGCCTGGCCCAAGAGGACAACCAACAGACCCCACCAGAAGGCTGGCCCTGCGGCCATCAGTGCCAAGCCAAATACTCCGTACAAGCCGATGATTGGCGACATGAATGCAAACGCCAGAGAGAAGGAGGACCAGAACCCCATCTCCCGTTTGAGTTCCAGGGATTCAGGATTACGCGCCTGTGTTGGACCAGGTACATCCGACAACAGCTGGGACGGGGAGTTCATTGCTATGAGCCTTCTTTCGCTGGGACGGTCTTAGGGTTGAAGCTTCACAACGCGCGGGGGGCGTGGCTGATGCGCAGCCAAGGGCTTCGCCCTTGGCCTGTTGTGTTTTGGGATCACCAATGTTCGCCGTGCCGCCGGATTCAGTAGTCCGGTGTTCAGTAGTCCGGATACAGCTCCGCGGACGCTGTGATGGGGTTGAGGGGCCCGGCAATCAATTCCGGGTCACCGAGGGCCGCTTCCGCGAGTGCTTCGCACGTCGAGAAGCGGACGTCGCCTCGTTCCAGCGCCGTTTCAATAACGGTCCGCAGGGCCTCCAGCCGTCCTGCCCGTCCAGTGAGAAACGGGTGGCACGTGAGCATGAAAAGCGCTCCATGACGTCGCATTGCGTCGATCTCGTGAATCCACATATCAGCGACGACCAGTGGCGACTGGATGATTTCACCGATCTTGGGTTCCGGAAGGAAGGCATACTGCTCCCAGTCGTCCAGGCTCCAATGCGGGGGAAGCTCCGCAACCGTTCCTGCGGGGGTTTCAATGAGATACGGGACGTCCGCATCCATCAGGCTGGAATCGTATGTCAGCCCGTACTCGGCTACCAACGACGGCGTCTGCCAGGAGGGCTGCCACAGTGCGGCGCGATGCCCCTTTGGAGAAATGCCGAAGCGCCCGAGTGCGGCAAGCGCCAGATCGAAGTCGGCGCGTTCATCGTCGAAACTCATGTTCGCCGCGGTGCGGTGAGTGTGTGAGTGGTGCGCGATCTCATGACCCGACTCCAGGACCTGTTCGACCATGTGCGGATATCGTTCTGCGGTTACGCCTGGAATGAAGAATGTCGCCGGCTGCTGTACATCTTTCAACATTTGGAGAATCCGAGGAACACCCACCTTGGGTCCGAACGCCTGGTGAGTCATCGCCATCGCATTGTCGGCATAGCGGCGGCCGGCGGCCAGGATGGGGGACTCGGCGTCGACGTCGAACGTCAACGCGGCAACGCACGCCGCCCCCCTGCCTCCAACCGCTTTTATCGAGGTCAGAAGTCATGAGTGGAGAGCCATTCTGCGTAATCGCCGAGGGCCCGCTGCAGCGGCCAGGCCGATTCGTAGCCCAGGTCCGTGGCTGCGGAAGCGATGCTGAAGTGGCCCTGCAAGTCCAAGGTTGGATCCGTCCCGGGCCCGATCTCCACGGTGGCGTCCGGGAACGCAATTCGAACTTCTTTGACGACGTCGCTCAGTGTCCAGTATTCGCTGCCGGAGATGTTGTAGGCCAGGGGCCTGGCTGAGGCTGTTTGCGGTGCCTGGACTGCCGCCAGTATGGCAAGAGCGACGTCGCGGACGTAGACCAGGTTGTAGCGGTGATCGGCCCCGTGGTCGAGTGAGAATAAACCGTCGCGGACTACGCCGCGCATGATATCCCGCATGATTTCATCCATGCGGTTTCCGGGTCCGTAAACCTGGCCGATGCGCAGGGAGATAACGTCGATTCCATACCTGTCGCCGTAGACCTGGCCGAGCCATTCCCCGGTAACCTTCGTTACGGCGTACGGTGTCGTGGGATTTACTGGCTCCGATTCGAGAACTACAGGTGCTGAGGTCTTTCCGTACACGCACTCGGAGGAGAAGTTGATGATCCGTTTGACGCCGTGGAGTCGTGCCGCCTCGAAAACCGCCACCGTTCCCTCGACGTTGGCAGCAAAGGTTGCCAGGGGAAAGCTCAGGGAATAGGTCGGGTGGGATATTGCGGCGGTATGGACGATGGTGTCGACGTCGTGCTCCTTGAATACCTCGAGGAGACGAGGGATATCGAAGAGCTCGCCCTGAACGGAAATGACGTCGGGGCGTGGAGCCTCGAGGAAGTCCCGGTTGTAGCTGACCGTTTGATGGCCGGCGTCGGCGAGTTCGTTGATTATGTGGCGGCCAGTGAATCCGGCACCACCTGTGACCAGGACAGAGCTCATGTGATTTTGCCTTTCAGTACGTGTGTTAGATGGGAGGTTCAATGTCCAAGCGGGAACGTCGTCGTTCGACCACCGTCGACGACAAGGTTTGTTCCCGTGACATATGAGGATTCAGGACCCAGTAGCCAGAGCGCCGCGGCTGCAATCTCCTCAGGCAGGGCGAATCGGCCAAGTGGTACGGAAGCTTCGTCCCTGGCGCGTTCTTCTTCGTTCGCGAACTCGGCCGCGAGCATAGGCGTATCTGTCGTGCCTGGCGATAGTGCGTTGACCCGGACGCCGGCAGGTGCAAGTTCGGCGGCCAAAGACCGAATCATCGAAAGTACGCCGCCCTTGGTCGCGGTGTAGGCGGTGTAGCCTGCCTGGCCGACGAGTGACAGCTCGCTGGCAGTGCAGACGAGCGATCCACCGCCGTTGGATGTGAGCGTTCGCGCCGCTGCCCTGGCGAAGTGGAAAGTGCCGGACAGGTTCACCTGGATCAGTCTCTGCCACAGTTCGTCGGACGTTTCGGCGATGGGCGCAACACAGGAGATCCCTGCGGCGTTGAAGGCTCCGCTCAGTGGTCCAAGTTCTGCTTCCGCCTGGGCGAATGCGCTATCGACCTGCAGGGACTCAGATACGTCGGCTTCGAGGAAGATCACTGCGCCCGACAGTTGGCGCCTTGCGTCATCAAGCAACCGGTCCGGGAGCCCGACTGCTGCAACCCTTGCCCCTTGCGCCAGAAGGGCTCGAGTGGTCGCGAGACCGATGCCGGAACTGGCTCCGGTGACAAGGTAGGCCTTGTCCTGAAAATGGCTCATGTCTTCTCTTCCCGCATCGAATTGGTAGTTTGAGGTGGACTACTTCGGGTGCTACAAGGTATGGGCAGTACGCGCAGCCCGCGCATGGTGCCGCTCACGGCAGTTGGGGCCAGAAGCCGGAGGGCGGAAATTATGCCCCCGAGCCCGGCCCGGGGGCATACGCCGGGATTGCTGCCTTAGCCTACGAGGGCCCGAGTGTGGTCGTTAAGGAACATTCCGCGGGGGTCGAACTCGCGGCGTATCTGGATGAAGGTGTCAAGCTCCGGGTAGAGACGCTCCAAGCGGCTCCTCGTCATGAAATGGATCTTTCCCCAGTGTGCGCGTGGCTCGAATTCCTGCAGCACCGCATCCGCATCCCGGAAGAAGGGCCAGTAGTCGGTTTCAGGTTCGGTGGTCAGGGTAATGACGGTGGTGTCGCGTCCTTGGAACTGGGACATGTACCCTTCGTCGGCTTTCACCCAGCGGACCTCGACGGGGTACTTCTGGTCCGAATGCTTGGTACGGATCAGATCCTGGACAGCCTCGACGGCCTCCAGTCCGTGCTCGCTGGGAACGAAGTACTCGAGTTCATGGAACGGTGTGGTGAATCCGCCCGGGTAGATGCGGTAAGACCGGTCCAGCCGGGCACCCTCCGTGCCGGAAATTTCACGCTCGTCCTGGACCTGGGCGATGTTGTACCGCTTGGTGTAGCTGCGGTTTGCCATGCTCTGGCCCGGCGAACCGGGCAGGTCCAGGAGCTCACAAGAATCGTTGTCCGGGCACCAGAGGAACGAGTAGTGCCTGTTCGCGTCGATGTCAGCCTGCCAGGTTGCCGCGGTCTCCGCCCACGTGGGATACGTAATCTCCTCCTGCAGGTAATAGCGGTCCTCGACCGCCAGTTCGATCTCCAGGAAAATTCCGAGCGTCCCCAAAGCGACCTGGGCGGCCCTGAGTTCGCGGAGCTGCCCTTCACCGATTTCGACGATTTCGCCGTAGCCGTTGATCAGCCTGACCCAACGCAGGGCTGAGGAGAAGCTGCCCAGATTCTTTCCGGAGCCGTGGGTGCTGGTCGAGAGTGCCCCGGCGATCTGCTGCTTGTCGATGTCGCCCTGGTTGCCCAGCGCCAGCCCCTGCTCCCACAGCGGATCGCCAAAGGCGCTGATGGTGGTGCCGGCCAGGGCCCGCGCGCGGCGCCCGATGAGGTCGGTTCCGGTGATTGCCGAAAGCGCAGACATGTCCATCAGGACGCCGCCCGTCTGGACAAGCGGAGAGGACGAATGCCCTGAGCCGACGGCGCGTACGGGCAGGCCTTCGCGGATGGCGAACCGGACGGCGTCGAGCGCCTCCTGTTCAGTCCGCGGCCGGACGGTGAAGGCCGGCGTGGCGCTCTGGTTTCCGCCCCAATTGGTCCACGTTACGTCTGTCCCGAAGGGGGCGGACGGGGTTGCGGCGCGCGCCGACGCGGCGTGGGGATGATTCGTGGTGGTCATTGCTGGGCTCCGATGCTGGTCTTAACGCTCATGCGCCGTGGTTGATCATGACGTGCTTGGTCCGGGAGTAATCGTCCAGGGCATACAGCGAGAGGTCGCGGCCATAGCCGGATCCCTTGAATCCGCCCCACGGAACCTCGCAAGCCAAAACCAGGTGTGAATTGACCCAGACGGTGCCGAAATCGAGTTGCTTCGGAACGCTGAGCGAGAGGCTCGAATCCCGCGTCCATACCGAGGCAGAAAGGCCGTAGGGGCTCTCGTTGGCCCGAGTAATGGCCTCTTCAGTGGAACTGAAGGACTCGACGGTGACGACGGGGCCGAAGATTTCGTGGGTAGCAATATGCGCCCCGGCCGGTACTTTGCTGATCACTGTGGGTTCAATGAAGTAGCCGGGGCCCTCCAAGGCCGAGCCACCGATGGCCACCTGAAGACCCGCAGCCTTTGCCTCGGCAAGCGATTCCTTCACGCGTTCGAAGTGCGGGCGCGAAATCATGGGACCGATTTCCACGTCGTCCCCTGCGCCTGGAGCGCCGACGACGAGCGTGCCGACTTCACGTACCAGGTGCTCGGTGAACTCCTCAGCCACGGACTCGTGGACGAGCACGCGGCAGGCAGCGCCGCAGTCCTGGCCGGCATTCCAGAAGCCGGCGTTTCGCACGCCGGCGGCAGCCGCGCGGAGGTCGGCATCGGGGAAGACAACAACAGGGGCCTTGCCGCCTAGTTCCAGATGGACGCGCTTGACGGACCTGCCCGCGGTCTCCGCCACTGCCTGTCCGCTGACGACGCTCCCCGTCAACGCGATGAGGGCGACATCAGGGTGTTCGGCGAGCCGCTGCCCAACGGTTCGGCCTTGTCCCGTCACGACGTTGAGAATTCCATCAGGGATGCGTCCGGCTACAAGTTCTGCCAGCTTCAGAGTCGAGAGCGGAGTCTGTTCCGAGGGCTTGAGGACGATGCTGTTTCCGGCGGCCAGGATGGGCGCGATCTTCCAAGCAGCCATCAGCAGCGGGTAGTTCCAAGGGGTGATAACGCCGACGACGCCGACGGGTTCCCTGAGGATGACCGAGGTGTGTCCGGTGGCGTAGTCGCCACCTGCCATGGACGTCAGTGTGCGGGAAGCCCCGGCCATGAACCGAAAGGTGTCGATGGTGCTGGAGACATCGTCCTCCGCGACGGTTCGCGGTTTACCGGTGTTGGCGGACTCGATGATTTCGAATGCTTCACGGTTGGTTTCAATGATGTTGGCGATCAGGGAGAGCACCTCGGAACGTTCCTTTGGTGTCGTGGCGCCCCAGGACTTCTGGGCCGCCACGGCCGCCTCAACCGCAAGGTCCACATCCGAGGCTGTGCCGGCCTGCACGGACGCGATGACCTGCTCCGTAGTGGGGTCTACGACGTCGATGTGCCGGGTCGAGGAACCGGGAAGGAACGTTCCACCGATGAAGTGTCCGGTGGGCGGCAAAACGCTGGCGCAGCTTTGCTCCGCGGAAGAGCGTCGGACTGTGAACTGCTCGATGCCAGTGAGTGTCATGATATTTCGCCTTGCTTTCTGCGCCGGTCTCGGCGTCGGGAGTTTATGTGGGTGGGCAGTACGCCCGTAGTGGGCGATACGCTCGTGGTGGCGTTACGCCCGCGGCGCCTCAATCAGGTCAGTTGCGAATGCGGGTGACTGAAAGGGGGCCGCATCCGGATTCTTCCGGAACACGCGCGCCGCAAAGTAGTACAGGGGTGCAACGACCACCAGGCCAACTATCCAGGAGAGGTCCACGCCGTTCATCGCCGCGGCAAGGGGGCCGGTGTACATCGCTGTTGCCGAGAACGGAACCTGGATCAGTGCGCCGGCAACATAGGCTCCGATCGCAACCCAGTTGAACCTTCCGTACACCCCGCCGTCGCGTTTGAAGAAGTCTTCAACCCTGTAGTCGCCGTGCCGCAGGAGGTAGTAGTCGACCAGGTTGATGGCCGTCCAGGGAACCAGGACGTACATCAGGAAGGAGAGGAAGTTCGTGTAGAAGAAGATGAAATTGTCGCGGGCGAACAGCGCGATCAGGAGGGCGAGGGTGAAAAGGAGGACTGCCGCAATGGTCCGGGTCTTGGCGTGGGGCAACCAGGTCGGCCTGAACGTCTGCCCGATGGTGAGGGTGCACAGGACCCCGCAGTAGAGATTCATGGCGTTCGATGCTGCAACGCCGAGGCAGAAGATTCCGATGACTGCCATGGTCCATGGCTGGAGCAGGGCTCCCAGGCTCCCGACTATTTCGACGTTGCTGCCATCGTTGATCAGTGTCAGGGCGAGCGTTCCCACCAAGGCACCCAAGACCATCGGGAAGAGTGTTCCCAATACGCAGCCTGAGTAGGAGGCCCAGAACGCCGGGGCCGAGCCGGTGCCCTGAGGCATGTAGCGGGAGTAGTCCGAGACGTAGGGAGCGTAGGCGAGCTGCCAGAGGGCGGAGACGGAGATGGTGCCCATGAAGCCCACCCAGTTGAAGTTTCCCTGGTCCAGGAAGCTGGCCGGCAATCCGTGGACGAACAGGATCCAGACGAAGGCCAGCACCAACGCCAGACCGGCCACGATGCTCAAGAAGCGTGCATAGGCGTGGATGAGCCGGTAGCCGAAGATGGTGGCAACGACGCTCACGACGCCAATGACAATGATGCCTGCGTCAACACTGATGCCCGGGTTGACTGCGGCCAGTGCTTCGCCGCCAAAGACGAGGTTCGCCGCAAAAAACCCGACGTACATGATCACCACGATGACAACGATCAGCAGCGCCCCGTACGAACCGAACTGGCCGCGGGTCTGAATCATCTGCGCCACGCCCAGTTGCGGGCCTTGGGCCGAATGCAGGGCCATGAAGATGCCACCGACAAGGTTCCCGATGATGATTCCGACGATGGCGGGCACAAAGCTGAGCCCAAACACCGTGGTCGCGAGTCCCCCGGTCACGATGGTCATGATCATGATGTTGGAACCGAACCAGATGGTGAAAAGGTCCCGGGCTTTTCCGTGGCGTTCGTTTGCGGGGATGGGTTGAATGGTCTTGTCCTCGAGCCGGGGCACCTCGGCCGCGACGGCGTGAGTGGGGTGAGCGCTCATGATGCGTTCCAGGAGTTCATGGGAACCTCTTTGTTCTGTCCCGGCGCTTCGTCGAGCACGGGATCTGATGTACCAATCATTCGTGACTTTTGTCACAGGGGAAATCCGGCGATTGAATAGTTGCCGTAAACCTGTTCATACATATGTACGAATCAGGCGCGATTGCTCAGCAGTTGTGGCTCAAACGGTGGCCGCTTGCAGCTCCCGGGCGACGTTGGCGGAGGCCTTGCTGCGGTTCACCATCAGGGCGAGGAGGTCGAAGACCAGGGTCGCTGCGGCGACTGTGGTGATGTCTGCGTGGTCGTAGGCCGGAGCGACCTCAACGACGTCGGCGCCCACGATGTTGATGCCGTTCAGTCCGCGGAGCAGCGCCAGCAGCTCGCGGGAGTGGAGCCCGCCCATTTCCGGAGTGCCGGTGCCCGGCGCGTAGGACGGGTCCAGGACATCGATGTCGATGGAGACATAGACCGGGGTGTCGCCCAGCCGCTCCTTGACGCGCTGGATCGCGGCCGGAACCCCGATCACGTCCAGGTCAGAGCAGCGGATGATCTGGAAGCCGAACTCGTGGTCGCGGAGGAAGTCGTTACGGTCGTAAACCGGGCCGCGGATGCCCACGTGCATCGACTTGTCTTCGACGAGAAGGCCTTCTTCGAAGGCCCGGCGGAAGATGGTTCCGTGCGTGACCGGCTGGTCGAAATAGGTGTCCCATGTGTCCAGGTGTGCGTCGAAATGGAGCAGGGCCACCGGGCCGTGGACCTTGTTCAATGCCCGCAGCATCGGGAGCGCGATCGTGTGGTCGCCGCCGATGGAGATGAGCTTCTTGCCGGAGTCGGCGTCGCCGAGGAGCGGGAGGGCCTGCTCCTCGATCTCGCGGACTGCGCGGGCGATGTCGTAGGGGGTGCAGGCGATGTCGCCGGCGTCTACAACCTGGGCTTCGTACACGGGCTCGACGTCGAGCTCGGGGTGGTAGCCGGGGCGAAGGAGCCGCGACGCTTCACGGACAGCAGCCGGACCGAAGCGGGCGCCCGGGCGGTAGGAGGTACCGCCGTCGAACGGGACACCGACAATCGCAATGTCGTAGTCCGGGACACGGTCGATCTGAGGAAGCCGGGCGAAGGTGCCCAGGCCCGCGTAGCGGGGGACCTTGGTTGCGTCGACGGGGCCGATTGGCTTGTGCGTGGTCATGACAGGGATCCTCCAGTTGTTTTGGTTTCAGCCGGCCTGGCAGGTTCTTCTCCGTGCTGAGCTCCTGCGCCGGTTGAGGTCTACGCCTTAACTATTAGTGATCGGCGTCACGCGGTACATGCGCAGATTGACTACAAATGACGGAAGGGCTTATACATGTGTATAAGCGGCTTGGGGGTGGCCTCCGGACTCATGAACAGGAACCACGCATGGCGATCACCGTGGCCGAACTGCTGGCCGAACCCCAGCTGGGCCTGACCCTCCTGGCGGGCTCCGCCGGCCTGGGCAACCGGGTCACCTGGGCCCACACTTCCGACCTCCCGCGCCTGTGGGAATGGATCACGGGCGGCGAGCTCATGATGACCAACGGGCTCTCCATTCCGGCGGATCCCGAGGGTCAGGTTGAGCTTGCCGAGGCACTGGTCAACGCAGGTGCCAGTGCCCTGGCGATCGGCGAGCAGATGCATGCCCCTGAGCTCCTTCCCCAGTTCCTCGAAGCCTGTGACCGCCTGCCGCTGCCGGTCATCAACATCCCCTACCCGCTTCCGTTCATCGCCATCGCACGTTCGGTCGCTGAGTCTTCGCTGCTTGAGGAGTCCCGCAGACTGCGTCAGACGGCCCGTATCTATGACCTGCTGCGGCTGGCGGGGCCATCTGACGACCACTGGCTCAGTCTGATCCTGGGCATCGAAGCTGAACTCGACGCCAGCCTCTTCGTGGTTGATCGACGGTGCCTGCATGCCTGGCATCCCGGAGGCCAGTCGTTGCCGCCGGACCTAAGGCAGCAACTTGAACCGCTGACCAGCAAGTCACCGGTGGCCAGCAAGAAGTTCCAGTGGCACCGTTTGGGGGAAAGTCACCTTCTCATGATGGATATTCCGACTCACGCCAATGCGCTTCTGGTGGTGCTGCCGAAATCCGAGCCGCTCCCGGATGCGGTGGTGCTGCTCCATGCGGCCACAGTCCTTGGACTGGAGCTGTCACGGACGGTGCTGTCCCTCGAGAACCAGCGCCGGCTGGGTGCGGAGTTCCTAGTGCAGGCCTTCGACGGGCGCCTGGGCATCGCCGATATTGAAAGCCGGCTGCCTGAGTTCGGGATTTCGACACGGGAATTCCTCATCATCTCTATGTCCAGCGACGACGGTGAGCGCCTGGCAGGGATCCACGTTGATCTTTGGCGGCACGGCTATCCATCGGCGTCCCAGCGCAGGTTCAATACATTGCACTTGGCTGTCGCCTCAGACTGCACCGGCGATCTGCTGCGTCATACCGTCCCCCCGGACGTGAGGATCGGGATCAGCCGGCCTTCCGCGGCCGCTGGTGTGCAGAGAGCTCTTCAGGAATCGATGTGGGCACTTGGGACGGCATCAAGCACCGGAGAGCGGTTGGTCCGCTATGCCGAGGGACCCTCGTGGCTGGGGCTCACCAGCTTTGAGGAAGGCAACGCACTGGTCCAGCGGCTCCTCGGACCCATTTTCGAGTACGAACAGGGAGAAAACGGGGACCTCATCGTCACGCTGAAGACGTTCCTTAACATGCAACGGTCCTGGCAGAAAACGGCGGCGGCCCTGTTCGCGCATCGGCAGACCATCATCTATCGCATCCGGAAGATCAGTGAGCTGACAGGCCTTGATATGACCGAAACCTCCACGCTGGCGCAACTGTGGTTTGCCCTGCAGATCCACGAAGCCATGGACCTCCAGGGCAATCCGCGGCGTCTGCCGACGGCAGAGGTCAGCACTCCGGAACGTTGACGGCGAGGCCGCCCATGGCTGTTTCCTTGTACTTGGAGGACATGTCCTTGCCGGTTTCGCGCATGGTCACGATGACCTCGTCGAGGGAGACCCGGTGCGAGCCGTCGCCCCAGAGCGCCATTTTGGCGGCGTTGATGGCCTTCGCGGCGGCGATCGCGTTGCGTTCGATGCAGGGGATCTGGACGAGCCCGCCGATCGGGTCGCAGGTCAGGCCCAGGTTGTGTTCCATCGCGATTTCCGCGGCGTTCTCCACCTGCGCGGGCGTGCCGCCCATGACCTCGGCCAGGCCGGCCGCGGCCATCGAGGAGGCCGAGCCGACCTCGCCCTGGCAGCCGACCTCGGCGCCGGAGATGGATGCCTGTTCCTTGTACAGCACCCCGACGGCGGCGGCGGTCAGCAGGAATTTGACCACGACGTCGTCGCGGTCGGCCTGGCTGGCCTGGTCCATGCCGGGGGCGAAGTGCAGGGCGTAGTAGAGCACGGCGGGGATGATGCCCGCGGCACCGTTGGTCGGAGCGGTGACAACCCGGCCGCCGGACGCGTTCTCCTCGTTCACTGCCAGGGCGATCAGGTTCACCCATTCCTGCCAGTACATCGGGTCGTGGCCCTTGTCCTCCTTGAGCAGGCGCTCGTGCCAGTCGGGGGCCCGGCGGCGGACCTTCAGCCCGCCGGGGAGCAGGCCCGTCCGCTTGAGGCTGACGTCCACGCAGCCTTCCATGACGGAGTAGATGTGCAGCAGCCCGTCCCGGATCCCGGCCTCGGTGCGGGAGGCGCGTTCGTTGACGAGCATGACCTGCCCGATGGACAGGCCCCGGGCGGCGCAGTGGTCCAGGAGTTCCGCGGCGGTGCGGAACGGCAGCGGCAGTTCCTGCTTGGATTCGTCGAGTTCCTTCTGGGCCGCGTCTTCCTCGCCGTCGCGGATGATGAAGCCGCCGCCGACGGAGAAGAACGTCGCGCTGTGCAGGGTCCCGCCGCCGGCGTCGGAGACCGTGAAAGTCATCCCGTTGGTGTGCCGCGGGAGCACGGTCAGGGGGTGCAGGACCATATCGGATTCCCCGTAGTGCAGGGGAACCTCACCGGCCAGGTTCAGGATGCCGGTTTCGGCGATGGTGGCCAGCCGCTCTTCCACTTCCTCGGGGAGGATCAGCTCGGGGTGGTAGCCTTCCAGTCCCAGCAGGATCGCGGTCATCGTGCCGTGCCCGCGGCCGGTGGCGGCGAGGGACCCGTAAAGGTCAACGCGCAGCGACGCCACCCGGTCCAGGTTTCCGGTCGCCTTGAGCTCCTCGGCGAACACCGCGGCGGCCCGCATCGGGCCCACCGTGTGCGAACTGGATGGTCCTATTCCGATGGAAAACAAATCAAAGACTCCAACGGCCATGTGCGTTTCCTAACTAGGTCTTGCTGTGGCCCGGCAGATGGTTCTGCCGGTAGGCGGTGCGTCCGCCGGTGGGCGCGGCAGCACTGCCGGATGCACGACGCCGGGCGGCAGCTGGTGGCGGCGGCCCGGCGTCGTGATCTGTATTGCTACTACTTCTGTAATACGTCCCTTAGGCGAGGTTCGCAACCGAGGGGTAGAGCGGGTGGGCGGCGGCGAGGGCCTCGACCCGGGCGCGGAGGCCGGTCAGGTCGGTGCCGGCGTCGGCGGTCAGTGCTTCGGCGATGATGTCCGCGACTTCATGGAACGCCGCTTCGCCGAAGCCGCGGGTGGCCAGCGCGGGGGTGCCGATCCGCAGCCCGGAGGTGACCATGGGCGGGCGCGGGTCGAACGGGACGGCGTTGCGGTTGACGGTGATGTCGATCGCGGCGAGGCGGTCCTCGGCCTCCTGGCCGTCCAGTTCGCAGTCGCGCAGGTCCACCAGGACCAGGTGCACGTCGGTGCCGCCGGAGATCACGTTGATCCCCTGGGCGGTGACGTCCGGCCGGACCAGGCGGTCGGCCAGGATCCGGGCGCCGGCCAGGACACGTTCCTGGCGTTCCCTGAACTCCGGGGATGCCGCGATCTTGAAGGCCACGGCCTTCCCGGCGATGACGTGTTCCAGCGGGCCGCCCTGCTGGCCCGGGAACACCGCGGAGTTGATCTTCTTCGCGATGTCCGCGTCGTTGGACAGGATGATCCCGCCGCGCGGACCGGCGAGGGTCTTGTGCGTCGTGGACGTCGTGACGTGGGCGTGC
>NZ_JAGPOT010000032.1 GCF_018224015.1 Pseudarthrobacter albicanus
TTCCAGCGGGCCGCCCTGCTGGCCGGGGAACACCGCGGAGTTGATCTTCTTCGCGATGTCCGCGTCGTTGGACAGGATGATCCCGCCGCGCGGACCGGCGAGGGTCTTGTGCGTCGTGGACGTCGTGACGTGGGCGTGCGGGACCGGGTTGGGGTGCAGGCCCGCGGCGACGAGCCCGGCGAAGTGCGCCATGTCCACCATCAGGTACGCGCCCACGGCGTCGGCGATCCGGCGGAACTCGGCGAAGTCCAGCTGCCGGGCGTACGCGGACCAGCCGGCCACGATCAGCGCCGGCTTGTGCTCCAGCGCCAGGCGCTCCACCTCGGCCATGTCAATGGTGTGGGTGTCCTCGCGGACCTGGTACGGGACCACGTTGTAGAGCCTGCCGGAGAAGTTGATCCGCATGCCGTGGGTCAGGTGCCCGCCGTGCGCCAGGTTCAGGCCCATGATGGTATCGCCGGGCTTGATCAGCGCGTGCATGACCGAGGCGTTCGCCTGCGCGCCCGAGTGCGGCTGGACGTTCGCGAACCCGGCGCCGAACAGGGCCTTGACCCGGTCGATGGCGAGCTGTTCGATGACGTCCACGTGCTCGCAGCCGCCGTAGTAGCGCTTGCCCGGGTAGCCCTCGGCGTACTTGTTGGTCAGCACCGAGCCCTGCGCCTGCATCACGGCCACCGCCGTGTGGTTCTCCGAGGCGATCATCTCCAGGCCGTCGCGCTGCCGGCCCAGCTCGGCGTCGATCCCCGCGGCGATCTCCGGATCCAGGACGGACAGCTCCGCGTCCAGGGACGCGGACACGACCTGCTCGAACGCGGCTGTTTCTGTGCCTGCGGCCCCGGCGGCGCTCACAGCTCGCCGCCGTTGGCCTCGGCGTACTCCTGCGCGGACAGCAGCGGCCCCTCGGACTCCACCGAGACCTTGAACAGCCACCCGGCACCATACGGGTCGGAGTTGATCACGGCAGGATCGCTCACGACGCCGTCATTGACCTCCGTGACCTCCCCCGTCACCGGGGAGTACAGGTCCGAGACGGACTTGGTCGACTCGATCTCCCCGCAGGTCTCCCCCGCGGTCACCGTGGAGCCGACCTCCGGCAGGTCCACGTACACGATGTCGCCCAGGGCCTCCGCGGCAACGGCGGACACGCCGATCACGGACGGCCCCGAGCCATCAGCGGCAACCCACTCATGCTCGACGGAATACTTCAATTCAGCGGCAACCTTGGCCATGTGTGTTTTTCCTTAAGTCTTGGTATGTGCGAAAAGTGAGAGAGCGCCGGCCCGAACACTGCGAAAAGTGAGAGAGCGTCGGCCCAAACACTGCGAAAAGTGAGAGAGCGTCGGGAGTGGTTACTTTTGGCGCTTGTAGAACGGCAGGGCAACAACCTCGAAGGGCTCCGCTTTGCCGCGCAGGTCGATGTCCAGCGCGGTGCCGGGCCCGGTGAACTCGATGCCGACGTACGCCATCGCAATCGGGTAGCCCAGGCTCGGGGAGGGCTGGCCGGACGTGACTTCACCAACCACTACGCCGTCCTTGAGCACCGGGTAGCGGCCTCGGCCGGCACGGCGGCCGAGGCCCTTCAGGCCCACGAGCCTGCGGCCCGTGGTGGTTCCGGCGCCGGCTGCCTTCGTGGCGGCCAGGGCTGCCTTGCCCACGAAGTCGCCTTCCTTGGACAGTCCGACGACGGGTCCCAGGCCGGCGGCGAACGGGTCACCCTCGAGGGAGAGTTCGTTGCCGTACAGCGGCATGCCGGCCTCGAGGCGGAGCGAATCGCGGGACGCGAGTCCGGCGGGCGTCAGCTCCCCTTCGTCCGCAATGGCGACGAGGGCCTGCCAGAGCGCGGCGGCGTCGTCGTTGTCCACGAAGATCTCGAAGCCGTCCTCCCCCGTGTAGCCGGTGCGCGCCAGCAGCAGGTCTTTGCTGCTGCCGCCGACCAGGAACGGGACCTCCACGGCGGCGTAGTACTTCAGACCGGTGACGAGGTCATGCTGGGCGGCCGGAACCAGGCGCAGCAGGATCTCCTCCGCCTTGGGACCCTGCACGGCGATCAGCGAGGTCGTCGCGGAGGCGTCCTCGACCGCGACGTCAAAGCCCCCCTCTTTGCCGGAACCGGCCCGTTCGGCCAGGGCCGCGGCGACGACCTTCGCGTTCCCGGCGTTGGGCACCACGAGGAACGTGTCTGTTCCGTCCGCCCCGGCGGCCCGCCGGTAGGTGATGAGGTCGTCGATGATGCCGCCGCCCTCGTTGCAGATCAGCGAGTACTTCGCCTTGCCGACCGGCATGGCGGAGATCTTGCCCACGAGGGCGTAGTCCAGGAACGCGGCGGCGTCCGGGCCGGTGACCCAGACCTCGCCCATGTGGGAGAGGTCGAAGAGGCCGGCGGATTTGCGGACGGCGTGGTGTTCGGCCAGCTCGGAGCTGTATTTGAGCGGCATCTGCCAGCCGCCGAAGTCCGTGAAGGAGGCGCCGAGCTTCTGGTGCTCTGCGTACAGGGCCGTGTAATTCTCAGTCATTGTGAATTGCCTTTCAAGCCGGTGAGGCAGTGATCGAGCTCCGGTGATCGAGCCTGTCGAGATCGGTTTCGACAAGCTCAACCACCGGACGCTGGTCTAGTCTTCAAACTCGGAAAGCGGCGGGCAGGAGCAGATCAGGTTCCGGTCGCCGGCGGCGCCGTCGATCCGGCTGACCGGCGGGAAGTACTTGTCCTGCTTGAGGTGGTGGACGGGGAACACGGCCTGCTCACGGCTGTAGGCCCGCGTCCACTCGGAGGAGATGACGGCGGACGCGGTGTGCGGTGCGTTGCGCAGCGGGCTGTCCGCGACCGTGAAGTCACCATTGGCCACCTGGTCGATTTCCTTCCGGATGCCGATCATCGCTTCGATGAAGCGGTCCATCTCGCCGAGGTCTTCGGACTCGGTGGGCTCGACCATGAGGGTGCCGGCCACCGGGAACGAGAGGGTGGGGGCGTGGAAGCCGTAGTCGATGAGGCGCTTGGCGACGTCCTCGGCGGTGACGCCGGTCTTCGCGGTCAGATCACGCAGGTCCAGGATGCACTCGTGGGCCACGAGACCGCCCTCACCCGTGTAGAGCACCGGGAAGAACCCATCCAGGCGCGCGGCGACGTAGTTGGCCGCGAGCAGCGCCGACTTGGTGGCCTCGGTCAGACCCCGGCCGCCCATCAGCTTCACATAGGCCCAGGAGATGGGCAGCACGCCGGCCGAACCGTACCTGGTGGCGGAGATCGGGGTGCCGCCGGCGCCGTTGGCCGGATCCGCAGCGTTGCCGGGCATGAACGGTGCCAGGTGGGCCTTCGCCGCGACCGGGCCGACGCCGGGTCCGCCGCCGCCGTGCGGGATGCAGAAGGTCTTGTGCAGGTTCAGGTGCGAGACGTCGCCGCCGAACAGGCCCGGCTGGGCCAGTCCCACCAGGGCGTTGAGGTTGGCGCCGTCCACGTAGACCTGGCCGCCGGCGGCGTGCACGGCGTCGCAGACCTCGCGGACGTCGGCGTCGTACACACCATGGGTGGACGGGTAGGTGATCATGATCGCGGCCAGCGCGTCCTTGTGCAGCTCGATCTTGGCCGTGAGGTCGGCGTGGTCGATCGTGCCGTCGGAGGAAGTGGCGACCACGACGACCTTCATGCCGGCCAGCACGGCCGAGGCCGCGTTGGTGCCGTGCGCGGAGGCCGGGATCAGGCAGATGTTCCGCCCGGCCTGGCCGCGGGAGCGGTGGTAGCCGCGGATGGCCAGCAGGCCGGCCAGCTCGCCCTGGGAACCGGCGTTGGGCTGGATGGAGACCTGGTCGTAGCCGGTGATCTCGGTCAGCTGCGCCTCGAGGTCCTCGATCAGTTCGCGCCAGCCGGCGGTCTGGGACTCGGGGGCGAAGGGGTGGATGGACGCGAACTCCGGCCAGGACATGGCTTCCATCTCCGCGGTGGCGTTCAGCTTCATGGTGCACGAGCCCAGCGGGATCATGGTGCGGTCCAGCGCGAGGTCGCGGTCCGAGAGCCGGCGGATGTAGCGCAGCAGCTGGGTCTCGGAGCGGTGGGTGTTGAAGACCGGGTGCTGCAGGTAGTCCGAGGTCCGTTCGACGGCTGCGTCCAGGGCGAAGGCGGTGTCGGAGGCGCTGCCCACCACGCTGGCGCCGAAGGCGGCCACGACGTCGGCGACGATGCCCGCCGTCGTCGCCTCATCGGTGGAGATACCGACGGTGTCCGCGTCGATGGCGCGCAGGTTGATGCCCTTGGCCTCGGCGGCGGCGATGATTCCGGCGGCCTTGCCCGGGACGGAGACGGTGACGGTGTCGAAGAAGGATGTGTGCAGCACGGAAAGGCCGGCGGCCTTAAGCGACGCTGCGATCGTCCGGGCGTGGCCGTGCGTGGTTTCGGCGATGGCCTTCAGCCCGTCCGGGCCGTGGTAGACGGCGTAGAAGGAGGACACGATGGCCAGCAGCGCCTGCGCGGTGCAGATGTTGGACGTGGCCTTCTCCCGGCGGATGTGCTGCTCGCGGGTCTGCAGCGCCAGGCGGTAGGCCGGGACGCCGGCGGAGTCGTGGGAGACGCCGACGAGCCGGCCCGGCATGGACCGCTCCAGGCCCTTCTGCACTGCCATGTAGGCGGCGTGCGGGCCGCCGAAGAACAGCGGGACACCGAAACGCTGCGTGGAGCCGACGGCGATGTCCGCGCCCTGCTCGCCCGGAGGGGTGATCAGGGTCAGGGCCAGCAGGTCAGCGGCCACGGTGACGAGGGCGCCGCGTTCCTTCGCCGCCGCGATCACCTCAGCGTGGTCAAACACCCGGCCGGAGGCGCCGGGCTGCTGCAGGACGATTCCGTTGATGACGCCAACGGGCAGGCCCTTGGAGAGGTCGGCGACCTCCACCTCGAAGCCGAGCGCCTCCGCGCGGCCCTTGACTATGGCGATGGTCTGCGGCAGGCAGTCGGCGTCCAGCACGGTCTTGCCGTCGTGGGCGGGCTTGTTCTTGTTGGCCCGGCGCATCATCAGCACGGCCTCGGCGACGGCGGTGGCTTCGTCCAGCAGCGACGCGTTGGCGACCGGCAGGCCCACCAGGTCCTGGACCATGGTCTGGAAGTTCAGCAGCGCCTCGAGCCGGCCCTGCGAGATTTCCGGCTGGTAGGGCGTGTAGGCGGTGTACCAGGCCGGGGCCTCGAGGATGTTCCGGCGGATCACCGGCGGCGTCAGGGTGTCGTAGTAGCCCTGGCCGATCATCTGCACGGCGGTCTTGTTCTTCGCAGCGATCCTGCGCAGTTCGGCGAGGACTTCGACCTCGCTGAGGGCTTCGGAGAGCTCCAGCGGGGAGTCCTGCCTGATGTCTTTCGGGACGGCGGTGTCCACGAGCGCATCGACGGTGTCGTAGCCGACAGCCTTCAGCATGGCGTCGACGTCGGACTGGCGGCGGGCGCCGATATGCCGGTCAACGAAGGACGTGGAGGCTGGGGTAACAGTCACAAGGAACTCCATAAATAAGGCGGCGCAGGGTGCGCCACATTGGTTCGGGTTCCTCCCCGCTCTGTATTGGACCTGAGAGTTTCCGCATTGCCCGCTGTCGCAGGGCGCCGCTTGCACCGTCGGTGAGCACAGCATGCCAGGGGCCAATTGTCCGGGACGGACCCGGAGCCGGGCTGGACAGCCTGCTACTTTCCAGAGTTGCCTTGCCGCGGCGGTACATGGGCCTGAGAGATTCCTGGGGAGGGTTTGCTCCTACGGCGCCTGCTTGTACCTACTAGCAGAACTCTCCCGCCGCAGATCAAAGGCATATTCAATTGCGGTGACAACAGTCACGGCTCCCATTGTCCTCTGTCCGGCCCGCGTCTGCAAACTCCTACGAGGGAGCGCCGCAGGCTCAGCCGCGCAGCCGTTCGACGGCGGCCAGCAGGCTTTCGACGTCGCCGCCCACCTCGGGGAGCGTGCCGCCGGGGCCGCGGGCCAGCATGGCGTTGAAGTACAGCCCGTCCCCCATGTACAGGACGGCCTTGGCCATCCCGGGTCCGATGTCGGCCGCCAGAAGTTCAAGCCAGCGGGCCTGGCCGGCCGCGAAGCGGTGCAGGGTCTCCTCATGGGCGACTTCGGCCAGCCGGGTGGCGGCCACGAAGACGCGGTCCATCGGGGTGTCCGCCCAGACCGAGGACTTGATGAAGTAGGCTGCGGCACCTTCGGGAGCGGCCGCCATGGCCTTGACGTCCTCGGCAAGGAGCCGGTCCAGCCGCTCGAGCAGCACGGAGATCATGGCTTCCTTGTTCGGGAAGTGGTACAGCAGCCCGCCCTTGGAGACCCCCGCCAGCCTGGCGACGGCATCCAGGGTCGCTGCCCGCTCGCCCTCATCGATCAGGAGGGATTCGAAGGCGTCGAGGACGGCTTCGCGGGCGACGGGTTTTCTGGCCATGGTTCCTATCATGCCCGGCGCCGGCGCCGTTTCTTAACTATACCGTCTGGACGGTATAGTTATCTTGATGAGCAACACATCCTTCAGCCCGCTCACCGGCACCACCGGCACCACCGGCACCACCGGCACCACCGCCACGCCAGCTGTCCCGGCCCCGCGCGCACCGTGGCGCGACTGGCTGGCCCTGGCCGTGCTGATGTTCCCGGTACTGCTCGTGGCGGTGGACAACACCGCCCTGACCTTTGCGCTGCCGTCCATCGCCCGCAGCCTCGACGCCACCGGCGTCCAGCTGCTCTGGATTGTCGACGCCTACCCCCTGGTCCTGGCGGGACTGCTCGTGGCGATGGGCAGCCTGGGCGACAGGATCGGCCGCCGCAGGCTGCTCTTGATCGGCAGCGCCGGTTTCGCCGCCGTCTCCGCGGCGACCGCCTTCGCGCCGAGCGCCGAATGGCTGATCGCCGGCCGCGCCGGACTGGGATTTTTCGGCGCGATGCTGATGCCGTCCACGCTCTCCCTGATCCGCAACATCTTCCCCGAGCCCAACAGGCGCCGGCTGGCCGTGGCCATCTGGGCGGCAGGCTTCTCCGGCGGCGCCGCGCTCGGCCCGATCTTCGGCGGCTGGCTCGTGGAGCACTTCTGGTGGGGTGCAATCCTGCTGGTGGCGGTGCCGATCATCCTGCCGCTGCTGGTGCTCGGCCCGGTCCTGGTCCCGGAATCGCGCGACCCCCAGCCGGGCCGCGTGGACGTTCCCAGCATCATCCTGTCCCTGCTGGTGATGGTTCCCGTGGTCTACGGCATCAAGGCCCTCGCCACCCACGGCCTGGCACCGGAACCCGTTGCCGCCATCGGCTTCGGCCTGCTCATGGGCTACGTCTTCATCCGCCGGCAGCGGGCCCTGCTGCACGGGACTCGGGAACAAGGAGGTCGGGCCCCGAACGGCAAGGAGCAGTCCGCCACGGCGTCACCGCTGCTGGACGTCAGCCTCTTCGGCAACAGGGTCTTCAGCACGGCGATTACCGCCAACGTCCTGGCCTTGTTTTCCTTCAACGGCTTCATTCTGTTCCTGGCCCAGCACCTGCAGCTGCTGGAGGGCCAGTCCCCCTCCGAGTCCGGCGTCGCCATGATCCCGGCCCTGATCGCCACCGTCGCGGCCGGCCTGCTCGTCGTGCCGCTCGTGCGGAAGGTCCGTCCCGGCTTCGTCGTGGCCGGCGGACTCCTGCTGAGCGCAGCAGGCTACTTCCTCGTGGCCTTCGGTGACCACAGCCACGGCCCGGGGATCCTGCTGGCCGCCCTGCTGGTCCTCTGCCTCGGCGTCGGCGCGGCCGAAACGATCTCCAACGACCTGATCCTGGGCGCGGCCCCCGCGGAGAAATCCGGCGCTGCCGCGGCAATTTCCGAGACCGGCTACGAGGTGGGATCCCTGCTGGGCACGGCGATTCTGGGGTCCATCCTGACCGCCTCCTACCAGCGCAACCTCCACCTGCCCGCGGGACTGGGCGAACCGGCCGCCGGCCAATCAACCGGTACGGCAGCCGCGCAGGCAGGCGAGACGCTCGCCGGCGCCGTCGAGCTGGCGCAGTCCCTGCCGGCGCCCCTGGCAGAGGCGGTGACGGCGGCCGCCCGTGCCGCCTTCGAATCAGGCGTCCACGTCACGGCCGCCATCGCGCTGGTGCTGATGGCCGGAGCGTCCGTCCTCGCCGCCGTCGTGCTCCGCAAGGTGCCCACCGCACGCTGACGGAGCGGACGACGGCGGCCGGGTCAGCTGCCGTCGACATACTCCTTGAGCGCGTCGAGCAGGCCGTTGGTGCCCTCCTTGCGGCCTGCCACCTGGGCCGCATCGCTTTCGACGCTGCCGGTGAAGAAAGCACCCTGTTCGGTCAGGGTCAGCAGGGTGCCGTCGCCGTCGGGCTCGAGTTCCAGTGTGCTGAGCGAAACGGACATCCGGACCCCGTCCAGGAGCATCTCATAGGCATAGACGATCCGTTCGTTCTCCACGATGTCGTGGTAGACCGCATGCATCGTGGAGACGAAGCCGCCGGCGGGGCCGCCGACGTCCGTCTCGCGGCCGCCCTCCCGGAAGTCCAGGCTCGATTCGCCCTGGACCCATTCGGGCGGCCCGGCGAACCACTTCTTCTTGCTCGCGTGGTCCGAGAACGCGCGGAAAACGCTCGACGGCGGCGCGTTCAGGCTGCGCACCAGGCTGAAGCTGGCGTGGGTAACGGGGGTGCTCATGGCGGACTCCTGGTATCTGTTCAGTGGGGTGGCTGGGTATCCAGAAAGCTCTCAAGCCGGTCGAGTCGGCGCTCCCCCGGCGTCCGGCGCTGGCCCAGCCAGTTCTCTGCGCGCCGGACCGCGGCAGGGTTGACGCTGCAGCTGCGCACCCGGCCGATCTTTTCGCTGCGGATCAGGCCGCTGGCTTCCAGGACCTGAAGATGCTGCACAATCCCGGGCAGGCTCATCCCGAACGGCTCCGCCAACTGGGAGACCGTGGCCGGCCCCTCGCAGAGCCTGACGAGCATGGCGCGGCGGGTGGGGTCGGCGAGCGCATGGAAGACGCCGTCGAGCTCCTGATCCCCCGCTTGCGGCTCCGTCTGATTGTTAAGCACATACTTAAGTATTCGCTTTCCGCGGCGGAAGTCAAGGGTGTCGTCGCGGGTTAAAGAGAGGCGTCCGGCGCCGGGAGGAACCCGGCGTCGGACGCTTTCGAATGCTTGCAGTAAAGGGCGAGCGGTGCTACTTGGTGTTGGCGGTGGTGACGTTGGCAGTGGCTTTCATGGTCTCCGCGTTCACCATCCAGGCAAACTGCTCCAGCTTGGCGATGATGGCGTGCAGCAGGTCGGCCGACGTCGGGTCCTCTTCGTCCACCTCGTCATGGACCTTGCGCATCGTGCCGACTGCCGCCTCAAGAGCGGCCACGATCCGTTCGATCGCATCCTTGGTAGTGATCAGGCCGGCCGGGAATTCGGCCAGGGAGGTGGACTTGGAGACCGTCGAGCTGCGGCCGTCCGGCAGTGCGTGGAGGGAGCGCATGCGCTCCGCCGTCTCGTCGGCAAACTCACGTGCGGCATCGACGATCTCGTCCAGCTGCAGGTGAAGGTCCCGGAAGTTGGTTCCCACAATGTTCCAGTGCGCCTGCTTGCCCTGGATGTGAAGCTCAATCAGGTCCGCGAGGACTGCCTGCAGGTTGGCCGTGAGAGTAGGTGATGCTTTCATGAATCCTCCTGGGTG
The DNA here is from genome assembly GCF_018224015.1 of Pseudarthrobacter albicanus. Taxonomy (GTDB): domain Bacteria; phylum Actinomycetota; class Actinomycetes; order Actinomycetales; family Micrococcaceae; genus Arthrobacter; species Arthrobacter albicanus. The sequence goes on from NZ_JAGPOT010000032.1 coordinate 9,628, forward strand.
GGTCCGATACCGTTTGCCCCGCTGCCGCTAGGGCCGGTACTCCAGACGCTACCCCGGCGGGATCCGGCCGGCGACGATCCCGGCCGGAATTTCTCAGTCAGCTTACTAAGTGCCATGGCGGGGCCTGCTTTGGCGCGGCCTCGTTCAGCACCGGGCCCTGCGGGAACGGAACGCGGGTGATGCCGCCCGCGGTCAGCGGGCGTTCCGAGCGACCGTATAAGAGTTGAGGGGCCGCCCGGTGGACCCGTAGGCCAGTTCCAGGATCACCAGTCCCTTGCGTTCAAGTGCGCCGAGGTAGCGCTGCGCCGTGGGGCGGCTGACGCCAAGCTTGTCGGCAATGCCGGCCGCGCCGATCGGTTTTTGCGAGGCACGTACGGCATCGAAAACCTTCTGCATGGTCGGCTGAAGCCGGGTCCGTGGAGCGGCCGCAGGTTCGACGGCGGCCCGGCGCAGGTTGTAGAGGCTGTCAACGGTGGCCTGATCGCCGCGCGCGGAAGATTCCAGTTCGTCGCGCCAGCGGCGATAGGCCTCAAGCTGGATGCGCAGTTGGTCAAAGCTGAAGGGTTTGACCAGGTAGTAGACAGCCCCGCTGCTCATCGCAGACCGGACAGTGTTCAGATCACGTGCGGCGGTGATGATGATGCAGTCAACCTGGCTGCCGGCGACCTGCAGCGAGCGCAGCAGGGAAATCCCGTCCTCGTCCGGCAGATGGACGTCCAGCAGGAGCAGCTCCGGCTGCAGGCGGCCGATGGCTTCGCGTGCGGCCGCGGCCGTGTACACCTCGCCCACACATTCGAAACCATCAACCCTGGCCAGCCGTGAGGCGTGGATGCCGGCTACCCTGAAATCGTCATCGACTACCAGTGTTTTTATCATTGGGTGTCCTCGTCGTTTGGACCGGATGCTTGCGGGTCGGCTGGGATCCATACTTCAAAATGTCCTCCCGGGCCGGGAAAAACGTCCAGGGTCCCGGCTGCGCGGCGGACGATCCGGCTGACCAGCGCCAGTCCGATCCCGCGGCGCATGCCGGGCCGGGCTTCCTTCGTGGAGTAGCCGTCAACCAGGACCTGGTCAATATTATGGGCTGGAACTCCCGGGCCGTTGTCGCGGACCGCAATAAAGACCCCGTCGGCGTCATCGAATTGGATCGTCACAAGTCGTGGCACCGGTGTGTTGGCAAGCGCGTCGACAGCGTTGTCCAGAAGATTGCCCACAATGGTCAGCAAAGATTGGGGGCTTGCCGTGGCCTGTTCCAGCCGGGAATCGTCGGTCACGCTGATCAGCACGTCCTGCTCAGCCGCGACGGTGATCTTGGCCATCAGGAGAGCAGCCAGCTCAGGTGGTGCGATCCGCCCCCGCAGCCCCTCCCCCAGGGACCTCGAGGTGTCGGAGATCTGGGAGACATAGTTCCTGGCCTGGGAATGATCGCCCATTTCCAGCAGGCTCGCCACCACGTGCAGCCGGTTCGCATATTCGTGTTCCAGGGCCCGCATGGCGTCCATCAGCCCCTGGACGGAGTGCAGGTCCCGGATCAGGGTCTCCGTTTCAGTGCGGTCCCGAAGCGTCACGACAGAGCCTATGCTCCTGCCGGAGAGGACCACCGGCATCCGGTTGACCACCAGGAGGGAATCTTCCGTCAGCGCAACCTGGTCCGCGCCGGGCACGGCCCCGGTCAGCAGGTCCCTCAGCCGGCCCGCGGGGACGAGGTCTGTGAGCGGACGGCCCACCACAGCTCCCTCCGCTGTGAGCAGCCGGCGGGCCTCTTCGTTGATGACTGTCACGAGGCCGTCATCGTCGAGTCCGATAACGGCCTCCCGGATACCGTGCAGCAGGGCTTCGCGTTCCTGGAGCAGGGAGGCGATCTCTGCGGGCTCCAGATCGAACGTCACGCGCTTGATCCGGCGGGCCAACAGGAGGGACCCCAGGACGCTCAGTGAAAGGACGGCAGCCGAGAATCCGACGATCAGCCAGACTTCCTGGACCTGGTCGCTTTGCTCCGTTGTTTCGAGGATACCGACCGAGACCTGACCGATGATCGACCCGTCCGCGGCACGGACAGGAACCTTTGCGTTCGCGGATATGCCCAGGCTTCCGGCATTCACCCCCAAGTGCGTTTGCCCGTCCAGGACTGCCACCGGTTCTTCCAGCTGCTGTCCGATCAGGGCCGCGTTCGGGTGGGAGTAGCGGGTACCGGTGCGGTCAGTGACGACGACATAGGCAGGCTGGGCCGCGTCGATGACGCCGGCGGCCAGCCGCTCGATGGTATGTTGCGGGTCCCCGGCCTGCAATGCTGCGCCGATCTGCGGCATTTGGGAAACAGTGGCAGCTATTCCGAGCGCCCGCAGCCGGTACTGACGGTCCAAGGACTGGTTGCTGATCAGCGTGAACAGAACCCCGCCCATTGTCACGGTGAGCACCAGGATGGAGAGCACCCAGATCAGGATCTGCCCCGTCAGGGTCCGCGTACGTCCGGGAGCTGACCACAAGTCCCGGATTCCCGACCGCCTCACCACAGCCGGCCACCGCGTGGACCGGCCCCGGCCGACGGCGCCCTGAACAAAACGCACAAAACCTGCAGTATCGCAGGTATGTTCCAGAACTTACTGAAGTGTTTTGGCACCGATCATCTCTCTCTAAGCTCGACAAAGCTTATGTGATCCACTTCACGCAAGCCAATGAGTACTTAGGAGAGGATTCGAGTGACGACGGTGTCCGAATCACCAACAATCGGCCGGGACGCGGCAGCTTCCATGTCTCCGGCCATCGAAATGACCGCAGCAACCAAAAGATTCAGGACCCCCGACGGGTCCAGCTACACGGCCCTGAAGAATCTGGATCTGCGCGTCGAGCGCGGAGAGTTCTGCGCCATCGTCGGGCCCACGGGGTGCGGCAAGTCAACGGCGTTGACCTTGGCCGCAGGCATGGAGAGGGCATCCGGCGGTGCCGTGCGCGTCTTCGGAAAGGAAGTCACGGGCATCACCCCCAACGCGGGCTTCATGTTCCAGACAGACGCGATCCTGCCCTGGCAGTCCGTCCTGGAAAACGTAGCCGCCGGGCCCCGGTACCGGGGCGTCGCCAAGAACACGGCATACCGGGACGCCCGGGACTGGATCCGGAGGGTCGGGCTTGCCGGCTTCGAAAGCAACTATCCCCACCAGCTCTCCGGAGGCATGCGCAAACGTGTGGCTCTGGCCCAGAACCTGATCAACGAGCCCGAACTGCTGCTGATGGATGAGCCGTTCAGCGCCCTGGACGTGCAGACCAGAGCCAAGATGAGCACCGAGCTGCTGGGTCTGTGGGAACAAAGCAAACCCGCGGTGGTCTTCGTGACCCACGACCTCGAGGAAGCCATCGCGCTGGCCGACAAAGTCGTCGTCATGACAGCCGGTCCTGCCGCCGGGGTCAAGGCAACCTTCCATATCGACCTTCCCCGGCCCCGCGTGGTCCAGGAAATCCGCTTCGACAAGAAGTTCAACGAGATCTACCAGAACATCTGGGAAGCCCTCCGCGAGGAAGTGGACATCGCCTACGCCCAGACGACCCGGAGCGTGGCCCCGGACGGAAAGGAAGCAGAATGACCATGAGCAGCCTGGACAACACCGTGACCGACCAGGAACAGCAGCCGCTATCCACCGAGGCGCGTTCCGGGGGACGGAAAAGGTCCATCACCCGACGCCGGCTCAAGGTCCTTGCAGTCCAGCTCGGCATCGTCGTCGTGCTTCTGGGCAGCTGGGAGCTGCTGGTCCGCGGCGGCGTGCTCGACGCACTGCTTTACGGGCAGCCCACCCGGATCGTGAACCAGCTTTACATCTGGGTCACCCAGGGGACCGACAACGGATCCCTGGGCCAGCAGATCACTGTGACCATTGAAGAAGCCCTCATCGGCTTCTTCATCGGCACCGCCCTCGGCATTGTCTTCGGGGTCGCGATGGGGCGGATCCAGTTCCTGTCCGAGGTGATCGGCCCCTTCCTCAAGGTCATCAACGCCGTCCCCCGCATCGTGCTCGGATCCTCCTTCGTCGTCATGTTCGGCCTCGGCCTGATGTCCAAAGTCATGCTGGTCATCGTCCTGGTGTTCTTCGGCGTGTTCTTCAACGCCTTCCAGGGCACCAGGGAAGTGGACAAGAACTTCATCGCCAACGCCGAGATCCTCGGAGCCAGCAAATGGCAGGTCACCCGCCAGGTCGTCATCCCCTCCGCCTTCTCCTGGATCATCGCCAGCCTCCACGTGGCCTTCGGCTTCGCACTGATCGGAGCCATCGTCGGTGAGTTCCTGGGATCCCAGGAAGGCCTGGGCAACCTGATCCGGCAGGCACAGGGAAACCTCAACCAGAACGGCATCTGGGCCGCCATGCTCATCATGGCTGTCGTCGCGCTCATCGCCGAGTGGCTGATCACCCGGCTGGAGAACCGGCTGCTGCGCTGGCGGCCCCCGCAGCACAGTGCAGCAGCCGAAGCCTGAGTGCACCAGCTTTCCACCCAACGTCCCGGACCCGGAGGGTTCCGCGACACCAACCATCTCAAAGAGGAGAACAATGTCTACGAAAAAATGGATCGCCGGAGCGGGAATGGCAGCGGCCCTGGTAGCGGCGATGACCGGTTGCGCGAACACGGCCAGCACTGCGGGACAGGCGCCGCAGCAGGCCGGTGACGTCAACGGCCAGCAGGTGAAGATCATGGTGGGCGGCCTGAACAAGCAGATCTACCTGCCCTTCAAGCTGGCCGACCAGCTCGGCTATTACAAGGACGCCGGCCTGAACATCCAGCTCTCGGACGAGCCGGCCGGTGTGGACGCGGAGACCAACATGATCTCGGGCCAGGTCGACGGCGTGGGCGGTTTCTATGACCACAACCAGGTCCTGCAGGCCAAAGGAAAGTCAACCGAGGCCGTCGTGACCATGCTCCAGGTCCCCGGAGAAGTCGAACTATGCCGCAGCGACCTCAAGGACCAGATCAAGTCCGCAGCGGACTGGAAAGGACTCAACCTCGGAATCACCGACCTCGGATCATCCACGGACTACCTGACCCAGTACATCGGCCAGAAAAACGGCGTCGCGCCCACCGAAACACACCGAATCGGCGTGCAGTCCGGAGGAACCCTCATCGCAGCCATGGACCACAAAAACATCGACTGCGCCATGACCACGGAACCCACCGTCTCCCAGCTGGTCAGCACGAACAAGGCGTTCATCCTCTACGACTCACGGACCCTTGCCGGTGCGCAGGAAACCTTCGGCGGGGCCTACCCGGCGACGTCGCTGTACATGACCACCGACTACGTGTCCGCGCATAAGGACGTTGTCCAGAAACTGGCGAACGTCTATGTCAAGACGCTCAAGTACATCCAGGACCACACCGCGGCCGAAATCACCGATAGGATTCCCGCCGACTACTACGCCGGCGTCGGCAAGGACGCCTACATCAAGGCACTGGATGCGGAAAAGGGCATCTACAGCCCGACCGGCCTCATGCCTGCGGACGGCCCGAAGATCGTCAACGACGTTCTTCAGACGAATACCGAAGTCAAGGGCAAGACCATTGACCTGGAAAAAACGTTTACGAACGAATTCGTTCAGGCCGCCAAGTAACACCGCATCGACTTAGCCTTGATCCACCGATCCGCGGTTGGTCCTGATTGATTTCGGGGCCGGCCGCGGTTTTTGGTTTCGGGCATGGCGGATCGCCGGCCTTGCTGCCGGTGGTGTTCCACTGTGTGTT
>NZ_JAGPOT010000033.1 GCF_018224015.1 Pseudarthrobacter albicanus
CACACCCTACTAAGGACCGCACTGGCATCAAGCGGCGACATTGACCCGACCGTCCCCGGCTTCCTGACGGTCACCCTGGACCCGATGCCCACCAAGACCAAAACCAAAGCCCTCGCCGAGCTCTGCGAACACCTCACCCAAACCAAAACCCGCTACCCAGGAACCGACCTCATCCTGCACTACAGAATGAAGAAAAACCCCTAAAACCCCACACCCAGGATCTCGCCATATCCAGAGTCCTGGGACCTGGAAAACCCTCACCACCGGGCAGATGTATGAGCTCCGCGACCTCGAGGGGCAGCCGGTCACCAAACGGGCCGCGAAAGAGCTTATCGCGTCCCGCTGTTACCGCGCACGTTATTTGACGACGGGTCGGTCACGTTGTCTGACGATGGAGCCCTCTTCTTCGGTCCTTCGCGTCGCACGGTTTGACGATCGAGGCGTGAGCAATGATCGCGTCAGCATGACGATGAGCTACCCGCCTTCCTGCTGCGCGTCGAGCTGTGTGCTCGTGGGCCGCCGGAGGGTCTTCCAGGCCGTGGTGCGCCCGACGCCGCCACGCCCCTGTGTGGTCAGCGCTGTGAACGCGCGGCCAGGGGCTCCTGGCTGGCCCAGGCCATGCGCGGTGGCCCGTCGGCGCCGGCGGAACTCTACCGTGGCGCATCCGAGCGATTCACACGGGATTTGAGCGCGTCAACGTGCCGACGGAGCCGCCCGACTTGGGCTGGACAGCACGCGCCACCTTGACGATGCACGTTGGCACCGACGATGACGCCTACGTCGTCAAATAACGTGCGCGGTAACACCCGCTATACCGTTACGCCCAAACAGCGCACCCAGTCCCGGTCCCACACGATCGAAGCGAAACGGGCACGCCTGACACGGTAGCTATGAATTCTTACCGATACCGTTTGGCGACGAGCCGCGGGCATCCCCGCTCTCCGCCCCCTTCCACCACGCCGGGGCGACAGCGGGGCCCCCGGCGTTGGGCCCTATCCCGGACGGACAACACTGACCGCCACTGCAGAGGATCGGTGACGGTGCACTCAGCCTGCCTGCCGTCCAGAGCCAAAAAAGGCTTGACAAGCGTTAGGGGCTTGACACTGGGAACCGCCCCGGGCCACCGGGTGATCTCAATCTCTGCGCAATCCCCAAATCCATGATTTGGAGGGGAATTGCCTGGCCTGATTCTTAGCGCTCTTTTGGCCGGAAACCGGCCACCAAATCGGCAGGATTTCCTGGATGAAACGGCCTACAGATAGTCGATCACACACACCGGCTAACGAAACACCCGAAACACCCCACACCCCCGGCTCCCATCACCTAATTTTCGTGTCAGGAGTTCCCCTCCCTTAAAGGCACCCGACCCGGGGCGTGTCGGCGCCCATCCGCCGAGCATGCTCCACGACTCTGCATCAGCCCTGGAGATGAGTGCTCCTGACTCATGAAAGTCCGACGAGCCGCCGGTTTTGTGAGTCCGTGATTGACCCTGAACGAATATCAAGAGAAGAACGCCGGGCAGCAGATACAAACGCCCGGGCGCAGCGGTGACTTCCAGGGTCGAACTGGCCAACCACGCGGTGGTCAGAACGACGGTTAGTCCTTGCACTTCGGGGTGACTACTGCGAATAAGCCAAAGTACCGACATCGTCAGGAGAGCGGTTCCCACGAATCCGGATGAAATCAGCAATTCCCAAAGAAGATTGTGTGTTGCGTAGTTTGAGTCCACATAGCTTGTCCGTTCTTGCCGCACCCAAAAAGAGGGGCCATATCCAAAAAGGGGGCTGCTCAGGAACTGTTCCTTCGCCACAATCCACAGATTTGCCCTTCCTGTGAAGTCGTCGGGCCGCCACGGGTAAGTGCCTACTACCGTCACGAGAGCTGCAGCCCCGATACCGGTTACCTTGACCGCATGGCTTTTCTTTGAAGATCGTGTCAGGCGCCAGGTGTGAGCCGCTAGTACGGTAACGGCCCAAGCTATCATGGCTGATCTGCCGCTTGTTGCGTCGACCAGGGCCGCTGAGGCGATCGTCGACAGGGCTGCTGTAATCGCGTTCCTGGCGAGTATGATCGATATCCCGGCGACAAAGGCAAGATAAACCCCGAAGGCGTTACCGGAACCAAACGCGCCAATCGAAAGACCCCAAATTGAACATTTGTCACCACGGCATGGGCCAATAACCTGCCCCGGCAATATCATGATATAGAGGGACAGTACTATGAGCGTGACACGGACCGCATCGCGCAGCCCTGTATAGAGAGGCTCAGTTGAATAACCTAGTCGTGGAACAACGATAGCCGGGCCAAGTATGGCCAGCGACATCAATGGCATGACGAACGAGTGTTCAACTATTGCAAAGGCGCCCATTGGCACGAAAACTCCAAAAAGAAGCAATCCAGGAGGGCGAACGATAGCGCCATTTGCGAGATTTACGATTGTAACGAATATTCCTGCGGCAATCAACGGCGAGAACCGGATCAGAAGGAGGGCATCCCCTCCCACACTAGAAGTAATCCCCAAGAACATCGCAATGCCTGAAAATCCAAACATGGCAAAGGCCATGACATATTCGGGCTTTTTCCACATGACCGAAGTGTGATTGACATTCATTGGCAGTGCAATCCAAGTAATGGCAGCCCCGAGAAATACTATGTTCGTGAGGTTCATGAGATTTCATTCTGGGCGATTTATGGTCCCTAGGGATTCCTGGGAGAGGTCCGAATGGCACTTAGAGGTCCTGTGCGTCGGAGGTGCCCACGTTAGTGCGCGCACCTCCAGGAAGCAGTATCTCGGCAGGCTTTGTGTAGATATCATTTTCGCCGAGGTGGAATATCCTATCATCTAATGCTGGCGGTCCCCAAGAATGTGTGGGCTTTGAATACTGGCGACTCCATCCTCAGTCCGGTCAAATCTATCAGAGGGAAATACGCTTGGATTTCTCCGTTCTGCACTGCTAATGTTGTCGTCGAAGAATGCGGCCTGCCCGGTTGAAGAAAGAGCGGTGTCAGAGCGTGACTGGTTGCGTTTAGGGTCGGACCGTGACGTGTTGTTACGGCTATCAACATTTCTGTAGTAGCTGTAGGAATAGGCGTCGGGGCCTCTAGTAGGAAGCCTATTCAGGATGATGCCCAGTATATTTGAACCAACCATGTTGAGAGCGCTGAGGGATTTCTCCAGGTCCTGATGCCTGAGCTTTTGGGAGCCGACGATTATGACCACGCCCCCGACGTGCTGGGAAAGGACAGCGGCATCGGTTACTGGAAGAAGCGGAGGTGCATCTATTACGATTGAATCGAATACAAGCTCGAGTCTTGAGATAAGGTCTTTCATTTCTTCCGAACCAAGCAGTTCGCTTGGGTTAGGTGGGATTTGTCCGGCAGTGAGGACATAAAGGTTGTCCTCGCCCCAGGGCTGCAAAAGGTCGTTTACGTCTGCGGTGCCGACTAATGCAGTCGTAAGTCCAGCGCTGCGATCGAGGCCCAAGTATTCATTAATCATCGGGCGGCGAAGGTCGGCATCGATTAGGCACACGTTTTGACCAGCTTGGGCCAATGCAATTGCCAAATTTGCTGCAGTTGTGCTCTTTCCCTCGCCGGGAAGAGAGGACGTTACAAGGACCGACTTGGCTTGTCCAGAAACGTTGGCGAATTGCAAGTTTGTGCGCAGTTGCCTAAAGGATTCAGCTCGCGGACTCTGATGTGCTGACTGCGTCAACAGGGGCTTCCGCGTGGCGTCCTGATCGAAGGAGATGCCGCCCAGGAGCGGGATATTGGTAACACGTCGCAGATCTGCTTCGCCCCGAATTTTGTTATCCAGTGTCATTCTGAGTATGGATGCTGCCACCCCTAATGCAAGTCCAACGAATAATCCCAGCAGCAGATTCAGTCTGGTGTTTGGGGCCGAGGGCGCCGTCGGTGCTTCAGCGGGTTTGATGATTGACAGACCGACGGGGGACGTCCCTCCTGCTTTGGGGCGTTCTAACTTGTCGACGGCCGCGATCAAGCCGCCTGCCACGGCCTGCGCTATGGCTGCCGCCTGTACTGGAGAGCTGTCTCTAACGGAGATCGTAATGAGAACAGTGTTGGTGTCACTACTGGCTGTTACATTGTGGGCAAGTTCCGCGGCGGTGATGTTCAGACCAAGTGAGTCGATGGCCGGTTGAAGTACGACGGGCGAGCCGACCGTCTTTACATAGGACTGGACGCGCGCCTGGCTGAAGGTATTGCCTTGCTGGAGTTCACTCACTGAACCCGATCCCTGAATTGCCACAAAGAGTTGTGTCTCTGCCGTGTACGACGGCTTAGATAGCATCGATACGGCAGCGCCGACAAGAAGACCTGTCAAAGCAACGGCGACGATCAATATCCAGTTACGGCGAAGAATGCGTAGGTAGTCGCGTAAGTCCAACCTTTGTCCCCCTGTTTCGAATGCCCGAGTGTTGCCGTTTGGCTGGCCGCCACAACGGCAGCTATCGTTCGGTCAGCCCAATCATACCGGCCACGAGTAACCAAACATCCCATGACGAAACAGGATGAGTGGTCACGCCGGTCCATAACTCCGTCTAAGGCTGCAGTGCCCGACACGACAGGCATAGGTGTCGTCGAGGGAAGGCGACTCTGGAGACCGCAGGCAGCTCGTCGGACAGGCCTGCAACGATGCGGGTCTGGTCTGGCGGGCACGGAGCGGGTTCAGATCGATGGTCTGCACAAATGACCGGCCCGCGTGCGCCGGTTCGTGTCATAGAGTCGACGTTTGTCGACCAGCACACTCAAGAGCCCTCAGCCACACGGGACATCCCTGAGAAGTTGGACTGAGAGGCCTGAGGAAGACGGTATGCCATAGTCAGGGCCGTCACCTTCCCATCTTGACCGGTTCCACGAGCACGGTTCGGCCGACGCCCTGCACTTGGCGGAGAGCACTGCATGGCCGTCCACATTGAAAAGATATCGACGAAACATCGTGCGTCTAAGGGCCTGTTCCTAAACTCCGGGGGCGACCGGCCGGCAGCGCGGAGCGGTTGTTAAAAGAGGCGGAACTCCTGTAAGCCGGTGAGTGTCTAGATCGCCAGGAGTTGCAGGAGTTCCTTCGTGTTAGTTTGCCGTACCCGGGATGAAACCGCCAACGGGGCACCGGAGCAGTGCTGCCGGCTGGCCCCGTTCCACGCGGGAGTGCCGCGGCGGGAGCGCCGGTATCCGACGGACATCACGGACGCGCAGTGGGGGCTGATCGATGCGCTGCTGCCGGACCCGGGATTCATCAAGGGGGCCGGCGGCCGCCCGGAGGCACGCAGCCGCAGGCAGATCGTGGACGCGATCCTCTACATGGTGGACAACGGGATCAAGTGGCGGGCGATGCCGGCGGACTTCCCGCCGCACTCCACCGTGTTCAAGTACTTCACCCGCTGGGAGGCCGCCGGGGCCACCGGGACGATTCTGGATACCCTCCGGGGCCGGGTGCGTCTGGCCGAGGGCCGCAACGCCGCCCCGACCGCGGCGGTTATCGACTCGGCCTCTGTCCGCGGGGCCGAGACCGTCGGGGCAGCAAGCCGCGGGTATGACGCGGGGAAGAAGGTCAACGGCAGGAAGCGCCACATCGCCGTGGACACCATGGGCCTGCTGCTGTGCGTGCTGGTCACCGGGGCGGGGGTCCAGGACCGCGACGGGGCCACGCCCCTGCTCGAACAGCTCGCCGCCTCCTTCCGTCGGATCCGCCTGGTCTGGGCCGACGGCGGGTACGCCGGCAAACTCGTGATCTGGGCCGCTCAGACCCTGGACCTGGCCGTGACCATCGTGAAGCGATCAGATAAGAAAGGCTTCCATGTCCTGCCCCGGCGCTGGGTCGTCGAACGCACTCTGGCCTGGATCGCGCGGCACCGCCGCTGCGTCCGGGACTACGAACGGCTGCCGGCTCACCATGAGGCCATGGTCCGCTGGTCAATGACCAGAATCACCGCCAAACGCCTGGCCAACCGGGTTTAGGAACAGGCACTAAGTAATCTGCAAATGAAGCTCGTCGTCCTCAGTTGTAGATACCTTTAGAATATCAATGCTGGCCGGCAACGAGGCCGTCCATTTTAAGGGCACCGCGGTATAAGTTGACGAGCCCTTTTGGCTCCGGAGCGAGTCTGTTCCAGACCCAAGCTCCAAATGCGTCGAACATCGTCTACCGCGTATCGACATCCTCAAACACCAGGAACGTCTGCGTGTCCAGCACCCCGGGCATGGACTGCAGCTGGTCGAAGATCACCCGGCGCAGGTCGATGTTGTCCACGGCTCGCACCAGCAGGATGACGTCGAAGTCTCCGCCCACCAGGGCGATGTGATGCACCTCGGGGATGGCGCGCAGCAGCTCCCGAAGCTCCCGCCAGGAATGCTGCCGCACCTTCAGCGTCACGTAGGCGGAGGACTTGAGTCCGGCCTTGATCGGGTCCACCAGCACCGTGAACTTGGTCAGGACACCCTCGCCGGTCAGCCGGGCGATCCGCGTGTAGGCATGCGCCCGCGAGATGTGGACGTTCTCCGCCACCTGCGTGACGGACATCCGGCCATCCCGGGTCAGCTCGGCGATGATGTTCCGGTCCACGTCATCCAGCGGCACGGCCCCCTGCTCTGACTCAGCGTCTGCCATTCGTCTACAACTCCCGCAGGTAAGCCAGCTCACACTGACAATTCGTCTTCCAGAATAGGTCAGATCTCTATACTTCTCCACGGTTCCTGGGAGGGCTGGATACGAATCATCGTCCGGCGCCATACTTGGAAAGAATAGTGGCTACAGAAGGACAGACCAATGACGATCTCCGCAGACCACACTGCGCACTCGGAGGCAGGCGCCGCAGCGCCGGAAGACGCACCGGAGCAGGCAACGGAAAACGCCGCCAGCGAGGCCGTGCGCAAGTTCGGCATCACGGCGGAGGATTACATGCTGCCGGCCCGCCACCAGATCGGGATGGTGGGCCCGGACGGGATCCTGACCCCCCACACCGAGCAGGGCACCCAGCCCGGCCACGAGTACAGCCTCCCGGGCGATGAGGAACTCCTGGCCGCCTACGAGCAGCTCGTCATCGGACGCCGCGTCAATGACCAGAACTCCGCCCTGGTCCGGCAGGGCCGCATGGCCGTCTACCCCTCCAGTCACGGCCAAGAGGCCTGCCAGGTCGCCGCCGCGCTGTGCCTGTCCGACGGCGACTGGCTGTTCCCCACCTACCGCGACTCCGTGGCCGTGATGGCCCGTGGCGTGGACCCCGTCCAGACGATGACGCTCTTCCGCGGCGACTGGCACAGCGGCTACGACCCCGCCGGGCACAAGGTGGGCATCCAGTGCACGCCGCTGACCACCCAGCTGCTCCACGCCGTCGGGGTCGCCCACGCCGCCAAGCTGCGCGGCGAGGACACCGTGGTCCTGGCCATGTGCGGCGACGGCGCAACGAGCGAGGGCGACTTCCACGAGGCCCTGAACTTCGCCGCCGTCTTCCACCTGCCCGTGGTCTTCTTCGTCCAGAACAACCAGTACGCCATCTCCGTGCCGCTCGCGCACCAGTCCGTCGCGCCGTCGCTCGCCCACAAGGCCGTGGGCTACGGCATGGCCGGCGAACGCGTGGACGGCAACGACGTCGTCGCCCTGCTCGCCGTGCTGGACCGGGCCGTCACGCTCGCCCGCGCCGGCTCCGGCCCGCTGCTCGTGGAGGCCCACACCTACCGCATGCAGGCGCACACCAACGCCGACGACGCCACCCGCTACCGCCAGGACAGCGAGGTCGCCCAGTGGCTGGCCAAGGATCCGCTGAGCCGGATTAAGACGTACCTGACGGACCGCGGACTGCTCGACGACGACAACGCCGCCCGGATCGCAGACAAGGCCGAAGCGGTCGCCACGCAGCTGCGGGAGGGCCTCGGCGAGGACGTCCCGGTGGACCCCCAGGACCTCTTCAAGTACGTCTTCTCCGCCCCCACCCCGCAGTTGAAGGAACAGTCCGCCATGCTCGCCGATGAACTCGCCCGCGACGCCGCCGGCACATCCACCGCCACGGAGGCCGCGAAATGAGCCCCACCGATGTCAGTGCCGCCACCGCCAGCGCGGCCGCGCAGGCCGCAACTGCGGCCGAGCAGGCCGGGCCGCAGACCATCACCCTGGCCAAGGCCCTGAACACCGCGATGGCCGACGCCATGCACGCGGACCCCTCCGTCCTGGTGTTCGGCGAGGACGTCGGCCTGCTTGGCGGGGTCTTCCGGATCACCGACGGGCTCACCAGGACCTTCGGGGAGAACCGCTGCTTCGACACCCCGCTGGCCGAATCCGGCATTGTCGGCATGGCGGTGGGCATGGCAATGAACGGGATGCGCCCGGTCATCGAGATGCAGTTCGACGCCTTCGCCTACCCGGCGTTCGAGCAGATCGTCAGCCACGTCGCCAAGATGCACAACCGCACCCGGGGCGCCGTGAAACTGCCGATGGTGATCCGCGTGCCGTACGCCGGCGGGATCGGGGGAGTGGAGCACCACTGCGATTCTTCCGAGTCCTACTACGCCCACACCGCCGGCCTGAAGGTCTTCACCCCGGCCACCGTGGCGGACGGCTACCGGATGCTCCGCGAGGCCATCGACTCCGACGACCCCGTGATGTTCATGGAGCCGAAGAAGCTCTACTGGTCCAAGGACCAGGTGGACCTGGACGCGCTGCGGGACGAGCACGCCGCCAACACCGAGCGCGGCACTTCTTCGGAGGGACACGCCGCCGTCGCCCGCCCCGGCACCGACGCCACGCTGATCGCCTACGGACCCTCCGTCCCGACGGCGCTCGCGGCCGCCGCCGCAGCCGCCGAGGAAGGGCGCTCGCTGGAGGTGATCGACGTCCGCTCGATCGTGCCGTTCGACGACGAGACGGTCTGCGCCTCGGTCCGTAAGACCGGCCGTGCCGTGGTCATCGCCGAGGCGCACGGCTTCGCCTCCGTCTCCTCCGAGATCGTGGCCCGGGTGCAGGAACGCTGCTTCCACTACCTCGCCGCGCCGATCCGTCGCGTCACCGGCTTCGACGTGCCGTACCCGGCGCCGAAACTCGAGCACTACTATCTGCCCGGCGTGGACCGCATCCTCGACGCCGTTGACGACCTCCAGTGGGAAGACTGACTATGAGCGAAACGAAAGTATTCCTCCTCCCGGACCTCGGCGAGGGCCTCACCGAAGCCGAACTGGTGAACTGGCTGGTGGCCGTGGGCGATGAAATCCGCGTGGACCAGCCGATCGCCGAGGTCGAGACCGCCAAGTCCATGGTGGAAGTGCCCTCCCCGTACGCCGGCACCGTCACAGAGCTGCATGGGGAACCCGGACAGACGCTCGACGTGGGCAAACCGCTGATCTCGGTGACGCCCCTCGGGTCCATGGTTCAGCCTGCCGAGACTGCCGTGTCCCCGTCCGCCCCGGTTGAGTCTGCTGCCGCCGTTACCGCCGAGACGTACCGCGAGGAAGAGAAAGCCGGATCCGGAAACGTCCTCATTGGTTACGGGACCCCGGGCGGGCAGGGAGTTGCTCGCCGCACCCGGGCTCCGAAGCATCCGGCGGTCGGATCTGTCGAGACCCAGGGAGCCGAAACCCAGATTTCTGCGGCCGAGAAGGCTGCCGATGAGCTGTTGCTGCTGCGCACCCGGGTGCCGGGCAAGCTCGGTGCCGTGATTTCTCCGCTCGTCCGGCGGATGGCGCGCGATCATGGGGTTGATCTGGGCGGACTCCACGGGTCAGGGGCAAGCGGGATGATCATGCGGCGCGACGTGGAAGCCGTTATTACGCCGAGCCCGGTGCCTGAGCCTGTCGAGGCCCCGCGCCCGCTGGCTCGACCCGCCGAATCCGGTGGCAACACGGACGCGCGCACCGGGCTGGGCATAACGGGCCGGACCCCCGTCCGCGGCGTGCGGAAGGCCGTTGCCGCAAACATGACGCGCAGCCGTTCCGAGATCCCGGAAGCCACGGTGTGGGTGGACGTGGATGCCACAGCGCTGGTCGAGATGCGAATCGCGCTGAAGAAGTCGGACCCGGACAACACTCCCGGGCTGCTGGCGTTCATCGCCCGCTTTGTCATCGCGGGGCTGAAGAAGTTCCCTGAACTCAATACCCGGATTGTCACCACCGAGGACACCGTGGGCGGGGCGATTCAGGAGATCGTGGCCTTCGACGGCGTCAACCTCGGCTTCGCGGCCCAGACCGACCGCGGACTCATGGTGCCCTCGGTGCGCAACGCCGACAAGCTCAGTGCCCGTGAACTGGACGCGGAGATCCGGCGGCTCACCGCCGTCGTCCGTGGGGGGAAGGCGACCCCGGCGGAACTGGGCAGCGGCACCTTCACGCTGAACAACTACGGGGTGTTCGGGGTGGACGGCTCCGCCGCGATCATCAACCACCCCGAGGTAGGGATCCTCGGCGTCGGGCGGATCATCGACAAACCCTGGGTGGTCAACGGCGAACTCGCCGTCCGCAAGGTGACCGAGCTGACGCTCACCTTCGACCACCGCGTCTGCGACGGCGGAACGGCTGGCGGCTTCCTGCGCTACGTTGCCGACGCGATCGAGAATCCGGGGTCCGTGCTGGCTGACATGTAAGGCTGATTAGCTTGGCCTCGTTCTGGTGATCCATGGCCCCGCTCCCCGGGCTGGGGGCGGGGCTATTTCACTTGGGGACTTCGAACAGGGATTCCATCTCAAGCTTTTTGACCGTTGGCGACGGCTCCACCGGTGCCAGATCGCTCTTCCAGACGTCCAATCCGGCGATCTTATCGATGGCTTGTTGAACCTTGCGCTGGACGATTCGTCCTCGCTGGCCGCCGAGCTGGCGGCGCTGTACTGTTCTGATCCTGTGGCAGTTGGCACAAACGACGTCGCACTTCGCGACTTCTGAGATAAATGCTTCCCACGACCCGGAGGCCATGAGGTTTGAAACGTCCGTCGTCTTGTGTTCATCGGGACGGTGGTCAAACTCCAAGACATCAGGAACTAGGCCGCAATCGGCGCATCCGTTCTCGCGCTTGACGACCTCGATGTAGTCCTGACGTGGTTTACGGCGCTCGAAGTAGGCCTTCTGATTGCAGTCCCTACACGGCAATTTAGTCTGTTTCTTGCGGCGAATAGTGGCTCGTGCTTCGGCTTCCACATAGAACTCTGTGATGGGTTGCTTCACTTTGCAACGGTGGCAGATGCGGGTCACAATGGACATATCATCGCTCCTTAATAGCGGTGGTCACGGCCCCGAACTGTTAGCGCAGTTGCGGGGCTTTCTGATGCTCCCATTGTCCGATGCACCCCTGACAATCCATGAGGGCACACTGGGCAACTGGGCACGGAACCGGGGAGATCCGGCGGCTCACCGCCGTCGCCCGCGACGGCAAAGCGACCCCGGCGGATCTGGGTCGCGGGACCTTCCCCCTGAACAAGTACGGGGCGTTCGGGATGGAAAGTTCCGCCAATCACCCGAAGCAGGACCTTGATTTCCCGACGTAATCCATTTTTTCAGGAGCGTCCGCGTGCCATAGGCTTGCCCTTATGCAACTTGGGGTTCCCCACGCTGCGGGCGTGCAATCAATCAAGCTTCACTCCCTGACCGGCCTGCGGTTTTTCGCCGCGCTGCTGGTGGTCGTCCACCACACGTTCCGGGATCTCGTGGACGTTCCAGGCGTCTCGGACATGGTCTGGTTGGGGACGGTGGGAGTGAGTTTCTTCTTCGCCTTGTCCGGCTTCGTCCTGACATGGTCACTTCGCCCTGCGGACACCAAGCGCGCCTTTTACCGCCGGCGTTTCGCCCGCGTCTATCCTTTACACTTCCTGACCCTGCTGCTGGCGGTCCCGTTTTTCCTGTTTGAGGGGAAGGGGATTGACGCCGGGCAGCTGGTGGCCGCCGGCGGGCTGCTGCAGGCCTGGATTCCTGACAGCAACGTCTACTTCGGCATGAACGCGCCCAGCTGGTCGCTCTCCTGCGAGGCACTGTTCTACGCGGCCTTCCCGTTCCTGGCCGCGCGCTTGGCCTGTCTGGGCCGCCCGGGCCTGTGGAAGTCGCTGGCGGCTGTCCTCAGCTTGTCGCTGGTCATTGCCGGCACCGTGACCATGGCGCTGACGCCGGGGGATGAAGCCCGGTTCTGGGTGTACATCTTCCCGCCGTTCCGCATCCTGGAGTTCATCGCCGGTTGCCTCCTGGCACTGTTGGTCAAGTCCGGGTGGCGAAGCCCGGTTCCGCTTCCTGTTGCGGCCCTGTCCGCCGTCGTCGCCTATGCGCTGCTTACGGCAGGCAACCGTGCAGGGCACCCTCTGGGCAACGGCGTGGAAGACGCCGTCATTCTGCCGTTCATGCTGCTCGTGATTGCGTCGGCGGCGACGGCGAACATCTCCGGCAAGGGGAGGTTCCTGTCGCACCCGTGGGTGGTCCGGCTTGGCGAGTGGTCGTTCGCCCTCTACCTCACCCACTGGCTGCTCCTGGAGTTGATGGTCCATCTTGACCCCGGGTCCAAGGCCAGGTCCGTGCCCCTCCAGCTGCTCGAGGGCGGTACCTTCGTGCTGGTTGCTGTTGCGGTGTCAGCCGCCGCCTTTACCTGGTTTGAGAAGCCACTCGAGAAACGGCTCCGAGGCCGCCGGCCCCGGCCTGCAAGGGTTGAGGCGGAAGAAAAGGCTAGTGCGTCCCCCAGCAGGGTGGGTTAGCCGGTCTTATTCGACGTGCTCCGACCCGCTTTGGGAAGGTCCAGTTGACATCCTCCCCCTCCTGAAGGAGGGGGATTCCTACGCATCCTCACCGATCAGGGTGGGGTCTGTTCGGTGGGTTCTTGCTTCTACCCCGGTAGCGCACGCGAGCGTGCGTCTTACATCAGGTCCACAAGCGTTTAGGCTCTCCACCAGCCCGGTGGCGAGCATGATGTTCACTGCTGCGTTGTAGTCGCGGTCCAGGACAGTCCCGCAGTCCCCGCAGGTCCAGACACGGACTGACAGGGGCTTCTTGCCATCCTTGACGCCGCAGACGGAGCACACCTGGCTGGTGGGCTCCCATTGCGAGATGACGCGAATTTCCCGCCCGTATTGGGCAGCTTTCTCTTTCAGGAGGGTCACAAGGGTGGCCCATCCTGCGTCGTGAATGGATTTCGCCATGCGGGTGCGGGCGAGGCCTTTCACGTTGAGTCCTTCGACGGCGACCGTTTGGTTTTCGCGGACGAGTCGGAGGGCAAGTTTGTGGTGGTGATCGAGCCTGGTGTTGCGCACCGTGGAGTGCAGTTTCGCGACATTGAGGCGGGCTTTGCGCCGGTTCGCTGAGTCCTTTTTCTTCCGGGACAGACTTCGTTGGGCGGCAGCAAGCCTGCGTTCGGTCGCCCTGAGGTGCCGCGGGTTGTCGACCACCTCCCGGGCCCCGTCATTGCTGGCGATATGCGCGAGATGGGTGAGTCCAACGTCGACCCCAGCGACGCGCGGCGACTCCGGCAGCGGCGTCTCGGCCACATCGACAACAAAAGACACCTGATAGGTCCCGTCAGCCTGCCGGATAACGCTCACGCTCGACGGCTTCGACGGCAGATCCCGCGAGAGGGCGAACCGGACCCTGCCGACTTTCGGGAGGGTCGCGAACCCGACGCCGTGGGAGGTTTGCTCAACTTTGAAACCGGCGTTTTTGGTGAACCTGGCGGCCTGCCGGTTGTCGCGCCGGGACTTGAATCGCGGGCGCCCGATCTTGGCACCCTTTCGTTTCTTCTTCAGGGAGTCGAAGAAGTTCCGGTAGGCGCGGTCGGCGTCCGCGAGGGACTGCTGAAGCGGGACGCTGGACACTTCAGTCAGCCATGCCCGTTCCGGGGTGCGCTTTGCATCCGTCAGGAGTTTCTTGGACAGCTCACCAGATGTCGGGAACGGCAGGCCCTGCTCGTGCGCTTGCGACCGGGCCGCCAGCACGTCATTGAAGACGACACGGCAGGACCCGAACAGGCGCGCAAGCGCCCGCTCCTGACCTTTCGAGGGGTAGGCCCTGTAGGCATACCTTTTCTTCAACGACACACTCACACTATAGTTGGTGTCATGGAGAAAAACAATGATATTCGCCAAGGCAGGCATGCCGTTTGGGACTGCCATGCGCACTTGGTGTTCCTTACAAAATACCGCCGCGGAGCTTTCACCGACGAGATCCTCACGGACTGTGAAAGCATCATGCGGCAGGTGTGTGAGGACTTCGGTTGCACCCTGGTCGAGTTCAACGGGGAAGACGATCACGTGCACCTGTTGATCAATTTCCCGGCGACGGCACAACTCTCGAAGCTGGTCAACTCCTTGAAGGGCGTCTCGTCCAGGCTCCTGAGGCAGAAGCACTCGGGCCATCTGAGCAAGTACCTCTGGGACGGGCACCTCTGGTCCCGCTCGTACTACTGCGGCACTGCTGGCGGCGCCCCGCTGAGTGTCCTTGCCGACTACGTCCGTTCACAAAGGCGCCCAGGGTAAGCCCCGCAATTCACCTCCACCCTGAAGGGTGGAGCACTCTTGCGCCTACAGGTAGACCGTGTACGGGTGGAGCATGGGAGACTGCAGCAGGTACGAGAGTGGCATCACCTCCCGACGGTGGCGGCCCTATGTCAAGTACGGGGCACTGATCGCGCTGGCCGGCATAACCGCCTGCGTCGCCTTTTTAGCCGTGACAAAGTAAGCGGCACATCCGGTCGTTTGGACCACTAAGATTGGCTTCGCACTATCAGGTCTGAATAATGGGGGAAACATGCGGGCTTCGGACGCGCCGATTCACGACGGCACCAAACTACCGGCGCTGACGGGCCTCCGTTTCCTCGCCGCTGCAGCCGTGATCGTCTGCCACTTCAACCAACGAGGGACGATTTCAGTCCCGTTAGAGTTGACAGATTTCCTGGACGACGGCCGGACGGCCGTAGCGCTTTTCTTCGTCCTATCCGGGTTCATCCTGACCTACAACTACTCCAACATGGCCGGGGTAAGCGAGCGCGTGAAGTTCTACGCCAGCCGAATAGCGCGTATCTACCCCGTCACCATCCTCGCCCTGCTGCTCGCTGCTGGTGGCGTCGGCTACGCCGTTATCAACCGCGACGCCGGCGTGCTGACCGATTGGTACGCGTTGGAGGATGCGAACATCTTCACCGTCGGCGGCAGCTTGCTTGCTCAACTCACGATGACCACGGGGTGGTTTCCGACGGCTTCGATCAACCAGCCATGGAACGCTCCGGCATGGAGCATCGCGTGTGAGATGTTCTTCTACGCGCTGTTCCCGTTTCTGATTGTCAGGATGCGCCGCCTGTCCCCGGCACGGATCGCTATTATCCTCGAAGGGTGCTTCGCCCTCCAGTGTTTCATCATTTGGGCGGCCCGAACATTCGCGCCGATTGACCAGAAGGGGTTCCTGGTCTATCAATTCCCGGTGACGCACCTGTTTGAATTCCTTGCCGGCATCACCGCGGGACTCATATTCCTGCGCGGCGGCCGAGAATGGATCGGGCAAGGCGCCAGGCGTAATCTCCTGCTGGCCGGATCTCTTGTTCCGCTAGCGGCGCTGGCCTATCTGCGGCCAGTCAACCCGGCATACCTACTCATGAGCCCACTTTTTGCCGTTCTCATCCTTACACTGGCGGTCGCGCCGGCCCGCCGCCCCAGCTGGCTTGCCTGGCGTCCACTTGTCGTATTGGGCGAAGCGAGCTTTTCGCTGTACATGATCCACGTGCCGCTGCGCGACATCTACACCATGGCCCAACCCACAGTGCCGATCGGCTGGTGTCTCCTGGCTGCCACAATTGTGATCAGCGTGCTGGTATTCAAATACTTCGAGACCCCGGCCCGCTACCGGTTCCGGGCGGCAATCCTGCAGCGATGGCAGAAAGCACCTGCAACACTGGTTGGAACCCAGAAGGCCGCTGATTAGCGAAATCGCACCGGCCCTCGGAGCCCGGGGCCATAAGTGGCAATAAGCGCCGCGCTGGTCTATCTCTGGACGCCTACGTGCAACGCGGACAAGCTCAGCGCCTGTGACCGAGCCGCGGAGTTCCGCCGGCTTACCGCCGTCGTCCGCTACGGAAAGGCGACCGCGGAACTGGGACATCCGCGTCCGGCGCGGAGCGCCTTACCCCTCCGCGAAGCGCCGCGTATCCGTGCATCGGGCGTGCCCGGCTCAGGCCCCCATGGCGAGGTTGCCCCCGTCCGCGGCACGTCTTCAGGGTCCTGCCAGCCCACACGGGTAGAATCGAGGCCTGAACATGGCAAGCACCAGCGCCGGAATACGGAGATTTAATGTCACGATGGCTCGAGGTCGGTCCGGACAACTACGTACTGACTACCCAGGGATCCCTGCTCAACACCGGCCTGGTGGTCGGCACCGAACGCGCCATGGTGATCGACACCGGCGGCGGCCCGCGGCAGGGACGCGAGATCCTCGATGCGGTGCGTGAAAAGACCGCGTTGCCGCTCGTCGTCGTCAACACCCACGCCCACTACGACCACTTCTTCGGCAACGCCGTCTTCGCCGATGCCGGCGTCACGGAGTTCTGGGCGCACGAGAACTGCGCCGCGGAAATCGAGGGAAACGGTGACGCCCAGCGCCGGCTCGTGGGGTCCGGGGAGCCGGAAATGGCGGCAGGCGACGGCCAGAACGTCGAGCTGGTGGTGCCGAACGCGATCGTGAAGGACCAGCCGGTCCTGGTGGACCTCGGCGGCCAGACGGTCACGCTGTTTTACCTGGGCCGCGGCCATACCGACGGCGACCTCCTGGTGGGGACCGGCACCACCCTGTACGCGGGGGACCTCGTGGAGCAGGGCTCCTACCCGTCGTTCGAGGATTCCTACCCCGAGGAATGGGCGGACGCCCTCCGGCACATCTCCGCGCTGCGGCACCGGTACGAATTCCTGATTCCCGGCCACGGGCAGCCGTTCGGCGACCAGCTCGTGAAAACCATGGCGAACACCATGTCCACCGCGGTGCGGCAGGCGATCCAGGCCACCCGGGAAACCCCCGACGACGCCACCAAGGCGATCCCGATCCTCCCGTACGGGCCGGAACAGTCCCGCTGGTTCATCAAGCGGCTGCAGGAGACCCGGGCCCAGCACTGAGGCTTCTCCGGGCCTGGGCGCACGTGGCGGCCGCCGTCGAATCCTGGAAGCGATCTTCGAAATATTCGTATGACTTGCACCAATCCCAAGGTTGTGCCTATACGATCGTCGGCATGGGGACAGATACGGGCAGGTACTACGCCAGGGATGCAAAGCGCGAGTTCCGGAGACGGCGTCTTCAGGCGCTGGCCTACGTGGGGCTGGCCGCGCTCGCGGCGGTGACGGTCGTCGTCGTCGTGCTCGCGCTGCAGCGGTGAGCCGCTGACCTCCTCCGGCCGCGCCGGACCTGCTGGTCCGCCGGCTGCGCTGCCTGCCCCTAGACTTGGTCCTTGGACCTATTCATACGAGCGCCGCACCCGTCTGCGCTGTGAGTCCTAGGGGAACACATATGCCGGAACCGGTGGACACCACTTCTACTGACGCTGCCGTGGGGGCAGAGCAACCCGATCTCCGGCGCCGGCGTTACCGCCGCGGCGACGGCTCCGACGCCTGGACAGGAACCATGCCAATCATCACGCCCGACGACGTCGACACCCGCCCGCCCGGTCCGGTCCGCAGCGGCTCCTGGGCCGAGGCCGCCGCGGCCGCGGATGCTGCCGCCGACCTCACTGCCCCAGAGGGCGCTTCCGCAGAGGGTGCTTCCGCGGAGGGTGCTTCGGCAGCGGCGGTTCCGCCGCTTCCGCCGCGTGCTGCGGCGCCCGCCGCACCCGAAACGGCACCCGCGGTCCCGGCCCGCCCCAGCCGTTCCACCCGCTCCGCCGGCCGGGCAGCGGCGCAGGCCGCACCGGGCACGGACTTCACCAGCTCACCGGGCTTCGTCCGGGCGCAGAAGCCCCGGCCGAAAGGCGGCTTCCGCGGCGCGCTCTTCGCCATGACCGGCGGCGGGATCAACCTGGGCCCGAGCGCCCGGCAGCGCGCGGAGGACGAACTCGCCAAGCGCATCTCCCGCCAGCTCCAGGGCAGCTACAACACCGCCATCCTGAGCCTCAAGGGCGGCATCGGCAAGACCTCCACCACAGTCGGCGTCGGACTGACCCTGGCCGAATACCGCGGGGATCCGCCCTGCGCGATCGACGCCAACCCGGACTCCGGGGACCTCGTGGAGCGAGCCCTCGGGGAGGGGCTCTACCAGCAGCAGAGCCCGCGCACCATCACGGACCTGCTCCAGAACATCGAGCAGGTCGATTCCCTCACCGAGCTGGCCCGGTACATGCACCACGCCGGCCGGCTGCACCTGATCGCCGGCGAACAGGACCCCGAGGTCTCCGACTCGCTGACCGCCGAGGAATACCTGCGGATCCGCAAACTCGTCTCCGGCTACTACTCGGTGGCCCTGACCGACTGCGGCACCGGCGTCACGCACAACGCCATGAGCGGCATCCTGCAGTCCGCGGACAACCTCATCATCGCGGCAGGCTACGCCGTCAGCGGCGCCAAACGCGCCCGCGCCACACTGCACTGGCTTGCCGGCCACGGCTACGAGGAGCTTGCCCGCAACGCGATCGTGGTCATCACCGACAAGGACGAGGTCTCCTCGCGGGTGGACAAGGACGCGATCGAGGACCACCTCTCCGGCATCTGCCGCCAGCTGATCGCCGTTCCCCATGACCGCGGCGTGGCCGACGGCGACCTGGTCACCCTGGACGTGCTCCGCCCCGAAACGCGGCGCGCCTACAAGGAGATCGCCGCCGCGATCGTGGACGGGTACGTCTAAGCTTTAGGGATGGCCAACTATGCCGGGGATGAAGCCGCCCGCCAGCTTCAGGACCTCATCATGGGTACCGGGAACGTCGAGGATTTCCTTGACCGCCTCGCGGAATTCTCGGCGGCCACGCTCACCGAATCTGTCGGGGTGAAGATCGAATGCGGCGTGACGCTCCAGCGCCGCAAGCGGACCATGACCGTGGCGGGGAGCAGTCCGAGGGCGGTTGTCCTGGACCGGATTGAGCAAAGCCTCGGCGATGGGCCCTGCCTGGAGGCGCTGCGGATCAAATCCGTGGTCCTGCTCGCCGATGTGGACACTGACCGCCGCTGGCCGGACTACCAGCGGCAGCTCGCGGCCAACGGATGCCGCAGCACCTTGGGCGTCCCCCTCGAAATCGGTGACGATGCGGCCGCTGTGCTGAACTTCTTTGCCTCCGGACACGGGGTCTTCACCGAGGCGGTGGTGCGGGAGGCTGTCGGGTTCGCCGATCTCGCGGGCCGGGCCCTGCGCCTGGCCGTCCGGATCGGCACCGCCCAGTCCCGCGCCGAGGACCTGAAGGCCGCCATGGAGCACCGCACGTCCATCGATCTTGCCTGCGGGGTCATCATGGGCCAGAACCGCTGCTCCCAGGAGGAGGCCATGGCCATCCTCACCAAGGTCTCCAGCAACCGGAACCAGAAGCTCAGGGACGTCGCCGCCGAACTCCTCCGCAACCTGCCGGGCGGGGACGTCCGCACCCACTTCGACGCCTGACACGGGCCCCTTCGACGCCTGGTTCGCCCCAAGTGACTCGCATTTGTTGCCGTTCTGGGGCCTCAGAAGCGGCCAAGGAGCAGCGCTGGCTCGACTCGCGGAGCTTCGCATTCATTCGTAAACTTGCCCCGGTCCGGACTCTCGTTGGGAAAATAATCAAATGACAACTGACCAATTGCCTTCCGTGGCGATCATCATGCGGACCAGGAACCGGGCGGTCCTGCTTGACCGCGCCGTTCGTGACGTGCTCGCACAAACCTTCACGAACTGGATGCTGGTGGTAGTCAACGACGGCGGAAACGCCTCGGAGGTCGACTCCGTGATCGAGCGTCACCGGCGGCACCTCGACGGCCGGGTCCGGATCCTCAACCATCAAGTCAGCCGCGGAATGGAAGCGGCTTCAAACGCGGGCATCGCGGGGAGCGAATCCGAATTCATCGCCATCCACGACGACGACGACACCTGGCATCCCGACTTCCTGCAGCGAACCGTCGACCATTTGCGCACGGCCGACGATGCTGGCGTGGGCGTGCGGACGGAAATCGTCTATGAGCGCCTCGAGGAAGACCTGATCCAGGAGGTCAGCCGGGAAATATTCGAACCCGAGGTCCGCGCCATCACCCTCTTCGATACGCTGCGCTCCAACCGGTGCGTCCCGATTTCGCTGCTCTACCGCCGTTCGGTCCACGACTCCGTGGGCTACTACGACGAGGATTTGGACGTCGTGGGCGACTGGGAGTTCCAGCTCCGGATGCTGCAGGGCCACCACCTCGGATTCATCGACGGGGCGCCCCTGGCATTTTGGCACCAGCGCAGGGAAGCTACCGGGGACCTCGGCAACAGCGTCATCGCCTCCGACTTCGCGCACCTCAACTTCGACCGCACCGTACGGGAAAAATACCTAAGGAATTATGCCGCGGAGGTCGGTCTCGGCGGCCTGCTGTACCTCACCAAGCACCAAGACGCGGAGATAGAGCACTTCCACCGCCGCCAGACGTACTCTGAGGGTCTCCTCCGGGAGCTCATCGAGCGCTCCGCACGGACTGAGGAGAGGCTCAGGTCCCTCGAGGAATCGATCAGCGATGCAAGCCTGGTCAGTTTTCTCCGTCGGCGCTACCGCAGGGCCAAAGACCGCCTTAGAAGGAAGTAGCTCGACGCTGGCAGAACCTTCGGATGGGCGACGCGAGGGGTGTTCATCCAGGCGGCATCACCCCCGCCCCGGCTCCGGCTCCGGCCCCGCCTGGTTCGCCCCAAGTAACTCGCAGTTGTTGCCGTTTTGAGGGCTCAGAACGGCAACAACTGCGAGTTACTTGGGCCCTAGGATGAAGGGGATGACCACCACACGCCCCGCACCTTTCAGTCTCCGCAGCATCGCCCTCCCTGCCTTCGGGCCGCCCCTGCTTTTCGCCATCGGGGAGGGCGCGGTCCTGCCGGTGGTGGCCCTGTCCGCCCGGGACCTGGGCGCCTCGGTACCACTTGCCGCCCTGATCGTCACCCTGATCGGCCTCGGCTCGTGGTTCTTCAACCTGCCGGCCTCCCTCATCACCATGACGTTCGGTGAGCGCTGGGCGATCGTGGGCGCCGCCGTCGCAAGCGCGCTGGCGCTGGCGGCGGCGGCGGTGGCCCCGCTGCTCCCGGCGGGGCTGTGGCTGCTGGCGGCGGCGATGGTCGTCGTCGGGATGGCCGCGAGCGTCTTCGCGCTGGCCCGGCAGAAGTACCTGACCGAGGCGGTGCCGGTGGTCTTCCGGGCGCGGGCCCTGTCCACGCTCGGGGGAGTGACCAGGATCGGGATCTTCATCGGCCCCTTCATCGGCGCGGGGGTGATGCAGTTCGCCGGGATCACCGGCGCGTACTGGGTGGGGGTGGTGGCCATGGCCGCCGCCGCGGGCCTGGCCGTCACCATCCCGGACCTCGTGGCGGAACCGGCCCCGGCCGGCGGCGCGCCGGTGCGGCAGGCCACGCTGCGCGGCGTCGCGGTGTCCCATGCCGGGGTGTTCCTGAGCGTGGGGGTGGGCGTGCTGCTGCTCAGCGCCCTGCGGGCCTCCCGGCAGGTGGTCATCCCGCTCTGGGCCGACCACCTGGGCCTGGACGCCACGCAGGCCTCGCTCATCTACGGCATTTCCGGTGCCATCGACATGCTGGTCTTCTACCCGGCCGGCAAGCTGATGGACCGCAAGGGCAGGCAATGGGTGGCGGTGCCGTCCACGCTCATCATGGGCACGGCCCTGCTGCTGATTCCGCTCAGCACCGGGTTCGTGACCCTGATGCTGGCGGCGCTCCTGATCGGCTTCGGCAACGGCATCAGCTCCGGCCTGAACATGACGCTCGGGGCCGACTTCTCGCCCGATAACGGCCGCGGCCAGTTCCTGGGGATCTGGCGGTTCATGGCCGACGCCGGCGCCACCGGCGGTCCCGTGCTGCTCTCGGGCGTGACCGCCGCGGCCTCGCTCGGCGCCGGGGTGGGCGCGACGGGGGTGCTCGGCTTCGCCGCCGCGGCCGTCTTCGGCGTCACCATTCCCCGCCTCAGGCACCGCCGGAACTACTGAGCCGGGCCGGGGCCGGCCAGTGCACCTCCGGCCCGGTTTCTCACCCAACTGGGTCGCAGTTGTTGCCGTTTTGAGCGCCCAAAACGGCAACTAATGCGAGTTAGTTGGGCGGGCCGGGCGCGGGGCCAGCAACGCCTCCCGGAGAGCCGGGCTGAGGCCCTCCGGGACGCCAAGATCCACCGCCAGAGGCTGAGGGCCTTGGTGTGGCTGGGCACATGGCCCGTCGAGCGGATGTCGTCCGCGTAGATTTCAGCCGGCAGGCCGGTTGCTTCGGCGTCGGACGGAAGGTTCAGGATGCTCATGGTGCGTTCTCCTTTGCATGCCTGGTCTTCGCGAGCGCATCCGCGAAGACCGGGAGGCTGCGCTGGATCATTTCCTCAGATGCGGTGAGCGAGATCCGGAAATAGCCCGGCGTCTCGAACAGGGTGCCCGGTAGCACAATGACGCCTTGGTCCGCGAGGGCGGCGGTGAACTGCTCGTCGTCGTCGGCGGGGGTGCGGACGAAGAGGTAGAACGCCCCTTCCGGTCGGGGCAGCTGGTACCCCATGCCGGTCAGCGCTTCCACCATCAGGTCGCGTTTGCGCTGCAGCTGCCCGACGTCGATCGAGAACTGTTCCAGCCTTGGCAGCGCATGCTGCAGCAGGGCGTTGGGATAGATCCAGCCCATCGCCATCTGCAGGGCGGTGAGCGCCTCCCGCAGCGGGCCACGGTCCGGCATGGTGGGCGGCAGGGCCAGGTAGCCGATCCGCTGCCCGGGCGCCAGATGGGTTTTGCCGTATGAGTAGGCCAGGAGCGTGTACGGATAGTATTCGGCGGGGCTGTGGAACCTGGCGCCGTCGTAGACGATCCGGTTGTAGGCCTCGTCGGAAAGCAGGTAGACGCGCCTGCCGTTGCTGCGCGACGCCCCTTCCAGCATGTCGGCCAGGTCCTTCAGGAGCGAGGGCGGGTAGATCCTGCCGGTCGGGTTGTTGGGCGTGTTGACGATCACCACCCGGGTGCGCGGCGTGATGGCCGCCCCCAGCGCCGCCAGATCGACGTCGAAAGTCTCGGCGTCGCAGCGGATTTTAACCGGTACCAGCCCGGCCTCGATCACCAGCGGCTCATAGAAGAACCAGGGCGGCAGGGTGAAGATGACCTCGTCGCCGGGGTCGGCGACCGCCTTCAGCGCCAGCGGAATCGCGGTGAAGCCTCCCGTGGTGAGGTGGATGTCCGCCGGTTCGAAGGGCAGGCCCAGCAGGCGCTGCAGGGACGCCGCAGCCGCGGCCTGCGCCTCCGGCTCATTCGTCTTGTAGGCAAACCACCGCTCATTCCGGGGCGTCAGGGCGTCCTTAAGGGCTTCGACATAGGCGGACTGCGGCATCTGGTGCGGGTTGCCGAGGGCGAGGTCGCAGATCCCCGGCTCGTGCTGGCGCCGGGCGTAGGCGGAGTCGCGGAGGAAGGTGTTGATCCGCTGTTGCGACGGTACGGACGCGAGGGTGGTGGCGCGCCGAGAAACCGGAGAATCAGTGCTCATGACAGTCCCTCGAGACGTGGCAGCTTGACCGTATGGACGGATGGGCCCAACGCGCTGCTGAGCCAGTGCCTGGGCGGGACTAATTCTGGCCCTCGGCGGGCCGGATGTAAACGGCGTTTGGGTCGGCGGGCGGTTTGCCGGGGCGGCCGTTTGGGTGGCCGGATGTGCTGCCGCTCAGCGCCCCGGCGCGTCCCGCCGTCGTGCGGTGCGGCGTGCGGTGCGGCGTGCGGTGCGGCGTGCGGCGTGGCCGAACAGCCAGACGCCGGCCGCGGTGGCGAGGTATCCGGCCATCACGATCAGCGACGTTCCGGCCCAGAAGTAGTCGGTGGTGCCGGTTTCCTGCCCCGGACCCGGTGCGATCCTCAGCAGCGAATAGCCGGCCACCCCGGCCGACGCGAGACCCAGGATCACCGGCAGCGCCACCCACAGCCTGGCGGCGGCCCGATGGTCCCCGTCGCCGTCCCAGGCGTTCCAGCGCGGTCCGGTCCGGATGATCAGCCAGCCGGCCGGGAGCATGAACGCGGCTACCACGAGGAAGGCGGCGATCACGTCGGCCGGGCGGTGCCACTGGTTGATCAGGGTGGACACCCCGGTGGCGACGGCGAAGCTGCCGCCCAGGAAGCCGGCCAGCGGCCGCCAGCGCGGCGAGACCATGAGGAACACCGCGGCCGCGGCCGACGCCGCCATCGTGGTGTGGCCGGAGGGCAGCGAGTTCAGCTCCAGCGTCTCGACGCCGCGGAAGGGCCGCACGGGCACCAGGTCTTTCAGGATCTGGGTGGCCACGTTGGCGCCCACGCAGGCTGCCACCGCGATGCCCGCCGCGGCCCAGCGGCGCCGGATGACGGTGACGAAGAGGACCACGATGGCGGCGATCACCACGGACAGGGCGGGCAGCCAGTCCAGGAACTTGGTGGCGGCCCTCCCGGCCGTGCCGCTGAGGGCGACGGCTTCCACGAGCGCCGATTCGTCGATGAACTGGCCCGTCGTGGTGCGGACGAAGAAGTAATACGTGGCGGCCAGCGCGGCCACGCAGCCGAGGGTGGCGAGCAGGAACAGGAGACCTGTGGCGGTGCCGGGCGTTTGCGCCGGGGGTGCCGGGCGCGGCGCGTGCGTCGGGGGCGCCGGGTACTCCGCGGAGGGGTGATTGCTGGTGCGTTCCTGCCTAAAACTCATCCTTAACAGGTTCCCACACAACCCTGCGAGCGGCCTGATGGGCCGGTGCGCATCCGCGGCCTGCTGTCAGTCTGTATTGACGAGTCGTAAGTTGTCAGTCTAGGCTGACAAGCATGGAAACCGGAGATCTTTCGAGCCAGATCCGTTCCGCAGACCCCGCGGTGGGGCTACGGGCGGTCGGCGCCCTTCACCGGCTGGCAGAACAGGTCGAGGCTGCCCAAGTGAAAGCCGCCCGTCAGCAGGGGTGGACCTGGGAACAGATCGGTGACGCCCTGGGCGTCTCGAGACAGTCAGTCCATGCAAAGCACCGAGAGTGAGATGAACCATGTTTGAACGCCTTGCCAACGACGTCCGCGAGATCCTGGGCTTCGCCATGGAGGAAGCCCGGTACCGCGGCGACAATCGCCTGGGCACGGATCACCTGCTGCTGGGTGCGCTCCGTGAACCCGGCCCCGCCGGCACTATGGGTGTCACTGTCGAGGTTGCCCGGGCGGCGGCAAGGAAACTTGACCGCGCCGCGTTGGCCTCCGTCGGAATAGATGCCGAGGGCGTCAAACCGGACACCATGCCCCGCCCGGGCAAGCACCTGCCCTTCAGCTCGGGTGCCCGCTCGGTATTGGAACGCATGCACCGGTATGCCACCGCCGAAAAGGCGCGAAAGATCACGACCGCGCACCTTCTGTTGTCACTCCTGGACCGTGAAGAACACGATCCGGCGGCCGCACTCCTCAACGAACTGGCGGTCGACCGGACCGAGGTGCGGCGCAGGATCCTCGCCGGCTGATCAGGCCGCACTCGTCGTCCCTGGGCCAGGAGCGTCAGTTCCCGCCAGCCCCGCCATTCCCGTTGAGCAGACGGCGGAGCTCCGCGACAGGGTCGGTCACCTCGGGTCCGTGCGAGAAAAGCATCCGGGCCGGCGCCAGCTCGCTGAGCCTGCGCAGCGAGCGTTCCGCTTCCGCGGCGTCGGCGGTGAACTGCGCGGGAGCCCGCATCATGGATCCCGACAAAGTGCCCACCGCGTCGCCCACGAACAGCAGGCCTTCGCCTTCGTGCAGCAGGCTGATATGGCCCTTCGTGTGGCCGGGCGTCGGTATGACCCGCAGGTCCCGGACACGGTCATCATCGGAGAGCGGCTGCAGCGGGACCGGCGAAGCAATGTGCGGGCAGTCCGGTGCGCCGGCCCATATCCTGGCCCCGGGCGTCCGTGCTGCGACCTCGCCGAGACCGCCCACATGATCCGGGTGCGAGTGAGTGAGGACGACGTCGGTGACATCGGACCAGTGCGCACCGACCCGCTCGAGCGCGGCTCCGATCTCCCCGGCACTGCCCGCCGGACCGGCGTCGATCAGGACCAGCCCGTCCGGAAGGCCCACCAGGAAGCAGCGCACGTCAAAACTGAGCTCGACCGGCCCCGCAACGCCTGCCGGCACGTGGACTTGCTGGATGACTGGTTCCACAAACGTTCCGGCGTTGACCATGGTGTACCTTTCCGGCGGGCGGCTGATTCCCCCAATATCGGCGCCGCAGGCAGGAACGTCAAGGAGGACCGCTCGGCGCGCGGCCACCCTCCGGCCCGGGCTTGCACCCTGCAGGGCGCCCCACGGGTAGTGTCCGCCGTGAAAATCAAGTACACGGTACTCGTGCCGCGCCGGAGCGCGGTTCCTAGACTCGTCTTACCGGTGTGGCTCACCGTGAAGTCGCTCCTTGAGCGGGGCCGGCGCAGACGAGTTTCCTAGACCAGGGACTCACCCCCAGTCCGCGCCGGCCCATTCAAGGCGACAGCGAGGCACGCCGGTCCATTCACGGCAGCTCTCATTGAGGATTGCTCCCGGACGGCCGGCGCGGCATCCCGGTAGAGTGACATCATGCCGAGCGACCCAGTCACCCCCGCCCAGGAGCACTTTTGGACCGGGCTCCGTGTGGCTGCCTCCGGCAGCCTCCCCGGACTGGACGAACTCCTCGCCGGCGCCTATGTGGTCAGCCTGCCGATGCGCGTGAAATTCCGCGGGATCCTGCACCGCGAAGCCCTGCTGCTGAAGGGGCCGCTGGGCTGGGGGGAATTCTGCCCCTTCCCCGAGTACGCCGACGCCGAAGCCTCGCGCTGGCTGGCCGCCGCGATCGAGGCCGGCTGGCTGGGCTTCCCGGAACCGCTGCGGGAGGCCATCCCGGTCAACGCCACCGTCCCGGCCGTTCCCGCAGGCCGCGTCCCCGAAATCCTCGCCCGCTTCGGCCGGGTGGACGCCGTCAAGGTCAAGGTGGCCGAACGCGGCCAGAGCCTCGAGGACGACGCCGCCCGCGTCGCCGCTGTCCGCGCGGCCTTCCCGGAGGCCGCGATCCGGGTGGACGCGAACGGCGGCTGGGACGTCGCGGAGGCGGTCGAGGCACTCACCCGGCTCGCCGTCGTCGGACTCGAATACGCCGAACAGCCGGTGCCGGACATCGCCGGCCTCGCCGAAGTGCGCCGCCGGCTCCGTGCCGCCGGCACCCCGGTCCTCATCGCCGCGGACGAGAGCGTGCGCAAGGAGGACGACCCCCTCAAGGTGGCCCGCGCCGGCGCGGCGGACCTGATCGTGGTGAAGGTGGCACCGCTCGGGGGAGTGCGGCGCGCCCTGGACATCGTGGCGCAGGCCGGGCTCCCCGCCGTCGTCAGCTCAGCCCTGGACACCTCGGTGGGGATCCGGGCCGGGCTGGCGCTCGCCGCGGCGCTCCCCGACCTGCCCTACGCCTGCGGGCTCGGGACGGTGTCCCTGCTCGCCGCCGATGTCACCAGGGACTCCCTGGTGCCCGACGACGGCGCTATCCGCCTCCGCGACGTGGCTGCCGACCCCGAACTGCTGGCGCAGCACGCCGCGGCCCCGGAGCGCAGGGACTGGTGGCTGGACCGGCTGCGGCGGGTGCACGCGGTGCTGGCTGCACGTGACCGATCCTTGTCATAGAGACCGGAACGCCAAGGTCCGTCTGCGACAATCCCGTCCATGACTCAGCCGGTTCAAGAACTAGACCACAACACTGTCCAGACGTCCCTGAAACCCGACCGCGTGGCCGGGGGCGCCCGGTACGCCGCCAGCAAGGTCCCGGAAGTCTCGCTCTATTTCTGGATCACCAAAGTACTCACCACGGGGATGGGCGAGACAACCTCGGATTTCCTGGTGACGAGGCTCGATCCGGTAATCGCCGTCGCGCTCGGGGCGGCAGGACTGGCCATCACGCTGGTGCTGCAGTTTGCCGTCCGGCGGTACGTTCCGTGGATTTACTGGTCTGCCGTGGTGATGGTCAGCGTCTTCGGCACCATGGCCGCCGACGTCCTCCATGTGGGGCTCGACGTGCCGTATGCGGCATCGACCGCGCTGTTCGCGGTGGTCCTGGCCGTCGTCTTCCTGGTGTGGCACCGCACCGAACGGACGCTGTCCATCCACAGCATCCTCACGCCGCGGCGGGAGTTCTTCTACTGGGCGGCAGTGATGACCACCTTTGCCCTGGGGACCGCTGCGGGGGATCTCACGGCCATGACGCTGCAGCTCGGGTATCTTCCCTCGGCAGTGCTGTTTGCGGTGATCATCGCGATTCCAGCCATCGGATACCGGCGGCTGGGGCTGAACGCCGTTCTCGGGTTCTGGTTTGCCTATGTCACCACCCGGCCCCTCGGGGCTTCGGTGGCCGACTGGATGGCAGTCTCCCCGGCCCGCGGCGGACTCGACTGGGGTTCCGGTCCCGTTAGCCTCGGATGGGCGGTTGCCATCCTCGGATTCGTCGCCTACCTCGCCATCACCGGCAAGGACGTCCAACGCGACGATGTTTCGGCCGGGCCCGCGGGCAGCAAGTAACGGCGCCCAATAGCGGTATCACGCGTGCTCAGTGGCCGGCGTCGTAGTGGGCTTTGACCTGGTCCGCCGTAAGCGCCGCGGAGTAGACGGCGGCGTTGTCGATGGTGCCCGCGAAGAAAGGGCTGGTGGGAGTGGCCGCCCAGTCTTTGTTGCCGTCGAAGTCCATGGTGTCGTAGCCGATGCGCCAGTACCCGTTGTAGGGACGTTCTGCGACGACGCTGTTGGAAATGCGGACGCTCTCTTTTCCATCGATGTAGAGAGTGGCTCCGGCCGCAGACATCGTCCCAGCGGCCACGTGCCAGGCGCCGTCGTTGTACCCAACCTTGGGGCTGGTGATGGTGGCTGCCCTGAAATTCTGGCTGTTGCCATTGCGATTAGCGGCACCAAACGCGATGGCGCCGGTGTCCGTCATGTAGAGGTGCCGGTCAGCGATGGTGGAAAGGCCGGTCTGGGCATTGCCGAAGCCAATAAGTTTCCCGCCGGTGCTCGTGGTGGTCTTGAACCAAATCTCCACGGTGAAAATGTTCGGGGCCGCAACAGACGACGCGGTGCTGACGTAACCGGTGGATCCGTTCAACGTCAGGGCGGGGCTGGGACTGCACGATCCTGGCACCCACGTGGTTGTCCCTTGGAGGGCGCCGTTCCGCGCATTCCCGGATGCGTCAGTGGCGACCGTTCCAGAGCCCTCATTGAATGGGTAGAACAGGTAGGGACTGTCCAGCGGGGTGGCCGGCTGGCAAGGAAAGCTGGCCAGCGCGGAGAAGCTGCTGGTTTGAGTGGGGGCTGCGGCCGAGAAGCTGGCGTGCGCCGTCGCAGACGTCATTAGGGACGCCAAGACCGGTATTGTGGCCAAGGCCAAGAACGCCCGAATTCGCCGGGTCTTGCGAGCGGTTGCGCGCACGCGAGGACGGATGGCACGGCGAATGCGCGGCTTCCCATGTGGTCGGGGCTTCTCGCCAGGCTTTTCGCCGGGCTTTTCGGGGTCGTCGGGGAGGGGTGCCGTGCTGGAGCCCGATGCCGCTGCCACGGTCAGGGCCGCCACAGCCGCGAGGGTCGCAGCGAGGACGCCCCAGTTCTTTTCCGCGAACCAAACAATCGGAAGGCCCACGAAGGGTATACGCAGCACTGCTACACCGTGGACCGCGGATGGCGCAACCGGGGTGGAATCGTTGGCGGAGTTCGCGTCGCCGCGCAGGATGAGGTTGCCGTCGGGGGCGAATTCGGCGAAGCGGTGGAGGCGCAACCGGCCGGCATGGTCCGGATCATCCACCAGCAAGACGTGGCCCAGGGCTGCCGCGTCAGCTTGGACGGGGCGGCTGACCACCACGTCTCCGGGGTGGATGCGGGGCTCCATGGATCCGGTCATCACGGTGGTGGGGGTCCAGCCGAGGGCGGTCGGGAGCACCGCCCAGGCCAGCATGCCGAGGACAGTGAACAAGACCACCCGGGCGACAACAGTCACGGCCAGCCGTGCCCACCCTACTTGGGCGGCATCGGCGTGGTCGGACTGGATGGGTTCTCCTCCGGGCCGGGGGGCAGGCCCGGAGGAGAAGTTGATTGGGCGTGTTCCGAGGGACGGGCCAGTAGCCGGGCGACCGGGACGGTGCCCGGACGCCACGGGTAGCTGACTCGACGCGGGCATCGGAGATTAGCTGTTCTGGGCTTCCCAGGTGAAGACCACGTTCGCGGTGCCGCCCTGGGCGCTGTCCGGTACGTTGTTCCTCAGGGTGTAGTCGATCTTGTAGGTGCGCGTTGCCGGTGCTGCAGATGTTGCACTAGCCGGTGCCCAGATGCCCACGCCGTCGCTGAACGTCTTCTTGGCGTCGAAGGCCGCAAGGGTAATCGTGGAAGGGGTCGCCGGGGTGGGGCTCAACACCGCGAAGTCAGAGCAGTTGGCCGCTGCACCGGTGCCCTCGGTGATGATCAGATCGATGTAGGGGCTGAGGTCGTTGGTGACGGCTGGCGTCGTGTTGAAATCCTTGGCGTAGAGCTTCACGGTGGAGGCGAGCGAGCCGGTGGAGCTGACGGTGATGCACTTGGCCCCGTTCTGTCCGGGCTTGAGGTTCGTTGCAGTGAACACCGCAGAGCCAGCGTTGTTGACCAGCTTGACCGTGCCGGCTGCCCAGTTGTTCCCGGCGTCCACGGTTTTGTCGCTGAACGCCGAGTAGGAAGCCTGGGATACCGCAAGGCCGCTCACGAGGAGTGCTGCGGGGACGACGGCCCATTTGGCCCATTTGGCCGTGCGTGCTGAAATCTGTGCCATGAGGTGCTCCTGGTGAGGAAGTGGGGACTGTGCCCGGTTGAGACCTGGCGCATGTTCCGTAGTTGGAACCGATGAATGTAAAACTACAACCGTTTTACTTGATTATCAAGTTACAGGACATTTGGCCTAACTTACTGACCCGAAGAAGCGCGTGATTCTGGGGATTTCACTGGCGTTAGCTTGAGAGTAAAGTAGATCGAGATAGAGGTTTATGGCGAAATAAGGGGTTGGACATGGCAGAGCAGGCGGAGGGGCTGGCATCGGTAGGCAAGGACGCACTGTTGCGGATCACCCAGGGCCTGCGGCGGGTTGACGTCGGGACCTACGCCCTGCGGATCCGGCTGGCCGAGAAACTGGGGATCGGCACCATCGATATCAACGCGATGGCCTTCGTGGGCGAGGTCGACGGCATGACGCCGAAGGCCCTTGGCAACATCCTCAGCATCACGACCGGATCGGTGACCGCCATGGTGGACCGCCTGGAATCCAAGGGCTTCATGGTCCGCAAGCCCAACCCCGCGGACCGGCGCAGCGTGTTCCTGCACCTGAGCCCGGCCGGGACCCACGCCATGCAGTGGGCCAACCAACACTTTGCCGAGGCGGCTTCGGCAGTCCTCGATGGATCCTCCGAGGGGAGCATCGCCGACATCGCGCAGTTTCTCGAGGGCATCGGCCAGCGGCTGATCACCGCGGCCAGCGCGCCGGACCAGGCTCCGAGCTAAGCGAGTTCACCGGAACTTCACCCGGGGGACCGTTCCGCGTAGCCGGTGGCTGAAACGGTGGGCGGGAACGCATCCCATCCCCGCCTGGAAGGTCTCCCACCATGCCCGAAACCGCCGCCCGCCGCTTCAGCCTGCTCCCGATGCTTGGCCACACCAAAGGCAAGCGCAGCCCCGTCACCTGCGCGCTGAAGTGCGACAATGCCTGCACCGGCGAGGTCTGCAACACCAGCTCCAACAGCTACTTCCGCGACATCGCCTCCGCCACCATGTCCCGCCGCGCCGCCCTGGGCTTCGGCGCCGCCGGTGCGCTCGCCGTCGTCCTCGGCAATGCCGTGACGTCCGCCCCGACGGCAGCGGCCGACGGCGGTCCGGGCCTTGCGGCCGCCGCGAAAAAGGGATTCGCGAAGTCCAAGCTGGAGTTCACGCCGATCAAGCCGGTGGACGCCTCTGTTGACGCGTTCACCGTCCCCGAAGGCTTCACCTGGCAGCCGATCATCCGCTGGGGCGACCCCCTGTTCAAAGACGCTCCGGCGTTTGACCTGGACAAGCAGACGGCAGCCGCCCAGGCCCGGCAGTTCGGCTACAACAACGACTACACGGACATCCTGCGGTTCCCCGAGAACGGCAACTACGATGGCCAGAACAACAACAATGACCGCCGTGCCGTGCTGTTCACGAACCACGAATACACCAACGAGAACATCATGTTCCCGGCCGGTTTTGACGCCGCCGAGGGCCGGGAAATCGGCCGCGCCGCGCACGGCCTGACCGTGGTGGAACTGGAGCGGAAGAACAAGAACAAGCCGTGGGACTACGTGCAGGGCGCCAAGCTCAACCGCCGCTTCCTGACGGACACCACCTACGAACTGACCGGTCCCGCTGCCGGCACGGACTTTGTCAAGACCACCGACGATCCCACCGGCCGCGCCATCAAGGGCACCCTGGGCAACTGCGCCGGCGGCACCACCCCGTGGGGCACCATCCTCTCCGGTGAGGAAAACTTCAACGGCTACTTCGTCTCCCCGGGTACGTCGGCCGGCGACAAGCGCTACGGCCTCACCAACAAGCCCACGGCACGCAAATGGGAACTTGACGAACCGCGTTTCGACACCCGCAACGCCGGCTACGCCAACGAGACGAACCGCTTCGGCTGGATCGTCGAGGTGGACCCCTTCGACCCCACCTCCACCCCGAAGAAGCACTCCGCCATGGGCCGCTTCAAGCACGAGGGCGCCAACGTGATCGTCGCCGAGTCCGGCCACGTGGTGGCCTACATGGGCGACGACGAGCGCTTCGACTACCTCTACAAGTTCGTCTCCAAGGGCCAGTACCAGGCCGGCGACTCCAAGGCCGCCCGACGCAACAACATGAACCTGCTCTCCGAGGGCGACCTCTTCGTGGCCAGGTTCACCGGCGACTCCCCGGCGTCGGAAATCACCGGCACCGGCGCACTTCCTTCCGACGGCGCCTTCGACGGTTCCGGCGAATGGCTGCCGCTCGTGGTGGACGGCACGTCCGCCGTGGCAGGCATGTCGGTGGCCGAGGTCCTGGTCTACACCCGCCTCGCCGCGGACAAGGTGGGCCCCACCAAGATGGACCGCTGCGAGGACGTCCAGCCCAGCCTGCACACCGGCAAGGTCTACGTGGTCTGCACCAACAACAACCTGCGCGGCCCGGCCGGCCTGGAAAGCGCCACGGAGGTCAACCCGCGCAACGAAAACCGCGACGGCCACATCGTGGAAATCACCGAGACCGGAGACCAGACCTCCACGAAGTTCGCCTGGAACCTGCTGATGGTCTGCGGCGATCCGGCCAAGAACAAGTCCACGTACTTCGCCGGTTTCCCGACGGACAAGGTCTCGCCGATCTCCTGCCCGGACAACGTGGCCTTCGACTCCGTGGGCAACATGTGGATCGCCACCGACGGCGCCCCCTCGGCCATCCACTACGCGGACGGCCTCTTCAAGGTCACCCTGGACGGCGCGGAACGCGGCAAGGTGGAACAGTTCCTGGCCGTGCCTCGCGACGCCGAGACCTGCGGCCCGATCATCCACGACGAGGAGCGCTCCGTGTTCGTGGCAGTGCAGCACCCGGGCGAGGAGGGCACGTTCGCGGACCAGCACTCGTACTTCCCGGACTACGTTGCGGCAGGTACGACGCCGGCCCCCGGCCAGGGGCGCGCCCCCCGTCCGGCAGTGGTCCAGGTGTTCCGCGGCGACTCCTGACCCCTGCTGCCGCCGCCGCCGGGACGCTCCCTCACCTTCCGCACGTTCTGGGGTGACGCTCCCTCAGCTCTTGCGGGCTTTGCTGTGACGCTCCCTCAGCTCTTGCGGGCTTTGCAGTGACGCTCCCTCACGTTCTGCGGCTCCGACGCGGGAGGTGAGGGAGCGTCGGGCTGGAACCCGCGAAGCGTGAGGGAGCGCCACCCAGGGACTGATAATTTGGGAGGGTGAACAATCCGGCCGAAATGGTTATCCCCAGAGTCCAGGCAGCTATTGCCAGCGCGTTCGGCGAAGAGTTCCGCGGCACCGACCCGGTGATCCGGCCCTCGCAGTTCGCGGACATCCAGATCAACGCCGCCATGGCCCTGGGCAAGAGGGTCGGCCTGCCGCCGCGGGACGCCGCCGCCAGGATCGTGGACGACCTGGATCTGGACGGCATCTGCACCGCCGTGGAGATCTCCGGGCCGGGCTTCATCAACCTCACCTTCGACGGCACCTGGATCGAGGAGCTGCTCAACGCGCAGGCGTCCACGTCCGCCAGCCCGGCCGTGGTTCCGGCCGCCGGCCCGGCCGCCGGGACCACGGCGGCGGCCGGGCCGGCCGCGGAACCGGGGCGCGTCGTCGTCGACTATTCCTCCCCGAACGTGGCGAAGGAAATGCACGTGGGGCACCTGCGCACCACGGTGGTGGGGGACAGCCTCGTCAAGGTCCTGGAAGCGCTGGGCGACACCGTCATCCGGCAGAACCACATCGGCGACTGGGGCACGCCGTTCGGCATGCTGATCGAGCACTGGCTGGAGATCGGCGAGGACTCCCCGGAGGCCGCCCTGCTGGTGGATGACCCCAGCGCCTTCTACCAGGCGGCCCGGGCCAAGTTCGACGCCTCCCCCACCGACGAGGACGGCTTCGCCGCCCGGGCCCGGCTCCGCGTCGTGGCCCTCCAGGGCGGGGACGAGGAGACCTTCGCGGTCTGGCAGCGGCTCGTGGCGCAATCCAAGCGCTACTTCAACGCCATCTACTCCATGCTCGGCATCAGCCTGACCGATGACCACATCGCCGGCGAAAGCTCCTACGACGCGCATCTGGCCCAACTGTGCGAGGAACTCCAGGCCCGCGGCATCGCCCGGATCAGCGACGGCGCCCTGTGCACCTTCCCGGCGGGCTTCACCGGCCGGGACGGTGCGCCGCAGCCGCTCATCATCCGCAAGTCCGACGGCGGCTACGGTTACGGCACCACCGACCTCGCCACCATCCGCTACCGGGTCCGTGAACTGGCGGCCGACCGCGTCCTCTATGTGGTGGGCGCGCCGCAGAACGTCCACCTGCGCATGGTCATGGCCACCGCCCGCGACGCCAGCTGGCTGCCGGACACCGTCGACGCCGTGCACGTGCAGATCGGCAACGTCCTCGGCGAGGACGGGAAGATCCTTAAGTCCCGCTCGGGTGCCCCGGTGAAGCTGATGGCCCTGCTGGAGGAGGCCGTGGACCGCGCCCGGGCCGTCATCGACGCCAGCCGTCCCGAGCTCACCGACGAGGAGCGGGCCGTGACAGCCCGCCAGGTGGGCATCGGCGCGGTCAAGTATGCCGACCTCTCCGTGGGGCACGACACCGAGTACGTCTTCGACTTCGACCGGATGCTGGCCCTGAACGGCAACACCGGACCCTACGTGCAGTACGCGGCCGCAAGGATCCGTTCCATCCTGCGCAAGGCCGGCGTCCTGGAACACTACACCGGGACCGGGACGACGGCGGCGGGTGCGGCTTCGGGGGCGGCCGCCCCCGCGACGGCGATCGCCGTCGTCGAACCCGCCGAACGGGCGCTCGCCCTGCACCTGCTGGAGTACGGCGTCACCCTGCAGCGGGTGGGCGAACTGCTCGAGCCGCACCGGCTGTGCACCTACCTGTTCGAGCTCGCCCAGCTCTTCACTTCCTTCTATGACCAGTGCCCGGTGCTCAAGGCCGAGGACTCGGTCCGGGAATCACGGCTCGCCCTGTGCGCGCTGGTGCTGCGCCGGCTCGCCGGCGGCCTGGAACTGCTGGGCATCGAGACGCCCGAGAACATGTAGGCCTCCCGTCCCCTCTCGACGCTCCCTCACGTTCGGGGCGTTTTCCGGTGACGCTCCCTCACAAGCTGCACTTTGGGGTGCGGGAAGTGAGGGAGGGTCGGGGTGATGGTGGCAGACTGGTTTGGTGACTTCTGAGAACCCGCTGGACCCGCTTGACGCCCCGGACCCGGAGGACGCCGGAACGCGGGCAGCTTCCCTCACCCCGCCGTTGCCCGGGCTGAGCTCGATCGATGCGGCCCGCATCGCCGTCGCCGCCCTGCTGGACGCCGGGGTGCGCACCGTGGTGGTGGCTCCCGGCTCGCGCTCCGCGCCTATGGCGTACGCCCTGGCCGAGGCCGACGCCGCCGGCCGGCTGGAGCTCCTGGTCCGGATCGACGAACGCTCCGCCGGCTTCACCGCCCTCGGCCTGGCCCTGGCCACCGGCGCGCCCGCGGCCGTGCTCACCACCTCCGGGACCGCCGTCGGGAACCTCCTGCCGGCCGTCATGGAAGCCAACCACGCCGCCGTTCCGCTCGTGGTCATCTCCGCGGACCGGCCCGAGGAACTCCGCGGGACCGGCGCGAACCAGAGCACCGTGCAACTGGACCTGTTCGGCGAGCACGTCCGCTTCGCCGTCGACGTCCCCGCCGGGGCCGACCCGCAGCGCGCCGTCGAGACCGCCCTGAACGCGGCGACCGGGGCGTTCGAGGACACCCCGCCCGGGCCGGTGCAGCTCAACCTCGCCTTCCGCGACCCGCTGGTCCCGGCCCCCGGCGACCGGCTTCCCGCCGAGTCCGGGCGCCGCGTGTACCGGGCGGTCCCGGGCCCGCTGGCCCTGGATTTCCCGGCGGCGCCCGCGGCCCTGACGGAGCGGCGCACCGTGGTGCTCGCCGGGCACGACGCCGGCCCGGTCGCCGAGGCGTTTGCCCGCGCCCACGGCCTGCCGCTGCTCGCCGAGCCCTCCTCCAACGCCCGGTACGGGCCGAACGCGGTGGGCCCCTACCGGCTGCTGCTCGAACACTTCGGACCGGAGTCGGCGCAGCCGGTCGAGCGTGTGGTCCTGTTCGGCCGGGCCACGCTCTCCCGGCCGGTCAGTGACCTGCTGGCGCGCGCCGACATCCCCTCGGCCCTCTACCAGCCGGTTCCCGTGGCCTGGTATGAGCCCGGCCGCCGCACGGAACTGCCGCTGGAAAACCTGGCGGAGCTGGGCGATTTTGCCGGCCGCGGCCCCACTG
This sequence comes from Pseudarthrobacter albicanus, assembly GCF_018224015.1. Classification (GTDB taxonomy): domain Bacteria; phylum Actinomycetota; class Actinomycetes; order Actinomycetales; family Micrococcaceae; genus Arthrobacter; species Arthrobacter albicanus. The sequence continues at coordinate 37,059 of NZ_JAGPOT010000033.1, forward strand.
AATGGCTCGACGCCTGGCTGCTGGCCGGGGCCGCCGCCCAGCACGCCATCGACCTGGTGCTGTCCGGCTCCGCCGCGGCCACCGGTTCCGCGGCGGCCACCGGCCCGTCGGTGGCCGCCCTGGTCTGGGAGCACTCGCGCGGCCAGCTGGTCCTGGGCTCCTCCAACGGCATCCGCGACGCCGACCTCGCCGGCGCGCCCGCCGCCGCACCGCAGGCCACCGTCTTCGCCAACCGCGGCCTCGCCGGGATCGACGGCACCATCTCCACCGCCACCGGAATCGCGCTCGGCGGCCGGCAGGACACCACCGTGCTGCTGGGCGACGTCACCTTCCTGCACGACGCCGGCGGCCTGCTGCTCGGCTCCGGAGAAGCCGAGCCGGCGCTCCGGATCGTGGTGCTCAACGACGCCGGCGGGGCCATCTTCGGGCTCCTGGAACACGGCGCGGTCGAGGCCACGGGCCGCTACGGGAACGCCGTCGAACGCCTCTTCGGCACCCCGCACAGCGTGGACATCGCGGCACTCGCGGCGGCGTACGGCGTCGCCCACCGCGCGGTCAGCACGACGGCGGAACTCGCCCGCGCGCTGTCCGCGCCGCTGTCCGGCCGCAGCATCATCGAGGTGCGCACGGACCGGCACGGCCTCCGCGAACTGCACGCGCGCATCCGGGCCGCCGTGGGCGCCGCCGTCGCCGGGCTGCCGGTGGCGGAGTAGCGGCTGCTTCCCGCCCGGCCGAGTTCGGTTGGCGCGATCCGGGGAAACTTTGGACCCGATCCGGGCAATTTCGTGGCTAAACGCCGGCGTGTCCGCGCCAAAGTACCCCCGGACCGTGAGGCGCCAATGCCCTGTCGCTACCGGAATTCCGGCAGCGACAGGGCATTAGCGCAGCGCCAATTGCGCGGGGCAGTCAGTCCGGCCTAGAGCACCCGGCTGAGGAACTCCTTGGTGCGGGCATGCTGCGGGTTGGCGAGGATCTCCCGGGGATCACCGGACTCCACCACCACACCGCCGTCCATGAACGTCAGGCGGTCGCCCACCTCCCGGGCGAAGCCGATCTCATGGGTCACCACAATCATGGTCATGCCGGACTTGGCGAGGTCCTTCATGACGTTCAGGACGTCGCCGACCAGTTCCGGGTCCAGCGCCGAGGTGGGTTCATCGAAGAGCATGAGCTCCGGTTCCATGGCCAGCGCGCGGGCAATTGCCACGCGCTGCTGCTGGCCGCCGGAAAGCTGCGAGGGGTAGTGGCCGGCGCGGTCCGCGAGGCCCACCCGGTCCAGCAGCTCCAGCGCCTTCTTCCGGGCCGCCTGCCGGGACTGTCCCTTGACCTGGACGGGCGCCTCCATGATGTTGTAGAGCGCGGTCTTGTGCGGGAACAGGTTGAACCGCTGGAACACCATGCCGATCTCGCGGCGCTGGGCGGCGATCTCCTTGACCTTGAGGTCATGCAGCCTGCCCTTGACCTCGCGGTAGCCGATCAGCTGGCCGCCCACGGTAATGCGGCCGGCGCTGATGGTCTCGAGCAGATTGACGCAGCGCAGCATGGTGGACTTGCCCGAACCGGACGGCCCGATCACCACCGACACCTCGCCCTGGTTGACCGTCAGATCGATGCCCCGAAGCACATGGTGCGGGCCGTAGTACTTGTGAAGGCCCTCGATCCGCACCAGCGGGTTCTCAGTGGTGATAGTCATTTTGCCTCCTCCTCGGGAAAGTCCATCTTCAGGGCCGGCTCCGCCTCTGCGCTCGGCGCCACCCCGGTTGGCCTCCCGGCGGCGGCGGCCTTGGCGGCGGCCGGGTTCACGGCTGCCGGAGCGAGGTTGTCCACGCCCTTGCCGTAATAGGCCTCGATGAAGTGCTGGCCCACCATGAGCAGGCTCGTGATGACGAGGTACCAGGTGGCCGCCACGAGCAGCAGCGGCACCGGAAGGTAGGTCCGGTTGGCGAGGGTGTTCGTGGCGAAGGTCAGGTCCAGGGTGAACGGCACCGCGAGGACCAGCGAGGTGGTCTTCAGCATGCCGATGGTCTCGTTGCCGGTGGGCGGCACGATCACCCGCATGGCCTGCGGGAGGATGATCCGCCACATGATCTTGGTCTTGCCCATGCCCAGGGCCTCGGCCGCTTCCATCTGCCCGCGGTCCACGGACTTCAGTCCTGCCCGGAAGATTTCCGCCAGGTAGGCGGACTCGTTCAGGCCAAGGCCCAGGATCGCCGCAGGCAAGGCCGTGATGACGGCGCTCGTGTCCACGCTGAACCACTCCGGCCCGAACGGGACGCCGGCGCTGATCTTGGGGTAAAGGACCGAGACCAGGCCCCAGAACACCAGCTGGGTGTACACGGGAGTGCCGCGGAAGAACCAGACCCAGACCCAGCTGGACCAGCGCAGCACAGGGTTGTCCGACTGGCGCATGAACGCCAGGATGACGGCAAGGACAATGGCCAGGACCATGGCGGCGACGGTGAGCAGCAGGGTCCAGCCGACGCCCTGGACCACCTTGGTATCCAGGATGTACGTCCCCACGATGTCCCAGCGGAAGTTGGGGTTCGTGACCAGGCTCTGCAGGACCAGGGCCAGTACCCCGAGAATGACGATGGCGCTGATCCAGCGGCCGGGGTGCCGCACCGGCACTGCCTTATTCAGCACCGGTGCTGCGTGGTTTTCCGGATGGCGGTCCATCCGGACACCTGATTCGTGTTGGGCTGCCGGAAGAGTCAAGATCCGGCCGCCGGGTTGATCTCGGACTTGGTGATGGCGCCTTCGGCGTTGCCCCAGCCCTGCAGGATCTTCTGGTAGGAACCGGTCTCCATCAGCTTGGTGACGGTCTTCTGGACGACCCCGGCCCAGGCGGTATCGGACTTGGCCACGGCGATGCCCTGCGGGGCCGCGTCGTAGACTTTGTCAATCTTCTCAATCTGGCCGTTGGTCTGCGTTATCGCGTAGCCGATGATGGGGGAGTCCGCCGCCATGGCATCGATGCTGCCGTTCACCAGCCGGGTGGTCACGTCCGTCTGGTTCTTGAGCGTGATGATGTTGATGGCCGGCTTGCCGTCCGCGGCGCACTTCTTGTTGCGTCCGGCCAGGTCGGGATCCTCCTGGACGGTGCCGGTCTGGACACCGATGGACTTGCCGCAGACATCATCCAGGGAGAACTTCTTCGGGTTGCCCTTCTGCACGGCCCAGGCTGTGCCGGCGTTGAAGTAGCTGACCATGTTCACCGCGCCGAGCCGCTCGGGGTTGATGGTGAAGGAGGAAATCCCCAGATCGTACTTCGGACCGAGGGCCGGAAGGATCCCTGTGAACTCAGCCGTCTGCACCTGGACCTTGAGGCCGAGCGTGGCGCCGATCGCCTTGGCGATGTCGACGTCGTACCCCACCGGGGTCTGGCCGTCCGGACCGAGGAATTCCGCGGGGGCGTAGCTCGTGTCCGAGCCCACGGTGAGGGTGCCTTTGGACTTGATCGCGGCGGGAACCATGGCCGCCAGCGCGTCGTCCTTCTGGACCGTGGAAGGGTCGAAGCTGGCGCTGCCGGACGGGCCCGACGACGCGCCGGGGGAGCCCTGGGTGCCGGACTGGGAGGCGTTGGTGCAGCCCGAGAGGGCGAACGCACCGATGGCGAGAACGGCGGCGGCCTTGAGCTTGGAGTTGCTCACAAGCGAGGAGATCTGCATTTTCTTACCTTTTGTGTCAGGAGGGATGCGTAACAAAGTCGGTTCATAGTGTATCGCTGAACCTGAGATGTACGTCACAGAAAACTTAGTTTCACTATTGGATAACTATTGCGCCCCGAAAGCAAGGGTTTCCGGCGGCGGTGTGTCTGTAATCCCGGACTCTAGCTGCTGATGCCCAAAGATTCGAGCATCGGGCGGAACTTGGCCCAGGTTTCGGCCAGCTCGGCCTCCGGGGCGGAACCCTCCACGATCCCGCAGCCGGCGTACAGCCGGACGGTCTGCGGGGATTCGATCACCGCGCCGCGCAGCGCGATGCCCCATTCGCCGTTGCCGGCCGCGTCCAGCCAGCCGACCGGGCCGGCGTAGGGCCCGCGGTCCAGGTGCTCGAGCCTGCGGATCAGGGCCCCGGCCACGGTGGTGGGGGTGCCGCAGACCGCCGCGGTGGGGTGGAGGGCGTTGATCAGGGCCAGGCAGGTGGGCACGTGGCCCTCGACCTCGGCCAGCTCGGCCTTCACATCCGAGGCCAGATGCCACACGTTCGGCAGCTCCAGGATGAAGGGTTCGTCGTGCGCATTCAGGGCCTCGGAGAAGGGCGCCAGCTGGGTGGTCAGGGACTGGATGGCGATGTCGTGTTCGTGCCGCTGCTTCTCGGACCCGGCCAGGACGCGTTCGGCGAACTCCAGCGGCGAGCCGGCCATCCCCTCGGCGTCGCGGCGGTCCAGGGTTCCGGCCAGCACGCGGGCCTGGGCCGTGCGCCCTTCCACCTGGATCAGCATCTCGGGGGTGGAGCCGACCAGGCCGTCCACCCCGTAGGTCCAGCACTCGCGGTAACGGACGGCCAGCTGGCGCAGGATTTCCGCCGCGTTCACGCCGGCCGGCACCGTGGCGACGATGTCGCGGGCCAGCACCAGCTTTTCCAGCGCCCCCGTGCGGATCTCGGCCACGCCCTCGGCCACCGCCGCCATCCAGTCCGCCTCGCTCAGCGAGCCGGTGTGCAGCGTTGCGCCGGCGGCAAGAGGCAGGGGGCGTACGACGGCGGTGCCCGCCTTGGCGGGCACGTCACTGGCGGTGCCGTCCCCAACTACGGCCGCGCCCGACGCCGGGAGGTGCCCGGCGGCGGGGGATCCGGTGAAGGAGCCACCGGGGGAGCCGCCTGCGCCGCCACCGCCCAGCCAGCCGTCCAGTGCGGCGAGGGCGCCCGCTTCGGTGAGCTCGCCGTCGTCGAACGTCAGCTGCGTGAGCCAGTAGCTGCCGTCGCGGAGCCCCACCACGATCTCGGGGACGATCAGCCGCGACCCGTGCGGGGAGGCCTTGGAGAAGGCGAAGGAGCCGAAGGCCACCGGTCCGGTGCCGGGGCACTGCACGGCGTCCACGCTGTCCGCCTCGAGGACCAGGTGCCGCCACCAGATGTCCGCTTCGAGGAAGCGCTCCGGGCCGGTGGCCGTGAACCGGGCGATCTCGCCGAAGCCCACCAGGCCGGCCTCGCGGCGGGTCCAGCACAGGACGTCGTCCCGGACCAGAAACGACGGCAGCCCCCCGGAAGGTGAGTCAACTTCGAGGGGGACTGTCAGGGTCTTCAAAGTGCTGGTACGGAACGCGCTCGTCATGATGGGACAACACTACTCCGGAGCCGGGCCGAGTCCGGTGTTTGGCCGTTCCGGTGCGGCCCTCCGGTTCAGACCCGAGCCGGACGGCCCGTGCGGCGCTCCGGTACGGCAGGGGCCGAGAACAGCTCCGGCCGCAATGCGCGCATGTTCGTGACGTCGTCCAGGATGAAGCGCAGGTGGCTGCGCAGGCAGTCCTCCGCGGCCGTGAGGTCGCCGGCCAGGACCGCTTCAAGGACCCGGCGGTGGTCGGCCGCGTACTCCCTGATGCCGCGGTAGCCGTTGAGTCCCAGATACCGGGCCCGGTCCAGATGCCCCTTGGCGTTGGAAACGGTGGCCCAGGCGGTTTCGTGGCCGGCGATGGAGAGGAGGGCGCGGTGGAACTCCTCGTCCAGCGGGTAGAACTCCTCCCGGCTGGTGCACGCGTCCTGGCGGTCCAGGAGCCGGTGGAGCGCGGCGGTGGCTTCCGGGGTGATGTTGCGGGCGCATTCGGCCAGCGAGGCCACCTCGATGGCCTCGCGGATGAACTGGGCCTGGGCCACGGTGTCGGCATCGATGTAGGTCACGTAGGTGCCGCTTTGCGGCCGGATCTCCACGAGCCCTTCCTGGGCGATGAGCAGCAGCGCCTCGCGGATCGGCTGGCGGCTGGTGCCCAGATGGTGCGCGAGCTCGTTTTCGGAGAGGAGGGTGCCCGGTGCGTCCTGGCCGGAGATGATGCGCTCGCGGATCCGCGCATACGCCATCACGCGTGCCGAGGCGCGGGGGGTGTTGTCGGAGGCGGCCATGCTTCCACAGTAGCCGGGCGGCGCGGCGGGCGGCGCGGCGCGGTCAGGCACCAGGCGGGGCCGGGCGGCGCGGCGCGGTCAGGCACCAGTCGGGCCAGCGACCGGGCCCGCACCCGGGGCCAGGGCCAGGACCCTGCGGAGTGGCGCCAGTCACTTTGACATACTGGTATGGCAGTGCTTGAATGGCAGTTATGTTTCCAATGGTGGATACATGAAGACTCTGGCAGCGTGCCCCATCATTGAAGATGCGCATTCGGCCGGCCCGTAGAACAGAGGGGTTCATGACGGCAACAATCCAGATCGGCGCCACCCAGCGCTCATCCAAAGACCTGATCAGAACAGCAGTATCCGGCTGGCTCGGCACGGCCATGGAATACATGGACTTCCAGCTCTATTCGCTGGCCGCGGCCATCATCTTCCCCAAGATCTTCTTCCCCAACTTCGACCCCGTAGTGGGCCTGCTGGTCGCCTTCATCACCTACGGCGTCGGCTTCATGGCCCGCCCCGTGGGTGCCTGGTTCTTCGGACGCATGGGTGACCGCGTGGGCCGCAAGAAGGTCCTGGTCATCACCATCATGATGATGGGCGTGTCCACCATGCTCATCGGCTTCCTCCCCGGCTACGCCCAGATCGGGCTCGCAGCGCCGATCCTGCTGGTGGTCCTCCGCCTGGCGCAGGGATTCGGCGCCGGCGCCGAACTCTCCGGCGCCTCCGTCATGCTGGCCGAGTACGCCCCGCCCAAGAAGCGCGGACTGATCGCCTCCTTCGTCTGCCTGGGCACCAACTCCGGCACCCTGCTCGCCTCCGGCCTGTGGGTCCTGCTGACCCTCCTGCCCGAGGAAGCACTCATGAGCTGGGGCTGGCGCCTGCCGTTCATCGCCAGCATCGGCATCACCCTGTATGCCCTGTGGATGCGCCGCAACCTCAAGGAAAGCCCCGTTTTCGAGGCCACCCGTGAGCAGGACGCCGCCGACGACGCCGCAGCTGCCGCCGCCGACGCCGCGACCTCCGGCACCGCCGTCGGGCAGTCCGCCGCGACCTCCGGCACCGCCGTCGGGCAGCCCGCCGTCGGGCAGCCCGCCGTCGGGCAGCCCGCCGCCGGCCGGGCGGAGACCAAGACCCAGCGCAAGGGCAAGGCGTTCTTCCTGGCCATGGCCCTGCGGATCGGCGAATCCGGCAACTCCGCCATGATCCAGACCTTCCTCATCGGCTACATCGTCTCCGGCCTGCACATGGACAAGGGCGTGGGCACCTTCGCGCTGCTCATCGGCTCGATCATCGGCTTCGCCACGGTCCCGCTGGCCGGCTGGCTGTCCGACAAGTTCGGCCGCCGCAGCATGTACCGTGCGCTGTCCGGCTTCCAGATGCTCTTCGCCATTCCCGCGATCCTGATGATGCAGTCCCGCGATCCGTTCCTGGTCTCGCTGGCCCTGATCATCGGCCTCTCCGTCTCGGTGCTCGGAATGTTCTCGGTCCAGTCGGCCTACGTGAACGAGCTCTTCGGCTCCCGCAACCGCTACACGCAGCTGGCCCTGGCCAAGGAAATCGGCGGCGTGCTCTCCGGCGGCCTCGCCCCGATCATCGCCGCAGGCCTCCTGGCCCTGTTCACCAACTCCTGGTGGCCGATTGCCGGCATGATGGTCCTCTACTCGGCGATCGCCTTCGTTGCCACCTTCCTCGCCCCCGAAACCAAGGGCCGCGACCTGACCCTCGTGGAGGACGCGGCATGAAAGCCGTTGTTGTCCACGCGGCCGGAGACCTCCGCCTGGAGGACCGGCCGGACCCGGACTGCCCGGCCGGCTCGGTGATCGTCGACATCGAATACGGCGGCATCTGCGGCTCGGACCTGCACTACGTCAGCCACGGCGCCTCGGGACTGAGCATCCTGGCCGATCCCATGGTCCTGGGCCACGAGGTCGCCGGCCGGATCTCCGTGCTCGGCGAGGGCGTTGAGGGCTTCGCCGTCGGCGATGCCGTGACCGTCCACCCTGCCGTGTACTGCGGCGCCTGCGCGGACTGCCTGGCCGGGCGCACCAACCTGTGCCCGCGTGTCACCTACTACGGCAGCGCCGCGCACAGCCCGCACACGGACGGCGCGTTCGCCTCCCGCAAGGCCGTGCCGGCAAGCCAGCTCCGCCGGCTGCCCGACGGCGTGTCCACCCGCCGGGCCGCCGTCGCCGAGCCGCTCGCCGTCGCGATCCATGCCGTCAACCGGGCCGGCAGCCTGGCCGGCAAGGACGTGCTGGTGAACGGTGCGGGGCCGATCGGCGCGCTGCTGGTGGCCGCCGCCCGGCGCGCCGGCGCGGCGAGCGTCGTCGCGAGCGACCTGTCCGAAACCTCGCTGGCGATCGCCAAGCGCATGGGGGCCGACGACGTCGTGCTGGTGGGTTCGGTCGCCGGCCTGCCCGAGGTGGATGTGGCGTTCGAGGCCTCCGGCGCCGCCCGCGCGCTGGGCGGCGTCCTCGCTGCCGTGCGCCGGGGCGGCACCGTGGTCCAGGTGGGGAACCTGCCGGCCGGACCCGTGACCGCCGAGCTCGCGGCACTGGTGTTCCGTGAGATCGATTACCGCGGCACCTTCCGCTTCGCGGACGAGATGGACGACGCCCTGGCGTACCTGGCCGACGGCCTGGACGTCGAGCCGCTGCTCACCCACACCTTCGACGCCGGCGAGGTGGCCGAAGCGTTTGCCGTGGCCTCGGACCGGGGGACCGGCTCCTCGAAAGTCCTTCTCAAATTTGTCTGAGACAATGTCATGGTGAACCGAGCATCCTTGGATAAGCGTCCCGACGAAGTAGCCACCATGTTTGACGATGTGGCGCCCAAATACGACGTCGTGAATGATGTCCTGTCCCTGGGGCAGACGCGCCGCTGGCGCCGGATCGTGGTCGAGGCCATGGGCATGAAGCCCGGCCAGCGCGTGCTGGACCTCGCCGCCGGGACCGGCACCTCCAGCGAGCCGTACGCCGATGCCGGGATCAACGTGATCGCCTGCGATTTCTCCCTCGGCATGCTCAAGGTGGGCAAGCGCCGCCGCCCGGACATCGACTTCATCGCCGGGGACGCCACCGCGCTGCCGTTCGCCGACGGCACCTTCGACGCGGCCACCATCTCCTTCGGCCTGCGCAACGTCAACGAGCCGAAGAAGGCCCTGGCCGAGATGCTGCGGGTCACCAGGCCCGGCGGGAAGCTCGTCATCGCCGAGTTCTCCCAGCCCGTGGTGCCGCTGTGGCGCACCATGTACACCGAGTACCTCATGCGCGCCCTGCCCGCCATCGCCGTGAAGGTCTCCTCCAACCCGGACGCCTACGTCTACCTCGCCGAGTCCATCCGAGCCTGGCCGGACCAGGACCACCTCGCCGCGTGGCTGCAGGAAGCCGGCTGGGAGGACGTCACCTACCGGAACCTCAGCGGCGGGATCGTGGCCGTGCACCGCGCCCGGAAGCCCCTCGATTCAACGCCCGACGGCGGCGCCGCCGCCATTGCCGCCCACAGCGGCCCGGTCGCCAGGCTGCGCCGGAACATCACCCGGCCGGCGCGTTAGCCGAGCGCTGCCCGTGAATGTACTGATCGTCGGGGCGGGGCCCGCCGGGTCCACCGCCGCCTACTACCTCGCCAAGGCCGGCATCGGCGTCACGGTGCTCGAGAAGACCAGCTTCCCCCGCGAAAAGGTCTGCGGCGACGGCCTCACCCCGCGCGCCGTCCGCGAGATCCAGAAGCTCGGCCTGCCGCACCCCGAGGCCGGGGGCTGGCGCCGGAACAAGGGCCTGCGGCTGATCGCGGGCGGCCGCAGCATCGAACTGCCCTGGCCCGAGGTCTCCGACTTCCCGCAGTACGGGCTGATCCGGACCCGGCTCGGTTTCGACGAGGAACTCGCCCGGCACGCCCAGGCCGCGGGCGCCGTCGTGCTGGAGAGGCACAGCGTCACCGAGGCGCTGCGCTCCGAGGCCGGGCGCGTGACCGGGGTCCGCGCCGCCCTGCTGGACGAATCCGGCCGCAAGACCGGCGAAACGCGCGACTTCGCCGCCGACGTCGTCCTCGCCGCGGACGGAAACTCTTCGCGCACGGCCGTGTCCCTGGGCCTGCAGAAGCGCGACGACCGGCCGCTCGGCGTCGCCGTCCGCACCTACTTCACCAGCCCGCGCCACGACGACGACTGGATGGAAGGCTGGCTCGAGCTCCCCGGCCGCGACGGCAAGCTGCTGCCCGGCTACGGCTGGGTGTTCGGCGTCGGGGACGGCACCTCCAACGTGGGCCTGGGCATCCTGAACTCCTCCAAGGAATTCGGCAGGCTGGACTACAAGCAGGTGCTCCGCGAATGGACCGCCGGGATGCCCGCCGAGTGGGGCTTCACGCCGGGGAACCAGGTGGGCGAGATCCGCGGCGCCGCGCTGCCCATGGGCTTCAACCGCACCCCGCACTATTCGCCCGGCCTGCTGCTGCTCGGCGACGCCGGCGGCATGGTGTCCCCGTTCAACGGCGAGGGCATCTCCTACGCGATGGAATCCGCGCGGTTCGCGGCCGAGTTCATCATCGACGGCGCCGCCCGGTCCGCCGCCGCAGGCTGGACCGGGGCCGACGCCGACGCCCACCTCGCCGGGTACGCGGACCATGTCCGGGACCAGTGGGGCTCGCACTTCACCCTGGGCCGGGCCTTCGCCGCGCTGATCGGCAAGCCCGCCGTCATGAAGCTCGCGCTCCGGACGGGCATGCCCATTCCTGTGCTGATGCGGTTCGTGGTGCGGCTGCTGGCCAACCTCACCGATCCTGCGGCCAAGGGCTTCGAGGACCGCGCCATCCGGGTCCTGGAATCACTGGTGCCCGCCACGTCCAACAGCTCCGGCCCCCCGCACTCCGGCGCCGACTCCGCGGTTTCCGCAACAAAAGTTAGGGTTAACCCGTGACCAACTCTCCAGACCGCAGCTGGACGCACGCCGGGCACGGCCTGCCGAGCTCCGAGCCCGACCTCAACACCACCGCCATCGCCACCGGCCTGCAACTCCCGGCCGGCTTCGCAGCCATCGCCGGGGACCCGGAACTGGGCCCCGCGCTGACCACCAACCTGGCCCGCGTGGAGAAGAAGCTCCGCGAAGCGATCGCCAACTCGGACCCGCTGGCCGACGCCACGTCCCGGCACCTGGTGGAAGCCGGCGGCAAGCGGATCCGCCCCCTGCTGACCCTGCTGTGCGCTCACCTCGGCGACGCCTCCCGGCCGGCGGTGGTGCAGGCCGCCGTCGTGATGGAACTGACGCACCTGGCCACGCTGTACCACGACGACGTGATGGACTCGGCCCCGCTCCGCCGCGGCGCCCCCACCGCCCACGAGGTCTGGGGCAACTCCGTGGCCGTCCTCACCGGCGACCTCATCTTCGCCCGGGCCTCCATCCTGGTCTCGGAACTCGGGTCCCGTGCGCTCGGCATCCAGGCCCGCACCTTCGAGCGGCTGTGCCTGGGCCAGCTGCACGAGACGGTGGGCCCCCGCCCGGACGAGGATCCGCTGGCGCACTACCTCTCCGTCATCGCGGACAAGACCGGCTCGCTCGTGGCGGCCTCGGGCCAGCTCGGCGCGATCTTTGCCGGCGCCGACGAGTCCTACGAACCGCTGCTGGTCGAGTACGGCGAGAAGGTGGGCGTGGCGTTCCAGCTGGCCGACGACGTCATCGACGTCACCGGCATCAAGGTCAAGTCCGGCAAGTCCCCGGGCACCGACCTGCGCGAAGGCGTGCCCACCTTGCCGGTCCTGCTGCTGCGCAAGGCCGCCGCGGACGGTGACCGCTCCGCCGTCGAACTCCTGCAGCTGATCGACGGCGACCTGTCCTCGGACGAGGCCCTCGCGGCCGCCGTCGCCGGACTCCGCGAACACCCCGTCACCGCGGAATCCTGGGTTGTGGCGCGCGCCTGGGCCAACGAGGCCATCGCCGCCCTGGCCCCGCTGCCCGAGGGTGTGGTGAAGGCGTCGCTGACCAGCTTCGCGCTGGCCGTGGTGGACCGCAGCAGCTAGTTTTTCCCGGCCGGCGCCTTCGGGTTCAGCGGGGGCGCCTTCGGGTTTTTGCGGGAGTGCTGCCGTCCGGGGGGACTTTGGGCCCGATCCGGGCACGTTAGGGGCTAAACGACGGCGTGTCGGCGCCAAAGTGCCCCCTGACCGCGCCGCCCGTTGTTCAGAGTTGTCCAGAGTTCTCCACATGGCCTGGGCGGAGTCTGCAGGCGGCGCCGTGAACAAGGCATTTTGGGGGGATGAACCTTTCCGCTTTCCTGGCCGCGCGAGGCGGTGCAGCCGGTACGGCTGATCTTGCCCGGGCGGGATTCAGCCGTGCAGGGCTGGACCGGGCCCTGGCAGCCGGTGCCATTATCAGGATCCGCCGCGGGCACTACGGGCTGCCGCAGGATCCCAGCGACCACCGCGCCGCTCGAGAGCTGAAGGCGCTGTTGACGTGCCTGTCCGCCGCCCCAAGCTACCGGTTGTGGACCCTGGTCCCGGCGCGGACCCTGCACCTGTGCTCCGGGCATCGCAGGGCACCGCTGGACACCGTGGCCCACGGCGCCTGCCGCCACCCGCAACACCCCTGGCTGCCGGTGGCGGGCCTCGCCGATGTGCTCATCCATGCCCTGCACTGCCTGCCGGAACTGCAGGCCCTCGTGATGGTCCAGTGTGCCGTGGGCCGTGGCGACATCAGCCTCGGGTTCCTCCGCAGCAAGCTTGGCGGCAACCGGAACGGCCGGGCCAGGTCGGTGCTGGACCGGGTCATCCCGCGGGCCGATTCAGTGCTGGAGGTCCTGGCCAATGACGCTTTCCGCCGGGCCGGGCTGCACGTGCGGCGGCATGTGGAGATTCCGGGCGTGGGCGAGGTCGACTTCCTGATCGAGGAGTGCCTCGTGGTGGAGACCGACGGAGAAACCCACCTCGAGCCGATCCAGGTCAGGAAGGACCGGAGCCGGAACAACGCGACCGTCGTTGGAGGTTACCTCGGGCTGCGGTTTGGCTATGCCGACGTCGTCCATCACCCGGAGCGGATGATGGCGCAAGTCCTGGCGGTGCTGGAGCAGCGGCGCGCCGGCGCGTTCCACCCCTGATCCACATTGACGGTGGCTGCCGTCCGGGGCGACTTTGAAGCCCCCGGCTGCGGAATCCGGGCCCGGGGACGGCGTGTCGGCGTCAAAGTGCCCCCGGACCGCGCCGGACCGCGCCAGGCGCGGAGGCCTAGTCCTCGTCGTCGTCGTTGAAGGCCCACTCGAACATGTCGAAGACGAACTCGGAGAAGGTTCCTTCTTCGCTCTTCCATTGGCCGCGGGCGTTGTTGCGGCGCCACACGATCGGGTCGGGGACGCTGAGGTCGCCCACCCGGAACCCCCAGGTGAACTGTTCCTCCTCGTCCTCGAGGAACATCAGGAAGCCTTCGTCATCAACTTCGAGCTCTTCGGGGTCCCAGAAGTAGTGGTAGGCCTCCATGAGGTCCTCGCAGCCGCCCACCGCCTCGTAAAACTCCCGCAGGACCAGCGGCACCTGGAACTGGTGCTCCGCGAGGGCCTTCTCGAGGTCCTCGGCCGGCAGGCCATCCTCTTCCTGCCATTCGTCTTCGAGATACTTCGGGACAAGCGCGCGGAATTTCTCGAGGAACATGTCAGTCATGCTCTTATCCTAGCTAATCCCGGGGGCCGCTATCCGCCGGGTCCAGGCCGAGGCGGTGCCAGCCGCGGACGGCCAGCGGGGCGTGCCAGTGGCGCCGCCAGGCCGTGACACGGAAGGCGAAGACGACGGCGGCCACCGCACCCGCGGTCACCACGTTGAACGTGCCCGTAACGGAGAGCAACACCGTCAGCGCGGCCCCCGCGAAGGCGGGCAGGGCGTAGATGTCCTTGGGGTCGAAGAGCTGGGGCACCTCATTGGCGGTGATGTCCCGCAGCAGTCCGCCGCCCACCGCCGTCGTGACCCCCAGGAGGACGGCCGGCACGGGGTGCATCCCGGCACCGAGCGCCTTCAGCGTCCCGGTGATGCAGAACAGGGCCAGGCCGCCGGCGTCGAACAGGATCAGCAGCGAGGTGAAGCGCTCGACGCTGGAGAACAGGAAGTACACCAGCACCGCGGCCAGGAGCGGGGGCGCAAGGTAGGCGGGGTTGGTGAAGGCGGCGGGCGGGCCGGCGTTGATGATGATGTCCCTGATGACGCCGCCGCCCAGGCCGACCACCGAGGCCAGCAGCAGGGAACCGACGATGTCGAACTGCCTCCGCGCCGCGAGCAGCGAACCCGAGACCGCGAAGAAGAAGACGCCGGCCAGGTCCAGCCAGACCAGGGCGATGCTGAAGGAGAAGGTCATGGGGCGTCCCGGTCGGTAGCAGGGGGCGGATGGGGCGGCTCCAAGGTTACGCTAGCGGCTATGAATAGCCCCATCCTGATCGCCTGCGCCCACGGCACCTCCAGCGCGGCCGGCGCGGCGGAGGTCAACGCCCTCCGGGCCGGCATCGCGGCCCTGCGCCCCGGGCTCGACGTCCGCGAGGCCTACGTGGACGTCCAGGATCCCGAACTGCCGGCCGTGGTGGCGGGCCTGCCGGCGGGGGAGCCCGCTGTCGTGGTGCCGCTGCTGCTGAGCGTGGGCTACCACGTCAAGGTGGACATCGCGCGGGCGGTCAAAAGCCGGCCGGACACCCTCGCCGCCGCCCCGCTCGGGCCGGACCCGCGGCTGGCGGCCCTGCTGGATGCGCGCCTGCGGGAGGCCGGCGTGACGGACAACGACGCCGTGGTCCTCGCCGCCGCCGGTTCCTCCAATCCCGCCGCCGCCCGGAATGTCGAGGAACTCGCCGGCCAGCTGCGGGCGCTGCGGCCGAACCGGATCGTGGCCGGCTACGGCGCCTCGGCCAAACCCTCCGTACCCGAGGCCGTGGCTGCGTTGCGCGAAGAGGCGGCGTTGCGCGGGGAGGCTGCGTTGCGCGAAGAGGCCGTGGGCCGGGAGGCGGGGGCCGGCCGGGTGGTCATCGCGTCCTACCTGCTGGCGCCGGGCTTCTTCCACGACCAGCTGGCCAAGGCCGGGGCGGACCTGGTCACGGCGCCGCTGCTTCCCTCGCCGGTGCTCGCCGGGATCGCCCTGGAACGGTATGACGCGGCCGTCGCGGCGCGGGCACCCCGGGCGTAAAGCCGGGACCCGCCATGCACGCACGCCCCGGCAGTTCAAGGCTTCGGGGCGGTTCGTGACGAATTGTTTCCCTAGGTGACTTCCCGTTTCAGACCCTTTGTGACGGCATTAAAGGCCGCCTACAGTCGATCCATGACTGATACAGCTCTAGCCGGAGCGTCCCCGGACCAGGCTGCCCCCGCACGCGCCAAACGCCCCGCCTCCCGCCCCGCCGCCAAGCCGCACGGGCAGTGGAAAGTGGACGGCACCGCGCCGCTGAACGCCAACGAAACCTGGAAACAGGAGGACAACGGCCTCAACGTCCGCGAGCGTATCGAGTCCGTCTACGCCAAGCACGGCTTCGACTCCATCGACGGCACGGACCTGCACGGCCGCTTCCGGTGGTGGGGCCTGTACACCCAGCGCAAGCCCGGGATCGACGGCGGCAAGACCGCCACGCTCGAGCCGCACGAGCTCGAAGACAAGTACTTCATGCTGCGCGTCAGGATCGACGGCGGCGCGCTCAGCACCGAACAGCTGCGCGTCATCGGCCAGATCTCCGTGGACTTCGCCCGCGACTCGGCCGATCTCACCGACCGCCAGAACATCCAGCTGCACTGGATCCGGGTGGAGGACATGCCGGAAATCTGGCGCCGGCTCGAGTCCGTGGACCTGTCCACCACCGAGGCCTGCGGCGACGTTCCCCGCGTCATCCTGGGTTCCCCGGTGGCCGGCATCGCCAGGGACGAGATCATCGACCCCACGCCGCTGATCCAGGAACTCGCCGAACGCTTCATCGGTGACCCCGAACTGGCCAACCTGCCGCGCAAATTCAAGACCGCCATCACGGGCCACCCGAGCCAGGACGTCGTTCACGAGATCAACGACATCGGCCTGGTGGGCATGGTCCACCCCGAACTCGGGCCCGGTTACGACCTTTGGGTGGGCGGCGCGCTCTCCACCAACCCCATGCTGGGCAAACGGCTCGGCGCGTTCGTCAAGCCGGACCAGGCCGCCGACGTCTGGCTCGGCGTGACCAGCATCTTCCGCGACTACGGCTACCGGCGGATGCGCACCAAGGCCCGCCTGAAGTTCCTGCTGGCCGACTGGGGAACGGAGAAGTTCCGCCAGGTCCTCGAGGACGAATACCTCGGCTACAAGCTCAGCGACGGCCCCGCGGCCCCCAAGCCCTCCGCCCCGGGCGACCACATCGGCGTCCACGAGCAGAAGGACGGCAAGTTCTTCATCGGCGCCACCCCGCTGGCCGGCCGCCTCTCCGGCAGCCAGCTGGTCAGGCTCGCGGACACCCTCGAGGCCCGCGGCTCCCGGCGGCTGCGCACCACCCCGCACCAGAAGATCGTGGTCCTCGACGTGCCCAAGGACGAGGTGGAACCGCTCGTGGCCGAGCTCGACGCCCTGGGCCTCTCCGCCCGCCCGTCGGTGTTCCGCCGCGGCACCATCGCCTGCACGGGCATCGAATACTGCAAGCTCGCCATCGTCGAAACCAAGGTCACGGCCGCCACCGCCGTCGCCGAACTGGAACGCCGACTGGCCGACCTCGTCGAAAGCAAGCAGCTGCCGCAGGCACTTTCCCTGCACATCAACGGCTGCCCCAACTCCTGCGCCCGCATCCAGACCGCGGACATCGGACTCAAGGGCATGATGCTGCCCACGCCCGACGGCGACCCCACCCCCGGCTTCCAGGTCCACCTGGGCGGCGGGCTGGCTTCCTCCAGCCGCGAGGAAGCAGGCCTCGGACGCACCGTCCGCGGGCTCAAGGTCACCGCCGGGGAGCTGCCCGACTACGTCGAACGGGTGGTCCGCAAGTTCGTGGCCGACCACGCCGAAGGCCAGACCTTCGCCGAATGGGCCTTCGCCGCCGATGAGGGGGACCTGCAATGAGCAAGCACGCATTGGGAGTGGACCCGGTGATTGAGCCTGTCGAAATCCCGGTCTCGACAAGCTCGACCACCGGCGGCCAGGTCACCGGCACATTGCGTTCCCACGACGAGCTCAAGGCCCTCGCCGGGGCCGGCGCCGCCGAGCTCGGCTGGGATGCCCCGGCCCGGGATGTCATCGCCTGGGTGGCGCGGAACTTCGAGCTGCCCGCCGTCGCCGTCGCCTGCTCCATGGCCGACGCCGTGCTCCCGGCTCTCGTCGCGGACCAGCTGCCCGGCGTCGACGTCCTGTTCCTGGAGACCGGCTACCACTTCCCGGAAACCTACGCCACCCGCGACGAGGTCGCCGCGAACCTGCGCGTCAACGTCGTGGACGTGCTGCCGGAGAACACGGTGGAGCAGCAGGACCGGCTCCTGGGCAAGGACCTCTTCGCCCGCGACGCCGCCCAGTGCTGCGCGCTGCGCAAGGTCGCGCCGCTGCGCCGCACCCTCGCCGGCTACGAACTCTGGTTCACCGGAGTCCGCCGCGACGAGGCCCCCACCCGCACCAACACCCCGCTGGTCAGCTGGGACGAAACCAACGGACTGGTCAAGGTCAACCCCCTGGCGGCCTGGAGCTTCGACCAGCTGGTGCAGTACTCCGACGACAACCTCCTTCCCGTCAACCCGCTGCTATCCCAGGGCTACCCGTCCATTGGCTGCCAGCCCTGCACCCGGAAGGTGGCGCCCGGGGACGACCCCCGCGCCGGCCGCTGGGCAGGAACCGACAAGACAGAATGCGGACTACACGTATGAGCACCCAAATCACCAACGAGGACCTGGAGCTGTCTGTGCTGGATCTTGACGCTGATTCTCCGAAAGCGGCGCATCGCGCGAGCGAGGAACGAGCGAGTGTGTCTAAGCCGCGTGGAGAAGCAGTGGCAAGACTCTCCAGCCTGGACACCCTCGAGTCCGAAGCCATCCACATCATCCGCGAGGTCGTTGCCGAATTCGAGAAGCCGGCGCTGCTGTTCTCGGGCGGCAAGGATTCCGTGGTGATGCTGCACCTGGCCACGAAGGCCTTCTGGCCGGGCAAGGTGCCGTTCCCGGTGCTGCACGTGGACACCGGCCACAACTTCCCGGAGGTCATCGAGTTCCGCGACCGAACGGTGGAGCGGCTGGGACTGAAGCTCGTCGTCGGCAGCGTGCAGGAGTTCATTGACCGGGGCGAGCTCGCCGAGCGCGCCGACGGCACCCGCAACCCGCTGCAGACCGTCCCGCTGCTGGACGCGATCGAGCGCAACAAGTTCGACGCCGTGTTCGGCGGCGGCCGCCGCGACGAGGACAAGGCCCGCGCCAAGGAACGCATCCTGAGCCTGCGCGACGAGTTCGGCCAGTGGGACCCGCGCAACCAGCGGCCCGAACTGTGGAACCTGTACAACGGCCGGCACACCGTGGGCCAGCACGTCCGCGCGTTCCCGATCAGCAACTGGACCGAGCTGGACGTGTGGCGCTACATCGAGCGCGAAGGCATCGACCTGCCGGGCCTGTACTACGCCCATGACCGCGAGGTCTTTGCCCGCGACGGCATGTGGCGCGCGGTCGGCGAGGTCTCCCAGCCGCGCGAACACGAAGACGTCATCACCAAGACCGTCCGCTACCGCACCGTCGGGGACATGTCCTGCACCGGCGCCGTCGAATCCGGCGCCGCCACCGTGCGCGACGTCGTGATTGAAGTTGCCGCGTCCACCATCACCGAACGTGGGGCCACCCGGGCAGATGACCGCATCTCCGAGGCCGCCATGGAAGACCGCAAGAAGGACGGCTATTTCTAATGAGCACCGACACTTTCCTCCCGGGCCCGGACCTGGCGTCCGCGGCCCTGCCCACCACGCTGTTCCGCTTCGCCACCGCGGGCTCGGTCGACGACGGCAAGTCCACCCTGGTGGGCCGGCTCCTGCATGACTCCAAGGCGATCCTCGCCGACCAGCTCGACGCCGTCGCCCGCACCTCCGCGGACCGCGGCTTCGGCGGGTCCGGGGCCACCGGCACCCAGGCGATCGACCTGGCCCTGCTGACCGACGGCCTGCGGGCCGAGCGGGAACAGGGCATCACCATCGACGTCGCCTACCGCTACTTCGCCACCGACCGGCGCAGCTTCATCCTCGCGGACTGCCCCGGCCACGTGCAGTACACCAAGAACACGGTGACCGGCGCGTCCACCGCGGACGCCGTCGTCGTGCTCATCGACGCCCGCAAGGGTGTCCTGGAACAGACCCGCCGGCACCTGTCTGTGCTGAAGCTGCTCCGCGTGGCGCACGTGGTCGTGGCCGTGAACAAGATCGACCTCGTGGACTTCAGTGAGGCCGTGTTCCGCGGGATCGAGGCGGACGTCCGGAAGGTCGGCCGCGAGCTCGGCCTCGGCGCGGACGGCGTCACCGACCTGCTGGTCATTCCGGTGTCGGCGCTCGACGGCGACAACGTCGTGGACCGCTCCGCCCGCACGCCCTGGTACGGCGGGCCGGCCATGCTCGAGGTCCTCGAGTCGCTGCCGGCCGCGGACGAACTCGAAAGCGACCTGGAGAGCTTCCGCTTCCCGGTGCAGCTCGTCATCCGGCCGCAGGGCGCGCTGGCGCCCGACGCCCTCGCCGGCGGGCTCGACGCCAGGCAGTACCGCGACTACCGCGCCTACGCCGGCCAGATCACCGAAGGCTCGGTCAAGGTGGGGGACAGCGTCAGCGTCCTGACGCCCGGCCAGGCCCCGCGCACCACCACGGTGACCGGGATCGACTTCGCCGGCGCCGAGCTCAGCGAAGCCGTGGCGCCGCAGTCGGTGGCGCTGCGCCTGGCCGACGAATTCGACGTCGCCCGCGGTGACACGATCGCCGCGGCCGGCACCATCCGGGAGGCCTCGGCCGATCTGTACGCGGCGCTGTGCTGGCTCTCGCCCAAACCGCTCCGCGAGGGCGCCAAGGTCCTCGTCAAGCACGGGACCCGCACGGTCCAGGCCATGGTGAGGAACGTGACCGGCAAGCTGGACCTCGCCAGCTTCCGGCTGGAGCCGACCACCACGCTGGAGCTGAACGACATCGGCAACGCCCAGCTGCGGCTCGCGGCCCCGCTGCCCCTGGAGAACTACCTGCACCACCGCCGCACCGGGGCGTTCCTGGTGATCGACCCGCTGGACGGCAACACCCTGGCCGCGGGCCTGGTCAGCGACCACCCGGGCGACCACGAGGACGAGCGCTACTCCATCTAGGTCTCAGCGAGAACTGCCCTGCGGGGTCGCCGGAAACGCGCGGGGGTCCCCGTAGACTTGCGGCGACCCCCCGCGCGTTTCCGGCGAACCCGCTGTTTCGGGGCCTTGCCACCCATTGCCCAGCCCACCATCATCGTCAGTGGGAGGGGAAACCGTGGAAACCATCAACAGCCGGCTCATCAGCTGGGCGTCCATCCTGGACGACAAGACGCGGGCGCAGGCCGTGGCCACGTCCCAACTGCCTTTCATCTACCCGCACCTGGCCCTGATGCCGGACGCGCACCTCGGCATCGGCGCCACGGTGGGATCCGTCATCCCTACGCTGGGCGCCATCATCCCCGCGGCGGTGGGCGTGGACATCGGCTGCGGAATGATCGCCGTCCGCACCCAGTACTCCGTGAAGGACCTGCCCGGGGACCGCAAACGGCTGCGCGAGGCCATCGAGCGGGCCATCCCTCTCTCTGCCGGCCACAACAACCGTAAAATCACGCCCACCGCCGAACCCCGGCTCGCCGAGCTCAGGAAGCTGGCGGCCCAGGCCGGGTTTAACCCGGCCCAGTACCTGGCGAAGTGGGAGCTGCAGCTGGGTTCCCTGGGCTCGGGCAACCATTTCATCGAGGTGTGTGCGGATGAGGGCAATGCGGTCTGGCTGTTCCTGCATTCCGGCTCCCGCGGCGTGGGCAACAAGATCGCGCAGCGGCACATTGATGAGGCCCGGAGCGCGGTCCTGCGCCGGCGCGTCGTCCTGCCGGACCGCGACCTGGCCTTCCTGGCGGAAGGAACACCTGAATTTGCCCGCTACATCCGGGAACTCCGCTGGGCCCAGCACTTCGCACTGCTGAACCGCGAGGAGATGATGGACCGGGTGGTCCGGCAGTTTGAATCCTGGATCGGCGGCTCCGTCGCGGAAACGCAAAGGATCAACTGCCATCACAACTTCATCGCCCGGGAACAGCATTACGGCAAGTCCGTCTGGGTCTCGCGCAAGGGCGCCATCAAGGCCGAGGCCGGCGACCTGGGGCTCATTCCCGGCTCCATGGGCACGGCGTCCTATGTGGTCGTCGGGCTGGGGAACCCGGTGTCCCTGAACTCCTCCCCGCACGGCGCGGGGCGGCAGTACTCCCGGACGGCCGCGCGGAAGACCTTCACGCTCGCCGAGCTGAAGACGGCCATGCAGGGCATTGAATTCCGTGCCAGCGAGGCCTTCATCGACGAGATCCCGGCCGCGTACAAACCCATCGACCGGGTGATGCGGGACGCCGCGGACCTCGTCGCGATACAGCACAAGCTCAGGCAGCTCGTCAACGTCAAAGGTGACTGAAAGGCTCAAAAGTCCGAATATCGCGCCCGCATGTGACGTTGCATGAACTCGCGTGACCCCGGGTTTCCGGACCATTGAACCTTGTTTATGACACTCCCTATGGTGAATCCATGACAACCACCGAACGCCTCTCCGGGCGCTTCCGCCGGAACTTCCGGGGGCGATGTCGCCGGAGCTGAACAACCGCCCGGCCAACCCGTCTTCCCAGAACAGGACTTCGCACATGTCATCCACCCCCGAAAACCCCAGCCCCGGCGCCTCCGCCGGAAACCAGCCGGGCACCACGCCGGGCACCACCCGCATCGTCGCCGGTGAGTCCGGCAAGCCGAAGCGCAAGCGCACGCTCGAGATTTCCCTGGCCGCAGGGCTCGTCCTGCTGATCGGCGCCGGCGCCGCCGTGGCGTCCAGCGTGTCCCGCAACAATGAGGCCGCCGCGGCTCCCCCCGCGGCCGCTGCAGACGCCAACCCGGCCGCCGAACTCAGGCTCGGCTACTTCGGCAACATCACACACGCCCCGGCCCTCGTCGGCGTCAGCAAGGGCCTCATCGCCAAGGACCTCGGCGGGACCAAACTCAGCACCCAGGTCTTCAACGCCGGCCCCGCCGCGATCGAGGCCCTCAACGCCGGCGCCATCGACGCCACCTACATCGGCCCCAACCCGGCCATCAACTCCTACGTCAAGAGCGCGGGCGAATCGGTCAGCATCATCGCCGGCGCGGCGTCCGGCGGAGCGCAGCTGGTGGTCCAGCCCGGAATCAACTCCGCGGCGGACCTGAAAGGCAAGACGCTGGCGTCGCCGCAGCTCGGCGGCACGCAGGACGTCGCCCTCCGCGCCTGGCTCGGCAAGCAGGGCTACAAGACCTCCACGGACGGCAGCGGCGATGTCGCCATCAACCCCTCCGAGAACGCCCAGACCCTGAAGCTGTTCCAGGACGGAAAGCTCGACGGCGCGTGGCTGCCGGAGCCCTGGGCCTCCCGCCTGGTGCTCCAGGCCGGCGCCAAGGTCCTCGTGGACGAGAAGGACCTGTGGGACAAGGGCGAGTTCATCACCACCGTCCTGATCGTCAACAAGAAGTTCGCGGCCGAGCACCCGGCCACGGTGAAGGCGCTGCTGAAGGGCCACGTCGAATCCGTGGACTGGCTCAACGCCGCCCCCGCCGCCGAGAAGGCCGGCGTCCTGAACGCCGCACTCAAGGAATCGGCCGGGGCCGCCCTGCCGGCCGACGTCATCGACCGGTCGCTGAAGAACATTGTCTTCACCGTTGACCCGCTCGCCGGAACGTACAAGAAGCTGCTCCAGGACGGCGTCGACGCCGGCACCACCAAGCAGGCCGACATCACCGGCATCTTCGACCTCACGGCGCTCAACGCCGTCACCGGCAAGAAGACCTCCGCGCAGGGGCTCGGCAAGGACTAATCAGTCCCCATCACCGGCCCCGCGACAAAAGTTAGGACGTGACCATGCCAGTCGTACTGGAACACCTGGGCAAGCGCTTCGGCGACGGCGCCCCGGTGCTGGACGACGTCAACGCCACCATCGGGCAGGGCGAATTCGTCGCCCTGCTCGGTGCGTCCGGCTGCGGCAAGTCCACCCTGCTGAACATCATGGCGGGACTGGAGGCCCCGACGTCGGGCGCCCTGGAAGTGCCCAGCGACGGCGCCGCCTTCATGTTCCAGGACGCGGCCCTCTTCCCCTGGCTGACCGCGCGGGAGAACATCGAGCTGGCCCTGAAGCTGCGCGGCGTCTCGAAGGACGGGCGCCGGATCAAGGCGGACGAGCTGCTGGAGCTGGTGCACCTGGGCGGGGCGGGGGACAAGCGCCCGCACGAGCTCTCCGGCGGGATGCGCCAGCGCGTGGCCCTGGCCCGCTCCCTGGCGCAGGACCGGCAGCTGCTGCTCATGGACGAGCCGTTCGCCGCCCTCGATGCGATCACGCGTGACCTGCTGCACGACGAGCTGGAGCGGATCTGGAAGGAAACCGGGCGCACCATCGTCTTTGTCACCCACAACGTCCGCGAAGCCGTCCGGCTGGGCCAGCGCGTGCTGCTGCTCTCCTCCCGGCCCGGCCGCGTGGTGCAGGAGTGGAACGTCAGCGAGGAGCACCGCACCGATGCCGGGCTCGCCGGCCAGCTGACCGGCATCATCACCGCCCGGCTACGCGAGGAGATCCGCCGCCATGCCCAGTAAGCAAACTCCGGTGGTCGAGCCTGTCGAGACCCCGATTTCGACAGGCTCAATCACCGGTCAGCCCGAATCACGCAAAGTCCACGCGGCCCTGACCCGGTCCTCCACCGGGACCGAGGACCTGCGCCAGCTCGAGGCCGGACTGGATTCGCTCCAGTCCGACGCCGTCCGCAAGTCCCGGATCGACTGGAGCCGGATCCTGCTGCCGGTCGCCGCGCTGGCCGTCCTGCTGATCGTCTGGCAGGTGTATGTGTCCCTCGGGATCAAACGGCGCGACCTTGTGCCCGGCCCGCTGGATGTCCTCGGCCAGCTCGGAACGCTCTGGGGCGAAGGGAAAACCCAGGAAGCCGTCTGGACCTCGCTGCAGCGCGGCGTCGTCGGCTTCCTGATCAGCGTGGCCATCGCGACACCCGTCGGGCTGCTGCTGGCCCAGGTCGCGCCGCTGCGGCGGGCCTTCGGGCCGCTGATCTCCGGGTTGCAGGTGCTGCCGTCCGTGGCCTGGGTGCCGGCGGCCATCATCTGGTTCGGCCTGACCGACGGCACCGTGTATTTCGTGGTGTTCATGGGCGCGATCCCCTCCATCATCAACGGCCTGATTTCCGGCGTGGACCAGATCCCGCCGCAGTACCGCAGCGTCGGCAAGGTCCTCGGCGCGTCGCGGCTGCAGCTGGCGTTGCAGATCATCCTTCCCGCCGCCCTCCCCGGCTACCTGGGCGGCCTCAAGCAGGGCTGGGCCTTCTCCTGGCGCTCGCTCATGGCCGCGGAAATCATCGCGGTCGGCGGGTCCATCGGCTTCGGCCTCGGCTCGCTCCTGGACCAGGGCCGGGTGCTCTCCGACATGACCACCGTGATGGCAGCCATCCTGCTGATCCTCGCGGTCGGCATCCTGATCGAGCTGCTGGTCTTCGCCCCGATCGAAAAGCGCCTGCTCCGGCGCCGCGGCCTCCTGGCCGGCAGCACCCGGTAAGCAGGCACCTCCAGCCTCCCCGGCACCCCTTCTACCCCGACTATCTATCCCAACGCGGGGTCACTTACGGCCCATAATCCTCAGGACTATGGGCCGTAAGTGACCCCGCGTTGCTTTTAACGGGTCCTTGTCCGGCCACTGCCACCGGCCTACACTCACGCCTGTAGGCCGTTGTGCGGCCGATCCAGCCCAATTCTGAGGAGACAGCCGTGGCACCAAAATACGGAGTGCTGGCACTGGTCGAGGCCAAGCCCGGGAAGGAACAGGAGGTCTGGGACTTCCTCGAC